>JBBDRI010000039.1:0-108459 GCA_040905545.1 Gemmatimonadota bacterium | reverse complement strand
AAGGAGGGAAGGCTGGGAAGCGGGGGCTAAACTCCGCCTCAAGTTACACCTTCACTGTAGATGAAGCGCCATATCTCCTTTCCACATAAGATTCAAGGATACCCTTGAATTCTTCTACCAACCCTTCCCCCTTGAGGGTGGTGAAGTGCTGGCCATCCACGTAGACCGGGGCTTTGGGCTCCTCAAAGGTACCGGGGAGGGAGATCCCGATGTTGGCGTGCTTGGATTCGCCTGGGCCGTTCACCACGCATCCCATGACGGCCACATCCAACTCCTCCACCCCGGGATACGTTTTTCGCCAGACGGGCATCCGTTCCCGGATATGGCCCTGGATTTCCTGGGCCATCTCCTGGAAAAAGGTGGACGTGGTACGACCGCACCCGGGGCACGAGGTGACCTGGGGCTCGAAGCTTCGGATGCCCAGGGACTGGAGAATCTGCTGGGCCACCTTCACCTCCTCCGTCCGGTCTCCGCCGGGCTTCGGCGTGAGGGAAACCCGGATGGTATCTCCGATCCCCTCCATGAGGAGAGGGGCCAACCCGGCGGTGGTAGCCACGATCCCCTTGGCACCCATCCCGGCTTCCGTGAGTCCCAGGTGGAGGGGGAAATCCGAGCGAGGAGCCAGCATCCGATACACCTGGATGAGCTGGGGCACCGACGACACCTTGGCGGAAAGGATGATGTGGTTGTGGGGAATCCCCACTTCCTCCGCCAGCGCTGCGGAGCGGATGGCGCTTTCCACCATGGCTTCCAGGAGCACGGTCTCCGCGTCCTCGGGGTCCGGGCGGAGGGCATTTTCATCCATGAGTTCCGTGAGGAGCCGCTGATCCAGGGAGCCCCAGTTCACCCCGATGCGCACCGGCTTTCCCTCCTCCACCGCCACCTTCACGATGTCGGTGAAGTTCGCGTCCCGGTGCTTCGTCCCCACGTTCCCGGGGTTGATCCGGTACTTGTCCAGGGCCCGGGCACAGTCGGGGAAGCGAGTGAGGAGGAGGTGTCCGTTGTAGTGGAAGTCTCCCACGATGGGCACGTCCACTCCGCCATCCCGGAGGCGATGGACGATCTCCGGGAGCGCCCGGGCCGCCTCGTCGTGGTTCACCGTCACTCGCACGATTTCGCTGCCGGCCAGGGCCAGTTCGGTGACCTGCGTGACGGTCCCTTCCACATCCGCAGTGTCGGTGTTGGTCATGGACTGCACCACCACGGGTGCTCCGCCACCCACCTGAACGCCACCGACCTGGACACCCACAGTCTCTCTACGCGCGAAGCTGCTCACCGAATCTCCCGAGATGGCATACTGAGTTGGGTTTCTGAAGTAGCTGGCCACCGAACCCCAACCCATGGCTGGGACGCTTCCGCCCACGCAAGGACGCTTCTTTCGGGCACCAGCAACTGCTCCTGAATCTACCTCACCCCCGGCGGGCCACCAAGTTCATTTCCGATGGGTAGCAGGCAGGTCCCTCCATGGCCACGGCACCTTCCCCTGCCCGTTCGGTACCATGCATAACCAAGCACACGCCCCCCATTCCTGAAACCCAATTTGCGGCTGGGCCATGTCCCCGTCGAGCTCTGGAGAACCCCCTGGACCGTCGCACTTTTCTTCAGCTGAGCGCTGCGGGGATCCTACCCCTGACCCTTCGGCCCGACGTCACCAGCCCCTTTCGCCGGGAAGGCTCCCGGCCCCGGGCTGTGGGCCCCTTGCGCATTCCCGCCACCCTGCACGCCCGACGCTACGCTGCGGGCACAGGCGACGATGCCCTCTACCATGCCCTGGTTCATGAGGGGGGTGGAGCCGCAGCGAAAGCCCTTCTCACCACCCCGGTGTCAGACCGGGAGCTGGCAGCCCGACTCCGGGAGTTGGGAGCCAAGGACGGAGGGGGAGTACCCATGGCAGCCTGGAATCTCCGGCGGCTTCCCCTGGTTCGCGCCCCCGAAACGCGGGTGTCGGGGTCGCCCATGACCCTTCTGGTGGAGTGGGGGGGGTGGAGTTCTCCTCGACGGCTGGACCAACTTGTGCAGGACCCAGGAGGTCAGGGGCTCGCCCTACGCTTCGGAGGAAACGAAGAGCACGACCACCACTGGGAATCCGGGTGCGTGGTCTGCCTCTACTCCTGCCCGGGCGGTGTAATCTCCAATGCTCAGTACACTCTGCGGGACTATGTGCGGGGCGCCACCCGGTTTCTGCCGGCACCCGATCTGCCACCCGACGGCACGGAAGTGACCATCACCCTGGGGTTGGAGTGAAGGTCTCCGACATTCTGGGGCCCCGTGCCCTGGACGCCGACATCCAGACCCGACTCCATGACCTTTTCGAGGATGGTTGGGAGCACTGGCATCGCTTCGATGCAGAGGTGCGCCAGCGGGAATTCCATCCTTTCGTCAATGCCGACTACCGGGTAGTGCTCCAGGCCCTCCTGCCCCTCCGACCGTTCGGGGGACGCTTTCTGGAGTGGGGCTCGGGTACCGGAGTCATCACCATCATGGCCGACCTCCTAGGCTTCGACGCCCACGGCATTGAACTGGACGCCCAACTGGTGGAAGTGGCTCGTACTCTGGCCCACCGCCACGGCTCCAAGGCTCGATTCGCAGTCGGCAGTTTTCTGCCCACGGGGTACCGATGGAAGCCCCGAACTGGACGACGCACCCGTTTTGCAGGCGCGGAAGGCGACGACCGCATGGGCACCATCGGCTCGGGAGAATCGGCCTATCGGGCCCTAGAGATCCCCCTGGACGAGTTTCGGTGGGTATATGGCTACCCCTGGACCGGCGAAGAGGCGCTGATGATGGATCTCATGCAGCGCTACGGGAGCAAGGATGCCGAGCTCCTTATGTACCGGGGAACCCAGACCGTTGAACGCCTTCCGGGAGGGAAAGCCTGAGACGATCCAGGCGCGAGCCCGACGCCCGGGAAATCCGTCCTTTCTGGACGTAGCGCTTCCCACCCCTTCTTTTCCCCACCATGGAGCAGCGCTGGCCCATCCCCATCCAGGAGCGAAGCCCGGTGAACCGCCCCGTCTCAGGTACTCGAGCCCCCCGAGGTGGCTGACATGTCCGGCATGATGTCCCGGTGGATGGATCGAGGGCTGGCCGGGGTGGAACGGGTGGGCAACCGTCTTCCCGACCCCATCACCCTTTTCGTCATCTTCATGGGGCTGGTGCTGGTGGCCTCCTGGATTGCGGCGAAGGTGGGGTTGGCCGCCACGCATCCCGGCACCGGCGACGAGATCCGCGCCCTCAACCTCCTCACTGCCGAGGGCATTCAGCGGATTTTACGGGAGATGCCCCGGACCTTCACCGACTTTCCTCCCCTGGGCCTCGTACTGGTGGTGATGTTGGGCATCGGCGTGGCCGAACGCACGGGACTCATTGAGACGGCCCTCCGAGCCTTTCTGGGGGGGATCCCGGGGTGGCTGGTGACGGCAGCCATTGTGCTGGCGGGGCTTCTGTCATCGGTGGCCGTGGATGCCGGATATGTGGTCCTCATTCCTCTGGGGGCCGTCATCTTCCATGGGATGGGCCGGCACCCCATTGCAGGGCTGGCCGCAGCGTTCGCTGGAGTCTCAGGAGGATTCAGCGCCAACATCTCCCTCACCGCCCTGGACCCCCTCCTGGCGGGCTTCACCGAACCGGCGGCTCATCTGGTGGATGCCGCCTACGTGGTGGACCCCACCGCGAACTGGTGGCTCATGATTGCCCTGGTGCCGGTATTCGTCATCGCCGGGACGTTCATCACCGAACGGATTCTGGAACCTCGGCTAGGGACCTACACGGGCACGGTTCAGGTCATGGAAGGAGATGTGGAACGGGGTGACCCCAGCGCCCCGTTGACCGCCGCGCAGAGGCGGGGGCTGGGCTGGGCGGGAGTCACCTTCCTGGCCTGCATGGGAGTCATTGTGTGGTTGGCCCTGCCGGAACCGGGCATCCTGCGGGGTCCGGAAGGGGAGATCGCGCCGCTCCTGTCGTCCATCGTGGCCCTCATGCTCTTCGTCTTCTTCCTCCCGGGCCTCGCGTATGGACTGGCCACCGGTTCCATCCGGAGCGACCGGGATGTGGCGAAGATGACCTCCGACACCATGGGGAGCATGGGAGCGTACATCGTCCTGGCCTTCGCCGCCGCCCACTTCATCGCGTTTTTCAACTGGTCCAACCTGGGGCTGATTCTGGCCATCTCCGGAGCAGGTTTCCTCCAGGCGGTGGATTTCACCGGCATCCCCCTCATCGTGGCCTTCATTCTGGTCTCGGCCTTCATCAACCTCTTCATCGGAAGTGCCTCCGCGAAATGGGCCATCATGGCCCCCGTCTTCGTGCCCATGCTCATGCTCCTGGGCTACTCCCCCGAGCTTACCCAGGCAGCCTATCGGGTAGGGGATTCCTTCACCAACATCCTCACTCCACTCCTCCCCTATTACCCGCTGGTAATCATCTTCGCCCAGAAGTACGACCGGGAAGCGGGACTGGGGACCCTGGTCTCGGCCATGCTGCCCTTCTCCATCGTCTTTGGAGTTCTGTCCATTTCGCTGGTGGTGGCCTGGATGCTTCTGGGTCTTCCCCTGGGGCCGGGAGCCCCCATGTACTATGTGCCCTGACCAAGACTGCGACTGCGCATCCCGAGCCCGGGCCCGAGCCCGGAACCGAGCCCAGGGCCGAGCCCGGGGCCGCTCCAACCGGCGGGTGCTCGCCCTCCTTCCACTCCTGGTGGCCGCCTGCGGCGGGGGAGACACGGCAGCATCCGGTGAGGAGGCGACGCCCTATCAGGGTCCGCCGGCCGAACTGGCCATCACCGACGTCCATGTGGTGGATGTGGTTTCCGGGGAAGTGCAGCCGAACCGGATCGTTGCGCTACGGGAAGGGGAGATCGTATGGGTGGGCCCGTCGGGAGCTCCCCACGATGCCTCCTGGGAGGGTCCTGACACCCGCGTGGTGAACGGTGAACAGAGGTATCTCATCCCCGGTCTCTGGGACATGCATATCCACCTCCGCGGCGGGGCCGAGCTTGAAGCCGCAAACCGGGCTCTCCTCCCCCTCTACGTGGCCAACGGGGTCACCACGGTCCGGGACGCCGGCGGGGACCTCTTCTCCAGCGTTCTGGCGTGGCGGGATTCCACTGCCGCCGGAACGCTTCTGGGGCCTCGCATCTTCTCCGCGGGCCCCAAGTTGGAAGGACCCACGGGAGGATGGGACGGCTCCATCCGCTTGTCGCGTCCAGAGGAGGTTCCCACCGCCCTGGATTCCCTGGAACGGCTGGGTGTGGACCTGGTGAAGGTGAACGACGTCTCCCTCCCAGGGGACGTCTACCTCGCCGCGGTGGAAGAGGCAGCCCGTCGAGGACTCCTGGTTACGGGTCACATGCCCTTCACCGTGCGGTTCAGGGAAGTCGTGGATGCCGGCATCAGCGCCACGTCACACCTCCACTACGTGTTCAAGGGATCGGCAGCGAACGAGGAAGCGGTAACCCGGGAGTTTCAGGCCCGATGGGGCACGGACGATCCCATGGGACTCTGGGCGGCTCTGGGGCAGATGATCCCCGAATATGACCCCGAGGTGGCCCAGGCGACCTTCCGGCACATGGCCGAAAAAGGCACTGCTGCCATCCCCACTCTTCACATCATGGAAGTCCTGGCGGAGGTGGAGCGCGTGGACCACAGCCGGGATGCCGGGTTACAGCTCATCCATCCTGGAATCGAGGCCACCTATCAGGGACGCCTGGAGGGGGCGCGCAATTCCCCCCTGGCCCAGCGGGAGGAGTATCGACAGCTCCGGGACATCTTCCGGAGGATGATCGTCCCCATGCACGAGGCCGGGGTGCAACTCCTGGCAGGTTCCGACGCAGGGCCCTTCAACGCCTTCGTCTACCCTGGCTTCGGGCTCCATTCCGAGCTGGAAGCGCTGGTGGGCGCAGGACTATCGCCGGCCGACGCCCTTCGGACCGCCACCACGAACGCTGCCGCCTTCATGAAGGATCCGGGCTCCGGCCAAGTGGCTGCCGGCTTCCGAGGCGATCTGGTGCTGCTGGCAGGAAACCCCCTGGAAGAGATCGGGAACGTGCGGGGCGTCGAGACGGTGATTCTCAGGGGCCGGCAGGTGCTGGACCGGGGAGACCTGGACGCGTTACTCCAGGAGGCCGCCGCCTATCGGCAGGAGGCCCTGGGGACGCTGGGACCGGGGGGCTGAGTTCCACGGGCAGGTGCCTTCAACTCAGGAACCGCTCTCAGGAGCTGCACGACAGCATGGAGGAGCCGGGCTTGTGCCGGGCCCACTCCGGGCGGCGTGCCGCGAAACGCTCATATTCTGGCTGTTCGTCGTACGGGCGGCACATCACCTCCAGGAGCGTCCGGACCCGGGAGATGTCACCGGATTCGGCCAGTTCGATGGCCTCCTGGGCCAGGTAGTTCCGCAGGACGTACTTCGGGTTCACCCGGCGCATCCGCATCCGGTGGGCTTCGGGGGACTGGCCATCCGCTTGGAGTCGGGCTTGCCACCTTCCCAGCCAATCGAGGAAGGCGCCTGACCGCTCCATCACCTTCTCCTCACGGTAGAAGGCCGGAGCGAAGTGGCGAAACACGTTCTCCGCATCCTCCGCACCCGGACCGGCCTCGGGGGCCGGCTCCAATTCTCCCAGCAGGCGGAAGAAGAGGGTGTAATCCACCTCCAGATCCCGGAGCATGGCCAGCGCCTCCTGCATCAGAACGGCGTCATCTTCCTTCGTCGCGGAGTCCGGGAAGCCGAATTTCCTCCGGAGCATGGCATCGTACTCCGAGGTGTAGACCTGGTAGTAGCGCTCCATCCCCGACTTCAGCGCCTCTACATCCTGGATGACGGGGTGCACGGCATCGGCCAGTCGCATGAGGTTCCACTGTGCCACAGCCCCCTGGTACCCGAAGCGGTACCGCCTCCCCTGGGCATCGGTGGTATTGGGGGTCCAGTCCGGATCGAAATCCTCCAACCAGCCATAGGGTCCGTAATCGATGGTGAGGCCCAGGATGGACATGTTGTCGGTGTTCATGACGCCGTGGACAAAGCCCACCCGCATCCATTCCACCACCATCCGGGCCGTTCTCTCACACACCTCGTTAAACCACGACTGCCGTCGTACCGGGGCATCGCCCTCCAGGTGGGGGAAGTCCCGGTGGATGGTGAAGTCCACTAGTTGCTCCAAAAGGTCGTTCTCCTGCCGGGCCGCCAGGATCTCAAAATTGCCGAATCGGATGAAGGAAGGGGACACCCGACACACGACAGCTCCTGGTTCCCGTTCCGGATTGCCGTCGTAGAACATGTCCCGCACCACCTCCTCCCCGGTGGCCACCAGGGAGAGAGCCCGGGTGGTGGGCACCCCCAGATGGTGCATGGCCTCGCTACAGAGGAACTCCCGTATGGAGGATCGCAGCACCGCCCGTCCATCGGCCGTGCGAGAGTAGGGGGTGGGCCCGGCTCCTTTCAGTTGCAACTCCCATCGCTTCCCCGCCCGGTTCACCACCTCTCCCAGGCTGATGGCCCGTCCATCCCCCAATTGGCCCGCCCAATTCCCGAACTGGTGGCCGCCGTAGCAGGCGGCGAAGGGCTCCATCCCGGGGAGCAGCCGATTCCCGGCGAAGACCTCAGCAAACCAGGGGGACTGGATGTCTTCTTCAGTGAGGTCCAGTTCCTTGGCCATGGCCTCCGAGTAGGCTAGGAGTCGGGGGTGTGTCACCGGGGTGGGCTGCACCGGGCTCCAACACGCCCCGAAGACCTCCCGGCGGCGAAGGGAGTTTTCCGTGTCACCCGGCAGTTCGGTGACGAAGCGGTTGTCAAAGTTCAGTCTATCCATGTAGTTGGGCTCCACCCCGCCCGGGGGTGTGGAGTTCCTTTCCCCTCATCGGTTTGGCACCATATGGAGTCTGTCCCTATCCCATCCTCATCGCATCCCATGGCCTGGCTGCACGGTCACCTGACACTCCTTGATCCCCCTCCTGAGGGGCCGGTAAGCACGGTCATCCCGGGAACTCCGTGAGATCTCAGGGATTAAAAGGCCTCGGGATCCCACTCTTCAGCCCTGAACGCGACATTGTGCCTCTGAATCGACGCATCTCACCGTGCCTGCGGGCCGCCTTCATTGTCAGTACAGTGGGCGGCAGCGTCTTCGCACCGCCTTCCTCTACACCTCTTCTTGCCCAGGATCAGCTTGAGGAGGAAACCCATGCTGAGACCCGGGGAGGGATGCCCTTTCCCGGCGGTGTTCCGACGCCATACCTCATCCCCAGGACCGGCACGGCCATGGAGCTGGATGGGATGGTCACCGATGAAGAGTGGGACCGCATCCCCTCCCTTCCCATGACCATGTTCTCCCCGGCCTTCGGAGAACCCCTTACCGAGCGGACCGAAGTGCGGATCGCCCACGACGAGGAGTACCTCTACGTGTCGGGGCGGCTCTACGACTCAGAGCCGGAAGCCATCCGGGTGAACACCTTCTACCGGGACCAGTACAGCGGAGACGACCTCCTGGCGGTGGTCATCGACAGTTTCAACGACTTCGAGACGGCGCTATGGTTCATCGTGAACCCATCGGGTGCTCGAAGCGACCGCACCGTCTCCAATGACGCTGTGGGAATGGGTGGTGGGATGCCCATGAACGCCGACTGGAACGCCCACTGGGATGTGGCCACCCGCCAGACCGACGAAGGTTGGTTCGTGGAGTATCGGATTCCCTTCTCCACCTTGGGTTTCCAGGCGGTGGACGGCCAGGTCACCATGGGGCTCATCGTCTACCGATTCATCGCCCGGAAGAACGAAAGGCATCTCTTCCCCGCCATCGATCCCGGGTGGGGAGGCCTGGCCTTCGCCAAGCCTTCCCAGGCCCACCGCATCGTTCTGTCGGGGGCGGAGCCCCAGCGCCCCGTCTACGTCACACCCTACTCCCTGGGGGGCCTACGGCAGTCCCCGGAGCGAACGGTGGCGGGAAGCGGCGACGGCGTGTGGGACACGTCGAGCCATCTCACCGGCGAGTTGGGCGCGGATCTCCGTTTCAATCCTTCCTCCAACCTGGCACTGGACTTCACCGCCAACACCGATTTCGCTCAGGTGGAGGCCGACAATCAACAGGTGAATCTCACCCGCTTTCCCCTCTTCTTTCCGGAGAAGCGCCAGTTCTTCCAGGAGCGATCCTCCACCTTCGACTTCAGCGCAGGCGGAGGATCCAGCCGCCTGTTCCACAGTCGGCGCATCGGTCTGGACGATGGGGAGATCGTGCGGATCTACGGAGGCGGGCGGGCTGTAGGGCGTCTGGGGGGCACGGATTTCGGCTTCCTGGCCATGCAGACGGCAGCCCGGGACCAGCGGCCGTCGGAGACCATGGGGGTAGCCCGGATCAACCATCAGGTCCTGAATCCGTTCTCCGCAGTTGGGGGGATGCTCACCACCCGCCTGGGCTCCCACGGTGAAAACAACGTAGGGCTGGGACTGGATGCCACCCTTCGTCTGGTGGGCGACGAATGGCTCACGGCCAAATGGGCCCGGACCTTTGATGAGGTAGCGGAACCCGAGTCCGCCATGGACGCCGGGTTGGTGGAAGTCCGGTGGCAACGCCGCAAGGACGGAGGCCTGTCGTACCGGGGAGAATACATCCGGGTAGGCGACAACTACCTGCCCCGCCTGGGTTTTCAGGCCCGACGGGACTTCCAGTACGTGGGTGGACAGCTGCAGTACAAGAGCTACCGGGAAGCCGCGTCGCCCCTCCGGTCCGTCTCACTCCAGGTGGCCTCAGACCACTACTTCCAGCTGGCCGGTGGTTCGCCCCAGTCCCGTCAGGTAGCCCCGCAGTTCAATCTGGAGTTCAAGGGCGGAACCCAGCTGCGCCTTTCCGGGAACTCCAGCTTCGAAAGCATCGGGTCGCCCTTCGAAGTGGCCGGCGCTCGGGTGGAGCCCGGTGATTACTGGTTCCATGATGCGGAACTCCGGCTCCAGCGCCCTCGGAGCGCCCTCTTCCGGGGGGATTTCACCGCGGTGGCGGGGAGCTTCTATGACGGAACCCGCTACGGAGCAGGCGTGAACCCCACCTGGAACCAGTCCAGATACCTGGAGCTGGGCGGCGGATACGAAGTGAATCGCCTGGACTTTGGGGAACGGGGGCTGAGCACCACGGCGCATCTTCTCCGTCTGAACGTCCAGATGGCCCTGAACACCCGGATCTCGGCCAGCGTGCTGGGCCAGTATAGCAACGTGGCGGAGTTGGCCACTTTCAACGCCCGATTCCGATATCACTTCCGGGAAGGCACCGATCTGTGGCTGGTCTTCAACGAAGGGCTGAACGTGGGGGCCAGGCTGGACGACCTGGATCCGCACTCCCGGCTGCCCCGCTCCGCCGGACGCACCCTCCTTCTCAAATACACCCGGACCCTCATCTGGTGAGCCGCCCTGTCTTCCCCTGACGATACATCCGCGGAGCCTCCTGGCACCCCGCTCCAACTTTCGCCGGACGCCATGCGGCAATTGGGATACCGGGCAGTGGACGCCCTGGTGGAGAGATGGACCGCGCTAGCCGGGGACACTCCGTGGAAGGGGGGGAGTCATGAGGAGATGTCCGTAGGCTTCGGCGAGAGCCCGCATCCCCCGGAAGCCGGACGCCCCCCCGGAGAGGTCCTGGACGAAGCCCTGACGCAGGTCCTTTCGCGGGCCGGGCGGGTGGATCACCCCCGCTTCATGGCATTCGTCCCCTCGGCACCCACCTGGCCCTCGGTGGTGGCCGACTTCCTGGCCGGAGGCTTCAACGTGTTCCAGGGCACCTGGCTGGAGTCGGCGGGCCCTTCCCGGATGGAACTCCAGGTAGTGGACTGGTTCCGGGAGTGGGTCGGCTTCCCCCAGGGTGCGCAGGGCGTCCTCACCAGTGGTGGGTCGGCTTCGAACCTCCTGGCCATCGCCATGGCCCGCATCCTGGCGGAAGACCCTCCTCGTCCAGTGGTCTACCTCCCGGATCAGGGACACTCGTCCCTATCCAAGGCCTGCCGGATCTCGGGGATCGACGTCGAAGGGATCCGGACCCTTCCCACCGGTCCGGATCGAAGGCTTCGCCCCGAGACGGTAGCCCGAGCCGTGGACGAAGACCGGGCCGCCGGGCGGCACCCGCTTCTCCTGTGCGCCAACGGGGGCGCCACCAACACCGGAGTGGTGGATCCCCTGCCGGCTCTGAGCCGCCTCTGCCGGGAGGCCGGGATCCGGCTCCATGTGGATGCGGCGTACGGCGGGTTCGCCATGTTGGACCCGGAAGGCGCCACCGCCTTGGAGGGTCTGGGGGACGCCGACTCGGTCACCCTGGATCCCCACAAATGGTTCTTTCAGCCATACGAGTGCGGTGCGCTTCTGGTGCGGGAGGAGGGAGCCCTGGAGCGGGCCTTCCGGGTCACCCCCGAGTACCTGCAGGACACGGAGTTGGGCCGGGCGCAGGTGAACTTTGCCGATCGGGGGTTGCAGCTCACCCGGAGCTTCCGGGCCCTGAAGATCTGGATGTCCGTGCAGACGTTCGGTATGCAGGCGTTCCGGGAGGCAGTGGGGGTGGGGATTCGGCGGGCTCGGGAGGCGGAAGCCTGGATCGTGGCTCATCCCCGCCTGGAGCTCCTTTCGCCGGCGTCGCTGGGAATCGTGACTTACCGCTACCGGGGCGTCATGAGATCCGACGCTGGGAGCCCGGATCGCTCGACACTGAACGCCCCGGGACTGGACGCCTCCTCTACGGACGAGCCAGCCCTGGACGCCCTGAACCGG
The DNA here is from genome assembly GCA_040905545.1 of Gemmatimonadota bacterium. GTDB lineage: Bacteria > Gemmatimonadota > Gemmatimonadetes > Longimicrobiales > Gaopeijiaceae > JBBDRI01. The sequence continues at coordinate 96,729 of JBBDRI010000039.1, read as the reverse complement.
AGCATTCAGGAACGGATTGTGGCGGAAGGGACGGCCATGATCTCCTCCACCCGGCTGGATGAACGGTTCGCTCTACGACTCTGCATCCTGAACCCCACCACGGGCCCCGAGATGGTGGAAGGGGTGCTTCGCCGGGTGGTGGAGTTGGGGGACGAACTTCAGGGGGCGTTCGGGTAGGGAGTCGGCCGCTGGCTTCCGGGCGCCGGAACGCAGCCGAAGCGAGGAATCCTGCCGGCACGCTAGGCGGCGCCCGGGGCAGTACAACACATCAACGAAGTTCTTGCGAAGCCGGAGGAGCCCCAACACCTTGGCGAATCGGGGGACGCCCGGCCCCAGGCATTTGAGTGGCATCGGGGGAAGGGATCATCCACCCGAATCCGTCGCGGTTGAACGGCGGGTGGGCGGCTGAAAGGGCGTTAAGTCGTGCGGAACACATCTCAGCATGTTGCCGTTTCAGGTGTTAACTTCAGGGGAACCTAAGCAGGAGGCGGACCATGAGTGCTACGATCGAGAGAGTCCAGGCTGAGGCACTCACATTGCCGCTTAACGATCGAGCCCGCATCGCCCATCGCCTATTGGAAAGCCTCGACGAAGACTTGGTAGAGGATCCTTCCGAAGTTGCGCACGCATGGGAAGCCGAGATCTCACGACGTGTCGAGGATTACCGCCGCGGGAATTCACAGACAACTGCTGCGTCGGAAGTCTTTGCCGAAGCGCGATCCCGCTTGAAGCAAGGATAGGTGCCTGAACCCCCCTTCCTCGGCGAAGCGCGGGAAGAGTTCTTGGCCGCCGTGGCCTACTACAATTCCGCTTCACCTGGACTTGGTGAGGAGTTCATCGGGGAAGTCGAGCGTGCCGTCGAGCGGCTCTTGACCTTTCCGGATTACGGTAGCACGCACCTATCCGGAACCCGCCGTGTCGTTCTCTGGCGATTTCCATTCGACATCGTTTATCTATCCGACACTGATGCGATCCTTGTCGTGGCGGTTGCGCATCATCGGCGGTCTCCCGGATACTGGCGAGAGCGAGTCCCCTCACCTCATTCCGCGCACGATCTAACAGGCGCATGAAGCTGGCGCGGAAGAAGAAGTCGGTGAATCCTTCACGGTTCCGGCCGCGCAGCTTACGCGCATAGCGTTATCCCTCGGAGAAGCATTTCCGGAGCCTCAGGGCTCCGGTAGATTGATCTCATGTCTTCTATGCTGCTGACCAGAGTGGAGGCCATCCGCCGACTCCGAGCCGCCGAACGGGAAATCCGAGCGCTCGGGGTCAAGCGATTGGCGTTGTTTGGCTCGGTGCTTCGCAATGAGGCTCGAGCGGACAGCGATGTGGATCTCCTTATTGAGTTCGCTCCGGGCAGAAAGTCGTACGATCGCTTTCTCGCCTTAGCTGACCTGCTCGAGGAGCGACTCGGGTGTCCGGTCGAAGTCGTCACAACGGAGGCGCTCTCGCCCTTCGTTGGACCGCGAATCCTGGCCGAGGCAGAAGATGTCCTTCGAGCCGCGTGACTACCTGAGCCACATCCTCGCGGAGGCGGACTATCTTCTGGCCACGAGTGAGGGGCTATCCTTCACGGACTTCGTCGCGAACGAGACACTCCAACGTGCATTCGTCCGGAGTCTCGAAATCATTGGTGAAGCGGCGAAGAAGGTTCCCGACAGCTTCAGAGCCGATCGCCCCGACATCGAATGGCGGGCTATGACTGGGATGCGCGATCGCCTCATCCATGACTACTTCGGCGTCGACTACGAGATCGTATGGGACGCGGCCCAGAACCACATTCCTGAACTCCGGTGGGTAGATCCGATGGCTCATTTCTCCCTCTTCCGTGGGTTTGGAGTGCTAGACTCCAGATATCCACTGAACCATGGGAGGTCCACTTCTCGCCCGGACGCAGGGAGCGAGGTGGCAGAAAGCGCGGGCAGGTGGAGAGCCTGTGGCTTGTCGGAGGCCCCTACAAACCCACGATCTCCAGCGGCTCGGCGACATTGAATCCTGCGGACTCGATCCGGTGGTGCTCCGGAGAGTCCGCAAAGAGGGCGGGATTGGTGCGGTTCAGGTGGATGAATCGGATCTTCGCCCGTTCCGATGCGTCGGCCGTCCGGAATCGCGCCATGGTCTCGACAACGAACGGGTGGGGGATCTCGGACATGGCACGACCCGGAATTTCCCCGTCCTCAAAGAAGGTGCCGTCCAGATACGCAACATCCACGCCCGCCACGACATCTTCGATCCGGGTACCCTCGGCTTCCCACCGTTCCCACTTGTCGATGTCCGGCAGGAAGAAGAGGGTTCGCTCGGGCCCGTCGATGAGATATCCCACGGTTTCAGAATATTCGTCGCGGTGGGGAACCAGGATGGCCGTGACCGCGATACGATCGTTGAGCTGGACGGGCTCGTTCGCCTGAAGGGGGAGGAGGTCGATGTTCCCCAGCTCCACGAGCTGGTCCCAGGGTCCGTTCGTCGACAGGAAATCGATCATGCGGGGCATGGCGTAGACGGAGACTCCCTGCGCACCCATGGCCTCGCGTCCCAGGTGGATCAGGCCGGTGTAGTGCCCGATGTGGGCGTGGGTCAGGAAGATTCCGGCAAGGCCGGGCGTGTCCTGCGACGGCGCGATTCTGTCGAGTGCATGGAGCTGGTCCCGGAAGTCGGGAGTGGCCTCGAAGAGCCAGCGTTCCCCTGTGGAGGGATCCACGACGGCGAGGCTTGTGGCATACCGGCGTCGCTCCGGACTCCAGGCCGGTCCCGGAGCCGTCCCCGCCTGGGGGTGCCCCCCGTCCTGAGCATTGCCGAGCACCACCACGAAGGGCATGTTTGTGGGCGGCGAATCCAACGAGATCGGAGGTTCGGGCCGCTCCCCGCACCCCACCAGAAGGCCCACAAGACCCAAGGTCACCGAAGCCCTGCGCACGAGGACCCAGCCCGCAAGACCTGTCCATGGGTCGGTCTGCCGGTACGTGGTCATGTCATCTTCGATAAAGAAAAGGAAATTGGAACACGCCCTGGGGAGCGCGGAGCAAGGTAGGAAGCGGTACATGGGTGGACAAGCGCTGGCTTCAGGGCCGCGCAACGCCGACTCCGGCTCGAAATCCCTCGCGAACTCTCCTGGACTGCCACCGACCCGCACCGACTCCACCAAGTGCCCCTTGTGCTCGGACGCATACGTCTTCCTCGTCGGTGCCATCCAGACACCTCCTTTCGCTCCCCAGGAGGTATCCACCGCTCCCCAGGAGGTATCCACCAACTTCGGGAAAATCCGAAACCTTTCGATAGCGGCTGAGCAGCCCGGATCATTGTCCACAGCCGACTCTCGGGTTCACTGCGGGAGACCCACCGAATGACGCAAGAACATGTGAAGTTGGAGATCGTCCAGGGAGACATCGCGACCCAGCATGGGTTCGATGCCGTAGTGAACGCCGCCAACGCGGAACTGCGGACAGGCGGGGGAGTGGCTGGCGCTCTGCATCACGCTGCCGGGCCAGGTCTCGCTCAGGAGGCGCGGGTCCTCGCCCCCATCCAGCCCGGACAGGCCGTGATCACCTCGGGGCACAACCTTCCCAACGCATGGGTGATCCACTGTCTCGGACCCATCTACGGACATGACCGTCCGGAAGACGAACTACTGGCCTCCTGCTACCAGGAGGCGCTTCGCATCTGCGAGGAGAAGCGCATCACTTCCGTCGCCTTCCCGGCCATCTCCGCGGGAGCTTTCGGCTATCCGCCCAAACCCGCAGCTCGGGTGGCGCTGAATGTCGTGTTGAACACCATCCCTTCCCTGACCCATCTCCGCCGGATTCGGTTTGTACTGTACGATCCAACCATGCTCGACATCTTCAAGACGACACTGAGAGAGTTGAAAGGCGAACTAAAGGAGGAGTGAGCGAACCGACCGTTTGGCGAAGCCAGACGTCTGTGACCAAACGGAGGGGGTGGGATTCGAACCCACGTGGGCTTTCGCCCGCCGGTTTTCAAGACCGGTGCATTGAACCGCTCTGCCACCCCTCCTGGAACGGTAAAGGTACGAATGGAGCCCGGGGCTGCGGAAGGGGAGGATGAACTTCGGTTGCCGAACGATACGCCGCCCCGCTGATGCCGGGCGCCCCCGGACGCTTGGCCCCACCGCACCCCATCCCCCACGTCCCTCTTGGCAACCTCTCCCCCCTCCGGGTGTAGCACGGCCCCATGTCTGAAAACCACGCTTCCCCCCACGGGAAGAAAAAGAAGAAGAAGCTGGAACTCTCGGCGGTGGCTCGGGAGGCTCGGGATCTCATCTCCCGCCACCGGGGCACCCTGGCGGTGGGCTTCGCCCTCATGTTGGTGAACCGGGCCGCAGGGTTCGTGCTTCCGGCCTCCTCCAAGTTCCTCATCGATGACATCCTCACCGGAGGCCAGACCGACCTGCTCCTGCCCCTGGCGGGGGCGGTGGCTGTGGCCACCCTGGTGCAGGCGGCCACTGCCTTCGGCCTCTCGCAGGTGGTGAGTGTGGCCGGCCAGCGGGCTATTGCCGACATGCGCCGCCGGGTCCAGGCCCACGTGCTCCGCATGCCCACCTCGTACTTCGACCGGACGAAGAGCGGTATCCTGTTGGCCCGGGTCATGGAAGACGCCAACGGCATCCGGAACCTCATCGGAACGGGGATCATCCAACTCATCGGAGGGCTCCTCACCGCCACTGCGGCCCTGGCTGTTCTCTTCTGGCTCAACTGGCAAATGACCACGGTGGCCATCCTGCTCCTCATGGTCTTCTCGGGGGTCATGGCGTTCTCCTTCCGGAAGCTCCGGCCCATCTTCCGGGAGCGCTACGAGCTCACCTCCCAGGTGACAGGGCGCCTGGGGGAGGCCCTGGGTGGGGTCCGGACCCTGAAGATCTACACGGCGGAGAAGCGAGAAGAACGGGTCTTCACCAAGGGGGTGTTCGGCCTTTTCCGGAACATCGCCAGTACCATCACGGGCACCAGCGCCGTCACGGCCGTCTCCACCGTCATCGTAGGGGCCATCGGCGTCCTCATCATGGTCATGGGAGGTCAGGCCATCCTGACGGAGACCATGACCCTGGGAGACCTGGTGATGTACATCTTCTTCGTGGGCCTCATGGTGGCCCCCCTGGTGCAGATCGCCGGCATCGGCACCCAGATCACCGACGCCTTCGCGGGCCTGGACCGGATCCGGGAGATGCTGGAGCTCCCCACCGAGCAGGACGACGATGGAACCCGGGACCCGGTGGGCGCCCTGGAGGGGGAAGTGGCTTTCCAGAATGTCTCTTTCGAGTATGAAGTCGACACTCCAGTACTCCACGACGTGTCGTTCCATTCCCCGGCGGGAACCACCACGGCTCTGGTGGGACCCTCCGGTTCCGGGAAATCCACCCTGGTCTCTCTGGTCCTGGCCTTCGGGCGACCCCTCGCGGGCCGAGTGATGGTGGACGGAAAGGACCTGGATTCCTTGAAGCTCTCCGAGTACCGGGCCCAACTGGGGGTGGTTCTCCAGGACAACTTCCTCTTCGACGGAACCATCCAGGAGAACATCGCCTTCTCCAACCCCTCCGCTTCCCCGGACGAGATCCGGGAGGCTGCCCGGGTAGCCAACGCCGACGAGTTCATCGAGCGTTTCGAACAAGGATACGACACCATCGTGGGGGAGCGGGGAGTGAAGCTCTCCGGCGGTCAGCGACAGCGCATCGCCATTGCCCGGGCCATCCTGGCGAACCCCCGGATCCTGGTGCTGGACGAGGCCACTTCCTCCCTGGATTCGGAGTCGGAAGCCCTCATCCGGGAAGGGCTGGCGGCGCTTCGGAAGGGGCGCACCACCTTTGTCATCGCTCACCGCCTCTCCACCATCGTCTCCGCCGATCAGATCCTGGTGCTGGACGGAGGTCGCATCGTGGAGCGAGGCACCCACGCCGACCTCCGACATTCCGGCGGCCTCTACCAACGGCTCTACGAGATGCAGTACCGCATGGAGATGGACAGCTTCATCAACCCTGGGGAAGAGCTTCGGGATCTGGACGACCCGGGCTCGGATGAGGCCGGGGAGGTCAGGGTGAAGGTGGGAGATCCCCGGGGATTGTAGTCGGGGGTTGTAGCCGCCCGGACTGGTCCCTCCCGGAAGACGCCAGGGTCCTGAGTCACTGCGTCAGAGGGAGAAGAAACTCTTGATTCGGGCCAGGAGTTCGCCGGCCTCCTCCACCTCCGCCTTCCCACGGGTTGGAGCCTCCTCCCGCCGGTGAGCCAACTCGGCCTTCCGCCGGCTCAGCACTTCCGCGAACTCCTCCGCCAGGCCCGGATCCATCTCCAGCAACTCCCGGAGCTCGGCATGCCCGATGACGTGCACCGTACACGGTGTGTCCGCCACCACCGTGGCCGACCGGGGCTCTCCGGTGAGGAGCGACATTTCGCCAAAGAACTGACCCGGCCCCAGGCGAGCTACCTCCCACTCCCGCGGAGAACCACCCTCTCCCGCACCTCCACCCATGACCCTCACTTCGCCCGAGGTAACGACGAAGAAATCGGAGCCGGACTCGCCCCGGCGAACAATGACCTCTTCGGGTGCGTAGAGAGCCTGACGACTCCGCTGGGCCAACTCCTCTCGGGCCTCCGCAGGCACTCCGGCCAGGAAGTCCACCGTATCCAGGACCCTCCTCCGCTCCGCCAGCGCCCGTTCCTGATCCACCGCCTCGACCTGCCCCATGTCGTGATGGCGCACATCCCGGATGGGGAACGGAATGGAGATCCGCCGGCGATGGAAGCTGTACCAGATCCGCGTCCGAACCTCGGAGCCGATGCGGAAGCGGCGACCGTAGTCGGCAATGGAGTACTTCACCCAGTACTCAATGCCGCTGTCTGCATAGCTCCTGAGCTGCACCTCCGGAGCCGGATGCTCCAGCACACCGGGGCACCCCCGGAGGCCCTCCAGAATGGCGTCCATGACCTCCAGGGGCGGCGCCTCATAGGGACCCTGCACCACCGCGGCTCTCCGGCTCACGGTGGTGGGCTGCGTGAAGTTCTCGATGGGGGCTCGGGCCAGGGTCCCGTTGGGGATGATGATCTCCACATCGTCCACGGATCGGATCTTCGTGGCTCGCCAATTGATTTCCGTCACCCGACCTGTGTGCCGATCATCCATATCGAACCGGATCCAATCACCCACCACGAAGGGGTGTTCGGCCTGAAGCGCCAGCCCTGCGGCCAGATTCCCGATGGTCTCCTGCAGGGAGAGGCCGATGATGGCCGTGATGACAGCCGAGGTGGTGAGTACGGCCCCCGGCTCGAATCCCAGGAGAGGGAGGGTGAGGAACGCCACTCCGAAGAAGACGAGCGCCTGAACGATATCTCTGAAGATCTTGGGAATGGGACGCTTCAGACGCTGGCCGAAGAACCAATCCACCACCAGCACGAAGGCTCCCCGTCCGATGGCCACCAGGATGAAGACCAGGGCCAGCACCCGAAGCAGACGATCCAGGGGCGGCGGCACGAGGGTGGTGGAACGAAGGGCCACCAGAAAAAGATTCCCCAGCAGGGCATAGAGGGGGAGCCGGATCTGTCTCCGTTCGCCAGGAGGTAGCAGTACCCGCATGAGCAGGATGAGGATCAACGCCGACGTGATCCCCGCTCCACCCAGGGAGGTGAACTCCCCCTGATTCATCCAGCCTCGGAACCAGTTTGTCATGAGACCATTGGATTCTCGGGGTGAAGGGGAGGAATCGAGGCCGGTGCATCAGGGATGGGCTGGCCCATTCAGCTTTTTCGCAAGTGCAAACATATCGCACATCCGGGATGCCGACACCATTGTCACCGCCATCCGCAAGCCTCGTCCCCCTTGCCCCGCACCCGAGCGCATCGGATTCTACCTACATGTCTTCTTCCCCCGTGCGTCGGTCCCGCCTTCGTCGCCATGCGGTAGATGCCCGACAGACCCGTGACGGGCACTGCCGCGTGACAGTTTCCCTTGAATGGAAGGAAGGGGAACTGTTCCATGGCTCCTCGGCGGGCCTGGACACCCCGGAGGGGCGGGTCCGGGCCGGCGCAACATCCACTCTGGAGGCGGCCGGGGGGGTGTTGACCGGCGGGCTTCAGCTGGAGCTTCGGGGAATCAAGGTCGTCCGGGCCTTCGATTCACAGGTGGTGCTCGTCTCCCTGAGAGGCCGGAGTGACTCCGGTCAGTATGAGCTCATCGGATCCACCACGGCACCGGACGGAGACCTTGTGGAAGGTGGGGTGTTGGCCGTCCTGGATGCCATCAATCGGATCCTGGAGAAGTACGCTCGCCAGGAGACCCCACCTCCCCCTCCCCCATGACATCCCCCCCACCCCCGGGTCCGCGTGAGTGGGTTCCCGTCCCTGGGAGCGTGGCCAGGTAATGGGGCGAGCCGCGTTGCCCGGAGACGCCCCTGGTTCGTGGAGTATCCGGAGGGATCGCGGGTGGTTGGTCCCCGCGGTATGGGTCGTTTTGGTAGGCGCTTGGGGGTGTGCCCCGCGATCCGTGGTCATGGAGGGCGTACCGCAGGCCTATTACCAGACCACGCATCCCCTCCACGATTTCTCCCATGAACTGGAGGGGGTGTTCCGTTCCCTGAAACGGATCACTCTCACCGCCGACTATCGAATCTACGACTTCCCCCTGGACGCCGGCGTGAACCAAGGGAATCTGGGCGACCCCTCCACACTGGCGCTGGCGGCTGACAGCATCCTGGATACCAGATCCAAGTCGGGTACTGCCGTGGTACTGGCTCGCACACCCCAGGGGGTTCTCCTCCTCACCAACTTCCATGTGGCCCACTATCCCTTGCTTCAACTGCAGTACTTTGACGACGGCACTGGGGGGGCGGGGATTCCCCGGACTCAGCGGCCGGTGGCCAGTGCATCCATTCGATTCGGTCAGCGGGGCTATCTGGCCGATCACCCGAATCTGGGGCCATTCCAGATTGTGGCTTCCGATTCGGCGGTCGACCTTGCCATCCTGGAGGTGCGACTGGGACAGGGGCTCGACTTCCAGAGCTTCGCACCCATACCGGTGGACATCGGGAACTCACGCCGCCTGAGCTGGGGTTCGTTCGTCATCGTAGCCGGCTATCCTCGGGGCTACCCCCTGGCCACTCGGGGAATGGTGAGCGACCCGAACCGGGATGGAGCGGGGGGGTTTCTCACCGACGGACTCTGGAATGAAGGAGTGAGCGGTGGCGTCATACTGGGCGTGCGAGGGGAAACGGGACGAATGGAGTGGGTGGGGGTAGCCAGGGCGGGTGCCGGTGCTCAGGAAGTGCGGGTCCTTCCACGACTGGACGACACCCTGCATGAGCCGGGGCTCGTGTTTCGGTATGAGGGTCCCCTGCTGGTGGAGTCGCTGGTACGACTCCAGTACGGCATCACATTTTCCGTTCCCATGGCCACCGTCCGCGACTTCGTGGGCCGCCATCGCATCGCTCTCCAGAGCCGGGGATACGACCTCCGGCGTTATTGAGGCCTTCCTGATGCCGGTTTTCGTTCATCACCTGGAGACGCTTGTCCCCAAGACCTCCTACTCCCAGGAATGGTCGTCGGAACTCATGCAGAAGGAGATGGCGGAACGCCCGGCCATCCGACGGATCATCCGATCTCTGTACCGGAAGTCAGGCATTGAGAAGCGCCACAGCGTGGTGGCCGATCTTGAGGACGGCACGTCCACATCCCTGTTCTTCGCCCCCGACGGGTCCCGGCTTCCCACTCCCTCAACCTCAATGCGGAACGAGATCTACACCCGGGAGGCCAGGATCCTCTTCGGTGAGCTGGCCCAGCAGCTCCTCACGGGAGCCCGGGGATTCCAGCGGGAGGATGTGACCCATGTCATCACGATCTCGTGCACGGGTTTCTTCGCACCGGGTCCTGACTTCCACGTGGTCCAGGCACTGGGCCTGCCGGGCACCATCCAGCGCTACCACGTGGGGTTCATGGGCTGTTACGCGGCCTTCCAGGGGCTGAAAATGGCCCAAGCCTTCTGTCACTCCGACCCCGATGCCGTGGTGCTGGTGCTGGCGGTGGAACTCTGCAGCCTCCACCTCCAATTCTCCACCGAGACGGATGATCTCATTGCAGGCGCCGTCTTTGCCGATGGGGCCGGAGGGGCTCTCGTGAGCGCTCGCCGGCCCCACGGAAGGGCCATGGAGTTGGAGGCCTTCCACTCGGAACTGGCGGTGGAAGGAGAGGCAGATATGGCCTGGACCATCGGCGACCATGGCTTCCGTATGAAGCTTTCCACCTACGTTCCCGACATCATCCAGACGAATCTGGAGCCGGTAATGGCGGCCGCCCTTGGAGCGGTGGACCTCACACCGGCCGAGATCGGATGGTGGGCTATCCATCCCGGGGGCCGAGCCATCGTAGACCGGGTGGAGGAATCGCTGAAGTTGGATGAGGGTGCGCTGGCCGCATCCAGGAAGGTTCTCCGCAACTTCGGCAATATGAGCAGCGCCACCATTCTCTTCGTGCTCAAGGAGATGTTGGACGGAGGGACCCCAACCTTTCCCATGCCCCAGGGTGCGGAGGTCAAGGCTGCCGTCGTCCCCGTGGCCCTTCCGAAGGATGGCGACCGGATCTTCGCCATGGCCTTCGGACCCGGCCTCACCATGGAAACGGGCGTGCTTCGGGTTCACGACGCGACTGCGACGCCTTGAGATCGGGAGATGGAGGCCGTTGGGGTATGGGGCTGGGTGAACGCGATCCCAGTCTGGTGGAGTGGATGGACCGAGGGGATTGCGACGCTGCGAAGCTCCGCGCGACGTACATGGACTTCCGCCACGTGAATCGGTGGATCGCGAACTGGCCTGGAGTCTACCGAAAGCATATCCACCCCCTGCTGAAGGACCCCGCCCAACCCTACAGCCTGCTGGATGTGGGATGTGGTGGCGGGGATCTGGCCCGTTTGTTGAACCGCTTGGCCGCTGAAGACGGCTTCCTCCTGGAAGTTGTGGGCGTGGACCCCGACCCGAGGGCCATCGCATTCGCCGGAGGTGAGAACCGCCTGGGGGTGGATTTCCGACAGGCCACCGCCCACGACCTGGTTCAGGAGGGACGCCAGTTCGACTTCGTTATCACCAATCACGTGCTGCATCATCTGGACACGGAAGCGGTGCAACCGTTCCTGGAAGACCTGGCTGCCTTGAGCCGCAAACGGGTCATCTGCAGTGACATCCGCCGCTCGTCCGTAGCCTACGTACTTTACCACCTGGCCACTCTCCCGGTTCTTCTCCGAAAGGGATACATCCGGGAAGACGGGCTTCTCTCCATCCGGCGAAGCTTCACGGTTCCGGAACTCCGGGAACTCACGCCGAAGGGATGGCGGGTGGAGGGGGAGCACCCCTTCCGGATCCTGGCCCTTTGCGATACGCCGGAGGCGTCGAAGCGCCACGTCCGAGACCCTGCCGGCGGCGCCGCGACGGCAAGCCCGAATGCGCAGCGGGACGCCGGCCTGAATGCGGGCCGAAGCGCCGGCCCGGATGTGGAGCCCGCCGCCGGCAACTCCCCGGGGGAAGCCAACTGCGATCTCGTGGTGGTTGGCGGAGGGCCTGTGGGACTCCTGGCCGGGGTGGTGGCAGCACATCTGGGGTTGACCTGCGTCGTCCTGGAGCGATCCCGGCGGGTAGTAGGGGAAAGCGTGACGGACCGCGATCTGGCTCACCGAAGCCGTGCCATCGGGATCCATCCTCCCGCACTTCGCATCCTGGACTGGCTTGGGCTGGGAGACGCCTTCCAGGCAGCCGGCATTGCCATCCCGGGAGGGAGCGCTCTGGGGGACGCCGGAAGGAAGCTGGGCACCATGGACTTCGGGAGCCTTCCGGCAGGCTCCCGACACGTATTGGCCCTTCCCCAGCACCGCACAGAGCGCCTTCTGCTGGACGCCATGGAAGACCTCAACCCCGGTGGCTACCGCCCAGGAGTGGAGGTGGAGCAGGTGACCCCCCTTCCCCGGCAGTCGGGAATGCTGGTGGAAGCCCGCACCTGTGAGGGCACCCCACTCCGGCTGGCGGCAGCCTTCGTCCTGGCATGCGATGGGAAGCGCAGCGGTTTGAGGCGCCAGGCGGGGATCCCGTTTCCGGGAGGAACCTACCCCGAGCGCTATGTCATGGGAGACTTTCCGGATTCCACCGAGCACGGTCCTCAAGCTGCCATCTACGTCACCAGGGGCGGTCTGGTGGAGTCGTTCCCCCTGGAAGCCGGAGTCCGCCGATGGGTGGCCCAGGAAGACCGCTTGGGGGATCCGCAAGCAGGTTCAGCGCCGCACGCTCCTCCCCTGGATCGCCTGCTGGCCGCTGTGGCAGAGCGGTGCCACGTCACCCTCCGCCCGGATGAATGCCGGATGGTCTCGGCATTTCCGGTTGAATGCTATCTGGCGGGCACCTTCTGGCGAGATCGCCTCCTCCTGGCGGGAGATGCGGCCCATGTGGTGAGTCCCATCGGCGGACAGGGCATGAATCTGGGGTGGATCCACGCCCTGGAAGCCGTCCAGGCGGTGAAAACGGCTCTCCGTCACCCGGAACAGCTGGACGAACAAAGACGCCGATACAACCGAAAGGTGCGGCTCAGGGCTCGGGAGGCCCAGCGAAGGGCCGAACAGAACATGTTCCTGGGCAACCGACGACGCATGCCCGCCCTTCGGGAGCTGGCCATAGCCACCATTCTGGCGTCCCCCCTGGCACGGGTGGCCGCCCGACGCTTCACCATGCACGGCCTGAAGCCAGAGTTGGAGCCGGAGGGGGAGTCGCCTCCCCCATGGGCTCCTGGGAAAGTCAGTGCCGGAAGAGGCGCCGCCCGGTAAAGACCATGGCCATGCCGTGTTCATCGGCAGCCGCCACGACCTCATCGTCCCGCACGGAACCTCCAGGTTGGATGATGGCCTGCACCCCTGCCTGAGCGGCCGCGTCCACGCCATCCCGGAAGGGAAAGAAAGCGTCCGAGGCCAGGGTACTTCCCTGGAGGGTGAGACCCGCATCAGCCGCCTTCTGGACCGCCAACCGGGAAGAGTCCACCCGGGACATCTGCCCGGCTCCAATCCCCACCGTGGCCCCGTCCCGGGCAAGCACGATGGCGTTTGACTTCACCCCGAAGACTGCCGCCCAGGCAAAGGCCAGGTCGGCCCGTTCCTGGTCCGTGGGTTCACGCTGGGACACCACCTTCCAGGCGGGATCGTCCACACCGAATAGGGGCGGTTGGGCCGGAGACTGCACCAGCGCCCCGCCGTACACGCTCCTCATCATCTGACCCTGGGAGCCCCCTCCATACCCTTCCAGGAATGCTCCCACACCCCCATCGCCTCCCTGCTGCCCTGAGGGGATAACCAACACCCGGATGTTCTTCTTCACGGTGAGGATCTCCAGCGCCTCCGGCTGGAACCCCGGGGCCACCACACACTCCACAAAGAGTTGGGAGAGAGCCTCGGCGGTAGCCGGATCCACCATTCGATTCACGGCGATGACGGAGCCGAAGGCACTGGTGGGGTCGCAGGCCAGCGCCTTTCCATACGCCTGGGCCAGGTCCCGTCCCACCGCCACCCCACACGGGGTGGTGTGCTTCACGATGACCACAGCCGGCCGAGGCGAGCGAGCAAAGGGGGAGAGGCAGAGCAGCGCCCCATCCAGGTCCAGGAGGTTGTTGTACGACAGGGCCTTGCCATGGAGTTGCTGCAAGGCGGCCACTCCGGCAGAGGGTCCATGGGCTGGAGTGTACAGGGCTGCCAACTGATCGGGGTTTTCGCCGTAACGGAGGCTCTCCTTCCGTCTCAACGCAAGGGTCAGGGAGGCGGGCAGTTCCTCGGGAGTCTCGCCTACCATCACCGAATCAGAGGTCGAGCCGGCACCGGCACCCGCCAGGAATTCCGCCACCGCAGTATCGTACTCCGCGATGTGCCGAAACACCTTCACGGCCATGGCCCGCCGAAGGTCGTTCTCCTCCGTCTCTCTGAGAGCTGGATCCGATCCGGACTCGTCCAGCATAGCCAGGATCCTGGGATAATCGGAGGGATCCACCACCACCCATACATGGGCATGGTTCTTCGCCGCCGCCCGAATCATGGTGGGGCCGCCGATATCCACCTTCTCCATGGCCTGGTCCACCGTCACATCACCCGCGGCTACCGTTTCCCTGAAGGGGTATAGGTTCACCGCCACCACATCCAACAGGTGGTACCCCAGCTCGTCCAGGGCCTTGACATGCGTGGGATCATCCCGCCGAGCCAGTAGGGGACCGTGGATGGCGGGATGGAGCGTCTTCACCCGCCCGTCCAGGATCTCCGGATGTCCCGTAACCTCCGACACCCCCGTGACGGGGATCCCGCCCGCCTGTAGAGCCCGGGCCGTGCCGCCGGTGGAGACGAGCTGAAATCCCCGCTCCACGAGCCCCCGGCCGAATTCCAGGATTCCCTCTTTGTTGGACACGCTCAGGAGTGCCCGTCGGCCTCGCCCATTCTTCAATCGATTGCTCATCGTTCTCCAAAAGCCCGGGCCACCTGGCCCTTGATCTGATAGTCCGGAGCGTCCTCGCCCAGAGTGAACACGGGTCCCGGCGGTCGGAAGCGGTCTGGAGCTCGGCTTTCCGCCAGGGCTTCGGCCACGTGGTAGACAGCCGCCGGCAGGAGCACATGCTCCACCGCCTGGATGCGTTCGGCCAGGGTCTCAGGGGTATCGCCGGGAAGAACAGGCACCGGCCACTGGGCCAGCACCCGACCCGAATCGTAGACCTCGTCCACAAAGTGCACAGTGGCCCCGCTCACGGTACACCCGGACTCCAGCACCGCCTCATGGACGCGCGAACCGTACATCCCCTCGCCTCCAAAGGCCGGTAGGAGGGAAGGATGCACGTTCAGGATGCGTCCCCTGAACCGCTCCACCACGGAGGTTGGGATGAGCCGCAGGTAACCCGCCAGCACCATGAGGTGAATGCCCTGTTCCTCCAGGGCCTTCAGGAGCGCGGAGTCGGCCTGGGCGCCCCGTGCGGGCAGGACCAGCGAATCCCGTCCGACGGCCCGGGCCAAATCCAGAGCCGGAGCGTCCTCCCGGTTGGACACCACCAGCTCCACCCGGGCCAGCCCGGCCCAGCTTTCCTCCGCACGGAGGATGGCTCCCAGATTGCTTCCCCTGCCGGATACGAATACGGCGATGCGAATGGGCTGGGGGGAGCCGCTCATGCCAGTTCACCCCCGAAGTGGGGTACCAGGAAGGGGTTCGACTCCCGTTCCTGCGCCACCGTGGTCTCGGGCCCATGGCCTGGGAGGAGGCGGGTCTCGTCGGGGAGGGTGAGCACCCGATTGCGGATGGACTCCATGAGTTGCCGGAAATCACCGCCTGGAAGGTCCGTCCGCCCGATGGAGCCCTGGAAAACCACATCGCCCACCAGCGCCACGCCCTCGCCGGGCAGGTGAAACATGACGTGTCCCGGAGCGTGTCCCGGGGCATGAAGGACCTCCAACTGCAACGCCCCCACCTGGAGTTGGTCTCCGTGGTGGAGTTCCCGGTCAGGCGGAGGCAACTTTCCTACGTGAAGCCCGAAAAGCTGGGCTTGTGCCTGCACGGCATCGTAGAGCGGCCGATCCATGGGATGGAGATAGATGGGAGCCGAACACACCTCCCGGAGCGCCGGGAGCCCTTCCACATGGTCCAGGTGGGCATGGGTGAGGAGGATGGACTCCACCTGTACCTGGTCCCTGGCCAGGACCTCCAATAGGTCCTCCACCCAGGCCCCAGGATCTACTACGGCGGAGACCCCGGTCTCGGGGCAGGTGAGAAGATATCCGTTCTGCCCGAAAGGGCCGCCGGTGAACGCCTTCAACGGGACGATGAGATCACACCGTGAAGGAGCTGCCGCATCCACACCCTCCGGCAGCCGAGGGGTTCTTGAAGGTGAAGCCTGAGCCCATCATGGAGGTAACGTAATCGATCTCAGTGCCTTCCAGATATTGGGCACTGAAGGGGTCCACGAAAACTCGAATCCCCTCGGCGTCGAGGATCTCATCGTCGGTTTCCGGGGCATCTTCGATGTTCAGACCGTACTGGAAGCCGGAGCAACCTCCTGGGAGCACGGCTACCCTGAGTCCGGACCCGTTTCCAGCCCCGTGCTCCTCAATGAACGTCTTTACCTTCTCAATGGCTTGGTCGGTAAGTTGGATCTGCATAGCTGGATACTCCCATGGATCTGGAGGGAGGCGGCTTCAACGTGCGCCCCCCCTTTTCGTCGGACCGGACATTCGCCACCCTCTTGGTGGGACCGGGCAACCACCCTGATTCCGATGCAGCTTTCTACCCCTGGGGACCCCAGGGGTTGCACCTCCACGCTGCCCCAACGCGATACCCGATGAGGAAGCTACGACAAGTGTGGGAGGAGGGTCAACGGACCCCATCAATGGAGGCGCTCACGATCCAGCGTGAGGCCTGGGTCAGGTCGTCGGCCACAACCACTTTTGGTGAGCGGGAGTTGGGGTGGCCGGGTCCATGGAGGGCAGGTACCATGACTTCTCCATGGGCGTGGAGTGGGGCCACGCATCCCTCCAACTCCTCCGGGACCAAGGGCTCCTGCTCCCGGCCATAGCCGGAGCGCACCAGGATCCCCCTTCCCCCAAAGCGTACGGCGGGAAGTACATCTTTCCAGCGATCCCCCACGTAGAACGATCCCCGGGTGGCCAGACCCAGTTCCCGGGCCGCCTGGAGATACATGCCGGGTCCGGGCTTTCGGCAGTCGCACGGGCCGGTCACCCCAGGCAGGTGAGGGCAGTGATATGTGCCGTCCACCACCACACCCTCTGCGTGGAGGAGTTCGTCCACCCGGTCAGCCACGGCCCGATACTCGGCCTCGGTGTAATACCCGCGGGCGATGCCCGATTGATTTGTCACCACCACCACGGCCAGGCCGGCGCCCTGCAAGCGCCTCACCGCTTGTGCAGCCCCGACGACCAGGACCACCTGCGCCGGATCGGAGAGATAGTGGCGCTCCTCCACGAGAGTGCCGTCCCGATCGAGAAAGACAGCCTGCCGGAGCTGCTGAGCCGCGGTGTCAGCCACCGTCAGGGGGGGGCGGGACGGAGTCCGGCTCCGGCAGAGGGGGAGGAGCCGGGGTCCGGAACTGGACTTCCCCACCCCCGTCCGGCAATCCGTTCACATTCCTTACTCCCGCCACAATCACCTGGTATTCCGTCTCGGGGTCCAGGGGGGCGGACAGCTCCGTATAGAGGAGGGGCTGGGGAAGTGGTGGCTCAGCTGGGGCCCGGGCCTGGCCCCGGATATCCGCCTGGGCACCAAGCTCCCCCTCGGCCTCCTGCCTGGTTTCCTCCGCCTGGGCTGCCTCGTCCACCGCTTCGATCTCCTCCTCGTCCACCGCCGCCTCGGCCTCCTGCCTGGCTGCTTCCGTCTCCGCTTCCCGAGCTGCGGCTTCCCGCTCCGCCTGAGCCTCCCTCTCCAGGGCTACCAGGGAGTCTTGCTGGGCAGGATGGAGCACGGTCATCACCTCGGGCACCGCCCCACCGTCCTCGCGGGAAAGGGTGACCGAGGCTTCACCGGGATCCCAGTCCGGATCCAGATGGTCGTCGAAGGTGAGTCGAAGGGTGAGGGAATCCTCCACCTGCGCCGCGCCCAGTACCGCCGGGGTGGAGTCCGGCAGCAAAAGGGCCAGGTCAAACACCATGACCGTATCGCCCTCTGCCAATTCCACCGTCACCGAGTCCCTGGGGTCGGTTTCACTCATCTGGAAGTTCCGGGCACGATCCAGATAGCTCCGGAGACGCACTTCGCCCGAAGGCACGTACCGGAGGGCAAAGATGCCGTCCCGGTCCGTGACTGCCGAGAGGGGGATGGTATCTCCAGTGAGAAAGGCCTCGACCCTGGCCCCGGTCGCAACCTGCCCGGTGATCCGGTCCTCCACCACCCCCGCCACCACATTGGGGTGGAATGGAGCTCCCGTGGAGAAGACCAGTTCGAAAGGCTCCTCGGTGGCCTGTCCGTAGAGATCCGTGATTCCGGGCTGGATCGACACCCGATACACCCGTCCCGAGGGGAATCCGCCATCCATGGAGATCTCCACCGAATTCCCCCGGTTCCGAACCTCCACTTCCCCCAACCGGGGTGACACATCCACCAGACCCGGCAGGCTCCCTCCGCCGGCGCGCTCACTGATGGGCCGGTTGTATCGGATCACCACCCCGTCCCGGAAATCGGGAAGGATGGCAAAGGTGTCAGGGGTGGTGGCCACCACGGACGGAGGAATGGCCGGCGGCTGCCCCCCGGTGGGAGCCCCCTGTCGGGCACACCCACCCATGACGAGCACTCCCCCGGCGAGGGCCACGCAGACCGTGGGCAGCCAGGCAGGACCAGGGACCCCCGGAGTCCGCGCTCCTGCGAACGGGGTTAGGATCACCGACCCTCCAGAATCATCAACTTTTCTTCCAGCTTCCCCCGCTGGGCCTCCATCTGGAAGGCTTTGTCCCGCTCCTTCTCCACCACCGCCTCCGGAGCGCGCTCCACGAAATTCCTGTTTTCCAGCTTCTTCCGGATCCCCGTGAGCTGACCCGCCAATCGATCCATCTCCTGCTTCAGACGACTCCGTTCCCGATCCAGATCCACCACCCCCTCCAGGGGAAGGAAGATCTCCGTACCATCGGGGAGGACGTCGTGAGCGCCCACGCCCTGGCCTTCCCCACGACTGACCTGGGCCACCTTGGCCATCCCCGCCAATGCCCTGGATTCTCCTGTCAGGGCACGATCCAGAGCCGCCGAAACCGCAGGCAGGACGAGGCTCACGTCCGCCCCCTCCGGCACTCCGTACTCCTTCCGGAGTGAGCGAATCCGGGTGATGAGCTCCTGGAGAGACGACATGGCCGTCTCGGCCTCGGGGGAGGCCCAGGCTTCCACCGGCTCAGGCCACGGGGCCACCAGGAGAGAATCCGGACGCTCCGCACCCTCGGGCCACGGAAGGCGCTCCCAGAGACCCGCCGTCACGAAGGGGACCAACGGGTGCAGGAGCCGAAGAACCCCATCGAAGACCCTGACAAGGGTTGCCCGGGCCGCCTGTCGACTCTCCCCACCTGCCTCACCCCTCAGCCGGGGCTTCACCAGCTCCAAATACCAATCGGCGAATTCCCCCCAGAAGAAATGATATCCCCGCTCCGTCACCTCATGGATGCGGAAACGCTCCAGACTCCGAGTCATCTGCTCTGAAGCGTCCGAAAGCCGCGAGAGGATCCATCGGTCGGCCAGCTCCAGGTGGGGCTCCACTTCATCCAGAGAAGGCACCGGGTCGTCACCCAACGACATGAGGGTGAACCGACCGGCGTTCCAGAGCTTGTTGGCGAAGTTCCGCCCTGGGGCGAACGCCGCCTCCAGATCTTCATGGTCCAGATGGATGTCCGTGCCCACGCCACACATGGAGAGCACGGTAAACCGCAGGGCATCGGCTCCGAAACGGTCCACCACCTCCATGGGGTCGATCCCGTTGCCCAGGGACTTGGACATCTTTCTGCCCTGGGCGTCGCGCACCGTGCCATGGAGGAAGACTGAGGTGAAGGGAGCCTCTCCCCGGAATTCGTAGCCGGCCATGATCATCCGAGCCACCCAGAAGAAGAGAATCTCCGGGGCTGTAACCAGAGCGTGTCCCGGATAGAACGCCTTCACGTCGTCGGTCTCCTCGGGCCACCCGAACACCGAGAAAGGCCAGAGCCAGGATGAGAACCAGGTATCCAGGACGTCAGGATCCTGCTCCAGGCTGCTACCGCCGCAAGCGGGGCATTCCGCCGGGTCTTCCCGGGCGCAAATCACTTCCTGGCAGGATTCATCCTGGCAGTACCACACGGGAATCCGGTGTCCCCACCAGAGCTGCCGGGAAATGCACCAGTCCCGGATGTTCTCCAACCACTCCTGGTACACCCGAGTCCATCGGTCGGGGTGGAAGGTGATGGTCCCGTCCAGGGAGGCCGCCAGCGCCGGCTGGGCCAGGGGCCGCATCCTCACGAACCACTGATCCGAGAGGCGGGGCTCCACCACTGTGTCGCACCGGTAGCAGTGGGGCACGGAATGGGTATGGACCTCCTCTCCCCCATAGAGTCCGGCAACCTTCAGGGCGCTCAAAACCTCCTTCCGGGCCTGGAATCGGTCCATCCCCCGGAAGGCCGCAGGGGCGTTCTCCCCCAGGGTGGCATCGGGTTCCAGGATGTTCAGGATCTCCAACCCGGTGCGCGACGCGATCTCGAAGTCATTGGGATCGTGGGCTGGAGTGACCTTGACCATGCCGCTTCCAAACTCCGGATCCACGAAAGCGTCGGCCACGATGGGTATGCGTCGACCGGTAAGGGGGAGTTCCACCTCCACCCCCACCAACCCACCGTACCGCTCATCATCGGGATGCACCGCCACCCCGGTATCACCCAGCATGGTCTCAGGCCGGGTGGTGGAGACCGTGAGGTACCAGCGACCCTGTTCGTCCTTGCCCAGGGCTTCCGCGCCGGCCGAACGGGCACGGGCCGCAGCCTCCCACGCCGGTTCCGGCAGCGGGTAGCGCAGGTGGTGCAACCGTCCCTCTACTTCGTGCCCTTCCGCCTCCTCGTTGGCGAGCGCGGTGAGGCAGCGGGGACACCAGTTGATGATGTACTCCCCACGGTAGATGAGGTCCTTCTCGTAGAGGCGTACAAACACCTCTCGCACCGCCCGACTCAACTCCGGATCCAGGGTGAAGCGGGTTCGCTCCCAGTCGCAACTGGCGCCAATGGCCTCCAGCTGCTGGAGAATGGTGCCTCCCGTCTCCTTCACGAAGGCCCAGACCCGCTCCTCGAAGGCTTCCCGACCCAGATCCTGTCGGGAAAGACCGTCCCTTTGTAGGAGCCGCTCCACCACATTCTGGGTGGCGATCCCCGCGTGATCGGTTCCGGGCACCCACAGCGCCGCCCGGCCCTGCATCCGGCGCCACCGTATGAGCACGTCCTGGATGGTGTTGTTCAACCCGTGGCCCATGTGGAGCACGGCGGTGACGTTGGGCGGTGGAATGACGATGACGTAGGGCTCTCGCCCGGCCTCCAGGACCTCCTTCGGAGTTACGTGGAATACCCCTTCTTCCTTCCAGCGGGCATAGAGAGGCTTTTCCAGCGAAGCAGGATCGAGGCGGGGGGGAAGTGCGGTATCCACGGCAGAAGTCCTGGGTGGGTTCTCCACCCGCGGGTTGCCCGGGGTGGGAAGCGAAGGGGAAGGGTAATCGTTGAATTTATCTTCCTCGACCCTTCCGCCGAAGGGCCACGGAAGATCCCATCTCCTCGGTTCCGCCGAATGGCCGCCCGTTTTCCTTGAGCTCCGAGGCCGGTTCTCCACCAACTCCTCGGGAAACGCGGCGTCAGGCCCCGGCGGCCGTCCGGGAAGCCATTCCAACAGGAACGTGCAAAAGGGGATCCAAGGGCTGACCCCTTCTGCCCGCCGGAGGCCGCAATCCAACAAACACCCGGGCCGGGAGAGAGAGAAAAGCGTCTACCACCTCCGGTGCGAAATGGCCCCCCCGGCCTGCTGCCACCTCACCCAGCGCAGCGTGGTGCGGCAGCGCACGTCGGTATGTGCGCTGTGACGTCATGGCATCGTAGGCGTCAGTTACTGCCAGAATCTGGGCCATGATGGGAATGCGATCCCCGGAAATCCGCTCCGGGTATCCCTCGCCATCCCATCGCTCATGGTGATAGCGGCACGCCGGCGCCAGGGTGGCCAGAGCGGGAATGCGCTCCAGAAGTGACGCGCCATCCACGGTATGGCACTCCACGAGTCGGACTTCCTCCACGGTGAGGTTGGAGTTCTTGGTGAGGACCCTCCTGGGAACCCGGAGCTTCCCCAGATCGTGGAGATGCCCGCCGATGCGGACTCGCTCCTGGGTATCGGGATCCAGTCCAAGGACGGACGCAACCTCCTGGGCCAGCACCCCCACACGTCGGGAATGGCCTCCGGTGTACCGATCCTTGGCATCAATGAGGAACCCCAGCACATCCAGAAGCGCCTCCCCGGACACCCCGCTACTCCCCTCAGGCAGGATGGCATCAACTGCGTGGGCCTGGGCCCGATGAAACAGGCGGTCCTGGTAGGGAGGGATCTCTCCGTCCTGGAGGAGGTCCAGGTATCGCTGGGCCACTGCGGGGTCGAACTCCTTACCGGCACCTCGCTCCACCGTCCGGGCGATCTCCTCAGAGACCCGACGGGGACGTTGCGGCCGGTCTTCCCCAAGCGCAGAGACCGTATCCGCCAACCGAAGGATCCGAGAGCCGAAGGGGATATCCTCTCCTTGGCGTCCTTCCGGGTAGCCACTCCCATCCCACCACTCGTGGTGATGGTAGAGAAGGGGTTCCACCGACTCCAGATGGGGGATGTGGCGAATGAGGCGCGCGCTCCGTTCCGGATGTTGACGCACCTGCGCCCGCTGCGGGGGAGGCAGCACGGGGACCGGACGATCCCAGGCGTCTTCCACCAGCCCCACCATGCCCACGTCCATGAGCACACCCGCCACCAGGAGTTCCCCCAACTCACGGGGAGAGAGCCGGAAACTCTTGCCCAATCGCACAGCCAAAAGCGCCGTGCGGGGACCGTGATGGAAGAGGTACCCGTTGGATGTCCCCATGCCCTGGAGGAGGGTTTCCAACAAACCCGCGTAGAAGAGACGCCCTGTCGGGCCGGCCTCCGGTCCCATGCGCATGTCCGGGTTTGGGTGATCTTCGACTGACTACACCTGTTTACCCAGGCAAAGTGGGACGGAACTCCATGGGGTGCAACCTTTGCTTGCAACTGCTTGCATCTACTTCTGTAACACTCCACGAGGCAGCCATGGGCTACCAGCGTCCAACTGACCTCAGTTCCCGGTGCCCAAGGTATCTGCGCGCTCCCGATCTTTGCGCTCCCGGATCTCCCGGGCCCGGGTGTTGAAATTCTCCCACGCCTGGCCGGAAGCAGCCCCCTGCTGAAGCTGCTCCCACTCCCAGGCCCGCTGCGCCGCCTGATCCCTGCGACCCGGTGGGGGGGTGAAGTGGAAAGGAAGGGGGAGAGAGAACTTTCCAAGATGGATCTTTCCCGGCGAGACCCCCCAGCGGTTGCCCTCCTCGTCGGTGGTGCTCCAGTCGGTGGCGCGCCGGGCTGCCTCCTCCGCCAGGGCCGCCGAATCATTGGCCGCTCGGAAGAGAGCATGGAGACGCAAGAGGGCTCGCTCCTCGTCCGAGAGTTGTGTGAGTTCCGGATCGACACCCTGCCAGAGCCTGGGGTCTACCATCTGCGGAAGAAGCTGCTCGGCCGCCGTTCTCCCGGTTCGGCCAGGGGTGCGCTCCAACTCTCCGGCGGCCGGCTGGCCGGTGGGCGGACCGGGCCGAACCGGCGGAGCCACCTGCGTGGGGATCTCGGATTCCGGGGATGTGACGGTCTCTTCCTCCTCTTCCAACTCCCGCAGGGCAAGGAGTTCAAGGGCCGCCGACGGGGTGGACTCGGCGGGCTGTACTTCCCCCGATAGGCCCAGCGCCGGCTCGGACCACTGCAGCCAGATGGGATAGATGGCCAACCCCACCAGATGGATCAGTGAGGAGATTCCCAGCCCCCACCACAGAGCCTGCCTGTAGCTCGAGGACCCAGGTCTTTCATGGGACGAGCCAGGTAAGGTTTCGCGGACGGAGGGGGAAGCAGGTTCGAGACCGGAGCGGTCAGGAGGAGGGACCGTCATTGTTGGTTTCTAACCCCACACAGGGAGGCGGTTCCCCCGTTGACCCAGGCAGCGGTTTCCCGACTCACCCCAGCAGACGGCCCAGCCGTCCTCCTGCCTCCTCCATGCCGCTGGGGGGAAGGGTAAGGGCCACCCGAAAGAAACCCTCTCCGGCCTCACCCAGACCCGATCCGGGAAGTACCACCACCCCCTCCTGCTCCAGAGCACGAAGCGCGAAGGCCTCCGAGGATTCTCCGGTGGGGATGGGAACCCACAAATAGAGGCCGCCCCGGGGCCATTCGACAGTGTAACCACCCCTTCGGAGTGCTTCCACCGCAGCATCTCGCCGTAGCTGGAATTGAGCCACGTTCCTCGGGACCCAATCCGCATGGCACTTCAACGCGGCGGTGCCCCCTGCCTGCACTCCCAGGAACGCGCCGGTGTCCAGAAAGGTCTTCACCCGGCTTAGAGCCGCAATGAGACGGGCACTCCCAGCGGCCCACCCCAGTCGCCACCCCGTCATGTTGTACGTCTTGGAGAGGGAATGGAACTCCAATGCCACATCCCGAGCACCATGGGCCTGGAGCACGCTGGGCGGCCGATACCCATCAAAGGCGATCTCCGAGTAGGCTGCGTCATGGGCCAACACGATGCCCCGGCTCCGACATATATCCACGGCTCGCTGAAGTTCGGCCAACTCCACCGTGGCCCCCGTGGGGTTGCCGGGGTAGTTCAGATACAGGAGGCGCACGTCGTCTCCAGCTGCGCCTTCCAGGGGCTCCAGGGGCACGCGGAAGTCGTGCTCTGGTAGCAGGGGGGCCGGTCTTGGCACACCGCCGGCCAGGACGATGCCCCCCAGATACGCTCGGTACCCCGGGTCGGGAAACATGGCTGCGTCTCCGGGAGAGAGGACGGTGAAGGCCAGGTGGGCCAGCCCCTCCTTGGACCCGATGAGGGGGAGGATCTCCCGATATGGATCCAACTCCACCCCGAACCGTTCCGCCATCCATTCCACTACCGCTTCCCGGAAGGCCGGGAGGCCCAGTTGAAAGGGATACCGAGAGAAGCCAGGGTCGGCCACCGCCAACTGGAGAGCCTCCACCGCCTGGGGCGGGGGAGTGAGATCGGCGTCGCCGGTACCCAGATCCAACACCTGGATCCCCCTGCCCTCCAGCTCCCGGCGGATCTCAGGGATCTGAGACAGCGGATACGCCGGAAGCGATTCCAGATACCGCGACAGGGAGGGAGCTGAGGCATCTCCGCCGGGAGCGCCTGCACCTCCCGGGGCCATCATCCGCCGGCCACCCCCGAAACATCCTCTTCTGACCAATCCCACCCTTCGTCATCCCGGGCCACGGGGTTGCTCACGCGCCCCACACCCGGAATCTCCACCTCCACCACATCGCCATGCTGCAGGGGTCCCACCCCCTCCGGAGTACCCGTAGCCACCAGGTCACCGGGCTCCAGGGTCATGATCCTGGAGATGTAGGCCAGGAGGTAGGGAATGGAGAATGCCATATCCGACGATCGTCCGTGTTGGCGGACCTCTCCATTCACGCGGGTGATGACCTCCAATGCGCCGGGGTCCAGGTCTCCCACGGGGGTCGGGTCGCCCACGGGGCAGAAGGTGTCGAACCCCTTGGCCCGGCTCCATTGATCATCCCGGCGCTGGAGATCCCGGGCGGTGATGTCATTCAAGGGCACGAAGCCCGACACGGCGGAGAGGGCCTCTGACTCCCTCAGATTCTTGGCCCTCCAACCCACAACAACTCCGATCTCGCCCTCGTAGTCCACCCGACCCGCCCCTTGGGGCAGCCGTACCACCTCTCCGACCCCCAGGAGGGATGACGGAGCTTTCAGGAAGAGGAGAGGCTTCTGGGGAACCTCCCCCCCCAACTCCCGAGCATGGGCCAGATAGTTCTTTCCCACACAGATGATCTTGGAGGGTCGTGGGAGAGCCAACTACCCCGCCCGGTTCCGGGTGTGGATGATGGTGCCCACGAACAACGTAGCGGCGGCAATGGCGAGGAAAGTCCCCACCACCGCCCACCAGATGCCAATGTCGCTATGGTCCGCCGCCCAGCCGGCCGACGAGTGCCTGAACGCCAGAATGGCCAGCACAGACCAGAGAAGTCCCAGGGCAAGGCCGATGATCCGCTTCATACCTGATCCTCAGGAACACAGGAGAGAGAAACTCCCGAAGGCCCGGGAGCTTGAACGCCGTAATCTATTCCACCTTCCCGGCGAGACAAGTGATCAACAGCCTTCTAAACCTCCACGCCTCCTCGGTAGAACGCCTCCACCTGTGGCGCCACTTCAGCCCACGGCCCCCGGATGAGCGGGGCCGGGGGGAGAGAATCCCTCAGGACCCGGCCGTAACGGCTGCTGACGATCCGGGAATCCAGCAAAACCACCGCTCCTCGATCTGACCTGGCGCGGATGAGGCGGCCGAAGCCCTGTTTCAGGCGAAGAGCCGCTTGTGGCAGCATATACTCCCAGAAGGCGTTTCGCCCCCGTGCCTCCAATGCGTCCAGTCGAGCCGCAGTGATGGGTTCCGTGGGCACGCGGAAGGGGATCTTCTGGATAACCATCCCCCTCAACGGATCGCCGGGAACATCCACACCCTCCCAGAAGGCGGCGTTTCCCAGAAGGATCCCGCTGCCGGAAGCCGTGAACTCCCGCAAGAGCCAGCTTCTAGGTCCCTCCCCCTGGACATAGAGGGGGTGCCTGCCCTCCACCCCCTCTCGGCGAAGGCGATGCGCCACATCCCGGAGGGCACGATGGGAGGTGAAGAGCACGAAGATCCCCCCGTCGGTGATCCGGGCCATTTCCTTCACCACCGTGACGGTGGCCTCTGACGCCTTAGCCCCGTCGCCGTTCTGACCCCGGTCCGTGGCGCCAGACAGATCCATGGGAACCGCCAGAATGGACTGGGTGGCGAAGTCGAATGGTGAGGACAGCTGGAGCTCCTCCACCCGTAGACCCTCTTGGTCGGCGGGCCCTTCCTCGTCCCCGTCCACACCTTCCCCATCCATGACCATCCCCCCAGAAGCATCCAGAGAGGCCAACCCCAGGCGCTCCCGCACATGGGTAAAGGAACCCTTCCGGGTGGTGAGGGTGGCGGAGGTGAGTACCGCCGTCTCCATGTGCTGGAAGAGTTCCTTCCTCAGGAGGTCCCCGGGCTCCACCGGAGCCGCGGCCAGAGCCACGCTCCGGCCTCCCCCCCGAGCCCGTCGGCCCTCCATCCAGCGAACCAGGGAATGGGGGGCCTCCTGAGGGTCTGGCTGAAGAATGACCCGAAGGGCCGTCCCCGCCGCCTCAACACGATACTCCACAGAGGCCAGGTCCAGCATCCGTTCCTCAAGCGCCTCCCTCCACTCCAACCCTTCCTCAACCCGCTCCCGCATGGCCCG
Source organism: Gemmatimonadota bacterium (assembly GCA_040905545.1). Lineage (GTDB taxonomy): Bacteria > Gemmatimonadota > Gemmatimonadetes > Longimicrobiales > Gaopeijiaceae > JBBDRI01. Next base: position 69,668 of record JBBDRI010000039.1, on the reverse strand, counting down.
GAGTTCCCTACGAAGGTGACTCATGTCCTCCAATAGCCTCTCCAGCGCTTCGTGCAGGGGCGGATCATCCAGCATGCCCCTTCCCTCTCCCGGTGGCTGGAGCCGCACCGGACCCTCCTGAGGATCAGGAACCCGGGGATCCAGCGCATCGAAGAAGACGGAGAGGGCGCTGCGAGCTCGCTCCAGCGCAGGTCGCACCCGCCCTTCCACACGCTCCAGCAGAGCTCGGGCCTCGACTCCATCCCCCCGACCCCGCAGGCCCTCTTCCACGGCGGCCAGCACTCCCTTCCCGCCCCGATCCAGGCGGGAGAGGGTGCGAAACAGTCCCTGCCGGCTCACCTCGGCACCCAGATGGGAGGTGGCGGCATCCTCCACGTTGTGGGCTTCATCCAAAACCAGGTGCCGAAAAGGGGGCAGAACGGCCGACTGACCGAAGCCACCCACGCCTCTCCGCACCGCCAGATCGGAGAAAAGAAGATGGTGGTTCACCACCAGGATCTCCGCCGAGGCCGCCCGTCGACGGGCTTTCTGATAAAAACAGGCCTGGAAATGGGGACACCGGGCCCGGAGACAGACATCTCCGTCGCTTCGGACCTCGTCCCAAACCTCATCTGAGGGGGGATTGGCCAGGTCCGACAGGGATCCGTCTTCCGTGTTTCCCAGCCATTCCAGAAGAGATGTGATCTCGGAACTCCGGTCGGATGGAAAGAGCTGCTCCTGGGTGCTGGCCGCCAGGCGCGCCCTGCGTATGGAGACGTAGTTTCCCCGTCCTTTCACCAGGGCCCACTTCACCTCCACCCCGGTGAGCCGGGCCACCAGTGGAAGATCCTTGCCGGTGAGCTGCTCCTGGAGATGGATGGTGTTGGTGGAGATCACCGTCCGCTCCCCGTTCTCGGCCGCCCACCGAGCCGCCGGAAGGAGGTAGGCCAGAGATTTCCCCGTACCCGTTCCCGCCTCCACCACCCGAACCCCACCCCTGTTGAACGCCTCCACCACCGCCCGCACCATGGTTCGTTGGCCCGGCCGATCCTCATATCCTGGATGGAGCGTGGAAAGCTGTCCTCCCGGCGCCACCAGCGCTTCCACTTCATCGGGCTCCAGTTCCACCCGCTTCCGAGTCTCCGGAGGCTCAACTACCACGTAAAGCCGGGACGCCCCATTGTCCACGATGGCCGAGCCAAGACCCTCCTCAAAGAGGCGTGTAGCCACCGCCAGATCCGCGTCGGAGGGCTCCAGGATGCCCGACGGGTGATTGTGGATGAGGACCCCTCCCTGAGGCGCATCCCGGGCCACCGCCAGCACGGCCGTGCGGTTGCCCCTGGCTACAGCTCGGGGGTTCTCCACCGCCCCCAGGGCGTCCACCTCCGCCAGAAACGTCACCTCCTGACCCCCGGCCTTACGGATCTCTTCTCGGATCCGCTCTGCCGTGGCCGGAGGAAGGGTGAGGACCGGGCGGGGGCTCACGTCTTCAGCGGCTCCTTTCGAGCAGCCGGAAAGAGGACGTTGTTCAGGATGAGTCGGTACCCGGGGGAGTTGGGATGGAGGTCCAAATCTGTGGGGGCATCGCCGATCTGATGCTCCGGGTCCTCTGGATCGTGCCCTCCCAGAAAGGTGAACGTGCCTTCCCCCAGCGACCCGTGCACGTATTTCACCAACTCCCCGTCCTGAGCAAGGATGGCCACCCCAGGCCGGATGCGGTCTTCCCGGAACGAAGTGGTGAGGCCATAGAAATCGGGGATCACGGCCTCGTGGTTCTGGGTGAGCATGGAGGGAACCGGATCGAACTGGGCGCTGAAGTCGAAGAGTCGGAATGCCCCCAGGGGACGTCGGTGGGGAGTGTTCACCTGGTGTCCGTCCACATCGCTGAAGGCGTTCACCGAAGGCGAGAGGGCCAGAGCGGCATCTTGAAAAGCCATGGCCTTGGACCAGTCCATCTTTGCCGAGGCGTCGGGGTCGGGGGGAGCGCCGGCGGAGAAGGCAGCCGCGAACGAAATCCCTTCTCCGGCCAGAGCCAGATCCAGGGTCTCGGTGGCGGAGCACATAGCGAAGAGGAACCCTCCCTGCTCCACGTAGGCGCGGATTTCCCGGGCCACGGCTCCCTTCAACTGCGGAACGTTGGGAAAACCGAAAGCGGAGGCCACGGCTTCATTGCGTTCCACTTCCTCTCGAAACCAGACGCTCCCCGAGTAGGTGGTGAAGAACTTGGAGTATTGGCCGGTGAAGTCCTCATGGTGGAGGTGTAGCCAATCGAAGTCCACCAGCCTGCCCTGGAGCACTTCCTCATCCCACACCGTTTCATAGGGGATGCCTGCGTAGGAAAGGGCCATGGTGACGGCGTCGTCCCAGGGTGGGGTGTTGGGCGGGGTATAGATGGCGATGCGGGGTACCGTCTCCAGGATGACCGCCTCCATGTTCCCCTCCTCCATTCGAGCCCGGATCCCTGTAAGGGCTGCCGGCGAAACGGGCTCCACCGATACGCCTCGGAGAGCCGCATCCCGGCGAATGGCCGGCACATCAGGTAGGAGAAAGCTGCCCCCTCGAAAATTCAGCAGCCACTCTCCCGTGGCACCGGCCTCCAGAGCGGAGAAGGTTACTCCGTAGGCTTTCAGGTGATTCGCCTGCGACCGGTCCATGGGCACCAGCAGCTGCTGTGCCTTTACCGAGCCACTCCCTAGCCAGGGAGCCATCACCAGGCACGCCGTCAGGGTGGCCATCCAGAAGCTTCTCCTCATGACCCCATCTCCCGGAGGCGGTTCAACTCCCTGCGGAGGAGGGGAGCCACCGCCGACGCAGGGTGCCGCACCAGCACTCCCTCCAGAATCGCCATCCTCTCCTCTCTCTCCCGGGAGGTTGCGGGAAGGGGGCCCCGGGCCCACCGGAGCGCGGCTTCCGGAGCCTCCGGCGAGCGAGGGAACTGGCTGATCACGAGGGAAAGGAGATCCATGCCCAAATCCTCTTCACTCCGTGCCCACGCCATACCGGCGGCCAGGAGCAGCAACGCAGGCGCCTCCCGCTGGTCCAACTCCACCCATCCCTGAGCCACCGCTTCCATCCCACCCACCCCTTCCTCCAGAATCAGGCGAGCCGCCAGCTCCAACCCTCGAGGGGTAGCCGCATCCGCCAGGCGGAGAAGCGCCAGGGCTTCGGTGGCCGGATCCGGCGGCAGCGCAGGCAAAGCACGGCGAAGACCTTCCTTCATTCCCTCCACTTCCCCCTGAGCCAGGAAGAGATGTGCCTCCATCATCCGGGCCTCCCAACCGGGAAGGGGAGCCAGGAGTTCTCGCGCCAGCTCTTCCCTGCCCTCTCTTCCCAGCATTGCAGCAGCCTCCAGACCCGCATTCCGCACTTCCGGCTGCGGACCGAGACGGTCCAGCATTTCAGCCCATTCCTCCAATACGGCTCCCCCCCCATCCCGTGCCAGAAGGAGCCGGAAACGCAAGACCCGAGGGTATACAGCCTCCTCCCGCGCCTGGATGACCGACTCCACGAAGGGAAGCGCCAGATCGGGATCTCCCTGGAGCAGGGCCACCCTGGAGATGCCTTCCAGAGCCGCCCGGGAAAAAAGGTCCTGGCCCAGGATCTCCCGATACAGCACAGAGGCCTGGGACCAGTCACCCCGGGTTTCGGACCGCGCTGCCTCCTGAAGCCGTTCCTGAGGCGACTCGCCCGTGACCTGGGCGGGCAAACATGGCGGACCCGCAAAGAGGAGCGCACCCGCCAACGCCAGCGCCAAAGGGACGCCAGACCTCATCGGTTCAGCCTCTGAAAGTAGAGCAGAATCCAGTTTCGCTGGTGGAGGGGCAACCCATCCAACTCGGCCGCCGAGGGGGGAGCGAATCGGAAGGCCCGGAGGAGTTCAGCGGCGAGGGGAGGCACCGCATCCAGCTCCCACTCGGAGGCAGCGGTGGCCTCCCGCTGGTCGGACTGATCGTCCTGCCGCAGACTTCGCCCGGCATCCAGCAGGCGCTGGAAGAGCCTCTCCTGGCGCTGAACCAGTTGAGGTGAGATGCGACTCCCCTCCTGGGCCAACTCCCGGGCCAGGGCCTCGGCCTCCTGCGTCAGAGCCTCCAGGTCGCCCAGGGGAAGCTCGGACGCCGCCGGGTGATCGGCCAATCCCCCCAACTCACCGGCCACGGCTTCCTGGCCCATGGCCAGGGGATGCACCTGGTCTCCTGCTTCCCCGGCTCCCGGCTCCTGATTCATGAGGGCAGCGGCATCGGCCAGGAGCTCCCCCTGTTGCTGAGCCACATCCTCCAACTCCTGGAGCAGTTGCTCCAGGGCCGAAGCGCCTGACGCTCCTGCCTCCGACATCCGTTGCCGAGCCTCCAGGGCCAGCTGCGCCACCTGGTTCAAGGACTCCTGGCTCTCCCGTGCGGCTACGAGAGCTCCCGCCCCGCTGGCGGAGCCCGCTGATTCCAGGCGTTCCAGAGAGACGACGCCGGCCTGGAGTGCCCGCCCTACCGCTGCGGACACGGGCCGCACTGCACCAGGTGCCGTGCGAGCAGCAGCGGAGAGTGCGGTAGCCAGATTCCGGGTCCCCTGGAGTACAGCCCCCTGTCGGGCGCGCAGCTGGGCTCGCAGCGGTGCTGCGGCACCCGATGCGTCATCCCGGATGAGGGCCTGCTCCCGAGCCAGAGCCAGCGATTCCACCGCCACTGCGTCCAGGCTGGAAAGGAGATCATCCATCCACTGCTCCAGAGCGTCATCCCGGGCCTGGGTGAGCTCCTGGGCCACCGCCTCCATGCGTTGGCTCGCCTCTCGGGATTGGGCGGCAGCCTCGGGGGAGTCTCCGCTGCGGGCGGCGTCACCGGCTTGCTCCATGGCCTTTTGTGCCTCTCCCACCTGCTCCCCCACCTGGCGGGCCTGCGTCGCGGCCTCCCACTCCTCCAGGCGCTCCAGCCGCTGGGCCAGACGTTCCATGCGCTGAATCATGGCCTCTGCCGCCAGGGCCTCCGCCTCCTGCCGCCGGCCCGCCTGGGTCAGATCTTCTGACGCCGGATCGCCTTCCGAAAGCTCCCGTGCCAGCTCTTCCTGCGCCTCGGCAGCCCTGTTCGCATCCCGGATGGCGTCCCTCCACTCCGCCTCCGCCGCCGCCCGGAGGGCCCGTTGGAGAGAGGCCTCCAGTTGGTCCCGGATGGCCTCCTGTTGTCGGCTCATCGCCTCCATGGCTTCCATGGCACCGGTGGACGTCTCATCGTCCAGAGCACGAGCGAGTTCCTGAACGAGGGCCCGCGCTTCTGCCCCACCCACTTCTTCCAGGAGGGCACGCAGGTCGGCCAGGTCCCGTGCCAGCTCCCTGTTGCTGGCGGGATTCTCCTCCAGAGCTGCCTGCATGGCTTCCAGTTGCTGCATGAGCTGGTTCGCCTGATCCAGCATTCCCTCCATGGCCTGGGACGCTTGCCGGAGCGCTTCTCTATCCTGGAAAGAGGAAGTTGGGTCCTGACTTCCCCCTCCGGATGCGGAGGTGCCTCCCTGGGCCTCACCGGCCTGAGCCAGCTCCTGTCCTTCCCGAGCCCGCTCCGCAGCCTCCACGCCCAGTGCCTGGATACCTCCCGCAAGGGCATCCAATTCCTCCTGGACCGTGCGGTCCACCTCGCCCCCCTGTGGAAAGCGGAGAACCACCTCGATGGGAGCCGAGCGCTGTCTCGCAGGTGCGTTGTCTACGGCCATCATTCGAATGCGCACCGTACTTCCGGGAGGGGAAGTCGTGCCCGGGCCGTGAAGGCCGGAGAGATCGAGGATGGGTCGGAGGAGGGCTTCGTCGATCCCCGCCAGGGGGAAGGTGCGAACGGAGGTCTCCTGCCCCGGAAGGGAGGGAAGGTACTCCACCTGCAACTCAGTCAGGCCATAGTCGTCCCGGGCCTCCACCCGGAAACGGGCCCGTAGATCCACCGGTACAACTCCCTCGGGTGGACCCTCCAGGAGTTGAAGGGTTGGCGGAAGATCGGGAATCACCTCCACGTCCAACACCGGGGAAGGCTCCATTCGCAAGCCGCCTTCATCGGTGAGTCGGAGGGCATAGCTTCCGCTCTGCCGAACCTGCACCTCTCCCTGGAAGGACACCCCGTCAACCTCCATCTCCAAGGTACCGGCCTGGGAAGGCAGCTCCATGGATGCCTGGGAAAGGACTCGGGATGCCATTCCACCCACTACCAGGCGGGTTCCCTCAGGCACATCCAGGGGGGGCACGGGCCAGGTCATCCGGGTAGACGGAAGGCCCGTATGCGAAGGATGAAAGAGCTGCACCTCCAGGCCCGCCAGGAGCAGGGGGTCCGTGGGACGCACCTCCCCCCGGTGCGTCGTGGCGCCGTCAGGAGCGTGAGCCCAGAAGGTCGTCACCGCCTCCACCGGGGGAAGGGCCGCCTGTACTGATCCGTTGTCCTCCACGCCCAGCACCAGGGAGTCAGGGAGTTCCCCGGGACGTTGCCAGAAGAGGGTCACCTGATGGCGTCCCCGCGCCGTCACCTCCACCGGAAGCCCTGCGCCTCTTACCACCCGGGCCTCCATGGGACTCATGGTCAAGGGGGGACGGTCCGACCCGGCCAGGAGGGTCCAGGGACTCATGAGTCCCTGGAGCGCCAGTCCGGTGCGAGCTGGAGCCAGCACCCCCAACACCCCCGTCAAGACCAGGAGCGCCATGGGCCAGGCAGGATGGGGGCCGAGCCGCTTCACCTCTCCCGCCAGGATCCCCGCTCGATGGAGGGGAACTGCGTGCAGGTGAGGCAGTACCCTCCGACCAGCCGCGCTGGCCAGGGCCGGGGATACCCCCGGAGGAACGTTCGACTCCAGTTCAAGGGCCCCCTGGAGCGCACCCCTGGGAAGCCCCGCCCCATCCTCCATGGACCGAAGCACGGTGGCCAGCCGCAGATACCGGCGGGTCCACTGAAATCCCCGGAACGACGCCCAACCCACCCCCAAGGTGAATACTGCCAACAGGAGGGCGGGAGCGGCCGATGGTGAATCCCACCGCGTAGACCCCGCCAACAACCAGGCGACGCAGATGAGCGCCAGACCGGCGGTAATCCACCAGCGCACCATGGACCAGGCCGCCTGCCTCCGCAACCACCCAACCACTTCCCAGCTGGACGCAGCCAGGGGTCCCGGGGGGGCGGAAGACCTCATGGCACCCCCTGGGTGAGAGCGAAGACGAAGAGGTTCACCCCCATCCTGAGCGCCGCCTCATGGAGTTCGGGTGACGTACCGTGGACGTCGGGGTTTTCCCATCCGTTCCCCAGATCGGCCTCATGGGTGTAGACGAGCACCAGGCGTCCCCCCTGGAAGAGTCCGAAGGCCTGAGGGGGCCCTCCGTCGTGCTCGTGGATCTTGGGAAGCCCCTCCGGAAATCGGTACTTCATGTGGAAGATGGGATGATCGGGGGGCAATTCCACCAACTCCGCATCCGGGAAGAGGAGGGAAAGCTCTCTCCGTATGGCGGGATCCAACCCGTAGTTGTCATCCACGTGGAGAAACCCGCCTCCAAGCAGATACTGGCGGAGCGCCTCCCGTTCCGAAGGAGTGAAGCGTACCTCCCCATGGCCCGTCATGTGCACGAACGGGAAGTCGGGAAGGCGGGGGTCCAGGGGAGACACCGATTCCTCGCGCTGAGCCGTGGGAATACCCGTTCCCTCCCGGATGGCGGTGAGCAGGTTGGGAATTGAGGATGGGTTGGCGTACCAATCCCCGCCCCCTCCGTACTGAAGGCGGCCCACCGCGATTGCGGTGTCTGCGGAGGTCCTGGCGGTGGCCTCTCCCTCCATGGGTCCCAACGCCAGGAGCAGGAGGGCAGGCATCAAGGCGGAATTCAAGAAGGCTCCAACTCCTGAGTCAGACGGTAGGCTTCGTTGCGCGACAGGCCGGTGAGACGGACCAACTCCCGGGCGGCAGCCGAGGCGCTCATCCCTCCCTGTCGGAGTCGCCGGGCCAGATCTGCAGCCTCCTCCTCCGAGGGCTCGTCAGAGGCCGCCCCCGCAGGACGCGGGCTCACCACCAGGGTGATCTCTCCCCTGGGAGGGTGCTCACGGTAGTAGCCGGCCAGTGCCTCAAGGGTTCCCCTCTGGACCTCCTCATGGAGCTTCGTGAGCTCCCGCGTCACCGCTGCAGTCCGGCCATCCCCGCCCGTGGCACCCCACAGGTCATCCAGGAGAGCCACCAGTCGATGGGGAGATTCGAAAAGCACCACCGTCTCATCCGATCGGGACACCCGCTCCAGAAGGCGCCTCCGCTCCTTTCCCTTCCGGGGGGGGAAGCCCAGGAAGGTGAAGATGGCCGAGGGGAGACCGGAAGCTGTGAGGGCTGCCAGCACCGCAGAGGGGCCGGGGATGGGAACGGCCTGGTGTCCAGCCTCCAGAACGGCTTCCACGAGACGATGCCCGGGATCGGAAATCCCTGGGGTCCCTGCATCACTCACCAGCGCCAGGGATTGCCCGCCGGCCAGAAGCTCCAGCACCTCGTCCACCCGAGACGCCTCATTGTGCTGGTGAAGGGAACGAAGAGGCGTCCGCAACTCCAGGTGCTCCAGCAGGATCCGAGTGCGGCGGGTGTCTTCGGCGAACACCACATGCACTTCGCCCAACACCCGACGAGCCCGTTGGGTGACGTCCTCCAGATTCCCGATGGGTGTGCTTACCAGAAAGAGGCTGGCCATGGCGGGAAGCTATCCGAGGAGCCCACGGAGGGAAACGGCCACGCCCGCCGACCCTGAAGGCCCGGCGGGCGTGGATTCACCTGGATCGTTCAGCTCATGAGAGTGAAGAACCAAACATGCCCCGTCGCCTCAGCGAATCAGATGTGCTCCAGGAGCTTCTTCTCCAGATGGGGCTTGGGAACGGCGCCTACCACCGTATCCACGTGCTGACCATCCTTGAAAAAGAGAATGCTGGGAATGGACCGGACCTGGAAGCGAGTGGCGAGCTGGGGATTGCTGTCCACATCCACCTTCCCAACCCTCACACCCTTGTCGCCGTAATCCTGAGCCAGCTGATCCACGATGGGCCCGATCATCCGGCACGGCCCGCACCATTCGGCCCAGAAATCCACCATGGTCACCCCGGTGGACGACTCAACTTCCTCGGCAAAGCTACCATCGGTGAGCTCGATAACCTTCTCAGATGCTGCCATATGTCAATTTCTCCAGTTCAATTTCATGTTCCTGCGCTACCCGGGCTGGCGTAGCGTCAGGGGACTCTGATGCAAAACTCCCCAACACCCCAAAAGGTTCCGGGAAATCCGTCCTTGGTGGCAGGATCAGCGGGCCGTGACCCGCTCCAGCCCGATCTCTTCCACCATCCAACGTCCATCGCGGGTCTGCACCGTGACAAATGGCACATTCCTGGCCACCTGAGACCCCCGGGTGATATCCACCATGACGCGGGTGGCAGGCCAGCGGCGGCCTGGAACCTCACCTTCCCCACGGATCTGGTAGGAGGAATGCCGGAGGATCATGGCGATGGCGTTCATTCGCAACTCCACCTCCTGGCGGTTCGGGCATCTGGATCCCAGCCAGAACCACGACCCAACCCGCCGGAAACCACACACAATGGGATTTCCGGTGCGCTCCAGCGCGGCACCTTCCGGCGTGCCGAAGATCCGACCCATGGCATCCAGATCACCCGCGTTGGCCGCCTGCAGAAAGCGCTCCACCGAAAGGATGGGCGCCGTGCCGGCCATTCTCTGGGACGGTACCATATGCTGAGTACAGGCCGTCGCCCCCATGAGGAGGAGGAGTCCCAACCCAATGTTCAGCTTTTTCCTGGGCACGGTAACCTTGGCTTCAAGGGAAACGGATCGGGGTCAGCCGGAGGTTACTCCGATCCTTCGACACCCGTCAAGGCGGCCGGCGGATGCACCACAAAGCGGAGCTCCCCATCCCCCGCCTGGGCGAGGGAAACCTGGATCCGGCTTCCCTCCTCCACCTCCTCGTCCAGAAGGCGCATGGCCAGGGGATTCTGGAGTCGGTTCTGGATGACCCGCTTCAACGGCCGAGCCCCGAATACGGGATCATACCCCTCCCGGGCCATTAGGTCCTTCACATCGTCGTCCACCTCCAGCTCATGCCCCAGGTCGGTGACGAGGCCTCGGACCCGATCCAGCTGTAACTCCACGATGCTCCTGAGATGCTCTTCCTCCAGGGGCCGGAAAAGAATCACGTCATCCACCCGGTTCAGAAACTCCGGTCGGAAATGTCCGTGGAGTTCCTTTCGGACGTGCTCATCCACCTCCTCCCAGGGCCGCTCTCCAGCCGCCTCCAGAATGAACTGGCTTCCGATATTCGAGGTCATGATGATGACGGTGTTCCGGAAATCCACTGTACGCCCGTGGGCATCGGTAAGGCGGCCGTCGTCCAGGATCTGCAGGAGGATATTGAAAACCTCGGGATGAGCCTTCTCGATCTCGTCGAAGAGGATTACGGCGTGGGGCCGGCGACGCACGGCCTCCGTGAGCTGTCCCCCCTCCTCGAAGCCTACGTATCCCGGGGGTGCGCCAATGAGGCGGGCCACGGCGTGTTTTTCCATGTACTCAGACATATCGATGCGAACCATGGCCCGTTCGTCGTCGAAGAGGAATTCCGAAAGGGCGCGGGCCGTTTCGGTCTTCCCCACCCCGGTGGGCCCCAGGAAGATGAACGATCCCACCGGCCGATTGGGATCCTGAAGCCCTGCCCGTGCCCGCCGGACGGCGTTGGCTACGCTCACCACCGCGGGTCGCTGCCCCACCACCCGGACCGCCAGGAGATCCTCCAGTTGACGGAGTCGAGCCCGCTCCGACTCCAGGAGGCGAGATACGGGGATGCCCGTCCATTCCGCCACCACCGTAGCGATGTCATCGGCCTCCACCTCCTCCCGCAAGTACTTCCCGTCGGCCTGTAGCTCCGCCAGCCGACTCTCCGCCTCTTCCACCTCTTTCTGGGAACGGGGTAGCTCACCGTACTGAAGTTCGGCTACGCGCTGGAGGTCTCCCGTCCGGGTGGCACGCTCCGCCTCTGAGCGGATCTCATCCATCCGCTCCTTCACTTCCTGGATGCGGGTGATGACATCCTTCTCGGCCTGCCATTCCGCCTTCATGCCGGAGCTCTTCTCCTGGAGTTCAGCCAGTTCCGCCTCGATGGCCTCCCGGCGATCCACAGCAGACCGGTCCGTTTCCGGTTGCAGGGCCTGGCGTTCGATCTCCAACTGGGTGATCCGGCGCTCCACCTCATCGATTTCCTGGGGCAACGAATCAATTTCCATGCGCAACCGCGAGCCGGCCTCGTCGATGAGGTCGATGGCTTTGTCAGGGAGGAATCGGCCGCCGATGTAGCGATCCGAAAGTCGAGCTGCCGCCACCAGGGCCTCATCCCTGATCCGCACCCCGTGATGGACTTCGTAGCGCTCCTTCAAGCCCCGGAGGATGGCAATGGCGTCCTCCACCGAGGGCGGCGCCACAAAAACGGGCTGGAAGCGCCGCTCCAGTGCCGGATCCTTTTCGATATGCTTCCGATACTCATCCAGAGTGGTGGCACCCACCAGCCGGAGTTCGCCACGGGCAAGCATGGGTTTCAACATATTCCCTGCATCCACAGCCCCTTCCGCAGCGCCGGCGCCCACGATTGTGTGGATCTCATCGATGAAAACCACGAAGCGCCCTTCGGAATCGGCGATCTCCTTCAGAACCGCCTTCATCCGCTCTTCGAACTCCCCTCGATACTTGGCGCCCGCCAGCATCGCGGAGATGTCCAGGGAGATGAGACGCTTGTCGGCAAGCGAAGAAGGGATATCACCCGCCACGATGCGCTGGGCCAAACCCTCCACGATGGCGGTCTTCCCCACCCCCGGTTCTCCAATGAGCACCGGATTGTTTTTCGTGCGCCGTCCCAGAACCTTGATGACCCGACGTACCTCCTCGTCCCGGCCGATGACCGGATCCAGCTTTCCCTTCCGGGCCTGTTCGGTGAGGTCCCGGGAGTAGCGGTCCAGGGCCTGATATTTGTCTTCAGGACTCTGATCGGTCACCCGATGGCTGCCCCGCACGCCTTCCAGGGCCTGCTTTACCACCTCGGCAGACGCACCTGCATCATGGAGGCTCCGCCCGGCGTCGTCCTTCTCCCGGGTGAGACCCAACAGGAGATGCTCGGTGGAGATGTACTCATCTCCCAGAAGTTTCGCCTCGCTTTCGGCCACCTCCAGAGCGTTCCGAAGGGCACGGGAGAGGGAGGGCTCATTCCCTCCTTCCACCCGGCCATACCGCGCCAGGGAGTCGTCCAGGCGGTCTCGGAGCAGCGGGAGTCGGACCCCGGCCTTCTCCAGGACGGGTCGGACGATGCCGTCTTCCTGGTCCAGGAGTGCCGCCAAGAGGTGCACTCCTCCCACTTCGGGGTGGCCCCCGTCACGGGACATCTTGGAGGCAGCCTGAAGAGCCTCGGCGGCCTTTACGGTGAGTCGGTCAAAGCTGGGCATTGCTTTCCTGGGCGGAGATTTCACGGCTCCTGCCATTCCGGCAGCTATCGTTGCCAGGTCCGGCGGGCTTCACCCAGAGACACTCAAGAATCGGGCCAGGAATTCGTCCCCCCAACTCCCAACTCAGGGGAACTGGTTCGGAACCATTCGGAAGTCGATTTCCAGCCGGATGTCATCGGCCACGCTCAGCACGGAGCCCACCTGAGGCTTCTCCAACCCGACACTCTGGAACGTCACCACCGTGGACGCTCGCCCAAGGACGGCACCATTCACAAAGGTGGCCTCCACTTCCCACGCCGTGGGGAAACACTCGCCCTTGAGGAGGAGATCTCCCACCAGAGAGAAGCGATGGTCACCGGTCTCGGGGAGGGGATTCGGGAGTCCCCTGAGGAAGGTGGGAACCAGCGTCAACGTGGGGTGCTGATCTGTCTCCAGTGTGTTTCTCCTGAGGAACCCGTCCCGGCGCTCACTGTCGCTGGTCAGCGCGGCCAGATCCACCTGGATTCGGGATTCCGCTAGGTCAACGGAGCCATCTGGATTCAGGACGATGGCCCCCCACACCTCCGACGTCTGCCCCACGGCATCATTGGGAAACTCCAACATGGCCAGCTGCTCCCGCACTCGGTAGCGCGCCTGGTTGCCTTCAGGAGCCACCCGAAGCGTCATCCGAACGGTATCCTGTACCGCCACTCCGCTGGAGAGCCCATTGGCGCAGATACTCCACAGGGAGGAAAGCCCGTCGTGGGACATGGAAAGAACGGACGAAGGGCTCCCCATGGAAGTCATTAGGGCAAGGAGGATGGGGATCACAGCAATCTCCAGCTCTGAGGAAAAGGAATTTCTGCATACAATCCTGTATCCCAACTGACACCGGCGGCCCCCAGGTTGTTGAGCCGAATGTCCCCCATTCGGGTCGGAAGGTCCCTCTCGCTCTATGAGGAGCCAGACTGGCGGTGGGCCCCCCGGAGTCGGGCCAGGATCCGCCGCACGGGAAGCCAGAGGAACAGGTTCCCCCCCAACCGACCGCCCAGAAATGCAGCGAACGCGGCGGAGACCCCGATCCAACCCAGCCCCCAACCCAGCCAGACGAAGATGAGAGCCACACACCCCACCTCCACGGCGGTGGCGCCGGTGATGGGCCGAGTGTTCCGCCCTTGGACCAGGGTGGCCCTCTGGAAGGAGAGCAGTACCGAAAGGGCGGGAAGGGGCACCAGGAACATGGTTGGGATGAGGGCGAAGGCCGCCAACTCAGGCGTGAGCCCTGAAATGCTCTCGAACCAGACCCGGGAGAGGGGAGTGAACGCCACCAGGGCCAGACCGCCGGAAGAAACCAGGGCGAGCCACGCCCCGAACCGCCCCACCACTCGGACATGCTCGGCCTGCTTTCCCAGCAGGGCGATGGCGGCTTCCTGATAACTCAGCCCCAAGGTCCGGAACAGAAATCCCAGCGACAGGACCACTGGGAAAACGGCGAGGGATTCGATGGGCATGGCAGCCCGACCCATGAAGAAGGTGAGCATGGGCTGCACGGTGAGACCGATGATGGAAGTAAGAGCCAGGGGCCAGTAGAAGGAGGCGATACCCCGGTACGCCAGAGGCGTGGCGCCGGAGGACGGCCACCCGGGAGTCCCTCTCAGTTCCGATACCGTCGGCCCGGCCATGAGCCGGGCAATGAAGGCCTCCATGACCACTCCGGAACTGAGTGCCGCAGCTCCCACCCAGGCCCCTGGCAAGTCCCACCGGAAGTAGAGCACCAGCGCCGTGGCCGCCATGGTGGCCAACCTCACGAGAGTTCCCATGGCCACCAGTCGCGTGCGACCGGAACGGATGAGAATTCCATGCAGGAAGCGCCGATATCCAATGGCGGCCGGCCACGGAATGAGAAACCAGAGCGCTCCGCGCACCAGATCAGCCACTTCGTGGGGAAGGCCCAGGAGGGTGAGCAGGAGGAAGTGGTTCACTCCGGGCACCAGGATCAGAAGGAGGAGCGCGGTGACTCCCCCGTTCAGAGCGCGGGTGAAGTTCCGAAGCTTACGATAGCTCTCGGAATCCTCTACCAGTGCGGTGGAGGCGCTGAGAAGCATGATCACCGGAGCCTCCACCAGGATGGCCACAGCGTAGGCCACGCCGTAGGCCGCCAGGTTGAAGGTGGGATCGGCCAGACGGGCAATGACCGCGGCCAGAAATGGGCCCTCCAGGGCCATCATGACCCAGGTGGCCGCCAGCGGTAGCCAGAATCGGAAGATGGAGCGGGGCGTGGGCCCCTGCTGGGCTATGGCAGACGTGACGGATATTCCAGAGGTGAAAGGAGGGTTGGGACGGCACGGAGTGGAACCGGGCGCGCCGGGTCAGTGGGTCAGCCGGTCATTCGGTCAGCGCGTTGCCCGCTTCACCAGGCTTCCGCAATGAAGAAGGCCGTTGCTGCCACTCACGACCCCGGCCCTCGCAGAATGGCGTTGGCATAGAGGGAGAATCCGGAGTACCAGAGCATCCGGAACAGAGGATCATCCGCAAAGAGAATCGCCCGCCCACTCCCCACCGGCACTCTTACCATCCAACTGCTTTGCGCCATGCGCTCCAGATTCGCTTCCGAAATGACACCGCTTACCCGCTCCAGGGTGTCCGGGAACCACGCCACGGACTCAAAGCGATCTTCCGGCTCGAAGCCGCGTCCGGTGGACAGGCCGAAGTAGGTGTCCGGAAGTCCATCGGCTCCGGCTCCCGCAGCCAGGGAATGCCCGGGGTCCAGCGCCAGCCTGAGGATGGTGCCAGGAATCCGGTCAGCCCATCGTTCCAACTCCCGTTCCTCCCGGCTTCGCAGGGCCTTGGCCAAGCGAGCATCCCGATCGTCTCCGTCTTCATCCACAGCCTCTCGCTCTGCTACCTCCGCTATCCGCTCCCCCAGGAGGAAGGCGGCATTGGAGACGGCCACCAGGGTCCCTCCCCCTCGCACCCAGGCTTCCAGCCGCTGCATCCCATCGTCTCCCAGCTCCCTGACAAAACTCCCGGAGGTGGACGGCACCACCAGCACGTCGTAATCCCCCAACGGGGTCGACCGCACTTCGCGGACCTGGACCGCGTCGAACGGGATCCCCATTCGCTCTTCCAGGAAGAACCAGTGGGTGCCGTAGGCCGTAGGCGAAATCCCTTCGCCCGTGAGAACGGCCAAGGATGGCAACTCCATGACGCTGCTGCCCCCGGTGCCGAGGTCGGGTCCGCCATCGCTCAGGCCTGTAGTGACCGGCTGGAGGTAGGGCTGTAGACCGGCCGCCGCCACCTTTCCCTCCAACTCCGGATTCCGCTCTCGAGGAAGGAGGAGGGTCCCTCGGGGGAAATGACGCCCCTGGATGGTGAAGGAATCCGGCAGTGCGTAGACCTTGCCGTCATCTTTCAGGAACTCCACAAGTCGCGCCGAGGTGCGAAAGCCCGGTGGGAGCAGATATCCAAATACCCCCTCCTCCGTGGCTCCAGCCACAGGCTGGGCCACTTCCTCCATTGCCCGCCAACTTCCCTGGTCCCCCGCGCCATCTCCCCAGTGCGCCTCCACCCCGTACGCATAGGGCAGCGACCAGCCGGTGATGTCGTACGAGAAAGTGGCGTCCAGGAACACCTCGGGGCGAAGCAGGGTGATGGCCAGACGCCCCCGGGGCTGGCGAGCTCTTACCCGGTACGTCCCCACGGGAAATGCCTCCCGGCCCTCCCACCCCTGATGCGATTCGGCCTGGCTCCGGAACGGTTCCACCGCTTCTTCCACCTCAATGCCCTGATCCAGCAGGAGGGAGACCAACGCTTCCGCACGTTCCCTTGACCCACCGGGTACCAGAAGGATGTCGGGCATCCCGTCATCCACGGTCCGATGAAAGTCAGCGAAGGAAGTCAGGAACGCCTCCCGCCCCTGGGCCGCCGTCCTGAGGGTGGCCTGTCCAGTTGTACGATGCCGGCTGGCTCGGTCCGCCAGGGTCAGGGTGCTTCCATCGGGCCGTTCCACCGCCAGGCCGGCCACGCCCCCGCCGGCCTGCTCGTAGGTCATGCCGATGGCCCCCAGGAGAGACGGCCACGAGTCCCCGTAACCAGGGTAGAAGAGGTCGAAATCCTCGCCGGTGTAGTACAGCCACCCTCTTTCATCGAAGGCTCGTGCGTTGCCCTCGCCGAAGCGCCGGCCCCACTCCAGCGTATGGCTCGGGTAGGCGGGGTTGATGGGTGGAGCTGCCGGGAAGAAAAAGTACGATGATGCGTACGACATCTCATGGAAATCCACATGGACCTGGGGATTCCACCGCTGCCAGGTAGCCAGGCGGGCCCGGGTCTCATGCTGGCTCATCCAGGCCCAATCCCGGTTCAGATCGAAGAGGTAATGGTTGAAGCGGCCTCCGGGCCACGGCTCCCGGTGCTCCCGGGAAGCCATGCGGGGGTTGGGCTGGCGCCCCATGGCCTGTCGGAAGAAGTGGACGTAGCGGTCCCGGCCATCCGGGTTCACCACGGGATCCAGGACCACCACGACCTGCTCCAGGACTCCAGCCACTTCCGTTGCCTCCCGGGCCAGATCCCAGGCCGTCCAGAGGGCCGCTTCCGAAGACGACGACTCGTTTCCATGGATGCCGTAGGAGAAGTAGACCACCGTGGGGTTGGTGGTGGCGATCTCGGCCGCCCGGGCTGGAGAGGTTTCCGGGTTGGTGAGTTCCCGGTTCAGTGCCAGAATCTCCGGGAGACGCCGGTGATACTCCGGCAGTGCGATGATGGCCTGCACCAGGGGTCGGCCCTCCAGACTCCGGCCATACTCCTCCACCACCACTCGATCCGAGGCCTCGGCCAGAGCCTGGAAATAGCTCACCACCTCGCGAGCGTCAGTGAAGCGCTCACCGATTCCGTACCCCAGGACGTCCTGGGGCGAGGGCACCGATGACTGACCTGTCAGAGATGGGGCGGGCATGGCCAGCATGGCCAGCAGGACGAGTCCAACCGAACCAGCGGATCGACGGGTCATGGGTCTCAGGGCTGAAGGGATGGAAATCGGGGAGAAGATACCCTCAGGAACCACGCCTTGACACCCCTGGGCGACCCTGGTGAGCTTCCGCCATGTCTGTCAGCCGCCTACTTACCCTGCCCTGGGCGCTCCTCCTCATGGGGGCGTGTGGCTCCGATGAGCCGCCGCCCCTCACGATTCCGTCGGAAACGTTCGTGGACGTGTACGTGGATCTTCGCGCCTCGGTCCTTCTGGGAGAAAGCGACGAGGTGGACCCCGAGGAACGGGATGCCATCCTGGAACACCATGGGGTCACCCCGGAAGACCTCCGGTTCTTTGTGGAAGTTCACGGTGAAGACGTGTCGTTCATGACAGACGTCTGGGACCGGGTGGAGGAACGCCTCAGCGGGTGGGGACAGGACGTTCCCTCGGAAAGCTGAAGGATCCAGACGGGTCAGAATCCGGGGAAGTGGACTCCGATGGCGAGTCCGGAGCGATCGCCCACCACCGCCCCGAAGCGCAGCGTCCAATCCGGGGTCATGGAGATGTCCACCCCCAGATCCACGGCCAGGCCCAGGGTGAGACCGTCCCTATCCCTGGGGTGATCATCCCCCAGGTGGGCATCCAACACCACCCTTGGCGAGATGAAGGGGCTCAGAGCCACCTCTTCCAGCTGGAACACGCTGCCGGCGCTCAGGCCCAGGGGGAAGCTCACGGCGAGGCCGTCGCCCACACCCAACCCCGCGCCGGCCACCCAGACCACTTCCACCGGCACTTCCTCGGTGGCCCGAATGAAGCTCCCTCGAATATCCACTCCGCCGAAGACGGAGAGGCGGCCCTGAAAACCCTCACCCACCCCCACCCGGTAGCCCAGGGGACCCGTCCCTTCGCCGGGTCGCCAGACCCCCATGAACCCCACCCCGTCGCCGGGGTGGGTATCCAGGAGATAGAGGCCCAGACCGCCGGGGTTGGTGGGGGCCACCAGCAGCGGGGCGTCCCATGACACCTGGGCGCTCCCCGACTCTGCCCCCCCCAGCATCGTCAACGCCAGCACCGGTGCCAGGAGGAAGCCGGACCTGCATCGCCGGTGACGCGGCCTGGAAGACGGGAGTTGTCGGGTGAAGATCATCCTGGTGCCCTATTCCCATTCGATGGTGGCAGGGGGCTTCGAACTCACGTCGTACGTCACTCGGTTCACACCCCGGACCTCGTTGATGATCCGGGTGGAAATGCGACCCAGGACATCATGGGGGAAGGGATACCAGTCGGCCGTCATTCCATCCCTGGAGGTCACGGCCCGGAGTGCCACCACATTCTCATAGGTTCGCCCATCTCCCATGACTCCCACCGAGCGCACCGGGAGGAGCACGGCGAACGCCTGCCAGATCTCGTCGTAAAGCCCCGCCTCCCGGATTTCCTCCAGATAGATGGAGTCCGCCTCCCGGAGCACGGCCAGCCGTTCCTCCGTCACTTCACCCAGCACCCGGATGGCCAGTCCTGGTCCGGGGAATGGGTGTCGTCCCACGAACTCTTCAGACAGGCCCAGTTCCCGGCCAACGTTTCGCACCTCATCCTTGAAGAGCTCTCGTAGCGGCTCGATGAGCTGGAACGGCATATCGTCGGGCAAACCACCCACATTGTGATGGGTCTTGATGGTTACCGAAGGTCCGCCCGTGGAGATGGATTCGATGACATCGGGATAGAGGGTGCCCTGCACCAGGAAACGGGCATCGGTCCCTTCCTCCCTGGCGCATCGGCTGAAGATCTGGATGAAGGTATTCCCGATGGCCTTCCGCTTGGCCTCAGGCTCGGTCACCCCCTTCAATGCATTGAGGAAGTCCTCCCTCGCATCCGCCACCACCAGGCGAATCCCCATATGCTTCCGGAAAGTGCGCTCCACGGACTCCCGTTCGTGTTTCCGAAGCAGGCCGTTGTCCACGAAGATACAGGTGAGTCGATCGCCCACCGCACGATGTACCAGCGTGGCGGCCACCGACGAGTCCACTCCTCCCGAGAGCCCGCAGATGACATGGGCATCGCCGGCCCGCTCCCGGATCTGGGATATGGCCTCGTCCACAAAAGCCCCCGGCGTCCAGGTAGGCTCACAGCCGGCCACATGGAAGAGAAAGTTGGAGATGATCTCCTCCCCCCGCACCGTATGTGCCACCTCCGGATGGAACTGCACCCCGAAAATGGGGCGATGGTCCGCCTGGAACGCCGCCACGGGAAGCGTGGCGGTGGAAGCCAGCGTGTGATACCCCGGGGGAGGCTCGTCCACATGATCTCCGTGGGAGCACCAGACCCGAATGGATTCCGATGGGTCAAACCCGTCGAAGAGCCCGGTCCCCTCCTCCACCGTGAGATCGGCACGGCCGTACTCTCGTTGACCCGGATGCACCTCCCCTCCCTCCAGGCGGGCGATGAGGTGCATGCCGTAACAGATCCCCAGGATGGGGATACCCTCCTCCAGGAGAGCCGGATCCAGCGTGGGAACGTCGGAGTCGTAGACCGAGGCCGGGCCGCCTGAAAGGATGATCCCATCCGGCGCCCACTGGCGAATCCACTCCATGGACTTGTCCGGTGAATGGATCTCGCAGAATACCCGTTCCTCCCGGATGCGCCGAGCGATGAGCTGGGTGTACTGGGAACCGTAGTCCAGAATCAGGATTCGATGGAGTCGGGCTTCCCCCGTCTGGTCGCCCATCAGTAGGCCCGAGCCCACACGACTTCCATCTTCGCCTGCCCGCCACCCAAGCACTTCTCAGGAACTTCTGCCGACTGGAATTCCGCATCGGGAATGCAGCGGATGGTGGCCCGGGTCCGGGCCTTCACTTCCTCTTCCACGGCCGGATCCCCACTCCACCCGGAGTAGACGAAGCCCACCCCGGAATCCAGCAATTCCTCCAGCTCTTCGATGGAACTGGCCCCGCGATGGGAGTTGGTCTCTCGACGAGCCACGGCTCTCTCCAGGAGAGCCGCCTGGAAGTCGTCCAGCCGCTGCGGGAGGCTCTCCAAAACCTCTCCCTCGGGCAGGAACTGCTTCCGTGGCTCTTCCTCCTGGAATCGGAGTCGGGGAGCCAGCACCAGCTGACCCTTATCCAGATCCTTGGGACCCACTTCCACCCGGAAGGGCACCCCCTTGCGTTCCCACTCGTAGAACTTGGCCCCGGGATTCAGGTGCTCCCGGGCATCCACCTTCACCCTTACCCCTGCCTCGGTGAGAGCCTGACGCACGGCCTCAGCCTTCTCCCGCACGGGGCCGGCCTCGTGATCCTTCCTCCATATGGGAACCACCATGACCTGCGTGGGGGCCAGGCGGGGAGGTACCACCACCCCCGCGTCATCACCGTGGGTCATGACCATCCCCCCCACGAGGCGGGTTGAGACGCCCCACGACGTGTTCCAGGCATACTCCTCCGCTCCGGCTTCGCTCTGGAACTTGAGGTCGAACTGCTTGGAAAAATTCTGCCCCAGGAAGTGGGAAGTGCCGGCCTGCAGGGCCCGATTGTCCTGCATGAGGGCCTCGCAGGAGTAGCTTCTCACGGCACCGGCAAATTTCTCAGACTCGCTCTTCAGCCCCGTAAGGGGGGGCATGGCGATCCATTCCTCCATGAACTTCCGGTAGAGGCCCAGGATGAGACGGGTCTCGTCCTCTGCCTCGCCCGCCGTGGCATGTGCGGTATGTCCCTCCTGCCAGAGGAACTCAGAGGTCCGGAGGAAAAGGCGGGTGCGCAGTTCCCATCGCATGACATTGGCCCACTGGTTCATGAGAATGGGGAGATCGCGATACGACTGCACCCACTTGGCATACATATGGTAGATGATGGTCTCGGACGTGGGCCGCACCACCAGCGGCTCCTCCAGTTCCTTTCCACCGGCATGGGTCACCACGGCCAACTCAGGCTTGAAGCCCTGGACGTGCTCCTTCTCCTTCTCGATGAAACTCATGGGGATGAGAAGGGGGAAGTAGGCGTTCTCGTGACCCGTCTCCTTGAAGAGACCGTCCAGACCCTGCTGCATCCTCTCCCAGATCCCGTAACCCCAGGGCCGGATGACCATGCTTCCGCGCACAGGGGAGTAGTCTGCAAGCTCCCCTCTCAATACCACCTCGTTGTACCAGGTACTGAAGTCCTGGTCTCGGGGGGTCAACGCCTTCTCATCGCTCATGGGGTTCTCAAACCTTCTCAATGACGGGATTGGTGGAGGGAGTCCTGACGAGACTCCTTCCGTTCCTTGAACACCACCCACGCCCCAGGGATTCCAAAGAGCAGGAGGGAGAGCACGACCCAGGTGGTTCTGAAGGGGAGCTCCAGGGTAAGATGGAGGAGGTAGGCCACCACTGCCCCCCCCACCAGAGCCACCAGCACGATGGCGCCAAGGATGAGAGTCTCCAGCGTCTGCAACCGCCGGATGGCTCGGTCGACCTCCGTGCGCGTGCCCTGATACGACTCCTTCACGCCCCCTGGCTCCCGTCCTCCGATTGGCCGGTACGGAAATCGTCCAGGGGCATCTCCCACGTGTCTCCCGACACCATATCCCGGATGGAGACCCGCCCGGAGGCCACCTCGTCGGGGCCCAGGATGACGGCCCTCTGTGCCCCTTCCTGTGCCGCTGCCGAGAGCTGCTTTCGCACGGCCTGCGGACGGAGGGCATAGACCACGCTCCTTCCCTGCCCCCGGAGGGTTGCAGCCACCTCCAGACCCAGGATGTGCAGCCGGGGGTCCACCACCACAACGTAATCATCCACCTGACGCTCCACGGGGGGGAGCAATGCCTCATCTCCCAGGAGTTCGGTGAGTACCACATCGCCCATGCCAAACCCCACGGCCGGCAGATCCTCGCCGCCCGTGCGGGCCAGGAGGGAATCATATCGTCCCCCTCCGCAGATGGCTCGGAAGTCACCCTTCCGATCGAAGATCTCGAATACCGTGCCGGTGTAGTACGCCAGCCCTCTCACAATGGTGAGATCGGGGGTGAGGTAGGGGCCAAGCCCCAGGGCTTCCAGGGTCTCCACCACGGACGCCAACTCCTCCGCCCCGGACTCCGCCGCCGCCGAAGCCCCGCCCCCGGTGCCATAGCGGCTTATCAGGGCCTGGGTGTCCCCTTCCGCCAGGAGCTCCAGGAGTTCCTCACCCCTCGCGGGAGTCAGGCCGGTTCCCTCTTCCAGCCGAACCAACGCCTTCTCCCGGGGCTCCCGACCCAGCTTGTCGATGACACCGAACGCCGTGGGATGGCCCTCCACCCCCACGCCGGCCCCCTCCAACAGGGCAGACAGCAACGGACGATGGGAAATCCGGGCATGGATGCGGTCCGGCCCCAGCCCCAATTCCTTCAGGGCATCCAGAGCCACGGCCAGGACCTCGGCATCGGCTCGGGGTCCAGCCTCGCCCACCACATCCACGTTCCACTGGAAGTGCTCCCGCAAGCGTCCCCGCTGCTGCCGTTCATACCGGAAGAGCTGGGGAATGGAGAACCACCGGATGGGTTTGGGAAGGGCTCGAGATCGCTCTCCCAGGATCCGCGCCAGTGACGGCGTCATCTCAGGGCGAAGCGCGACCTCGCGGTCTCCCTTGTCGGTGAAGGTATAGAGCTGTTGGACGATCTCGTCTCCACTCTTCTCCGTGTAGAGTTCCAGGGCTTCCAGGGGAGGTCCGTCGTACTCCATAAAGCCGTAGCGCCGGGACACCCGGCGCCAGCACTCGAACAGGTGGGACCGGATGGCCAGCTCCTCCGGGGGGAAGTCCCGGAAGCCTGGCAAACGGCCCACAGATTGGGGGCGATTCATGGCCGCGAATCTACCCGGAATCCGGGCGCTGAAGCAACCCGGAGTGAGGGGAAAACGGGCGCAGACCCAGAACCTGAAACGCGTCTCCCACCGTATGGGTCGACCCCGTGACCACCACAGAGCCCTGCCCCGGGTGGGAGGCCAACTCCTTCAGAAGAGGTGCCAGCGGGCCGACCCCGGACTTCGCCTTCCCTCCCCATGGTTGCTCTTTCACCCAGCTCCATACAGCCTCCCCATTCCAACGGCGTTCTTCAGGAGCTGACGGGGGGTCTACTAGATGCACCACGTCCACAATGGGCGCCAGCTGCTCGAGCATCCTCTGCCAGGGTTTGTCTCCGAGGATGCCCACCACCAGTACCCGCGGACCAATCAACTCTCGCCCCAGAGGACCGGCGGTCAACTCCCGGTGGAGGCTCTCTGCACCCTGAGGATTGTGGGCCACATCGAAGAGCCAGGGCCGACCTCCCACAACTCTGAGATCCAGCCGGCCCGGCCACCGGACACCCACCAGCCCAGTCCGTCGATCTTCCGCCGAAACCCGGAAGTGGGGAGCTCCCGCGTCCAGAAGTGCCAGGGCCAGCCTGGCGTTCTCCACCTGGTGGGCACCCGCCAAGGCCAGGGCCGGGACCAGGGACTCTCCGGGAGTGGATGTTCTCCGGGGCGCCGTCGTATTCCCGACACCTTTCAGTTCTGTGGTCGCCATGTGGGGGTCATGCAGGAGTGAACCCAGCGGGGGAACCGGCAGGACTTGAGCCCCCCGGCGACGGGCCTCCTTCTCCAACACGCCCCGGAGAAGAACGTCCGGCTCGGTGGTGAGGAACGGAACCCCTGGCTTCGCGATGCCCGCCTTCTCCAAAGCGATGGACTCCGTTGAGGAGCCCAGGAACTCCTCATGATCCACTCCGATGCGGGTCACGCCCGCAGCCAGGGGGGTGAGGACGTTGGTGGCATCCAGGCGACCGCCCAACCCCACTTCCACCACCATCCCATCCACCCCTTCCTGTCGGAAGACCTGAAAGGCCAGAGCCACGGTGGCTTCGAAGAAGGTGGGCAGCAGGCGATCTACCGCCGGCCGGAGAGTCGATGCCGCGGCCGTGAGTGCGTCCGGGGTCACCGGCACACCGCCCACCAGGTAGCGCTCGGTGAGGTCCACCAGGTGGGGGGAGGTGTGGAGCCCTACCCGGTACCCCCCCGCCTGCAGCACAGCCGCCAGGATAGCCGCCGTTGACCCCTTCCCGTTGGTGCCTCCCACATGGAAGGAAGGGATGTGGAGATGGGGATTTCCCACTTCCGCCAGGAGTGCCTGCATACGCTCCAGACCGGGCTGCACGCCCACCGCCAACCGTGGGAAGAGCTCCTGGACCAGGGGGTCACCCCTGTCCCGACGTCATATGGGCCAGCAAGAGAGCCACCGTGGCCCGGAGTTCCCGTCGATCCACCACCCGATCTACCATGCCATGGCGGAGAAGAAACTCAGCGCGCTGGAACCCCTCGGGCAACTCCTGTTTGATGGTCTCCTCGATGACCCGAGGTCCCGCGAACCCGATGAGAGCCCCAGGCTCCGCCAGATTCACGTCACCCAGCATGGAGAAGGATGCCGTTACCCCCCCGGTGGTGGGATCCGTGAGGATGGATACATAAGGGATTCCCTCTTCATGGAGACGGGCCAGTACGGCAGACGTCTTGGCCATCTGCATGAGGGAGTAGATTCCCTCCATCATCCGGGCACCCCCTGAGGCGGATACCAGGATGAGCGGCCGACGCTGGGATAACGCCAGACGACCCAGTCGGGCGATCTTCTCTCCCACCACAGATCCCATGGATCCGCCGATGAAGGAAAAGTCCATGACCCCCAACGCCACGGGATGTCCTTCCAGATCGCCCTTTCCGGTGATGACGGCTTCGTTCCTGCCCGGCCGTTTGCGCTCCGCCGCCAGCAGGCGATCCGCATAGGGCTTCAGGTCCACAAAGCCCAAAGGATCCGCCGAGCGCATTCCCCCATCCAGTTCCACGAACGAGCCCTCGTCCAGGAGAAGGCGGATATACTGATCGGCGGGAATCCGGAAGTGGAAGCCACACTCGGGGCAGACCTGAAGGCTCTGCACCAGCCGCTCCCTATAGAGGATCTCTCCGCATCCGTCACACTTGTCGAAGACGTCTGAAGGCAGATCCCGCTTTTCTGACGCCTGCAGGGGCTTCTTCGGCTTCTTGAACCAGGCCATGGGTTCCCGGGGCGAGACGAGTTGAGGGAGGGGGCATTCAGCGGTCGACGGGCCGCCTCAGTTCTACTCCTCCCTCGCCATGCGCACGGCCATCCCGATGGAAAGCCAGCACATGAGAAGAAAGGTGCCCCCGTAGCTCACGAAAGGAAGGGGGATGCCTGTCACCGGAACAAGTCCGATGGTCATCCCCACGTTCACGAAGATGTGGACCAACCAAGAGCCCAACATACCGAATAGCACCAGACCGGCAAAGGGATCCGACAGCTGCTCCGCCAGCCGGATCAGCCGGGCCAGGAGAAGCAGGAAGGCCAGGAGGGCCAGACTGGTTCCCAGAAACCCCAACTCCTCGCCAATGACACTGAAGATGAAGTCGGTGTGCTGCTCGGGAAGGAAGTCCAAGCGCTTCTGGCTCCCCTCGGTATAGCCCTTACCGGTCAGCCCCCCGCTCCCGATGGCCACCTTCGACTGAATGAGGTTCCACCCCGCACCTCGGGGATCCAACGCGGGATCCAGAAACACCAGTAGACGATTGCGCTGATACTGGGCCAGGGAACTCCAGACAGGCATGGCCACCGTCCCGGCAACGACATTCGCCAAGGCCACGGCGATAGACTCCACCAGGTAGAGTCGGAAGCGGTAGAGAAAGAGCCCCAGGGCAAGGAAGACCATGTACGCCGACCAGACCCGGGTATCGAAAGACAGGACGAGCCCCAGCCCCGGACTGGCCATGAAAAGGAGAACGGGGATGGGAGTCCCGGCCCAGAAGAGTCCGGCGAAGAGGATCCCCACGAAGGCAAACGCGGTACCCAGATCGGGCTGGAGCAACACCAGGACGAGAGGAAGCCCCACCAGGGCGCTGGGGGCCACCACATCCCGGAGCCCCGTGGGGGAGCGCTCCCGGAATGCCAGATAGCGAGCCAGAGCAAGGATGGTGGCGATCTTTCCTACCTCGGAGGGCTGGAACCGGAATCCTCCGATCTCGATCCAACGCTGCACCCCTGCGGACGATCCGCTGCCCTGCCCCATGACCAGTGTGCCGGCCAACAGGACCACCGCCACGAGATAGCCGGGAACGGCAGCCCACTCGTACCACCGCACGGGGATCCGGGAAAAGGCCGTGAAGACTCCCAGGGCCATGGCCAGCCAGACCAGTTGACGTATCCAAGCCCCCTGCACCACGGGACTGGGCACGTTCAGCACGCCCGCCGAAAAGATCATGGCCACCCCGAACAGGGATAGCAGAAGAGCCAGAGCCACCAATGGAACATCCAGGGCCCAGCGTCGGAAAAGCCCGGTCACTGTCTCCCTGCCCACGGAGCGGGACGGCCCGCCTGATAGTGCTCACGAAGGGTCTGGATGGTATCCACGGGGATCCCGTGCTTTCGTCTCAGGTAGAAATCGGCCGCCTTGGCCGCCAGGGGAGCAGCCACCGCCGAGCCGCTCTCGCCGGCCTCCACGATGGCCACCACCACGATTTCCGGGTCACCACCCCAGGGTCCAGCCATTCCGGCGAACCAGGCATGGGGGGTCTCAGGGTCATCTGAATTCTGGGCCGTCCCCGTCTTCCCCATGAGGTCGAAGTGCTCCAGGGAGGACATGAAGGCGGTGCCTCCGGGCCGCACGACCATCCGGAGACCTTCCAGAAGCCATTCCACGTTCTCCGAGGTGAGGTCCATGGTCCACGCCTCGGGCAGGGCGCTTTCGGTACGGGCCAACTGGGGCGCCGGCGCAGACCCCCCGCGGGCCAACCCCAGGTAGAACTGGGCCATCTTCAAAGGAGTCTGGGAGTTGGGTCCCTGGCCAATGGAAAGGGAGAGGACCTCCGACTCGTTGGCCCGATACCCGAACTCCCGTTCCCAGAAGTCCAAGCCGGCCGGAAAGATCCCCCGGGACTCCCGGGGGAGGTCTACGCCGCACTCGTTGGAGAAGCCCAGGCGAGTGGCCTCGTTCAGCATTCGCTCCAGGCCCACCCTTAGCCCCAGCTGGTAGAAATAGACGTTGCACGAGTCTCGGAGGGCTTCCACCAGATTGAGGCTCCCATGACCGCGTGGGTTCCAGCACCGCCAGTAACGATTCCCCCAATTCAGCCCACCTGTACAGGCTATAGGCATGTGACCCTCCGCATCCACCACCCCCAGATCCAGGGCGATGGCAGCCGTGGCCAGCTTCCAGGTGGATGCGGGTGGATAGAGCCCCAGGACGGCCCGGTTGAAAAGCGGACGGTCCGGATCCTCGTTCAAACGCTGCCAGGCCTCGGTATCGATCCCGCCCACGAAGTCGTTGGGGTCGAACGAGGGGTTGGAGTAGAGGGCCAGAACTCCCCCCTCTTCCACGTCCAGCGCCACCAGGGCACCGCGCATACCCTGGGGGAAGATGGCGTGAATCCACTCCATGAGCTCCATGTCCAGGTGGAGTTGGAGATCCGCCCCGGGCTCCGGATCCTCAGAGGATTCACCCTCGAAGGCTCCCACGATCCGCCCCACCGCGTCCACCTCCACGAACCGGATCCCCTGGCTTCCCTGCAGGTCCTCCTCGTAACTGCGCTCCAAACCGTCCTTCCCTACCACCATCCCACGGCTGTAATCCCGAAACCGCTCCGTCTCCAACTCCCTGGCAGACACTTCACCCACATGACCCATGACATGACCCATGGCCTCTCCCCCATAGTACCGGCGCTTGGGACGCATCTCCATGAAGAGACCGGGGAAGTCTGCCCGCCGCTCCTCCAATGCGGCAACATGCTCGAACGCGGCATCGGAAGTCACCAGGAGCGGCTGGCGCGAATATCGGCCAAAGGTGGCCATGAGTTGCTCCACCCGCGCATCGCTTATGGGAAGGTACTCCCGCATACGTTGGAGACTGGCTGCGATGGAATCCCGAGGTGCAGGAAGGAGGGAGATGGAGTAGGCCGGGACATTGTCGGCCACAATGAGACCATTGCGATCGAAGATGGTACCACGCGGCGCCGGAAGTGTGAGCAACCGGAGGCGGTTCGAATCTGACTGGAGGCTCCACGTGCTGGATCTGAGCACCTGCGCCCGGAAGAACGCGGCCACCAGGATTCCCATCATGAGCGCAGTGAGTAACAGGGCCACCTGTCCCCGGCGCCGGCGCTGCAGTGGGGGGAACTTCTTCATCGGATGGTTTCTCTCCATGCTCCGCTCACCAGGAAGGCCGCCACACCAATCACCGCCACATACCCCGCCTGGGGAACCCCGTCCAACACCAGAATCTGAAAGGCGTTCCCCCGCACGCCTTCCCCCTCCGCCAGCCAATGGAGGGTGTCCCGGAACCACTTCCCCATCCCCAGATAACAGAGAAGGAAGAGGAGGGAATCGCCCACGAAGAAATCCCGGGTCCGGGAGCCCACGGCTCCGACTACGGCCATGGCCACCGCATTCGCCCCGAATGAAAGGAGGGAGAACACATCCTCCAGGAGTCCAAATGCCAACCCCAGCGTGGCGGCCGGACCCATCCGGACTTCACGCACCCCCAGAAGGAGGGCCACGGTGAGCAGGTCCGGTGCCCATCGCCCCGCACCGATGCCAATGTGCAACAGAAAATGGAGAACGGCCAGAATGGATACCGTGACCCAGACCCCCACCCGCAGCGTCATGGCTCCATCTCCCCGGTTGCCCGATCTCCCAGGCCCACCAGGACATGGGTGATGGCACCCGGTGACACAGCGGGTCGGAGCCAGTAGCTCCGACGCCAGCCCGCTTCCTCCTCCGCCTGTTCATCTACGGTGCCAAGCACGATTCCCCGGGGATAGACGCCACCTCGCCCACTGGTGAGGATCAAGGTGCCGGGGGCGAGCACCTCATGGTATGCGATGCCATTTAGGAGGAGGCGGTCCACCTCGCGGAATTCGCCCCTCCGCGGCTCTACCATGCCGTAGGCCTCACCGTCCTCCGTCATGGCGCTGGCCCGGAAGTCAGGATGGGTCCAATCCATGGCCACGGAAATGCGGGGACCCACCTCTCGTACCACTCCTGCCAGACCCTCGGGGGTGATGACGGGGGCGTGGGGACGGATGCCGTTCAGGGTGCCGACATCCACCAGAAAGAGGCTTTCGGAACCCCGAGTGCTGGGACGCAGCACCTGGGCGCCCAGGAACGCAGGTACCTCCCGCTCCTGGAGGCCCAGGAGCCCCCGCAGCCGACGGTTCTCCTCCTCAAGGGTCGAGAGGGTGGTGAGGCGGGTGGCCAGGGCCTCCACTTCCTCCTGCATCCCCAGCACGGTGGCTCGAGCCGTGCTTCCCCGGGCCAGTGCTTCCTGGGTCAGGATGAAAGGATAGAGTATGCTCCCCCTGAGTCCCGTGGCGATGCTCTGCTGCGCTCCCGGAGGCAGGTACAGGAGAACGAACGCCATTCCGATGGCCAGGAAAGCCAGGCCCCATTGCTTCCGCCCCCCGGTGTCACCCGCCTCAGTTGTATACGGAGGCATGGCCGAACCGGCAGATGGACACGTGCAGGATCCCCTCGATCAGGTGGTAAGGACGCCCCGGTATTTGTTCAGATCGTCCAGGATCCGCCCTGCTCCCCGGACCACGCAGGTAAGGGGCTCCTCATCCACGTGGATGGGCAGATTCGTCTCGTGCTGCAGAAGGCGATCCAACCCTCGGATCATGGCGCCGCCCCCGGTCATCACAATGCCTCGATCCACGATGTCCGACGCCAACTCGGGGGGGGTAATCTCCAGGGCCCTGCGAACGGCTTCCACGATGGTCTGGATGGGTTCCTGGAAACACTCCCGAATCTCCTGGGAATGCACCGTCACGGTCTTCGGGATTCCACTCACCAGATCCCTTCCCTTCACATCCATGCTGCGTTCTTCGCCAAAGTCGAAGGCCGATCCGATCTGGATCTTCACCGCCTCGGCGGTGGGCTCACCGATGAGGAGATTGTAGTTCTTCCGGAGGAAGGTGACGATGGAAGCGTCCAGCTCGTCGCCGCCCACCCGGATGGAGGTGTTGGACACGATTCCCGACAGAGCGATGACGGCGATTTCGGTGGTTCCTCCGCCGATATCAATGACCATGTTTCCCGTAGGCGTCTCCACCGGGAGCCCCACGCCGATGGCGGCCGCCATGGGCTCCGCCACCATGTAGACCGCCTTGGCACCTGCCGCCATGGCGGAGGAACGCACAGCCCGACGCTCCAACTCGGTGATTCCGGAGGGGACCCCTACGATGACCCGTGGCTTGATACGAAAAATGCGCTTCGCCGTGACCTGCTTCAGAAAGTGGCGGAGCATCATCTCGGTCACGTCCACGTCTGCGATGACCCCGTCCTTGAGGGGACGCACAGCTTCGATGTTCTCCGGTGTCCTCCCCAGCATCCGTTTCGCTTCCAGACCGATGCCCAGGATGCGGCGGGAACTCTTCTCTACCGCCACTACCGAGGGCTCGTTCAATACGATTCCCTCCCCCTTCACGTAGACGAGGGTATTCGCAGTGCCGAGGTCCACCGCAATGTCATTCACGGGGATCAGCCGACCGGAATTGAACCAGGATTCTATGGGAGTCAATGCTCAAGCCCATCCGACCCAGGGACCAGGGGTCAGGGGAAATGCCAGAAGACGGAAAGTCCGTGGCTACGGGAAGGGAGGATGTTAAGAGAGTCTTCGTTTCCGGGCAAGGCGTTGGGAGGCTGTCACCCGGTTTTGCCAGTGCTTCCAAAGCCCCGCTCACCGCGACCCGTGGGCGGGAGCGTATCCACCTCCACCAGAGTGGGAGTCAGGAAGGGCGTGAAGAGGAGTTGTGCCACCCGGTCTCCTCTCTGAAACGTCACCGGCTCAGAACCGAGATTCAGGAGGATGACCCGGATCTCGCCACGGTAATCCGGATCGATGGTCCCGGGACTGTTGGGGACGGTGATTCCGTGGCGGAGGGCCAGTCCCGAACGGGGCCGCACCTGACCCTCCACACCCGGCGGAAGAGCCACGGCAAACCCCGTCCCCACGAGTCTTCGTTGCCCCGGCGGGATCACTACCTCAGCCTCTGCGCAGGCCAGATCGTACCCCGCCGCTCCCGACGTAGCCCGAGCGGGGAGAGGCAGGCCCTCCCCACTGGGCAACCGGAGAAAGGAAACCGTGCTCAGGTCAGGAACCGGGAGGGTGCCTCCCACTCCATTCCGAATGCCTCCGCCACCCCGTCGTGGGTCAAGACCCCCCGGATCACATTGAGCCCCAGGGCCAGAGCAGGATCTCGTCGGCATGCCTCCTGCCAGCCCTGGTCGGTAAGGGTCTGCACGTACGGGAAGGTTGCATTGGTGAGGGCGAGGGTGCTGGTCCGGGACACGGAACCCGGCATGTTCGCCACACCGTAGTGGATCACATCATCCACCACGTAGATGGGGTCCTGGTGGGTGGTGGCGCGGATGGTCTCCACACACCCCCCCTGGTCCACCGCCACGTCCACGATGACAGACCCTGGTAGCATGGTCCGAAGATCCTCCCTCACCACCAGGTTGGGAGCCTTCTTGCCGGGAATCAGCACGCCGCCGATGAGGAGATCCGCGTGCTGGATCTGCTCCCGGATGTTGTAGCGATTCGAGTACTGCAGTTGGACATTCGCAGGCATCACCTCCGACAGGTAGCGAAGCCGGGGAAGGGACACGTCCAGAATGGTGACGCGGGCCCCGAAGCCCGCCGCCATGCGGGCCGCATGGGTGCCCACCACCCCTCCCCCCAGGATCACCACATCCGCCGGGAGAACACCAGGAACCCCTCCCAACAGCACCCCACGCCCGCCATAGAAGCGCTCCAGGTACTTGGCACCCTCCAGCACCGACAGGCGACCCGCCACCTCACTCATGGGAGTGAGGAGCGGAAGCTCTCCTCCCGGGAGCTGAACGGTCTCATAGGCAACGGCCACGGCGCCGGAGTCCAGAAGCGCTCGGGTGAGTTCCTCCGACGCCGCGAAGTGGAAGTAGGTGAAGAGGAGTTGCCCCTCCTGGATGAGAGGCCACTCCGATGCGATAGGCTCTTTCACCTTCACGATCATCTCAGCCCGGGACCAGATGTCCGGGGCGCCGTCCAGCACTTCTGCCCCCGCCTCCCGGTAGAGGTGATCGGGGAAGCCCGCACCCTCACCCGCCCCTCGTTGCACCAGCACCGTATGCCCCGCCTGATGCAGCGCCTCCGCCCCGGCTGGTACCAGGGCCACCCGCTCCTCGTTGGTCTTCACCTCTTTGGGCACACCGATAATCATGGTTTCTCTCGTAAAGTCGAAAGGTCACGGAGACGTGGCCCGAGGGGACGACTGCTTCCCACTTCCCTTGGGGCCCAGCCTCAGAATCAACTGGGCGTCCGGATCGAAGCTCCGGGCTGCAACTTCAGCCACCTCATCCCGGGTAATCCCGTCGATGAGAGCCAACACATCGTCCAGCGTAAGATAGGGCTGGTCGTACAGGGCAAAGCCGGCCAGCCGGTAGAGACGAGCGTTGGTGGATTCCAGGGAAAGCATGACCTGACCCTTCACCTGACGTTTGATCTCCGCCAACTCGTCGTTAGCCAATCCCTCCCGGGCCAGACGGCCAAGCTCTTCTCGAACGGTCTCCACCGCCCGGTCTCCCCACTCGGGGCGCGTTCCCAGATAGACTCCGTTGATTCCTCCCGTTCCGTAGAACGACTGAAAGGAATAGACGGCGTATGCCAGACCCAGTTCCTCGCGAACGCGCTGAAACAGTCTGGATGACATCCCTCCGCCGAAGGCTGATGACAGCAAGATCAACGGGTACCTGGAGGGATGATTTCGCGGGGGAGTGGGAGAGCCAAACACGATGTGCACCTGCTGTGCCGAGTCTCGGACCACCCTTCTTTCCCCCTGTGGGACGTCTGTGATGGGCGGCACAACCGGGGGGGATTCCCCTCGGGGGAGCTCTCCGAACAGCCTTTCCACCTCTGCCACAAAGGCGTCGTGCTCCAGCCTTCCAGCCCCCGCCACTACCAGATTACCCCCCTGGTACCTCCGGGCATGGAGGTCGCGGAGCACATCCACCGGGAGGGAGTTCACCGTATCGCGGGTACCCAGGATGGAATACCCGTATGGGTGTCCCGCCCAGAGTTCCTCGCCGTGCAGCTCGAACACCAGATCATCTGGAGTGTCGTGGACCGTGGAGATCTCCTCCAGCACCACCTCCCTCTCCAACTCCAGATCCTCTTCACGGAGACGGGGAAACCGCACCAGATCCGCCAATACGTCCAGCGCCTCTCCCAGATTCTCATCCAGAACCCGAGCCTGATAGCTCGTGTGTTCTCGGCTGGTGTACGCATCCAGGGATCCACCGAGACTTTCCAGCGCCATGGCGATCTCTTTGGGGCCCCGGCGTTCAGTGCCCTTGAACACCATGTGCTCCAGGAGGTGACTGGCACCCATGAAGGCCGGGTCCTCGTGGGCCGAACCCTGGCGTACCCATACACCCAGTGAAACGGAGCGGACGCCGGGAATCTGCTCAGTAAGAACTCGAAGGCCGTTATCCAGGAAGGTTTCTCTCACCAATCCACCCAGGGTGGACCTGCCCTCCAGGGGGACGGTGGGACGCAACCCGACCTGGCCGCTGGACGGAGCCGCCGGGAACGGACGAGAGTCGGGGGGCACGGGAACTTCCCCGTACCCCCCGATGGGACTACCGCTTGCACCCATGCTCGTCTCAGTTGGCGCCAGCGGGCTGCTCGGCCTCCTCCTCCAGCGCAGCCTTGCGGGAGAGCTTCAATCGGCCCCTCTCATCGATGGAGAGGAGCTTCACCCGGGTGATGTCTCCCTTGTTCAGGACATCTTCCGTGCGCTCTACCCTCCCGTCAGCCAGTTCGGAGATGTGGCAGAGCCCCTCGGTGCCAGGCAGGATCTCGATAAAGGCGCCAAAGGTGGTGGTGTTCTTCACCGGACCCTCGTAGATCCGCCCTACCTCGGGCTCCTTCACGATGGCTTCGATCATCTCCCGGGCCCGGGCACCGGCTTCCCCGGACACCGCGGCGATCTTCACCAGACCGGAGTCGTCGATATCGATCTTGGCCCCCGTCTCGTCCTGGATGGCCCGGATGGTCTTCCCCTTGGGTCCAATGATCTCGCCCAGCTTCTCGGGGTTCACCTGGATCGAGACAATCCGGGGAGCGTACTGCGACATCTCCTCCGCCGGTCCGGGCACTGCGGCGTCCATGATATCCAGGATGTGTATGCGTGCCTTGTGGGCTCGCTCCAGTGCTTCCTGCATGATCTCAGTGCTCAATCCCGACACCTTGATATCCATCTGGATGGAGGTCACTCCCTCGCGGGTCCCGGCGATCTTGAAGTCCATATCGCCCAGAGCGTCCTCCACACCCAGGATGTCGGTGAGGATGGCCACCTTGTCGCCTTCCGTAATGAGTCCCATGGCCACACCAGCCACGGAGGCCTTCAGAGGCACACCGGCCGACATGAGGGCCAGGGAGGTGCCACAGATGGTAGCCATGGAGGACGAGCCGTTGGACTCCAACACGTCGGAGACCACCCGGATGGTATAGGGGAACTCGTCGTACGCCGGGAGAAGCGGCTGGATTGCCCGCTCTGCCAGGTTCCCGTGGCCAATTTCCCTGCGGGAAGTGCCCCGGATGGGCTTGGCCTCTCCGGTGCAGAAGGGCGGGAAGTTGTAGTGGAGCATGAACGACTTCGTGATCTCGTCAGGGACGTCGATGGAGTCGATGCGCTGCTCATCTCGCGACGTGCCCAGGGTGGCCACTGCCAACGCCTGGGTCTGCCCGCGAGTGAAGAGAGCGGATCCGTGGGTCCGAGGAAGGACGCCCACCTCGACGGAGATGGGGCGGACGGTGTTCTCGTCCCGCCCATCCGAGCGCACGCCAGTGTTCAGCACCTGGGCACGCATAGCGGCCTTTTCCACGCCACGGATAAGCTCCCTCACCTCACCTGCGGGGATCTCTTCGTCTTCCTCCAGAAGGATATCCACCACCTGGCTCCGGATCTCGCTGAGCACCCGGTTCCGCTCCTGTTTGTCGCCAATGGCCATGGCCTCGGCCACCCGGGCGGAGGCCTCGGCCTCCACGCGGCCCTTGAGCTCCTCAGCGGGAAGCTGAGGGGTCCAGTTCATGATCTCGGGCTGATGGCCTTCAATGAGCTCATTCTCCATGGCGATGAGCTCCTGGATTCCCTTGTGGGCTACCTGGAGCCCCTCCAGGATCACGGCCTCGGGAACCTCCACGGCACCCCCCTCCACCATGGTGATGGCCTCGTGCGTGCCCGCCACCGTGATGTCCAGTTCGGAGTACTCCAACTGCTGGAATGTGGGGTTGAGCACCCAGTTCCCCTGGATCCGCCCGATGCGCACCGCCGCCACGGGGGTGCGGAAGGGGATGTTGGAGAGGTTCAACGCCACCGAGGCACCCATGAGGGCCAAGACGTCGGCGTCGTTCTCCTGGTCGGCGCTCAGGATGGACGCGAATACCTGCGTCTCATGCATGAACCCCTCGGGAAAGAGGGGGCGCAGCGGCCGATCGATGGCCCGGCAAGACAGGATTTCCTTCTCACCCGGACGACCTTCCCGCTTGAAGAAGCCGCCGGGAATCTTACCGGCCGCGTAGGCCTTCTCCCGATATTCCACCGTGAGGGGGAAGAAAGGGAGGTGTGTGGGCCGGTTTTGAGCGTTGGCCGTAACCAGCACCATCGTCTCTCCGTACTGCACCAGGCAGGCGCCGGCAGACAGCTTGGCCATCCGCCCGGTCTCAATGCTCAGGGTGCGTCCTGCAAACTGGCGTTCAATGCGTCGCATCATGGATTTCGTTTCTCTCTTCTCGTCGTTGTTGATTTCTTTCGCGTCTTTGCTGCATTTCCATCCTACGTTCCCTCATCACAGCCAGAACTCGCGCCTGGGAGGCCGGTTCCGCTCCACAGAGTGGCACCCTGACAAGAGCGGCGGACGCAGTCAATGCCACGACCGCCGCCGTTGGGCACCCTACTTCCGGAGGCCCAGATCCGCGATGAGTTCCCGGTAACGCTCCACATCGTTCTTCCGGATGTATTCCAGAAGACGGCGGCGCTGGCCCACCATTTTCAGGAGACCGCGGCGGCTGTGGTGATCCTTCTTGTGCTTGTCGAAGTGACCCCGGAGATCGTTGATCCGGGCGGTAAGGAGGGCAACCTGCACCGGGGCGCTGCCCCGGTCCTGCTCATGGAGCTGGTACTTCTCGATAACGTCGTTTTTTACGATGCTCATAGATTTCGAGCCTCCGCAAGAGTCTACGCTGCAGGGGAAGCCAGGAAGTGCCTGGAATTCACAGCCCTTCAAACTAGCCTCTGGATCAGTCTGGAACAAGCCTGGTGAGACCGGACCGGAGCAGCGGGGCTGGGTCCACCACCTCAGACATCCGACTCCAACACCTTCGCCGCCTCACGCACGTCTTGATCCATCTGCTTCACCAGGGCAGCCGCCGTCGGGAACGCTATTATCGGCCTGAGGAATCGTACGAAATCCACTCGAACCTCTCGACCGTAGATGTCCCCCGCAAAGTCCATAAGGTGGAGTTCCACCGAGGGCGGAGAGCCTCTGAACGTCGGCCGGGGTCCAAGGTGAAGGGCGCCGGCGAACCGACCCTCTCGAAGTACGCCCCACACCGCGTAGATGCCTGGTGGCGGAAGCAACTTTCGGGGATGGGGGAGCTTGAGGTTGGCCGTGGCAAAGCCCAGCTTTCGCCCCCTGCCCTCACCCCGCACCACCCATCCCCGGAGACTGTACGGGCGGCCCAGCCCCGCTCGAGCCAGGGGCAGGTCCCCGCCCTGAATGGCATCGCGGATGGAAGACGAGGAAATGGTCCACCCTCCAACCGACACGGGCGGCACCACATCCACGGTGAAACCCATGGTTTGGCCCAGTTCCCGCAACGTATCGGGATCACCCTCCCGACCTCGTCCAAAGCCATGATCGTACCCGATAACCAGCTCGGAGACCTGGAGTCGCTCCACCAGGATCTCCTCCACGAAGCGTTCGGGCGGATAGGCGGCCAGGTCCGGGGTGAACGCCAGAAAAATGGCGTATTCCAGGCCGCTTTCCGCCACCGCCTCCTTCTTCTCCTCAGGCGTGGTGAGAAGGAGAGGAGCTTGCCCGGGGCGTACCACTTCAAGAGGGTGTGGGTGGAAGGTGAGGAGTACGCTCCGACGTCCGGAGGAGCGGGCCCGCTCCTGGATTTCCTGAAGCACCCCCTGGTGTCCCCGATGCACGCCGTCGAAGGTCCCTACCGTCACCACGGCTCCCCGGCCGTCTCTGGGAAGCGGAGGCGTGCCTGGAAGGGACACCCCAGGGGTATTCCACCTGCTCATTCCCCAGCCGCTCCACCGGTAGCTGACCCCACTGGAGGAAAGACGGTGCGAGGCCAGAGCCTGCCGTTCCGCACCCGAGCGATGGCCACCAGCGCCCCATCCTCCACCACCAGCACAGGTGTGTTCTCCTGAAAGGCACCAGGGTCCACGCCGCCGACGGAAGTTCCTGCCTCCCCTATCATGGGCTGACCCAATCGGAGGCGCCGCAGATTTTCGGCAGAGGGTCGGGTCACCAATAGGTCGGGCAGTGCCTCCAGCGGTGAGAACCACGAGGTAGCCTCCACCCGTCCCTCCCTGAGGCGGTCCAACGAGATAGCCCGCTCCAGGGGGATGGCGCCCACGGATTCCCGCCGGAGGGCCACCAGGTGCCCACCCACCCCCAGAGCCTCGCCCAGGTCGCGGCCCAGAGCGCGAATGTAGGTACCCGATCCCACTGAGGCCCTGAAGTGAAGGTAGGGCGGCTGCCACACCTCCAACTCCAGTTCATGGATGACCACCGGCGATGGAGGCAAATCCACCTGCTCGCCCCTTCGAACCCGTCGGTGGGCAGCATCTCCGCCTATCTTCTTGGCCGAGTAGACGGGAGGTCGCTGAAGCTGAGCCCCCGTGAAGCCCAGCATGGCCGACCGGATCTCGTCCTCCCCCAGCACGTTCCACCCCTCCCGAGTGGTCACCACCACCCCTTCCGCATCGTCCGTGTCGGTGGTTTCCCCCAGTTTCAGCGTCGCGGCATAGCTCTTCCCCTGTCCCGTGAGGTAGGGCGAAAGACGGGTGAGGGGACCCACCAGCAGAAGGAGAAGTCCCGATGCGAAGGGATCCAGGGTGCCAGTGTGACCCACCCGGCGGAGGCCAAGGCTCCTCCGCGCCATGGCCACCACGTCATGGGAGGTGGGGCCTGGTTCCTTGTCCACCGGCAGGATACCTCCCCCGGGAGGAACAGTGAGTGTCACGCGTCCAGATCCCTCTCTGGACCAGTGAGTGGACTCTCGTCCTCCTGGGAGTCCTCCCCCCCTCTGGTCACCCCTTCACCTGGAAGGACTTCCCGTAGCAGGGCCTCGATGCGCATAGCTTCTTCCAGCCCTCGATCTTCCAGGAATCGCAGCTCGGGAACCCTCCGGATGGTGAGACTCTTCCCAAGGGCTCTCCGAATGAAGGGAGCTGCCGTCTCCAGGCCCGTCAGGGCCTCTGTTCGTTCCTCGGGAGTCCCTTCCAGTCGCACCCGGACCCGAGCCAGCCAGAGGTCGGCGGTGACGTCCACCCCCGTCACGGTTGGCACCCCCACCCGGGGGTCTCGAACCTGGGTCCGAAGAAGTTCGGAGATCTCCCGCCGAAATTGCTCATTCAAGCGGGCCAATCGCTTGCCGGCCACTATCGCTGTCCTCGCATCAGAGTCGTTCCCTTCGGGTCCCCACCAGAACGGCGCGGGCATGAGACGCCACGAAGTCGTCCAGGGATGAAGCCACGGCATCGGACTGTCGTTGGTCCGTAGTGACCCACGCCGCCGAGATTTCACCCCGGGAGTGAACATCGTGGAAGGCGGTCTCCGAAACGGAGACGTTGAACCGAGATCGGAGCCGATCCTTCACCGACCGGAGAACCGACCTCTTCTCCTTGAGCGACGTACAGCCAGGAAGGGAGAATTCCCAGGAGATCACTTCTACCACCATGGTATCTTCCCGACCGCCGTCGACGGATGGGGAGCCGTGATCAGCTCCGCCCCTGACTGGAGCCAGCGAGGGTTCGGGCCACTTCCTCCACCTTGAAGCACTCCAGGACGTCTCCCACCTTCACGTCATTGAAATTGGCGATGGAAATTCCGCATTCGAAGCCCTCTCGGACCTCCTTGACGTCATCCTTGAAGCGCTTCAGCGATGCGATCTCTCCCGTGTAGACCAGGATTCCGTCGCGCACCACCCGGACCGTAGCCTTTCGATCGATGACCCCGTCGACGACATGGCAGCCAGCCACCGTTCCGGCTTTGGTGACCTTGAATGTCTCCCGGACCTCGGCCGAGCCCAGAATCGACTCCCGCTGCTCGGGAGAGAGCATGCCTTCCAGGGCGGCACGGATCTGATCCACGGCCTCATAGATGACGTCGTAGGAATGGATGTCCACATCTTCGCGCTCCGCCAGGAGGCGAGCGTTCGTATCTGGGCGGACCCTGAAGCCCACGATGACTGCCCCGGCCGTTTCCGCCAGGAGAACATCGGATTCGTTCACAGCTCCCACGCCACGATGGATGACCTCCACCCGAACCTCGTCGGTGGAGAGTTGTTCCAGGGCGTCGGACACGGCCTGCACCGAGCCATCCACATCGGCTTTGATGATGAGATTGAGACTGTCCACCTTCCCCTCGGACACCAACTGGGAGAAGTCACCCAGCTTGATACCCCGCTCCCGGATACGGAGCTGCTTTTCCCGGTCCAGACGTTGGCGGGTGCCTGCAATCTCAGCGGCTCGTTCGGCCGACATGACCACGAACAAGTCGCCCGACTGAGGCACTCCCGGGCTGCCCAACACCTGAACGGGCATTCCGGGACCCACCTGGTCCACTGTCTTGCCACGCTCGTCCAGCAAGGCGCGGACCCTCCCATCGTAGTGGCCCACCACGAAGCTATCGCCCACCCGTAGCGTACCACGTTGCACCAACACGGTGGCCACGGGGCCCTTACCCACATCCAGCTTGGATTCGATGACCGTACCCTGGGCTGCCCGATTGGGGTTGGCCCTGAGTTCCAGCATCTCGGCCTGCAACAGCACCTTCTCCAACAGGTCGGAAATCCCCTGTCCCGTCTTGGCACTTATCTCGGCAGCCAACACCTCTCCACCGAAGTCCTCCACCGTCACCCCGTGCTGGAGGAGTTCCTGCTTCACCTTCCCGGGATTGGCGGCAGGCAGATCCACCTTGTTCACCGCCACCACCAGGGGCACTCCTGCATTCTTGGCGTGGCTGATGGCTTCCTTCGTCTGGGGCATGACGGAGTCGTCCGCCGCCACCATGAGGATGACGATATCGGTGATATCCGCTCCCCGAGCCCGCATGGCCGTAAATGCCGCATGGCCTGGCGTATCCAGGAAGGAGATGGCCCGGCCATCATCCAATTCCACATGGTAGGCACCAATGTGCTGGGTAATCCCACCCGATTCACCGGCCACTACGTTCGTCTTCCGAATGGAATCCAGAAGCAGGGTCTTCCCGTGGTCCACGTGACCCATGACGGTTACCACCGGGGGGCGAGGCAGCTTGGATTCGGGGTCGTCCTCTTCCTCGAACTCGGCGGGGGTCTCGGTGCCGTACTC
This sequence comes from Gemmatimonadota bacterium, assembly GCA_040905545.1. Taxonomy (GTDB): domain Bacteria; phylum Gemmatimonadota; class Gemmatimonadetes; order Longimicrobiales; family Gaopeijiaceae; genus JBBDRI01. Next base: position 28,660 of record JBBDRI010000039.1, on the reverse strand, counting down.
CTCCTCACGAACGGCCGTGAACCCGAACTCGTCCAGCAGCAATTCGATCTGATCGAAATCCAGGCGCTGGTTGATGGTCACCATGAGGCCCAGGTTCTTGAAGGCCGATCCGATAATGGCGGTGGACGAAACGTCCATGAGCTCCGCCAATTCCGCCACGGTGAGGAACTCGTTCACCCGGACGGTCTTCCTCTCCTGTTCCTGATCCACCCGTACCTGCTCTTCCTGTGCCTCCCGTTCTTCCTTGGAAGGCTGGACACTGCGGGTCCGCTTGCGCTTCTTTCCACCACCCTTCAGCTCCGCCATCACGCGCTGGATGTTGTCCTGCACCGCATCCTGATCCACGCGGGCGCGCTTCTTGCCCTTCTTCTTGTCCTTCTTCCGCTGCCCATCAGCCGTAAAGCCCTCGGCCTGGATCCGGACCTGGCCGCCAGGCCCAGCGCTGGCAGCCGGAGTGGGCTTGAGCTTTCGGACCTTACGCACGGGGGCGTCCTCGCCCTCCTTGCGTTTCGGGTCTTTGGCGCGCGCGGACTCCAAGGGGCGACGGGCGGGAGCCGCATCCCCCGTCTCCTGAGCGCTGGGCGTCGCCACAGCATCCGGGTCGGGGGTGATTTCCTCAACCGGAGTAACTTCGGCTTCGTCCATGGGCTGGGAAGCCGCCACGGGAATGGCGTCCTCTTCCAGGGGGGGCGCTTCCTCAACCGTGACCCTGGACTCGTCCGGAGCGTCGGCATCAGCGCCCGCGTCGGTTTGCTCAGCTACAGGGACCTGATCGGTCTCAGGCAGCTCTGCACTGTCCTCACCCTCGGGCGGAGACACAGCTGCGTCCTCGGCCACGGCCTCCACGGTTTCCTCAGGAGCAGCGGGCTCAGCACGCCGCCGGCGGCGGCGGGTGGGCGTCTGGACATCTTCCTTGGCGGCGAGAACAGCCTCCCGGGCATCCTTCTTTCCGGATCGGCGCTCCCGTTCCACCCGGGCCAACACCCGAGCTACATCCGCCTCGGGCACCTGCGCCCGGGCGTCTGCCACAGGGATCCCCATCCCCCGAAGGAGATCCACGACCACGTCCGTGGAGACGTTCAGATCATTTGCCAGTTCCAGAACCCGCATACCCCTGGGTTACCTCCCACGCGGGAGTTCAGACCCAGACGGCGGAAGCCCTTCCGCCAATCGCGCCTGAAGCTGCCGCGCCATGATTTCATTTGTGATTGCAAGGGCCGACAGGGGGGGTTGCCCCACTGCACGACCCAGATCCGTCCGAGTGGCCCACACCGCCTCCGGGATTGCCCGGTGCCGGAGGATTCCCCGAACCTTCTCCAACTGCCCCGGTGCCGCATCCAACGCAAGAACCACGAGATGGGCCTCCCCATCCCGCACGGCCTGACGCGTCGCTTCCGTCCCGGTTACCAGCTTTCCAGCTCGCCGGATGAGCCCCAGGAATTGCAGAGCCCGATCCTCCAATCTGGACGCTCCTGTCATTCCCCCTTCGAGGTCTCCGGAACTTCCTCCTCCACTTCAACCTGTTCGGTCTCGGCGGTAGCCACCTCTTCGTCCGAATCCGTCTCCTCGGCTCCATCTTCGGCCGCCCCCTCCTCGGTTTCCGCCCCCTCAGGAAAAAGGTCCTTCAGGGTCGTGGGCGCCGCCGAATCCTCACCTTCGCCCTCCACCACGGTCAACTCGTCCAGAATGGTCATGATCTGCTCCACCCCTTCCTCATCAACCCCATCCAGGCCGGCGAAATCGGATCGGTCCAGATCGATGATGTCCAGAAAAGTACTATATCCAGCGTTTTCAAAGGCCGCCAGGGTGGTTTCCGGGAGTTCCAGTTCGGAAATGGGGAAGTCGGAAACCTCCATCTCGTCGCTACCGGACGCGCCCAGAAGCGCGAGGTCTGAGCCCTTCTCCAGCCACTCGCGAGAGCCATAAAGATCGATTTGCCATCCGATGAGCTGTGAGGCCAGGCGAACGTTCTGCCCGTTCCGGCCAATGGCCAGGGATAGCTGGTCTTCATCCACGATGGCAGTTATGACCTGACGTTCAGGCGATGATACCACCCGGGAGACCCGAGCCGGCGCCAGGGCCCTGCGGGCGAACACCTCCGGGTCGGGATGCCACGGCACGATGTCGATCCGCTCACCCCCCAATTCCGACACCACGGCCTGCACCCGGGAGCCCTTGAGCCCCACGCATGCGCCCACGGGGTCAATGGACTCATCCCGGCTGTAGACTGCAATCTTGGTGCGCCCGCCTACTTCTCGGGCCTTCTCCTTGATATCCACGATTCCCTGATAGATTTCGGGAACCTCCAGGCGGAAAAGTGCTTCCACGAAGAGAGGGTCGGCTCGGGAGAGGATCAACCGGGGACCCTTGGGGGTCTCCTCTACCTTTTTCAACACCGCCCGGATGGGATCTCCCTGCCGGAATCGCTCCCGGGGGTTCTGATCCTTCCAGGGAATGATGGCCTCAGCCTCTCTGGCCCGGTTGAGCATGACGACGATCTTGCCCCGCTCGATCTGCTGAACCTCGCCGGAAAGCAGTTCGCCCACGCGGCCAATGAACTCTTCCCGCACCTTCTCCCGCTCCCCGTCACGGATCCTCTGCACGATGCGCTGCTTCGTGGCCATCACCGCGTTGCGCCCGAAGGTGGAGAAGTCCACCGGTATCTCCATGACGTCTCCCACCTCGTAGGTGGGGTCGTCCCAGCGGGCCTTTTCCAGGGAGATTTCGGAGGAGGGATCTTCCACCTCCTCCACCACCCGCTTCAGGACGGTGATGACGATATCCCCTGAATCCTCATGAACCTCCACTTCGGCTTGCACATTGAGGCCATAGATCCGGGCCAACCCGGCCATGATGCCGTCCTTGATGAGATCGTGGAGATCTTCCGTAGACAGGCTCTTGGTAGCCGCCACATCCCGAAAAGCGGCCACAATCTGAGCGGCGTTGGTCATGATTCCCTCCCCTCCCGAGAGGCCCCGTTCATTTATTCCATATCCCAATCGAATACCAGGTGAGCCGAGGCGATCCCGTGGCCTTCCAACTCCAGCCCACCTCCGTCATCCAACTGCAGGCGAACCCGAAATGCCTCAGGGCTCCCTGAAACCGATTCCAATCGCCCTTCCACCCTCCGGTTGCCAGGCACCAGCACATCGGTCCCCTTCACCTGGACCCTGGATCCGATGAATCGGACCCAGTCCCTGTAGCGCACCAGCGGGCGCTCCACACCGGGCGACGATACCTCCAGCACATACTTCTCTCCAAAGGCTGGATGCTCATCCAACCATGGTTCCAGCGCCCGACTCACGCGAGCGCAGTCATCCACGGAGACCCCCTGACCGGGCCTCGAATCAGGGCGGTCAATCCGGACCCGGATGATGCGGCGGTTGGACGAACCGGCCCACTCCACCTCCACCACCTCCAAGCCCAGCTCTTCCACCCGGGCCTCCAGTTGGCGCTCCACCTCCGGAATCCCTTTGGCCATAGCCCGACCCCGTGCCCCAACCCCAAACCGAACGAATAAAAAAGCGGGGGCCACCGGCACCCCCACTCGCAAGAGACAAGCCCGCCGGTTTCCCGGAGGCCCCATGCACCTCACAAGCCCAAAGATACGCCAAGGGCGGGGCAGGCTCAAGGCCCGACCCGCCCCCGTCCCCCTGTCACGGGCAGATTTCCGGCTGGACCATCACTCCCCGGTGGCTTCCTCCGACTCCGCTGCCGCGGCCTCCAGTGCGGCCACCCGGGCCGTCAACGCTTCGAACTCCTTCCGGGACACGAAGTCCAGCCGCTCACGAGCCTCCCCGGCCATGACTTGCGCCCGATCCAGGGCGTCCTTCATGACATCGCGGGCTCGATCCGTGCTCAGGTCACCCCGCTGCTTGGCCTCCTGGATCGTCTCTTCCAACGCTTCCTTGAAGGCCGACAAGACGCCCAGCCCCTGCCGCAGTCCGTCGCCGAATGTGTCCTTTCGGCCACCTTGCTCCGATCCTTCACTCATACCCGTCCTCCTCTGAAATCCCAACCGGTCAATGGCTTACTTGGCGATGCAGGCGCATCCCCCGCAACCTACGAGATCAATGGCGACGGGGTTTCTCCCACCGCTTCCGCGCTCCGGGCTGCGCCCCGACTCAGCCTTCCCGCTGAATCCGTGCCCCCAGAGCCCGGAGGCGCTCATCCACCCGCTCGTATCCGCGCTCTATCTGGCCGATGTTGTGGATCCGGCTCCGGCCCTCGGCGCCCAGAGCAGCAATGAGGAGAGCCATCCCAGCTCGGATGTCGGGACTGTCCACACTCCCCCCTCGGAGGGGTGAAGGCCCCACCACCACGGCCCGGTGCGGATCGCAGAGGATGATGTTGGCACCCATGCCCACCAACTTGTCCGTAAAGAACATCCTGGACTCGAACATCTTCTCATGGATGAGCACGGTTCCCCTGCATCGGGTAGCCGTCACCAGGGCGATGGACGTGAGATCCGCCGGAAATGCGGGCCAAGGGCCGTCATCTACCTTCGGCACATGGCCGAATGCATCCTGGCGTATCACCGCCTCACGACTACCCCACACCTTCAAGCGGTTTTCCCCCAATACCTCCACTTCCACGCCCAAACGCCGAAATCCCAGGAGGGTTGAATCCAGATGCTCCACGGGGGCGTCCATGATCTCCAGATCGCTGCCCGTCACCACAGCCAAGCCGATGAATGACCCTGCCTCGATGTGATCGGCCCCGATGCGAAAGCGGGCGCCCCCCAAGGCCGGGACCCCCTCGATTTCCAGGGTCTGGGTTCCGATACCCTGGATCCTGGCGCCCATGGCGTTGAGGAGGAGACAAAGGTCCTGCACATGTGGCTCCGCCGCAGCGTTCTCGATGCGGGAGCAGCCTCGGGCCAGGACCGCCGCCATCACCGCGTTCTCCGTACCGGTGACCGAGGGTTCATCCAGGAAAACACGGGCACCCTTGAGACCAGTGGCGCGAAGCCGGAACCCATCCTGCAGCTGGACTTCACCACCCAAGGCTGTGAGAGCCAGGAAGTGGGTATCCAAACGGCGGCGACCGATGACGTCGCCGCCCGGCGGTGGGAGGGAAACCTCTCCGAATCGGGCCAGGAGGGGTCCGGCCAGCAGGATGGAGGCACGGATCCGTTCAGAGAGGCGGGGGTCCGGGCGTCCGGAGGTGACCGCCGAAGCATCCACGGTGACCTCGTTGGTCCCCACCCATTGCACGGTGGCGCCCAGCGACCCCACGATCTCCAAAAGGGTTTCCACATCCTGGATCCGGGGTACGTTTTCCAGGGTCACCGGCGCTCCCGTCAGAAGTGTCGCGGCGATGGCTGGCAGAGCGGCGTTCTTGTTCCCGGCGGGGCGGATGGTCCCCTGAAGGGGAGCGCCTCCCTCCACGATGAACGACGGCATGGGATATGGGGATGGGGTGAAGTGGAAGGCCAGGAGACGGGAAGGACCGGGCCTGTGGAAGCCAGCGGGGGTACCTGCCTGACACGGCTACGATCGAAGGTACCCCGGCCGGTCCCTTCCGGGCAACGCCTCCGAGGCAACCGCCTCCCGGAACGTGTCACCTGAAACTGGACCTTACCTCGTGCCTCCCGTTACTCTTACCGCATCATGATCATACCCCCGACAGTCCTTTCATTCCTGCCGCTGCAGTTCCACGGGATGCTCCAGACCAGTGTGCCGGACACTGTGGTCATGGCATTGGTGCGGGACCCCCTGGCCACCGCCACCGCCGTGGCTCAGATCGTGGTGGGAGCTCTGGTGGTTCTGCTCCTGTTGGCCCTGGTCCTTCTCCTGTTCCGGATCTACCAGGCGGGCCGGCAGCTGAACCAGGTGATGGATGAGTTCCGGGACGACGCCCTCATGCATCGCGCCCGAAGTATCGCCGGGAACCTGGAGTACGTGTCTCGCTCCGTGAGGAACGAATCGGAACGTATGAGCGCCTCCGTGGCCCACCTCTCAGGTCGACTGCAGCAGGCATCCCACCGGATGGAAGAGCGCATCGAGGAATTCAACGCCCTTCTGGAGGTAATCCAGGGAGAGGCCGAGGAGGTCTTCATCGACACGGCATCCACGGTGCGGGGTGTCCGCCGTGGTGCCCACAGCCTTACGGATGCCAGCCCGAGGCGTGCGGCCAGAAAGGCCCATACCAAACCTGTCTCCTCCACTTCGGAGGAAGAGGAAGGCCTGGAAACCGGTGACGACCTCCCCCCGCTGTGGCCATCCTCGCCCCCGCAGACGCCTGCAAACCCCCATAGCGCGGACTGATCAGGATGCCCCCGAGGGATGCACTGCAATTCGTTTTAGCCACCGTGATGGGATTGGCCGTGGGAGCGGGAGTGGCACTGGCGGTCCGTAACCGCCTTCTCCCCCGTAGCCGCAACTGACCAGGAGCGTGCCCGGATAATGGGGTGCGACGGCGCGCGGGGGTCCTGCACCGTCCAGAGGTCGTCTCTTCTCCTCTGCCTCCTGGGGGTTCTTTTCCTGACTCCCGAACCGCTCCTGGCATGGGGCCCTGGAACCCACGTGGCCCTGGGCGAGGCCGTGTTGGGAAGCCTCTATCTCCTACCGCCGGCCATCCGAACCCTCCTGGAACGGTACCCCCTCCACTTCCTCTACGGGTCAGTAGCCGCAGACATCTCCTTCGCCAAGAAGTACGCGCCAGTTGGCCGTCACTGCCATCATTGGCATGTGGGAGAGGAGATCCTGGGGGCGGCTCCCACCCCCGCCCTCCAAGCCGTGGGTTACGGCTACCTCTCCCATCTGGCCGCCGACACGCTGGCGCACAACACCTTCGTGCCCCGGCAGCTCCTTCTCACTCCCGGCACGTCGGGAGCCGGGCACACTTACTGGGAGCACCGCATGGACGTCCATGTGGGTGAGGGATACCTGGGGAAATCCCGCCGCCTGGTCATGGACCACGACCACCAGGAAGCCGATGCCCACTTCGACAATGTCCTGAGCCGAACACTTTTCAGCTTCCAGACGAACCGGATGATCTTCCGGGGCATGATGGTGGCTCAGGACAACGACCGATGGAAGCAGCTGTTCGAGAGAGTGCTCAAGAACTCGCGCCACGACGTACCTGATGCGCTGCGCCGACAGCTCATGGCACGGGCATACGACGACATCATGGACTTCCTCATCCGGGGGCGAGCGTCACGACCGGCCCGGCTGGATCCCATCGGCGAGGTGAACCTCCGCCTGGCAAAGCGGGTGCGGAGTCGGGCAGGGGTGTTGTCCGCAAGTTCGGACCCCCAAGCCCTGGAAGAGCTGGCCCAGGATTTCTTTCCCCTCCCCTCGGGACCCTACCTCTACCTTCCCCAGGTCTCCCAGGGCCCGGTTCGAAAGATCCTGGGAGTAGAGGGGGTTACGGGCGCGGAAGTGGAATCCGCCTGAGGTACTGGGGTCACCCGGAGAGACGGGCGGCGAGGAGTTCCTTCACGCGACCGGGGTCGGCCTGTCCCCTGGAACGCTTCATCACCTCGCCCATGAAGTACCCCAGCAGTCGGGTCTCTCCCCCCTGAAACCGTTTCAGCTCTTCCGGATTGGCCTCCAGGGACGACTCGATCCAATGCTCCAGTTGCGCTTCATCTCGGATCTGCGTCATCCCATGCCGCTCCACCAGGGTGTCGGGATCTCCCTCTCCACCCAGAAGGCGCGCGAGCAGCTCCTTCCCCATCCCCCCGGATATGGTACCGTTCCCCACCAGCTCCAGGAGGCGGGCCATCCAGAGGGGCGATAGCGGGAAGGGCCTCAGGGTGAGGCCACGGGCCCCGGCCTCCTTCAGGAACGGTCCCATGAGCCAGTTGGCCACTTCCTTGGGAGGGCTCCCCAGGGAAACCACAGCCTCGAAGCCATCCGCCAGCCCCGGTGTTCGCACCAGCACTCCGGCATCGTACTCAGACAATCCCAGGCTCATCTGGAATCGATGTCGTCGGATGCGAGGAGCTTCGGGTAGCTCTTCCTGCACCTGGGTGATGAAACTGGGAGTCAGCACCAAAGGTGGCAGATCCGGTTCGGGAAAGTACCTGTAGTCATGGCTCTCCTCCTTGCCTCGCATGGATCGGAGTGCGCCACGGTGGTCGTCCCACAGGAGGGTTTCCTGCCGGATCTCTCCCCCCGAGGAGATCACTTCCGTCTGCCGCTCGATCTCCAGGCGAAGCGCCTTCTCCACGCCAGAGAAGGTGTTCAGGTTCTTGATTTCCACTTTGGTGCCCAACACCCCCTGCCCCACGGGCCGGAGGGAAATGTTCGCGTCGACCCGTAGACTCCCTTCCTCCATGTTGCAGTCGCTCACATCCAAGGCCTCCAGGAGGAGTTTCAGCTCCTGGAGGAACGCATGGGCCTCTTCGGGGGATGACAGGTCTGGCTCTGTGACGATCTCCACCAATGGGGTCCCAGCCCGATTCAGATCCACCGCAGTAGCGCCCACGATCCGGTCATGGATGGACTTTCCGGCATCCTCCTCCATATGGACCCGACGGATCCGAACGGCCCCCTCACCTTCAGGCATCTCGAATTCAAACGAACCTTCCGTGGCCAGGGGTTCCTGGAACTGGGAGATCTGATACCCCTTGGGCATATCCGGATAGAAATAGTTCTTCCGCGCAAAGATGCTCACGGGATGAAGCCGACAACCCAGGGCCGCAGCCGCCCTGGCGGCCAACCCCACTGCCGCATGGTCCAAAACCGGGAGGGCGCCGGGAAGCCCCAGACAGACCGGGCAGACCTGACTGTTCGGGGGCGCCCCGAAAACGGTGGAGTCCCCGCAGAACAGCTTGGTGGCGGTGCGCAGTTGGACGTGGATCTCCAGCCCGATGACCGTTTCCAGCAGGGCCCTCGGCTCCAGGGGAGAGTCACCCATCCCATTCTCCCCTCAACCCCTTCTCCAACGCTCGAGCCCCCTGGAGCAGCAACGCATCCTCACCGAAGGGTGCCAGGAGCTGTCCGCCCACCGGAAGGCCTTTCTCCGTCCCCACCGGAAGGGATAGAGCCGGCAATCCAGCCAGATTCGCCGTGACGGTGAACACGTCGGAGAGGTACATCTCCATGGGGTCGCGGTTGCGCTCACCCAGAGCAAATGCGGGAGTGGGGGTGGTGGGGGTGAAGAGGAGGTCCACGCCAGAGGCAAAGACATGCCGGAACTCCTGTGCCAGGAGACGGCGAGCTTTCTGCGCCCGCCCGTAGTAGGCATCCTGGAATCCCGCCGAGAGGGCGAACGTCCCCAGCAGAATCCTGCGCTTCACCTCTGGTCCGAATCCTCGGCTTCGGGCTTCTGTGTAGAGGTCGTCAATCCCCTGCGATCCTGCGGGTCGAATGCCGTACCGAACCCCATCGAAACGGGCCAGGTTGCTGGACGCTTCCGCTGTGGCGAGGACGTAGTAAGCCGGAATGGCCAGGTGCGTGAGAGGGAGGCTGACCTCCCTCACGTGCGCGCCCAAAGCCTTCAAGGTTTCCACCGCCGCGTCGCACGCCCTGGCCACTCCGGGATCCAGTTCCGCATGGAAGTACTCCCGGGGCAACCCCACCGTCCGACCTCGAAGACCCACCTCCAGTGACGACAGAAGATCCGGGGCCGATCCCGGGAGGGATGTGCTATCCCGGCGGTCCCACCCCATGATGGCCTGAAGCACGGAGGCAGCGTCTCTCACATTCCTGCCGAACACCCCCACCTGATCCAGGGAAGAAGCGAAGGCCACCAGGCCGAAGCGGCTCACCCGCCCATAGGTCGGTTTCATCCCCACCACCCCGCAGAACGCCGCTGGCTGACGGACGGAGCCACCGGTGTCCGATCCCAGGGCAGCTGGCACCCAACCCGCCGCGACGGCCGCGGCCGATCCGCCCGAGCTCCCTCCCGGAACCCGGGTGAGGTCATGCGGATTCCGGGTCACGCCGTAGCCAGAGAACTCGGTGGAGGAGCCCATTCCGAACTCATCCATGTTCGTCTTTCCCACCACCACTCCGCCTGCCCGCCGGAGTCGACGCACCGCCGTGGCCTCGAACGGAGAGACATACCCTTCCAGGAACCGTGAGCCGCAAGTGGTGGGCAGTTCAAGGGTAGCCAGGTTGTCCTTCACCGCCACGGGCAGTCCCTGCAACGGGAGAGCCGGATCCCTGTCCGGATCCACCCCCGGAAGGGAGGTGACCGGCGCCAGGGAAAGAAAGGCATGGATCCCCTCGATCACCCCGTCCGACGTCGCGCCGTGGCCATCCCCGGCCAGGATCTGCGCCATCGCCCCTCGGGCTCGGCTCAATTCACCCACTTTGTTCGCCTTCGCCGGGAGATGTGTCAGTGGATTGTGGGAGAGGATCAGTGGCGCCATCCATGGCGGGCAACCGGGGCACCACGAAGAATCCATCCTCCCACTGAGGGGCCAGATGGGCCGCATCCACAGGAAGGGGGCCGGGTGGATGAGGGACAGTTGACGTGGACTCGACGGCGACCCCATCTGGGCTGGGTTGGTGGGAGGCGTCCTGAGTTTGGCCGGGCTCCGGGGCCAAGCTATCTACCTGGGCCAAGCTATCCACGTGATCCAATATCCCGGACAGTTGCTGTCGGAGGCGCTCCGCCTCTTCAGGCTCCAGTCGGAGCCGTGCCAGTTCAGCCACCCTGGCCAAAACCTCGGCCTGCACCCTCACGGGAAGTCCCTCCGCAAGTCGGCGTATCGAGCCAGGAGCTTCTTCCGACCCGCCTTCTGGAACCGAACCGTCACCTTCAAGTCAGGTCCAAACCCCGATACTTCCTCAACAACCCCAGAGCCGAAGGTGGGATGGAGTACGGGTTCGCCCTTTGTGAAGCGAGGCCGATCCTGGTCCATGCCGGCATCCGCATCGTGCTCGGGTTCCGGGTCCAGAACCCATTCCCTGCCGCCACCGAAGTTGGAAGCCGATTCATCCCTTCGCCCGCCTGCTCGTGAGGACGTCCCCGGATACGAGGCCCAGTTGCGGGAGAGCCGCTGCGTTCGGCCCACCTCCACCAGCTCCCCGGGAATCTCGTCCACGAACGACGAGAGGCGACCGGCCATATACTCCCCCCCTCGCCGTCGCTGTCGGGCATATGTCATGTGGAGCCTATCCTGGGCTCGCGTAATCCCCACGTAGAACAGTCGGCGCTCCTCTTCCAGTTCGGCCGGCTCCTCGTAGGCTCGCCCCAGGGGGAACAGGCCATCCTCCAGACCTGAGATGAACACCGTGGGGAACTCCAAACCCTTGGCGTTGTGGAGGGTCATGAAGGTCACCTGGTCGGCCTCGGGATCATGGCGATCCACATCCGCCACCAGGGCCACCTGTTGGAGGAAGATATCCAGTTCAGTGAACCCGTCCCCTTCCCCTTCCTCCAATTCCACTTCCTGGCGGGCCTGAAAGTCCATGGCACCGGCGATGAGCTCTTTCACATTGTCGGCCCGGTCGTCTCCCTCAGGGCCCTCCTCTCGCAGATGCCGCAAGAGCTCCAACTCCCCTACCAACGCCTCCACCACCTCTCCCACAGCATGTTGAGCCGCCAGTCCGGAGAAACGCTGGATGAGGGCCGCAAAGGCCTCCAACCCGCGCACGGCACTGGACGACAGCCCGGGCGCCTCCGTAGCCCTGGCGGCACCCTCCATGGGAGGAATCCCCGCCGCTGCCATCCAGCTCTCCAGACGCTCCAGACTGGTGGCTCCCACCCCGCGCCGGGGAACGTTCACCACCCTCTGGAACGCCTGTCGATCCAGGGGATTGGAGATCAGTCGCAGGTAGGCCAGCAGGTCCTGGATCTCCCTGCGCTCGTAGAACCGGACTCCACCTATGATCTGATAGGGGATCCCACCTCGTCGGAAGGCATCCTCCAGAGCCCTGGACTGGGCGTTGGTGCGGTAGAGGATGGCGAAGTCCCGCAGAGCCAGCCCCGGGTCACTCTGCTGGGCCTCCTGGATGGCTTGAGAAATCCAACTCGCCTCGTCCGCTTCGTCGGCGCATTCCGTCAAGGTGAGGCGCTGCCCCGTCTCCCGCTGGGTCCTTAGCGTCTTCCCCTTCCGATGCACATTCCTCTGGATCACCGCGTTGGCAGCCTCCAGAATCGTCACCGTCGACCGATAGTTCTCCTCCAGCCGCACGACCCGAGCGCCTGGGAACGTCTCTTCGAAATCCAGAATGTTCCTCAGATCGGCTCCCCGCCACCCGTAGATGCTCTGGTCATCGTCTCCCACCACCATGAGGTTTCCGTGGGCCTTTCCCAGGAGCTCCAGGAAGCGGAACTGAGCCCGGTTCGTATCCTGATATTCGTCTACCAGCAGAAATGCAAACCGATCCTGGTAACTCCGAAGCAACGGCTCGTCACGCAGGAAGAGTTCCACGGGTTTCACCAGCAGATCGTCGAAATCCATGGCATTTTGACGGCGGAGCGATGCCTGGTACTCCGGATAGACCCGAGCCACCATTCGGGCCATGAGATCGAAGGAATCGCCGAACTCCTGGAGGTAGGCTTCCGGTGAGATGAGTCGGTTCTTCGCGTCGCTGATGGCGCCCCGAACTCCCTTGGGGTTCCAACGCTTCGGATCCACACCGACCTGTTTCTGGGTCTCCTTCACCAGTCGGAGGGCCGCGTCGGCATCGTAGATGGTGAAGGCCCGCGACCAACCCAGGGCGTCTGCGTGGCGACGAAGGAGCCGGGCACCCATGGAATGGAAGGTCCCGATCCACATGCCTCGAGGCGCACTGCCCAGCATACCGGCGGTGCGCCGGCGCATCTCCCCGGCGGCCTTGTTGGTGAAAGTCACCGAGAGTAACCGCTCTGGCGACACTCCATGGTGCTGGATGAGGTGCACCAGGCGGGCTGTGAGTACCCGAGTCTTCCCTGAGCCGGCCCCGGCCAGCACCAGCGCCGGACCCTCGAAATGGTGGACTGCCTCGGCCTGCTGGGGGTTCAGACCTTCCAGATATGAGCTGTCAGTGGGGTGGGTGGTGGAATTCATTCAACCGCAGTGGGAGACGGGTACCCCTCCAGGGGCAGAGCCGGGGAAGCAGCAGGAAGTCGAATCTCAAAGGTAGCACCTTCTCCCCCACCTTCCACCAAGCGGACCCGACCCCCGTGCACCCCCTCCACGATACGACGGGTGAGGGTCAAACCCACCCCCCACCCACCGCTCTTGGTGGACACACCAGCGTCGAAGATGGCCTCCCGGAGGGCGTGCGCCACACCGGGGCCATCGTCCATCACCTGGAGCACCACATCGCCTTCCGGGGCCACGTGTCCATCCACCCGGATGGTTCCACCCCTTCCGGCCAGGGCATCCAGTGCATTCTTCAGCACATTCTCCAGGGCCCACACCAGGAGTACCTCACTGGCCTGCACCGGAGGAAGATCCGGTGGAAGATGAACCTCCAGCTCCACGCCGGGCCCCAAGCTGGGCATCCGGGTGATGAGATATCGCTCCAACGTGGCCAGGACATCCCTCAGGGCCACCGGGCCCAGGTCGGGCTCCTGACCCACCAACTCAAACCGTCGGCTCACCCTCTCCAACCTCCGCACGTCCTCCTGGATTTCCGGCACCACCTGTTCCATATCCAGTCCGGCGGGCCGTTGGTCTGGAGGCAGCGAAAGGAGTTCCATCCAACCTTGAAGGGAAGAAATGGGGGTGCCCAACTGGTGCGCCAGTTCCCGAGCCATGGCGGTCCACGCCCGCTCACCCTCGGCTCTGCGTTGAAAGCGGATGACCGCCACCCCGGCCAGGAAAGTGAGAAGGAGCCCCGCCGCCTGGAGCCAGGGAATCCAGCGCAGCCGGCGCAGTTCCGGGGGATCCCCGAAGTGTAGAAGCGTCCCGGTGGGGTCGCCTACTGGAGGCTGCTGCAGGTCCAGCCGCTGGGCATACTCCCGGGCCCGCCGCTGGCCCTCGGGCAACTGGAGGTCAGCCCGGAAGGGAAGGTTCTCCACAGCCAGGACCGTATCTCCCGGACCGGTGAGCACCATGGGAACCCCAACTTCGAGGATGAGGCTCTGAAGACGAAAGAGGGCCCGATCTGCCCCTTCGGGCGCCGGATCCGCAATGGCCGACTGCACCTCGGAGAAGATGACGGTGAGGGTGGCGGCGTCTGCCCGGAGGGCCTGGACAATCCGCTCGGTATAGAAGAGGTACCACGCCAGCAGCGACACGAAGAGCAGGACCAACCCAAGGGGCCAGCGGGAGCGTCCCATCACGGCTTTGGCATCCCGGCCCGCAACCTTCAGCCCTTTACGGGAATGGGCGGGATGCGCCGAGTCCCCATGACCTCCTGCAGAGCCGGAGGGATCTCCAATCCCCCTTCCGCATCCTGGTAAGTCTCCCACAGAGCCACCATGAGCCGGGGAAGGGCCAGGGCGGAACCATTCAACGTATGAAGAAACTCCGGCTTCTCACCCGGCGCGGGGCGATACCTCAGGTTGATCCGTCGACTCTGGAAATCGTTGAACACCGAACAGCTGGACACTTCCAGCCATCGCTCCACTCCCGGCGCCCACACCTCCACATCGTAGGTCATGGCGCTGGAGAAGCCCAGGTCGCCGGCAGCCAGGAGAACCACCCGGTAATGAAGTCCCAGAAGTTGGAGAATCCGCTCAGCGTGGCCGGTAAGCTCCTCCAGGGCTGCGGCGCTGTCGTCCGGACGCTCCAGTCGCACCAGCTCCACCTTGTCGAACTGATGCACCCGAAGCAGGCCACGGGTGTCCGCGCCCGCAGCCCCGGCCTCCCGGCGGAAGCAGGGGGAGTAGGCCACGTACTTGACGGGGAGTCCTGAGGCCTGAAAAAGCTCATCTCCGTGGAGGTTCGTCACCGGGACCTCAGCCGTGGGGATGAGCCAGAGGTCATCCCGCTCCGTCAAATAGGATTCCTCCGCGAACTTGGGAAGCTGCCCCGTTCCAGTCAGAGTGTCGCGAGTGACCAGGTAGGGAACCCGGAGCTCCTCATACCCGTGCTCGTCCACATGGAGGTCCAGCATCCAATCGATGAGGCGCCGCTGGTAGCGGGCCCCGGCACCTTTGAGCACGGGGAATCCGGATCCCGAGACCCGCGCCCCCCGGGGAAGGTCCAGGATATCCAAGGCCTCCCCCAACTCCCAGTGGGGACGTGGCTGGAACGGAAAGGTGGGAGCCTCTCCCCAACGCCGGATTTCCTGATTCGCCTCAACCCCACCCTCCGGAACGCGGGCCAAGGGGACATTCGGCAACTCCATCAGAAGCGTGCGGATGGAGTCGTCCCGGTCTGAGACCGTGGCGTCCAGGGCCTGGATCTCGTCCCCAATCTCCCGCATCCGGGCGATGGCTTCCGATGCGTCCTCACCCTTGCCCTTTCGATGGCCGATTTCCCGAGACACCTGGTTCCGGATGGCCTTCAAGGCATCGGCCCGGGTGATTGCGTCGCGGCGGCCCTCATCCAGCTGGAGGATGGCCTGCACACGGGCCGGTCCGTCTTCCACGCCCCTCCGCACCAGCGCTCCCGCCATTGCTTCCGAGGATTCCCTCAGCGCCTTCAAATCCAGCATCCGCAAGGACCTCAGCTATCGGGTGGCACCAACCGCCGACTGTTGCAAACCGGGCTGGCGTCGTAGAGAAATGTGAGCACTCCCTCCACAGGATCGATTCGGCGGGGCTCTACCTTCGCATAATAGACACACACCGCACCGAAGCTGCCGGCCTCTTCGTGGGTCTGGATGACATAGAGGGTTCCTGCTTCCACCGGCACCGGGCGATCTGAGATATACCGCGTAGTATCGGAAGGTGCATCTCTGAGCTCTTGGAACGTGGTGCCTGTCACAGGTGCTATGCTGGCCCGGGACCGGATCCCCAAAGCCCCAGGGGTGAGGAACACCAGGGCTCCAGCCCGTACATCCACCGCCAGATCCCAACTTCCGGCGGCGTTGGGCGACTCCAGGGGCAGGGTCCTGCGGGCAACGAAGTTGAAGGCGGTGGGGAGATTCAATTCGGGACGGGAAACCGAGTACAGCGTGACTTCCTGGGGATTCTCCTCCCAGCGAAGTTGAAAGGGATCGTCTCCACAGGCCGCCGGGAAGAGGCCGGCCCCCACCAGCAGGAGGAGTCGGAAGATGGGTCGCATGGACACCTGTGGAAGCCGCGGGACGAGCCCGGAGGAGGGGGGTGGGATAGGCGTAGACTCTACCGGAAGCACCGTCGGGGTGTCAACCCCGGAACCACCCGTGATTTCTTGACTTTACACCATTCCCCGGGTAGGTTCCCGCCTCTTGGGGAGCGGGTGTATCCACGCCCGGTTCCACGGGCACAGCCCCCGCCTCCACGAGGAGTCGTCATGCTCGAACCGGACCCCACTCCTGGCTTCGCGGAGTATCGGCTTCTGGTGGCGGAGGACGAACCCCATCTGCAGCGGATCCTGGGGATGATCCTGGAGGCGCAGGGGTTCCAGGTGGACATCGCCTCCGATGGCCATCAGGCCCTGGAGCGGCTTCGGTCAAAAGCCGTATACCACCTGGTTCTCCTGGACCTGGTGATGCCCGGCGCATCGGGCCTGGAGATCCTGGAGTGGCTCAGCGATTCCGCTTTCCGACCCGATCTTCCGGTGATCGTCCTCACCGCCAAGGGCCAGGACACCGATCGGGATCAGGCCTTCAGCCTGGGTGCCCGCGACTTCATCACGAAACCGTTCAGTCCGCGAAAGCTACTCTCGAGAATCCATGACCTCCTCCCAGACCACCCCATCGGAAGCTGAACCAGGAACTCCATCGCTCTGGGTGGTGATCCTGGCCGGAGGCATAGGCTCCCGCTTCTGGCCCGTGAGCACTCCGGACCGTCCGAAACAGCTCCTTCCCCTGGGCTCGGAAAGGGCACTCATCCGTGACACCGTGGATCGAGCCTTGAAGGTGGTTCCCGCTGGGAGGCTCCGGATCCTTACCGGAGTACACCTCCTGGAACCCCTCTCACAAGCCCTGCCGGAGCTACCCAGGGAGTGTTATCTCCTAGAGCCCATGGCCAGAGGCACAGGTCCGGTCCTGGCCTGGGCGGCCCATGCCATCGCCCAGGAGGACCCGGATGCGGTTCTCATCTCCCTCCACGCGGATCATGTGATCCACCCTGAGCCGGCCTTCTCCTCTCTCCTGCGAGCGGCAGCTCGGGTGGCCAGAGACGAAGACTGCCTCCTCACCGTGGCCGTTCCGCCCACCCGACCAGAAACGGGATATGGCTACATCAAACCAGGCAAGGCCATCCCGGCCCCGGAGGGTTTTGCCGCCTTCCGGGTGTCGGCATTCGTGGAAAAGCCCGACGCCGCCACGGCCACCCGTTACGTGGAGGAGGGTTACCTATGGAACAGCGGCCTCTTCATCTGGCCGGTGCGGCGCTTCCTCCGCGAATTGAAGGAGCACTCCCCTGAGATGGCGCCGGCGCTCGTTGGCTTGGCTGCAGGGGGGAGCGTAGAAGACTTCTTTCACCATGTGACCGGTATTTCAGTAGATGAGGCAGTCCTGGAACGAAGTGCGCGGGTGGCCTCCATCGAAGCTACCTTCCAGTGGGATGATGTGGGCAGTTGGGAGGCGCTTTCAAGGACTCGTACGGCCGATGCCCAGGGAAATGTCGTCGTAGGTGACGGTCACCTGGTGGAAACGCGAGACTCCATCGCCTTCGCAGAGACCGGCCCCGTGGTGCTGTTTGGAGTGCAGAATCTCGTGGTGGTGAGACAGGGGCCCATTACACTGGTCATGGACCGGGATCGGGCTCCCGAATTGAAACGGCTCCTGGACGCCCTGCCCCCGGAGGTGGTGTCCGGGAGCCAGACCCGGGACGGCTCTGACCCATCTGGGGTGACTCGGACCCAAGCTGCCTCCGGGCACCATGACCCGGACGGCACCCAACCATGAAGGCGCCTGTTCTCCTCCTCTGGGAAGACACCCACGCCCAGCGCTGGGCTCCTTTCTCCCTCACCCGTCCCGTGAGCGAACTCCTCCTGGGGCAGCACAGCTTGCGGAAGAGGATTCAGGACTTCTGGGGGGTGGACTGCGTTGCCACACTGGGCCCCGACCACCTGGCAGATTTCCGGGAAGACGATTCTCCCCCGGTGCTCGGTGTGCAAGACGCAGCACGGTGGGATGCGTTTCCCAGGATCATCTTTCTCTCCCGGGGCGTACCCTCGGGTTCCCCTCCTCCCCTCCCCACCCATTCCACGCCGCTGGAAATCGCCGACGAGCGGGTGGGTTGGTACCTGGCGCCGGGGGATCCCCTTCCATCGCAGCTGACAGCCACCCTGGGAGAGTTGGCAGCCACCCCGGGAAAGCAGGCAGCCACCCTTCGCATCACCGGAGAGGTGATGGACGGTCCGTGGCGCCTTATGGCCCGAAGCTCAGAGTACCTGGCCAGGGATCTGGCGGTGCCGGGTGCCGGCTGGACCACATTGGAGCCCGGGAGCCGACCGGGGGTCTCGGTCATAGGCCCCCATCCTGTCTGGCTGGGGCATGGAGTGGAACTGGACCCGGGAGTGCTTCTGGACACCCGCAAGGGCCCCGTGGCTCTGGGCGACTCCGTGTGGGTCAAGGGTCTCTCGCGCTTGGAGGGACCCCTGTTCGTAGGGCCTGAAAGCCAGGTACTGGGAGGCAGCCTCTCCGCTTTGAGCGCAGGGCCCCAATGTCGCCTCCAGGGTGAGATCTCCCACTGCATCATCCTGGGATATGCCAACAAGGCACATGATGGGCACCTGGGCCATGCCATGGTAGGCAGGTGGGTCAACCTGGGCGCCTTCACCTCCAACAGTGACCTCAAGAACAATTATGGTGCCGTGCGGGTCCCCACCCCCCATGGATGGGTGGAGACCGGGCTTCTCAAGGTAGGGTGCTTCCTGGGTGATCATGTTCGCACAGGAATCGGGACTCTTCTGAATACCGGCACAGTAGTGGGAGCGGGAAGCAATCTGTTCGGAGGCGTCATGCCTCCAACCCTGGTACCACCCTTCTCGTGGGGATCCGGTGCTGACCTGGTGGAATTCCGCTTGGATGCCTTCCTGGACGTGGCTCGCACCGCCATGTCTCGTAGGGGCGTCACCCTGGACCCAGCGGGTGCTTCCTATTTGCAGGCGGTCTGGAACGAGGGCCGTCGGCAAGCCGCTGGAAGCGTGCCTCCACAATCAGCGGAGTGAAGGGTGGGACGTCCTGTCTGTGATCCGCATGCGCTGGGACCCCCGGGAGGTACGCCTTGAAGGTCACCGTCCTGGGTAGCGGCAGTGGAGGAAACGCGGTCCTCCTGGAGGCCGGCTCCACCAGGGTTCTCGTGGACGCAGGCTTCTCAGGACGCCAGATCGAGGCCCGGCTGGCCCAGGTGGGAGTGGAACCCCCGGCGCTCACGGCGGTGGTGGTGACGCACGAGCATGGGGATCATACCCGGGGAGTAGGAGTGTTCGCCCGACGCCACGGGACCCCCGTCTACATCACCGATGTCACCCGCCATCGATGTGCCGGCCTCTTCAGGGGTGGGGAGCTGCTGGAGACGTACCGGGCAGGCTACCCCTTCTCCATCGGAGACGTGGATGTACTGCCCTTCCTGACGGTGCATGATGCCGCCGATCCGGTGGCAGTCACCGTGGTGGACGGGAAAACCGGGTGTCGCGTAGGGATCGCCACCGACCTGGGGAGAGCCACCACAGGCATCCGTCACGCCCTGGAAGGCTGCCATGTCCTGATCCTCGAAGCCAATCACGACGAGGAGCTCCTGAGAACCTCAGCCTACCCTTGGTCGGTGAAGGATCGCATCGCCTCCAGTCACGGACATCTTTCCAACCGGGCCGCAGCCCAGCTGGCTGTGGAACTTCACCACCCCCAGATGGCCGCCGTGATCCTGGCGCATCTGTCCCAGGAGGCCAACGTGCCGGAATTGGCCCTGGATGTGGTGGGTAGGGCCCTCCGGAAACACGGATTCCAGGGCCAGCTCCTGGCTGCTCATCAGGACATCCCGCTGGGACCCTTGGACGTGGTGGGCCTTCGCAGCGCCATGGCGCCCTGCCAGTTGGAGCTGCTTTAGGAGCGTGTCCGGGTAATGGGGCGAGCCGCGTTACGAGCACCACGGGCGCCAGATCCGAGGCAGATCAGAAGCCCAGGAGTCGCAGGAAGTCGTTGGACAGGGCCAGAAGCATGATGCCCATGATGACCACGAATCCAACCTGGCTCCATCGCATCCGCTGCTCGACACTCAGGGCTCGACCCCGCACGGCTTCAATGGCCAGGAACACCAGGTGCCCTCCATCCAGGACGGGGATGGGCAGCAGGTTCAGGATGGCAAGATTGATTGAGAAGAACGCCATGAACCGGAGGAACATGGCCATCCCGGCTTCCGCAGCCTCGCCAGAGGCCTCCCCGATGGTGACGATGCTGCCCAGGGAACGTGGCGAAATCCCACCGGTGAAGAGATCCCCCAGGAACCCCAGGATGAGCCCGGAAAAGTAGACGGTCTCCTGGGCACCCATTGCCAGCGCCTCACCAGGTCCCACCGGGATGTACGTGACATCCTGGGGTTCCGGGAACACCCCCATCTGGCCCACCGTCTGCATCTCTCCCGTCACCGGATCGGCAGCCCGGGCTTCCTGGGGGGTGGCCGCCCGCACGAGCTCACCGCCATCCCGAGCCAGAAGGACCTCCGTGCGGAGTTCTGGGCGAGCCGCCACCTGATCCCGGAATTCCCACCACGTGCTTACGGGAATTCCTTCCACCGCGATAATCCTGTCGCCGGCCCGGATCCCCGCCTCGTCGGCGGGACCGCCAGGGACCACCGCCCCGATAACGGGGTCCTGCCAGGGCAGCAGTGCCCGCATCAACGCCGCGCGAGCCTCGGGATCGGCCTCGGACGAAGACAGAGTCACCGTCACGCTCGCCGCGGGATCCGTGGTGCGAACCTCCACCGCCCCCTCCGGCGCCTGAGAGATAGCTTCCCGGAGATCTCCCCAATGCCGAAGCTCCACCCCCGCCACTGAGGTGAAGGTGGCACCCGGCTGGAGCGCGGAGAGTCCCTCCGCCCCCGGAGGCAGAGCTTCCGCCCGCACCATTCCAAGGCGGGTGGTGTCGGTTTCCTGAAGCCCCCATATGGCGGCTACCGCGGTGTACGCCACAAAAGCAAAGAGCATGTTCATGATCACGCCGGCGGAAATCACCAGCGTCCGAGCCCAGATGGGCTTGGCGTCGAAGCCTCGGGGATCCGGTTCCTGGGGGTCGGTGGCCCCGAGATGGTCTGAGGCGACAGGGCCAGTTCCCCCCTCCTCCGGTTCCAGGTGATCCGGTGGCGGCGAGCCCGCCTTCCCCCCCTCGATGGCCTCCATCACCTCATCGTCCATCCCCCCCATCTTCACATATCCACCCAGGGGAATGGCGCTGAGAACGTATTCGGTATCGCCTCGACGAAATCCCAGAATCCGGGGGCCCAGACCGATGGAAAACCGCTCCACGCGAATCCCAACCGCCTTGGCTGCCCAGAAATGTCCCAGTTCGTGCACCAGGATAAGCACCCCCAGAACGATGAGGGTCGCCAGCACTGTGGTCATGACTCCATTCTCCTAACCGTCTCCCGAGCCCGTTCCCGAGCCACCCGATCCACATCCAGGATCTCTTCCAGATTGCCGGCCGCTCCGGAAGGGGTGGACTCCAACGTCTCACCCACCACCCGAGCCATGCCCGAAAAACCTATCCTCTCCTCCAGAAATGCCTGCACTGCCACCTCGTTGGCTGCGTTGAACACAGCAGGAGCGACGCCTCCCTGACGTCCCGCCGAGATTCCAAGTCCGAAGAGTGGAAAGGCCTTCTCGTCCACGGCTTCGAACGTGAGGGGAGACGACCGCAGAGCATCGAATGTCCTCAGTTCCCCGTCTTCCACACGCTCCGGATAAGAGAGCGCGTAGAGAATGGGGAGTTCCATGGTTGGAAACCCCATCTGAGCCATCACGGATCCATCCACGAACTCCACCAGGGAGTGGATGATGGACTGCGGGTGTACCACGACCTCGATGCGAGGGTAGGAAATCCCATAGAGATGATGGGCCTCGATGACCTCAAGGGCCTTGTTGGCCAGGGTGGCGGAGTCCACTGAAATCTTCGCCCCCATGTTCCAGGTTGGATGCCGCAGGGCATCACGGGGGCCGACGGCGGCCAACCTTTGGGCGTCCCATCCGCGAAAGGGGCCTCCCGAAGCCGTGAGCACCAGGCGGGACACTCCCGCCCGGGACGACCCCTCCAGACACTGGAGAATGGCGCTGTGCTCACTGTCCACCGGCAACAACATGCCTCCCCCCTGGCGAGCCGCTTCCATGACCAGGTCTCCAGCCACAACCAGAGACTCCTTGTTGGCAAGCGCCAGGCGTTTGCCGGCCTTGAGGACCTGGAGGGTTGGCTCCAGACCAGCGGCACCCACCAGGGCATTCACCACGACTTCTGCGGCCGGATCTGCCGCCAGTTCCAGCAGGGCCTCCCGACCCCACTCCCATCGCACGCCATTCGGACTGGGGGCGGGGAAGGAAGCTCGCAGGGAGGAGTCAGCCAGCACCGCAGTTTGCGGACGGAATTCGGCTACCTGCTCCTGCAACCTCTTCAGGGATCGGTTTGCCGCCAGCCCCACCAGGTGGAACCGGTCCAGATGGCGGGCAGCCACCCTGAGGGTACTCTCCCCGATGGAACCGGTGGACCCCAGGACTGTGACCCCCCGGCTCGTGCCCTCTCCCCCCTTCAAGGCAGCACCCCTGGAATCTGGAGGAGTGCGTAGGTGAGAGGTAAAGTGAGGAGAATGGCGTCGAACCGGTCAAGCACCCCGCCATGCCCCGGCAGGAGGGCACCTGAATCCTTGGCGCCGGCTTCTCGCTTGAGCAGCGACTCCGCCAGATCTCCCACCTGAGCCACCAGGGCCACCGGGATGGCCAGCAGGACCGCGTGGATGGGCGAAATGGACACCTCCGAAAAGTGCGCCAGTGCCAACGCGGCAAACAGCCCTCCCGAGATCATGGAAGCCACGAGCCCGGCCACCCCCCCCACCACGGTCTTACCCGGACTCACAGTGGGAAGAAGTTTCTTCCTACCCCAGCGGGACCCGGCGAAATAGGCGGCAGAGTCCCCCATCCAGGTCACGACAAGGGGGAAGATGAGGATGAGCGCTCCGGCCCAGTTCAAGCCCGCCGAGGCAGGTGGCAGCCCCCTCAGCAGGATGGCGAAGGAGAACCCCCCAGCCACATAGATCACCCCGGCCACCGTGGCCGACACGGAGTATGCGGGGTTTCCATCGGGCCAGCGACGCCACACCGCCAGGGAGAGGGTCAGGAAAAAGAGGGTGAGAACCACCAACCACGTCCCCGCGGCGGCCCTCCCCAGATCCGGACTGAGTGCCACCACCAGAACCACGGCCAGAGACCCCAGCATACCCAGGAGCGTGAAGGGCCTAGCTCCCGAGCCGGCAGCCAGGATATAGAACTCGCGACACCCCAGGGCCGCCAGAATAGCCACCAGGCCCACGAAGGCCCAGCCGCCCACCACCAGGACGAGAACCCCCACCGGAATTCCCACCCCGGCCACCGCAACACGGCGGCTCAGATCACCGAAAGCCATGCCGGCCAACCCCCATCAAAGACACCTACCGGGCCGTCACTCGACCGAACCGACGCTCGCGGCGCTGGAAATCATGCACAGCGGCATAGAGGTCGTCTCGCGTAAAATCAGGCCAGAGCACCGGGCTGAAGTGGATCTCGGTGTAGGCCATCTGCCAGAGCATGAAATTACTCAGGCGCATCTCACCCGAGGTGCGGATGAGGAGATCCGGATCAGGAAGCCCGGCAGTGAAAAGCGCACTCTCCAGCATAGACTCATCGATGTCGCCGGCCTCGAGATCGCCGGCAGCCACCCGCTCCGCCAGCAGGCGCGTCGCGCGAAGGAGCTCGTCGCGCCCGGAATAGGAGATCATGAGGTTCAAGCGAAGCTGGTCTCCACCCTCGGTGAACTCCTGGATGCGATCTACTGCTTTTCGGGTGGCAGGATCCATTCGGTCCAATTCCCCCAGGACCCGGACCTCCACCCCCTTTTCCTTGAGCTCTCGCTGTTCCTTTTCGGCGTAGAGCTTCAGGATCCCCATGAGAGCCGAGATCTCCCGACGAGGTCGCTGCCAGTTCTCGGTGGAAAAGGCGAAGAGAGTGAGGATCTCCACCCCTGCCTCCACCGAGCCCTCCACGGCCTCCCTCACCGACCGCATCCCTTCCCGGTGACCTGCATACCGGGGAAGCCCCCGCTGACGCGCCCATCGACCGTTCCCGTCCATGATCACCGCCAGGTGCCGGGGTGGTGCACCCGTTGACAGCGGTTGTCCGGCGTATTGGCTATCCATGATGGGAAGGCGGTCTCTTGGACGGTGGCGAAGTAGCTGGCCTGGGCACGAGCGCCGGGCCAGAGGTCATCAGAGCGCCAGGACCTCCTGCTCCTTGGTCGCCAGCAACTCGTCGATCTTTCCAATGTACTCGTCGGTGAGGCGCTGCACCTCTTCCTGACGACGATGAGCTTCATCGTCACTGATCTCTCCCTCCTTCGCCAGCACCTTGATGGCATCGTTGCCGTCGCGCCGGGCGTGACGAATGGAGACCCTGCCCTCCTCCGCCATCTTGCTCAGGAGCTTTACGAACTCCTTGCGGCGCTCCTCATTGAGGGGGGGAATGGGGATGCGGATCAACGCGCCATCGTTGGAAGGGTTCAACCCTAGGTCGGCCATGCGGATAGCCTTCTCCACTTCAGCCATCAGAGAGCGATCGAAGGGTTGAACCACCAGAAGGCTCGCCTCAGGGGTGGAAACCGTGGCTACCTGGTTCAGGGGCATCCGAGAGCCATAGGCCTCCACCCGGACCGTATCCAGGAGAGCCGGGGTCGCCTTGCCTGTCCTTACGGTGGCGAACTCACGGCGCATGGCGTCCAGGGCCTCCTCCATCCGCTGCTTCGTCTCATGCTCCTGCGACATACCCTTCCTCCAAGTTGTACCCAAGCATGGGGCTATCTCACGAGACCAGAGTCCCGATGGCTTCGCCCCTTGCCGCCGCAGCCACAGAACCTGGTTCATCCAGGTTCAGAACAATGATGGGCAGCTGGTTGTCCTTGCAGAGTGAGACGGCAGGGGCATCCATGACCGCCAGCTCCCGAGCCACCACCTCCTGGAACGTGATGCGAGGGATGAATTCGGCGCCCGGATCCTTTTTCGGATCCGCCGAATACATTCCCCGAACCTTGGTGGCCTTGATCACCACATCAGCCTCCATCTCCATGGCCCGGAGAACCGCCGCCGTGTCGGTGGAAAAGTAGGGATTTCCTGTACCTCCGGCGAAGATCACCACTCGTCCCTTCTGCAGGTGCCGCAGAGCCCGAAGCCGGATGTAGGGCTCTGCCAACTCCTCCATCCGGATGGCCGTCATTACCCGGGTGTCCACACCCTTCCTCTTGAGCATATCCTGCAAGGCGAGGGCGTTGATAACGGTAGAAAGCATCCCCATGTAGTCGGCGGTAACCCGATCCATCCCTTTCTCGGACGCGATGGCACCCCGGACGATGTTCCCACCTCCCACCACCAAGCCCAGGGAAACTCCCATGGCGTGGACGTTACGCACCTCGTCGGTGATCCGATCCACCACCGGTGGATCAATACCGAAGCCCCGATCGCCCGCAAGAGCTTCGCCTGAGATCTTCAGAAGGATACGGGAGTGCTGGATCCCCTGTTGGGGCTCCACCTTCCCACCCCCTTCCTGGGCGGACTCCAGACCCTCGGTGTCGAAGCTCACCCGGCCTGACCCACCTCGAAGCGGGCGAAGCGCGCCACCTCGATCTTCTCGCCGGTCTTGGCGGCTACGCTGGTAATGAGAGCCTCCACCGTCTGATCGGGGTTCTTGACGTAGGGCTGCTGAAGCAACGTGGTCTCCTGGAAGAACTTCCGGAGCTTACCGTCTACGATCTTCTCCTGAAGGCCTTCGGGCTTCCCCTCCGCCTTGACCTGCTCCAGATACACCTGGCGCTCCCGCTCCACCACATCCGCAGGAATCTCATCAGATGAAACCGCCAAGGGGTTCGCGGCCGCGATATGCATGGCGAGATCACGGGCCAGGCCCTGGAAATCATCCGTGTTGGCCACGAAGTCGGTCTCGCAGTTCAACTCCACCATGACCGCGATTCGGCCACCGAAGTGAACATAGCTCCCGATGGTACCCTCATTGGCTGCTTTGTCGGCTCGCTTCGCCGCCTTTGCAGCTCCCCGGGAGCGGAGCAGATCCACGGCCGCCTCCAGGTCACCGTTCGTCTCCTGGAGAGCTCGCTTGCACTCCATCATCCCGGCTCCCGTGCGATCCCGAAGTGCCTTCACATCCTGCGCGCTGATGGCCATCTTTATTCTTCCTTCCCTCGAAAGCCTCTGGTGTGAGTCCCGTGAAAACGGGACAAGCTTCGCCTGTCTCCTCTCAACCGGAACTCCGGTTTCTGAACCTCAGTTCCAACTCCACTCCTACCTCCGGGCCGGACTCGCCCAGGAACCCAACTCACGTCATCCCCTGTCCCCAAAAAAAGAGGCGGAGTCCTCCGGGGAGAGGGAAACCCCCTTGGGGATCTCCGCTACCTCCTTCGGCGACTGCCGCCTCCGGTGAGGTGAACCAAGCGGGAGGAACTCATCCGCCCGTGGAACTCCCCTGAACGCTCCCGGGGTCACTCCCCCTCGGCGTCCCCTTCCTCCACGTCCCCTTCCTCCACGTCCTCGGTCGCGCTCTCGGTGGCGCCGTCCTCTCCCCGCTGGAGCTGGGCGATGACCTCGGGCCGAGGGCGCCGGCGGCGCTTGGGACGATGACGCCCTGGAGCATCATCTCCTGCAGCCGACTTTTCCCCAGTCTCGGTGGAATAGGTGGTAGCCTCCTGCTCTTCCACCCGTCGACGTTCTTCCTCAGGCAACTCCTTTCGGGCACCCTCGACGATCTCCGCCATGCTGGCGCAGATGAGCCCCACCGAACGGATGGCATCGTCGTTCCCGGGAATGGGAAAGTCGATGACTTCCGGGTCGGCGTTGGTGTCAGTGATGGCGATGACGGGGATCCCCAGCCGGTTTGCCTCTCGGATGGCGATGGTTTCGCGGCGGGCATCCACCACGAAGAGAGCCCCCGGGAGCCGGGTCATGTCCTTCACGCCCGAGAAGTACTTATCCAGCTTCTCCCGCTCCCGTTCCAGGAGAAGTCGCTCCTTCTTGGTGTAGAACTCGAAGGCGTTCTCTTCCTGTCCTCTTTCCAGTTCCTTCAGCCGCCGAATCTGCTTCCGGATGGTCTGGAAGTTGGTGAGCATGCCACCGAGCCACCGCTCCGTCACATAGAAGGCACCGGAACGCTCAGCCTCCTGCTCCACCACGGATCGAAGCTGGGGCTTGGTGCATACAAACAGCACCCGGTCGCCCTTGAGCACAACCTTGCGAACGGCTTCCTGGGCCGCCTCCAGGCGATCCAGGGTTTTCCGAAGGTCGATGATATGGATTCCGTTTCGCTCCCCGAAAATGAATTTCTTCATTTTCGGGTTCCAGCGACGGGTCTGATGTCCGAAATGGACCCCAGCTTCCAGAAGTTCGTTCAGGCCGACAGTCTGCATAGGTTTGGAAATCCTGGGTTAACGCTTGCTGAACTGGAAGCGCTTCCGGGCCTTGGGTCGGCCAGGCTTCTTGCGCTCCACAGCCCGGGAATCCCGGGTGAGGAGCCCGCGCCTACGGAGGGGGACCCGGCTGTCTTCATCCTGGACCAGAAGGGCCCGGGCCAAAGCCAATCGGATGGCGTCTGCCTGCCCGGTGATGCCACCGCCCCGCACACGGACATGGAAGTCGAATGCAGAAGGGGTCTCCAGAGTCTGGAGTGCCTCTTCCACTCGCTTCCGATGGAGGAGACGAGGGAAATACTCCTCCAGGGGACGGCCGTTTACGTGCCAGATGCCAGATCCGGGAACGAGGCGGATGCGGGCCACGCTGGTCTTGCGTCGTCCCACCGCCCGAATGTCACCGGTGTTCTTGCTGTCCTGAGCCATATAACCTGTCGCTCTACCCTGGTCGGTCAGGAGCCCAGCGCCAGAGGGCGCGGCTGCTGACTCTCGTGAGGATGATCCGGACCAGCATAGACCCGGAGCTTCTTTCTGAGGGTGCGTCCCAGAGCATTCTTGGGGAGCATCCCCTTCACTGCGAGCTCGATGACCCGCTCTGGGTACGTCTCCATCATGCGGCTGAAGGGGACGTGCTTTTCATGCCCCATATACCCCGTATGACGGAAGTATGTCTTCTGGTCCGCCTTGTTCCCGGAGACGCGGATCCGGGAGGCATTGATGACCACCACATGATCCCCGGTATCCAGATGGGGAGTAAAGATGGGCTTGTGCTTTCCGCGGAGCACCCGAGCCACTTCAGTGGCCAGGCGACCCAGGGTCTGCCCCGATGCATCCACCACCCACCAGTGGGCTTGGATGTCTTCTGCTTTGGGGGTTACGGTCTTCATTCAATCCCTTCCGGGCCGGTCGACAATAGAGCAATGAAAAGTACCTCTGGGTGGGGGGGGTGTCAATGCCGTGCCATGCCCGGGCGGCACGCTCCCCACTGAGCGCTCCCAGTTGGGATGGAGCCTCGCCCACGCACCGGATCAGACTGCTAGGAGCGTGTCCGGGTAATGGGGCGAGCCGCGTTACGAGCACCACGGGTG
>JBBDRI010000038.1:0-110303 GCA_040905545.1 Gemmatimonadota bacterium | reverse complement strand
GCCGCAGGGCCCCCGCTCGGGCGTTGGCTCGCCTCGACGTAGCCACGGCTATGTCTTCGACGAGCCGCCTGCGATCGGGAGCCCGGCTCCCAACGGCGGCGCCCTGTACTTCTTCAACGGCCTTCTAGACCGAGTACACCGCGCCGAGATGCGGCCGGGTCAGGTGATGGGAGTTGCCACCCGTTGGATGCAGCGATGGACCCGATGGACACGGGTGCTGGAACGGTGGGGCGAGCGCCTTGAGCGACCCAGGGAAACCAGGTTCGGAGAGCCTGCGTGGGACCACCTGCGCACGCCCAACTCGTCACCCAGATCCCAGGACAGGCCGAGGAGTCTTGCACGGGCGCGCTTCACCTGCTCCGGATGGCCGTGACGCTCGGTTTCCTGCAGCGCACGTCGAGCTGCCAATGGATCTCCCGCTGCAATGAGGACGTCGGCCACCTCGTGACCTATGCGGCCGAGGTCTGCAGGATCGTGGTGGCGTGCCGCCGCCACGGCGAAATCCCGAAGAGCTCCGTCGAGGTCGCCCTGCTTCCCACGAAGCCGAGCCCGTGCCTCCAGCGCCACTGCGGCCGCCTCCTGATGACCGGATGCGATGCATTGCCGGATGGCACCGCCCAGGGTGCTTGTGGGATTTTCCTCCAGAAGGGCCTGACCCACCCTTGCCATACCGGCAAGATGGCCAGATTCACCGTCCAGCTCCCGGACCTGCCTGTAGAGGGCTCGGGCCCGTTCAGCGTGACCGGACTTCCTGGCTACGCGAGCGCTGTGGAGGAGCAATTCGGGATCTGACGGCTGATAAGCTGAGGCGAGGCCCAGAGCATGGGATGCTTCCACGAGGCGCCCTCTGCTCTCCAGGTACCCGGCCCAAGCTACCAGCGCGCGGAGCCGTCGCTCCACATCGATCTCAACGGAGAGGAAGACCTCGAGGATCCGGCGCAAATACTGCCGCTCAGTCACGTTCGGATGTTGGGCTACCACCTGAATGGCTCGACGCGTCAGAAATGACTCTCCCGTCTCCGCTTCCGCAACGACTCGGAACACGAGCTGGGCCACATCTCCGGCTCGTGGCACCGGGCGGGAGGCGGCGCTGTCCGAGGCGGCGTTGTCCGAGGTGGCGCTGTCTCTGGACCGGAACGATGGTTGTGGGATGGTCGGCATGGCTCACGCTGCGGATGAAATCCATTCTCAACCCTATCAGCGTAGCGATCTCCCTCCATCGTGTCAATCAGGGCCGGGGCGTGACGTCGAGCCCCCTGACCGAGGGAGATTCCCGGGGAATGCAAAACGGGCCTCCCCGCACTTCAGGGGAAGCCCGTTCGCAGTGCCCAAGGGAACTGGCTAAGGCCGGGCTTTCGGCTTCCCCGGGGAGTACGTTCCACAGGTCGCACGTCCACCCTGCATCGTAACTTCGATGCTGCCGGCAACGCAGGACCGATCTTCGTTGTGGGAGCAGTCCGTCGCCGCGCACGACGCAACGGCTGAGGTGTTGGGGCTTGACTGTTTCTTGGGTTGCGCCATTTCGGGTCTCCTCTCCGTCAGAAATCCATCACTTATATCCAATCATAGTAAAGCATCACTAAATATGCAAGGGACAACAACTTAGGGAATTTCGAAGACGACTGATACTCATTCTCATCACCCTCCTCACACCACCTCCCCCAGCCCAGGCGTCCAGCTACGGGCCCGGCTGTCTTCCCATGGAACTGGATTCGGTTCCATGGACGCTTCCAAGTTCTCTCCCTGGCGGTGGGACATAAGGGGCTGAAGCTGGCCTTCGACGTACATCCCCCCCGACGGGTCCCGCCGGGGGGGCAGTCGTCGTGCGATCATTTCCTCGGTCCACGCTCCACCGGCACTCCTACTAGTGACCCGTACTCCGTCCACGAGCCGTCGTAGTTGCGCACCTGCTTGTAGCCCAGAATCTGCGTCAGCGCGAACCAGGTGTGGCTTGAGCGTTCCCCGATTCGGCAATAGGTGATGGTCTCCCGGTCGCCTGTGATCTCCTGTTCGGCGTAGATGGCCCGTAGCTCGTCGGCGCTGCGGAAGGTCCCGTCTTCGTTCACTGCGCGTGACCAAGGCACGTTCGCCGCCCCCGGGACGTGTCCGCCCACATAGGGCTGTTCCTGGGGCAGGTGATCCGGAGCCAGCTTCTCTCCCGAGAACTCCTCTGGCGAGCGTACATCCACGAACCTGGCGCTCCCCACACGCTCGAGCACTTCGTCGCGGAAGACCCGCAGACCGGGGCGCTCAGCTCCCTCGATCTGATAATCGGAGGCAGCGACCGCCGGCGCTTCGGTGGTCACGGGGCGCTCTTCCAGCTCCCACTTCTTCCGGCCACCGTCCAGGAGGCGCACCCGGTCAAAACCTCGATATTTGAGGAGCCAGTAAGCGTATGCGGCGAACCAGTTGTTGTTGCCTCCGTATAGGACCACGGTGGTATCCGGCTTCACACCGGAACGCGCCAGCAACGCCGAGAGGCGAGCCTGATCGATGTAGTCCCGCCGGACTCCGTCGTGGAGGTCCTCATCCCAGCGCCAGGCCACAGCCCCCGGAATGTGGGAGCGCCTCCACGCGTCGTTGTCCTCGTCAACCTCGACGATGAGGAGTGTGGGGTCGTCCAGGTGGGCAGCCAGCCATTCGGTGGAGCCCAGGGCGTCGGGATGGGTGTTCGTACTCATGTTCGTTCCTCCTTGGGGTGAGATAAATGATGACGTTGAAACGAGATGCTGACCTCGCTGAGCGCGCGGCTCAGAAGAGGCCCCACCGGATGGAGACCCCCAGCACGACCAGCACGGCGACCACGAGTGTCACCGGGAGGCCTAGCCGGGCGTAGTCCGCGAACCGGTAGCCGCCCGGATGGTATACCATGGTGTTCGTCTGGTATCCCACCGGGGTGAGAAACGACGCGGAGGCGGCCAGCGCCACGGCCCAGGCAAAGGGCCGGGGCTCCGCATCGATGGAGATGGCGGCCGCGACGGCGATGGGAAACATGAGGACCGCCGCGGCGTTGTTGGTGATGACTTCGGTGAGCAGGATGGTGCAGAGTACCACCGCCACGAGGACCGCCACCGGACCGAGGACCGCCGACGTGGACACGAGGCCGCCGGCGATGACGTCGGCGAGCCCGGAGACCCGGATTGCCTCGCCCATTCCGAAGGAGGCCGCGATGAGCAGAATCACGTTAAGATCGATGGCAGCGATTGCCTGCTTCGCCGTGAGCACCCGTGCCGCAACCATCAGGAGCGCGGCGGTGAGCGCCCCCTCCAGAATGGGGAGCACGCCGAAGGCCGAGAGGGTCACCATGGCGGCGGTCACCATGAGGACGAGCCCTGCGGCGGGCAAACTGGCCGCCGGATGCGACGCTTCTCGAGACGCTGGCCTGCCTGGCGAAGTCACTGCTGAGGGGCGGCGGGGGCCAGGAGGAAGCGTCGCAGTGCCTTCCTCCCGCTCTGGAAAGACCCGGGGCGCCAGCCGGAGAATGATCGCGATCCCGGCCAGCGCCATGGGAAGGGCCACCGGGGTCAGCTCGAACATCCCCAGGGGTGGGTGGCCGGCGCTTTCCAGAAGACCGGATACCACCAGGTTGGTGGATGTCCCGATGAGAGTGACGGTGCCCCCCAGGATTGCGGCGAAGGAGATGGGCATGAGCCAGGGCGACGGGGTCCCACCGGACGGTGAGATTCGGGCCTGGAGCGTGGGAATCAGCATGGCCACGATGGGCGTATTGTTCAGGACTGCCGAGGCACCCGCGCTAGACCAGACTATGCGGGGTAGGCGAGTGCGGTCGCGGTGGCGCCGGGGGGCGTCCTGGACGCCGGTGGGGCGGTTTCTCACGCTTCCGGGGTCGGCGAACGCCCAGGCTAGGAGCGGTTGGATGGCCCCTGTCTTCTCCATGGCATGCGCCAACACGTAAAGGGCCGCCACGGTGATGGGCGCTGGGTTCGCGAACCCGGAGAGGGCTTCGGCGGGTGTCGTCACCCCCAGAACGAGCAGCGCCACCATGGCACCCAGAACCGTGATGGATGGCGCAGTCCAATGGCACACGAGGGCCACAAGGGTCAGGGAGACCACCCCGAGGGTGGCCCAGGCGTCTACAGTCACTGAGATCACCGAGAGGGGCAGAAGGGGAGTTCATGGAACGGTTCCTCGGCCATCAGAGCCCGTGGAGCCCGCATTCGGTGCGTTCAGAGCCGCGCCAGCGCCCGGCACGTTCAGCCTCTCCGGGTACGACGGGAGTGGTGAGGGGCCAGTCGCCGATACTGGGGTATCCTTGGTCGTGTAGGGGGTTGTACGGCAGGTGGTGAGCGCGCACGAAGTCCCAGACCTGAGTTCTACTCCAGCCGGCCAGCGGGTTGATCTTGACGCGCCATCCCTTCTCGACGTTCGAGTGTTCCAGCACTGGGAGGTGCGCACGGCTCTCAGACTGATCCCGACGGCGGGCAGTGATCCAACCGTCGAAGCCCGCCAGCGCACGCTCCATGGGCTCCAGCTTCGTTACCTCATGGAAGCGCTTCACATCGCGTTCCCAAAGCCGATTGCCGTGCCGGCGCTGGAAGGTCTCCAACTCCGCCACCGGACGCACGGTCCGTAGATCCAGGTCGTAGCGCTCCCGCACCCGCTCGGCCAGGGCCAGGGTCTCCGGAAAGTGGTGAAGCGTGTCGATGAAGATGACGGGGACGCGCAACCCGTTCGTATGGAGCAGGTGGATGAGGAGGATGCCGCCGGCCCCGAACGCGGTGGAGAGGACGAGGCGCCCGGCGGGCACTTCGGCGGCAGCCCACCGGAGGACTTGGCTCGGGGTGGCATCGCGGATGTCTTTGTCTTGTTGCCGTGTCATGTGAACGCCTTTTGAGGTTGCCCTCCAGCCATCGGTCCGCTCGAAGGGCACAAAAAAACCCGACTGCAGCGAAGGCCGCAGTCGGGTGGTCAAATCCTGAAGTCGTCGAAAAACTACATCGTGCGCTCCACCACGTCTGCCGGCCGGATGGCCATACAACAGGCCATCGGGGGCATGCACATGACCATCATGCAGCCGGAGCCCATGGGATGGTTGCCGGCGGGCGGATGCGTGGGGGCCGCGAAGGCCCGCCTGCGTCCGGAGGTCGGGGAGTGGGCGTGACGTGAGAGCATGGCCGCGACGCTACCGGAGCTGTCCGGCGATGTCAAGGGGTGGGTCCGGAGGTTGCGAGTCAGGGGGCCCAGACCGCCCTCGCCAACTCTATGACAAATTCTGCCAACCGGGGATGGCTGCCCACGGGTGGGGTGTAGCGGATGGATTTTGAGCCCAACTGCCCGGCCCCTCCTTCCACCGCCAGGGATGCCGGAAGCGTCACCCCCGCGTGCCACCCTTCCGCGATGAAAAAGGGCACCACCACCGCGCCACGTCCGGGCTGCTCACGCACCACCGCCTGGACCGTTGGCTCCTGATCCAGAAACGCCGCCACCACCGGCCCGTGGGGCCACGCATGGCGAAGGGATTCGGCCAACACCTGAGAGACCCGCCCCGACTCCGGATGTTTTGGGGTGCCATGGCCCACAATGACAAGGGCGAAGCCCGGCTCGCCCTGGGCATTGGCGCGCTCCAGGACCACCTCGGCCATACCCGGATGTGTCCCCACCGGAGGGCAGAGGCGCACTTCCATTCCGGCCGGCCGCCGCGACGGATCGTGGAGTGCCAGTTCCCGCGGAATCACCCGTTCCGTGTAATAGCCCACGCTGGTGAAGATGGGCACCACTGCCACCTCTGCCGTCTCGAACTGCAGAAGCGCGTCGCGCATGAATGGTTCCTCCTCCCAGAACCCCGTTTCAACCTGGAGGAAGGCACCCCGACGCCGAAGCTCTGAGGCCAGCTCCCTCACCGGTCGGGCCGCCGCAGGCCCCCGATGGGAGCCATGGCCCAACAGGAGAAGGCCGCAGTCATGCTGCGGTGCATGCCCGGACCGGGACTCGCCGGCAGAGTCGGCGGAGATCCCAGGACCGGACACAGTTTCTGGACGGGGGGGTGGTTGAAGTTCGAACATGGCAGTGATAGGTTAGCTACTTCCAACAGGGAGTACAGCCTCCCGCGACGCACCACCGCGGCTAAACGGAGCCCCATCGTGCTGAATGGAACCATGTCCCCCCGGGGAGCCAACATGATCATGACCGTCTCCGGCGCATCCATGCGGATGTGCCCGATGTGTTGTTGTGCGTGTTCGGCGAACGAGCCCGGGACACGGATCCTTCGGACGGTGCGACTCATGCGGTAGTCGCCTCCCCCTGCAGGGTTCACACCTTTCCCGGTCTCGTCCTCGAGGCCGGGTTTTTTTGTTGTCTCTGATCCATGTCTTCAAGGGAGCATATGGTGCGGAATAGAAATCTAGGGACCGTTTGTCTGGTGGGAGCCGGCCCCGGCGATCCCGGGCTGCTCACCCTGCGGGGGGCGGAGCTCCTGGAACAGGCGGGCGCCGTGGTCTATGACGCCCTCACGAACTCTGCACTTCTGGACCGGGTCCCTCCCTCGGCGAAGCGCTTCAACGTGGGCAAGCGTGCCCGTCGACCTTCGCCGAGCCAGGCCGAGATCAACCGCCTCCTGACGGGACTGTCGCGGCACCACAAAGTGGTGGTGCGCCTCAAGGGCGGCGACCCCTTCGTGTTTGGACGCGGTGGCGAAGAGGCGCTTGCGCTGGAGCGGGCCGGTGTCCCCTTCGAGATCGTCCCCGGGGTGACCTCAGCGGTGGGTGCTCTCGGCTTCGCTGGGATCCCTCTCACCCATCGCGGCGTAGCGTCGTCGGTGGCCTTCGTTACGGGGCATCGGGCAGCTGGTGAAGCGACTCCTACCCCCAGCGCTGACACCCTGGTGGTCTTCATGGGGCTGGGGCGAACGGGCGAGATCGCCCGTGAGCTCATCCGTGAAGGACGCTCCGCTGACACCCCGATTGCCGTCGTGGACGGGGGTACTCTGCCTGGACAGCGCGTGGTGGAGGGCACTCTGGCAGACATCGACGGCCGGGTGGCCGCGGCCGGGCTCGCAGGCCCCGCTCTCATCGTGGTGGGGGAAGTCGTGCGCCTCCGAACCCGCCTGGCGTGGTTCAGTGGGGAGGGGAAGTCGGACCCCGCCTTTGCGCTCACCGGCGCCCTGGCTCAGGAGGCGTCATGACCCGGCGCAGTCGGGGCCACCTGGCCGAACTGGAGAACGAAGCCATCTGGATCATCCGCGAAGTCGGGGCCTGGTTCGAACGCCCGGTCATCCTGTTCTCAGGCGGAAAGGATTCCATTGTCCTGACGTGGCTTGCCCGAAAGGCTTTCCACCCGGCGCCCATCCCATTCTCGCTCCTGCACATCGACACCGGCCACAACTTTCCCGAGACCATCGAGTTCCGCGACCGTTTCGTCCGGGATCTGGGCCTCGATCTCATGGTGCGCTTCGTGCAGACGTCCATCGATGAGGGGCGGGTTCGCGAGGAGGAAGGCACCAACGGCAGCCGCAATGCACTGCAGACCGTCACCCTCCTGGATGGCCTGGAGGAGCTCAATGCCGACGCGGCCCTGGGGGGCGCCCGCCGGGATGAGGAAAAGGCGCGGGCCAAGGAACGCGTTTTCTCGCACCGGAATCGCTTCGGGCAGTGGGACCCCAGGAACCAGCGGCCCGAGCTCTGGATGCTCTTCAATGGGCGCCGGCAGCCGGGCGAGCACTTTCGGGTGTTTCCCCTCTCCAACTGGACCGAGCTGGATATCTGGCAGTACATCCAGCATCAGGAGATTCCCGTGCCGGCCCTCTATCTGGCGCACGACCGCGAGGTGGTGCGGCGGGGTGGAACTCTCCTGGCCAGAACCGAAGCCACGGGCCCATGGAGGCCCGACGACGATGTGAGCGTGCGTAGGGTCCGTTTCCGGACGGTGGGCGATGCCACCTGCACCGGCGCCTTTGAATCCGACGCCGACACCATCGAGGCCATCATCCGGGAAACCGGGACGGCGCGAGTTACCGAGCGGGGCGGTCGCACGGACGATCGCCGGTCGGAGGCGGCCATGGAAGACCGCAAGCGCGCGGGGTACTTCTGATGACAACGCCCCTGGCACCTGCGTCGGAGGATACCGGACCCGTTCCCACCTCCCAGGTCGAGTTGCTACGCTTCACCACGGCCGGGAGCGTCGACGACGGCAAGAGCACCCTGATCGGGCGTCTGCTGCACGACACCCGCTCCATCTTCGAAGATCAGTTGGAACAGGTGGAAGGGGTGAGCCGGCGGCGGGGTACCGGGGAGCTGGATCTGGCGCTCCTCACCGACGGATTGCGGGATGAACGCGAGCAGCGCATCACCATCGACGTGGCCTACCGCTACTTCGCCACTCCGAAGCGCCGGTTTATCATCGCCGACACCCCGGGTCACCTCCAGTACACACGGAACATGGTGACGGGTGCATCCACTGCGCAGCTGGCTGTGATCCTCATCGACGCCTCCCGCGGGATCCTCACCCAGTCCCGCCGCCATGCCTTCATTTCTACCCTCCTGGGCATCTCACACTTGGTGGTCGCGGTGAACAAGATGGATCTCGTGGGCTATCGCCGGGAGGTATTCCACAGCATCCAGGCGGAGTTCAGGAACTTCGCCCAAGGGCTCGAGGGAGTGCGCACCCTATCCTTCGTGCCCATCAGCGCCCTGAAGGGCGACCATGTGGTTGAGCGCTCCCGGCGGATGGACTGGCACGAGGGCCCCACCCTCCTCGAGCTGCTGGAGATTGCCGAGGCGGGGACGCGCCGCGACCGCGGCGCCTTTCGCTTTCCGGTGCAGTCCGTCATCCGTCCCAACGCTAACTTCCGGGGCTATGCGGGCACGGTGGTGTCGGGTTCCATCGCCGCAGGCGACCAGATCGTCGTGCTTCCCTCAGGAGAGACGACTGCGATCCACTCCATCGAGACAGCCGACGGCCCTCTGGAAAGCGCCGAGGCTGGCCTGGCGGTGGTGCTTACGACGCACCACGAACTCGACATTTCGCGGGGCGACTTGATCTCCCATGCACAGGACCCACCGCCTGTGGGGTCCCGTCTGGCCGGGGATCTCTGCTGGATGGACCGGGAGCCGCTGGAGCCGGGCCGGACCTACCTCCTCCTGCATGCCACCCGGCAGATTCAGGTGCGCGTCGACCGGATCGTGCACCGGGTGGAGATCGACTCCCTCGGGCATGAGGAGGCCGACACCCTGGGCCTCAATGAGATCGGTCGGGTGGAGCTGAGCACGGCGGCCCCCTTCGCCTTCGACTTGTATCGTACGAACCCTGCCACCGGAAGCTTCGTGCTCGTGGACCTGCGTACGAACCAGACCGCCGGTGCCGGCATGATCCGCCGGCGGCTTGACACGGTGCGCCGGGTCTCTCCCGGAGCCGTCTGGCAGGAGGCAGCAGTTCCGCAGGCCGCAAGAGAATCGCGCAACGGCCACCTGGCTGCGGTACTCTGGCTCACCGGAATTTCGGGAGCCGGTAAGAGTTCCATTGCCAGGGACCTGGAGCGACTCCTCTTCCGGCGGGGGATCCAGACCGCGCTCCTGGACGGGGACCGTCTGCGCCATGGCCTCTCCGGCGATCTGGGGTTCAGTGACTCCGATCGCGCCGAGAACCTGCGTCGCTCGGGCGAAGTGGCCCGGATCCTGTTCGACCACGGGGCCATCGTGTTGGCTGCCTTCATCTCGCCCCGCCGGGCAGACCGGGAGCGGGTGCGGGGGTTGATCCCGCCGGAGCGCTTCTTCGAAGTCCACGTGCACGCGCCTCTGGAGGTGGCGCGCGCTCGGGATCCCAAAGGACTCTACCGGCGCGAGCGCGAGGGCGCGGTGGGGTCGCTTCCCGGGAGCCGCGGCCTCTGGGAGCCGCCTACTGCCCCTGAACTCCTCATTGATACCACCAGAGCCACCCCGGCCGAAGCGGCCCGCAGTATCGTGGTGCGGCTGGAGGAAGCCGGGATCCTTCCCCCCGACTCCGCACAGCATCCCAGGAGGGAGCCATCATGACAGAGAGGCCAGACGGAACCACCTCCCCCCTCCCTGAGGTCAGTGGCCAGGGTATCGCCAAAGTCGCTTCCGGACTCGAACTTGAGTTGGAGGCGCCCATCATCCCCCTCCGCGTGGGATACGAACGCATTGGCCGTCTTGAGGCGCCCGCGGTGGTGGTACTGGGAGGGATCTCTGCCGAGGCCCATATCTGCGCCCACCAGGGCGATCCCCGCGAAGGATGGTGGCAGCGGCTCGCCGGCGTTGGCCTACCCCTGGACGCGGGCGCGCTCCAGCTCATCGGGATGGACTGGGTGGGGGGACCGGGCCGCTCCAGTCAGCCCGCCGCATCGGTGGATCCGGACGGCATCCCCGCAGTCACCACTGCCGACCAGGCCCGGGCCCTTGCGGGACTTCTGGACCACCTGGGATTGGAGCGTGTTGCGGCCATCGTGGGGGCCTCCTACGGCGCTATGGTGGGCCTGGCCTTCGGAGCCATTTTCCCCCATCGCGCCAGCCGGATCGTAGCCATCAGCGGAGCGCACCAGAGCCATCCTATGGCCACCGCCCTGCGGGCGCTCCAGCGCAGGATTGCCCTCCTGGGCGCACGTTCGGGCGACCCCAGGCGGGGCCTCGTCCTGGCACGGGCCCTGGCCATGACGACCTACCGTTCTGCGGAAGAGTTCAACGAGCGATTCGGGATGGCACCCCGCCGCGATGCCGAGCTGTATCGATTCGAGGTGGAAGACTACCTGGAGCACCAGGGCGAGGCATTCGCAGAGCGCTTTGAACTGGCGCACTTCCTCTGCCTGTGCCAGTCGCTGGATCTGCACCGGGTTGATCCGCAGGCCATCGGGACACCCACCACCCTCATCGCCATCACTGAAGACACCCTCGTGCCCCTCTGGCAGATGCGTGGACTGCATCGCGCGCTGGCGGACCGTAGCGAACTCATGGAGATCGATTCGCCCTACGGCCACGATGCCTTCCTCGTGGAGGAGGAGTCGGTGGGGGGTGCGCTTCGCCGCATCCTGGCCGAAATCGTGGAGGAAGGCACGGCCCCACCGTTCCCCGAAGCGTCCCCAACGCCCGACTCCTCGGAAGCCACTTCCTCCAGGACTTCCCAATGACGACTCCCTCCCCTCCCCCCTCCCTCGGCCTCCTGCCACCCGAACGGGCGCAGGAACTCCATTGCCTCATCCGGGAGTTGACCCCAGAGCAGGCACTCTGGCTGAGCGGGTACCTTGCCGCTGCGGCCACGAGTCTCCCGGCGGTGGCGAGCTCACCCACCGCCTCGGCACCGCATTCCGCCCCAGACCCGGCCTCGCAGTTCGCCACTGCCCCAAGCGCTGGAGCCGCACGCCTCACCGTGCTCTATGGGACCGAGACCGGCAACGCCCGCAGCATCGCACAGGCGCTCGTTCGCCGAGCCGGGGAGGCCGGCTTCGAGGCGAGGGCCCTTGATCTGGCGGAATACCGCACACGGGAACTGCGCGACGAGTCCTTCCTCGCGCTGGTGGCCGCGACCCATGGCGAAGGCGATCCCCCGGACGGCGCAGTGGGGTTCTTCGAGTTCCTGGCCGGTCGGAAGGCTCCCCGGCTGGACCATGCCCGTTTCACGGTGCTCGCCCTGGGAGACTCAAGTTACGTGGAGTACTGTCGGGCCGGTCGGGACCTGGACGAGCGCCTCGAGGAGTTGGGCGCCAGACGCTTCCTGGACCGGGTGGATTGTGACGTGGACTACGAGGAACCCGCCGAAGCCTGGATTGAGCGGGTGGTGGCCGCCGCTGGGCAGGAGGTTGCCGGGGACGAGACCGGCCGGAAGGGGGCTGCCGGCGTGCCATCCCCCGTGGACGCCCCTCAAGGCGGGAACGGCCAGG
Source organism: Gemmatimonadota bacterium (assembly GCA_040905545.1). Classification (GTDB taxonomy): domain Bacteria; phylum Gemmatimonadota; class Gemmatimonadetes; order Longimicrobiales; family Gaopeijiaceae; genus JBBDRI01. The sequence continues at coordinate 98,458 of JBBDRI010000038.1, read as the reverse complement.
GAGCCGTTGCCGGCAACGGGGCATCGGGATCACCCAGCGGAGCCGCGAGCGTCGCCGCCGGGATCCTGGAAATCATGTTGGGGAGCCTGCCGAGGGGTGTGGCCCATACGGCCGGCTCGCCAACGGGTGCCACGCTCACCGCCCCTCCCGATGCGCCCCGCCACTCGCGGCGGAACCCATTTCCGGCGGAACTCCTGGACGCCGGCCCGCTCACAGGCCTCCGCTCCGACAAGGAGACGCTGCACCTGGAGCTCTCGGTGGAAGGGAGTGGGCTTCAGTTCGAGCCGGGAGACAGCCTCGGGATCGTCGCAGCGAACGAGGATGCTGTAGTGGAGGCCGTGGTAAATGCCCTCGGGGCGGCGCCCGGATCCCCGGTGTGGAGTGGCGGCGAGGAACGGCCGTTCTCCGACGCCCTCCGGCAGGATCTCGAGCTTACCCTACTTACGCCGGCCTTTCTCTCTGCGTATGCGGAACTGGCTGCGGCATCCCAACTCGCCGCGCTCCTCCAGGGGGAGGACCGTTCGGCCCTCCTGCACTTCATGAGGTGCCATCAGGTTTCCGATGTGCTTGAGGCATTCCCGGTGCCAGGGCTCGAGCCTCAGCGCTTCGCCGACATGCTGCGCCGTCTCCAACCGCGACTGTACTCCATTGCGTCCAGCCCCCGGTGGAGCCCAGGCCAGGTGGACCTCACCGTGGCCGTCACCCGCCGGACCCCCGACGGCAAGGCCCGAAACGGAGTGGCCAGCACCTACGTGGCCGACCGGCGGAGACCCGGCGACCGGATTGACGTCTTTGTGGACCCAAATGAAGACTTCCGGCCACCGGCCGAACCCGACATCCCCCTTATCATGATCGGTGCCGGTACGGGTGTCGCGCCCTTTCGCGCCTTCCTTCAGGATCGGGAAGAGACGGGGGCGGGAGGACGTAGTTGGCTCTTCTTCGGTGAGCGGCGTTTCAGAGAGGACTTCCTCTATCAGACCGAGTGGCAGCGGTTTCTCAGCGACGGAGTGCTGAGTCGAATGGACGTCGCGTTCTCCCGCGATCAGGCTCGCAAGGTCTACGTCCAGGATCGCCTCCAGGCGCGTGGGCGCGAAGTGTATGCCTGGATGGAAGAGGGGGCGGCGGTCTACGTCTGCGGCGACGCCACCGGGATGGCGCCAGGGGTACACGAGGCGCTGGCCTCCATTCTGGTGCAAGAGGGCGGGCACTCGGCGGAGGACGCGGAAGCCCGGCTCCGGGACATGAAGTCCCAGGGCCGCTACCGGCGCGACGTTTACTGACAAGGGCCCCCCAGCCCTCCGACCCACGCACCCAGCACCCCACCCGATTACCACATAACCTGGAGCCCGGAAGTCATGTCGCAAGGAAAGCCGCAGCCGGAACGCCCCGAGGTCGACCGCAGCCGGGATCGCAGCCGGCCGCTGGATGAGTTGCACCCGAACGAATCCATGAAGGCCACGAGCGGGGCGCTGCGCGGCAGCATCACCGAGAGCCTGGCCGATCCCATCACGGGGGCGCTCCAGGGCAAGGACCCCGAGCTCACGAAATTCCACGGGATCTACCAACAGGACGATCGCGATGAGCGCGACGAGCGGCGGCGACGGAAGCTGGAACCCGCCCACGAGTTCATGGTGCGGGTGCGTCTTCCCGGTGGTGTGTGTACCCCAGACCAGTGGCTCACGCTGGACGAAGTGGCTCGGACGCACGCCAACGGAACGCTCCGCCTCACGACCCGGCAGACCTTCCAGTTTCACGGGGTGTTGAAGGGGGCGCTACGGCCCACGGTGCAGGGGATCCATCGGGCGCTGCTGGACTCCATTGGAGCCTGCGGCGACGTGAATCGCGGGGTAATGGCCACCCCCCTCCCCGAGCTGGATGCGATTCACCGGCAGCTCCAAGCCATCGCCCAGGGGGTCAGCGAGCACCTGCTGCCTCGGTCGAGGGCCTACCACGAAATCTGGCTTGATGGGGAGTCGGTGGCGGGAGGTGAGGTCGAGGAGGAGCCCATCTACGGGCGCACCTACCTGCCGCGTAAATTCAAGATCGGCTTTGCGGTCCCTCCCGTGAACGATGTGGATGTCTTCACCCAGGACATCGGGTTCATCGCCATCGCCCGAGGTGAGACACTGGCGGGGTTCAACGTAGTGGTGGGCGGAGGAATGGGACGGACCGACAACGAGCCATTAACCTACCCCCGGCTGGGTGACGTGATCGGGTTCGTGGCGGCAGACCGCGCCATCGAGGTGGCTGAGGCCATTCTCATGATCCAGCGTGACTTCGGGGACCGGATCGATCGCAAGGTGGCCCGCATGAAGTACACCATCGACCGGCACGGACTCGACTGGTTCGTCGGCGAGCTTGAGGTTCGTCTGGGTTGGAAACTGGACGAGGTCCGACCCTGGCGGTTCGAGACCAGCCAGGATCGGTTCGGGTGGAGCCGGAATGCGGACGGGAGCTGGAACTACACCGTCTTCGTGGAAAACGGGCGGGTGAAGGACGCGGAAGGACACCGCACGATGACCGGGCTACGCGAGCTGGCGAGGGTCCACCAGGGGGACTTGCGCATCACTCCCAACCAGAACCTCATCGTGGCCCGGATCCCCGAAGGATGCCGGGACGCGGTGGCGGCGCTCCTGGAGGACCACGGGATCCGGGCCGTCACGGATCGGAGTAACGTCCGTCGTCACTCCATGGCCTGTGTTGCTTTTCCCACTTGTCCCCTGGCCATGGCCGAGAGCGAGCGCTACTTCCCCGAGTTGTTGACGAAGGTGGAGGCCCTTTTGGACCAAGTGGGGCTCGGCGACGCGGCGCTGGTGATGCGCATGAGCGGGTGCAACAATGGCTGCTCACGGCCGTACGTGGCCGAGGTGGGGTTTTCGGGGCGCGGTCCGGGGCGGTACAACATGTACCTCGGAGGCGGCTTCCACGGGGAACGCCTGAACGCACCGTACTTGGAAAACGTGGGTGAGGAGACGATCCTGGCGCGCCTTCGCGAACTCTTTGGGGCCTACGCCCAAGGGCGGGATGAAGGTGAGCCGTTCGGCGACTACCTCATTCGGGCGGGGCACATCCGCGAGGTCACGGCGGGACGAGACTTCAACGATTGAAGCGCTCATCGGAGGCTTGACGGGCGGACCGGGCAGGGACATATCGCTTTGGAGTTCCTTCCGGATCGCCCCCGAGGCGGTGGCTCAAAGGAGTGTCAGGCGTTCCGAATGCAACTCATCCATCTTCCGTCCGGGCCTCTACCGAGGCGTTCCCCTCACCATCCCAGCTCACCGTCAGGTGCCACGGCTGACAGCAGATCTCGCAGTCCTCGACGTACTCCTGGAGGGCCGCACCTCCAGGATCCAGAATCAGTTCCACCCACGCCCCACAGTACGGACAACTCACCTGAGCGGTAGGCTCGCCGGTTTCGTCGAAGCCCCCACCATGCTCGTCAAGGCCTGTGCCTTCATCGTCAACGCATGGCATCCGTCTCCCTCCTTAGAAGGCCTTCTAGTTAGCCCGAATGGGGGATCGCACCCCGCCCCGCTTCCACTATCTTCAGGAGTAGCTGCACCGGGGCCTCAGGGCAAAGGAGCAGGTCCCTCCATCCCACCGTTCCAGGAGACAATCAGATGGGCATTTTCAGCTTTCTCAAGTCCGCCGGAGAGAAACTCATTCCAGGCAAGGACGATGCGCCCCCGAAGGCGGCCGAGCTCTCCGAACAGGAGTTGTCTGACCTGACCTTTCAGAATCGACTCACCCGCTTCGCCATCGATCTGGGGGTGCCGGTGAAGGGGCTCAAGGTCCGTTTCAAATCGGGGAAGGCTACGGTGGAAGGACAGGCCGAGAGTCAAGCGCACAGGGAGAACGTCATCATCGCCATCGGAAATACGGCGGGCGTGGACGCGGTGGACGACCGCATGACCGTGGTCCATTCTGCACCTCAGGCCACCTTCTACACCGTCAAGCCGGGGGATACCCTGGGGAAGATTGCCAAGGAACACTACGGTAACGCCTCCAAATACCCGGCGATCTTCGAAGCCAACCGTCCCATGCTCTCGGATCCCGACAAGATCTATCCCGGTCAGGTGCTGCGCATCCCGCAGGAGGGCGCGAAGTAGCCGAGGGCTCTGTGTGTGGGGGGGCGGGAAGCTGGCGGACACGCTCCGAGCAATCCCAACCCCTCCCCAGGGGGCCCACCTGACCCTCACGCCACCGCGCTCTCGGCCCCCGATCCCTGAACGAAGAGGCAGGTGGAGCGGGTGCGCCGCACCATCTCCCGGGTCCACTCGAAATCGGTGTCACCGGGAAGGCCGAAGAGGTTCACGTCGGCCTGGGGGCCCCGGCCCACGGCGCTGCCGAAGTCCCCGACCAGGGCGTAGACTTCGCACTGGGGGATGCGGGCCAAGTCTACCAGCCGGGTGAGCTCGGCCGTTACAGGTGCCCTTTCCTCCTCCGAAGCCACGGCGGTGAGGAGGCGCACTCGCCCGTTCCAGTTCTGCTGAAGCCGGTACGAGAGGAGGAGCTCCAGGTCCATCTCGGCCACCCGGTGCCCGTGTTCCCATTCCGGCGTCCGTACCCAGACGTTGATGGCGCTCTTTCGACCGATTCCGGCCTGAGGATGATCGGCGAACAGGACGACTCCCAGACCGTGATCGGGTGCCCGCCGCATGACCTCCCGAAGCTCGGCAGCGCGCTTGTCGTCCTGGGGCACTCGTAGGAAGACCATGTTGGGGCGCGGGAAGGTGCCCCGAAGCACGCCCATCCCGGCCAGGACCCCGTCTGCGTAGCTCCGGGTCTCCACCACCGTCCAGTTGGCGAACACCTCTTCATCGCGGAAGTGGCTGGCTGCGGTGGCCAGATCCGAACCCAGGGCTGCAGCATTCTCCCCGGGGCTCACCCCCATGATGTGCAGTGACCCTCGGGGTGAGGCCAGGTCGTGGATGAACCGGAAGGTGCCGCGCAGCTCATCGGCGTTCTCCACCGGCACCAGGAAGCTGGGCTTCCACGCCCGCTCTCCCGGCCCTCGCAGGCGGGTGGCCTGCTTCACAGCCCACTCTGCAATGGCCACGAACATCCCGCTTCGCACATCGCCGTAGGGCGGCTCGATGTCGCGACGGATGAGGTATCCGTACACTCCCACCACGACAATCAGCGCCACCATGCTCACCACAGGGTTGATGATGAGCATGGCCACCAGACAGCCCACCAGACCCACCAGGGGGACGACCCGGGGGATGGGCATGAGGGGCCTGAAGCTCACCAGCCCCAGATTCTGCTCTACCAGGACCACCACATTCACCATGGCGTAGGTGATGAGGAAAAACATGGTGATGAGAGGGGCGATGGTGTTCACTTCTCGCAGGAGAAGAGCCGCCGTCACCAGACCCGCAGTGAGGAAGAGGGCGGTGCGGGGTTCTCCGCCGGCGCTTTTTTGGGCCAGGCGCCCGCCCCAGGGAATCACCTCATGAGCGGCCAGCGCCTGCAGGATCCGCGACGCGCCCACGAGAGAGACCAACCCCTGCGTGAACGTGGCACCCAGGAGGCCGGCGATGACCACTGGCGACCAGAGGGCTCGGTGGGCCATGACTTGGTAGTTGGCCACGAGTTCGTCGGGGGGTGCGATGCGGGCGAACCAGTAGGCGAAGCCCAAGTAGATCAGGAGACTGACCCCGATGGCTGACAGGGTACCCCGGGGGATGCTCCGTCGGGGGTCGGCCAACTCCCCCGACATATTGGCTCCCGCCATGATCCCGGTGGCCGCCGTGAAGAAGATGGCGAAGGCTCCCCAGTAGGAGGTGCCCGGGAAGCCGGCCTCCGGGGCCCCGGGAAATTCTCCCCAGAGACGAAGGGGTTCGTCGAAGGGATGGATGAAGGCTCCGGCGGCAGCGGAGAGGAGCGCAGCGGTGATGAGGCCCAGCACCACGAACTGCACACGAAAAGCAAACCGCGCCGACACCGCCGCAGTTCCCACCACGGCTACCAGAAGTCCCAGGTCGATGAGGGCTGCGGGGTGTTGGGGGAAGAGCCCCTGCCACCCCTCGCGGAAGGCGAACATGTAGAGAGCCACAGCCAGGGCCTGGGACAGATACAGCGGGATCCCGATGCTGCCGGCGATCTCCACCCCCAGCGAGCGGGAGATGATGGAGTAGGCGCCTCCCGCCCCAATGCGGATGTTCGTGGTAATGGACGAGAGGGAGAGTCCCGTGGATCCTGTGATGACGAAGGCGGTGAGGATGATGAGCACGGCACCGCCAAACCCTGCGTTTCCCACCACCCATCCTTCCCGCAGAAAGAGAATGGCCCCCAGGATGGTGAGAAGGGTGGGCACGAAAACCCCCTCGAAGGTGCCATAGCGCCGAGGCCCGGGCTTACTTCCCGGGCTCGTCTGTGGGCTCTGGGTCATGGTTCAGCCTTGGAGACTCAGGGTGGCTCAAGGAGACTAGGAGCGTGTCCGGGTAATGGGGCGAGCCGCGTTACCCGGACGGGCTCCTAAGGGAATTCAAGTGTAGCGAAGAACCCGTTGAGAGCCAGCCTCGTCCGGGAACCCCTTGATGAGCAGGTTCCGGGCAGGGCGATTTGCCGAATTTACTCTTGCGACTTTACTTTAGTAGGCGGTATTGTGCCCTTGAGCAATCCACTTACCGGTAACTCCGGGTTATCAAAACCCCACCAGCACAGTTTATCTATCCAGGGCCCAACATGATTAAGATCGCCATCGTCGAAGACAATCGTCTGGTGCGCGACGGGCTCGCGCTGAGACTCAGTGAACAGGCCGATTTCACCATCGCCTACTCCGGGCCGAACGGGGACGTGGAGGGCCTCAAGAATGCGGCGCCCCATGCCCTTCTCCTGGACGTGGGGCTTGAGGGGGACGATAGTTTGCAGTTGGCCGAGCGCCTTCGGAGCGAGCTGCCCCATGTCCGCGTAATCGTCATGGACCTTCTCCCCATCCACGAGGACCTGGTGGAGTTCGTCAACGCCGGCGTGTCGGGGTTCATCCTGAAGGACGCCACTCTGGGCGAACTGGTGTCCACCATCCGGGCCGTGGCGGGGGGAAAGACCGTGCTGCCTCCCGAAATGACCTCCACCCTGTTTTCCCAGATCGTGGAGGATGCCATCCTCCGCGGTGCAGCGGGGATTGCGGAATCCACCGACCTGACTTCCCGCGAAAAGGAAGTGGTGAGCCTCATAGGGGATGGGCTGAGCAACAAGGCCATTGCAAAGAAGCTTGGCATCTCTCCCCACACGGTGAAGAGCCATGTCCGGAATGTCATGGACAAGCTGGCGCTTCACAGCCGCCTCCAGATCGCCGCCTATCTCCGCAGGATCGCAGGGGAAGAGGAAGAAGAGGAGTAGTCGGCTCTACCCCAAATCCCCTTCCTCTGAGCGATACCTCCCTGCAGAGTGTCTTGCTAACCTCCATATCAGGGCGCCAGTGCTTTCGGGCTCGTAGGGGGGATGAGCCCTCTCACGGATCCGAGAGCCTGAGGCCAGAACCGGCACTCAGTGCGGGTTCGAGTCTATTGGGGGGCAAACAGCATGATGGAGAAAAAGAAGGAAAACAAAAAAGGGACACACTCCCTGGAGAAAGCTCTCTGGGTCTACGGATACGAAATGCTGCCGCCGCACCAGGAAGACCGGATGACGGCCATCCGTGACCTCCTGGCCCGCGAAAACGGTAAAGCGAAGCGAAGCGCTCAGTCCTGGACGGCCCATTTGGTCACGGAGGAGCTGGCGACCCATGTCCTCATCGTGAGTACCAACCCGGAAGTTGACCTCCAGATCAATCGGAAACTGGAGGCTGACCTGAGGGCGCTGGGTGTCAGCTTTCATGTAACGGTGCCCATGTCGCTGAGAGATGGGCCCGAGCTGGAACCGGAAGATCCCCAGCTCGGAGACAGCTGAGGGCTTCGATGCCCCTGGTTTCTGCAGCACACCCCATCCCCCCTCCCCAGGTGACGTAGCCCATTCGGGTTACTCCGGGTCACCCCCCTGACCTCCCCCCTCCCCCTCCCATCGGCTGATATCCCGCCGATCCCCTATCTGGCACCTTTAATGGTAGGGAAAGGTCTGGCCGTCAAATGACGGTTGGCCTCCCGAATCATTCCAGAAGTACGCAAGCCACACTTCGGTTCCAGGAGATTCCACGTGAAGATGCCAACCATCAATCGCACGCTTCGAGCGCTGCCCCCTTCGTTCCCGCCGGTCCGGTGGGCGGTTGCGGCTGCGCTGCTGGCCGTGGTATCCGCATCCTGTGAGGTGCACGATCCGCTGGGCCCCGGCGACCTCATGAGCATCACCGTCACCCCCGATGTGACGCTGCCCATCCTGGGGACGCAACAGTTCGTCGCCGTGGGTGTGGATGCGGACGGACGAGAAGTATCCTTCTCACCCACCTGGACGGTAGAAGAAGGCGGTGGCACCATTGACGGTGCCGGCATGTTCACCGCAGGCACGACCCTGGGGGTCTACACGGCCACCATCCGGGCCACCAGCGGCGGAGTGTTCGGCTCTGCTACCGTCACCGTCATTGCCGGTCCGCTTGCGACCATTGCCGTGTCGCCGAACCCGGACACACTGGCCATCACGGAATCGCAGCAATTCACAGCCACGGGCATGGATGCGGGCGGGAACCCTGTTCCCATCAGCCCCACCTGGTCGGTTGTGTCGGGTGGAGGCACGGTTACCTCCGACTCTGGCATGTTCACTGCCGGAACTGTGGCGGGAACCTTCACCAACAGCGTCAGGGCCACCGTCGGAAGCCTTTCGGGCGCCGCCACCGTGACCGTCATCGCCGGTGCCGCAGTATCCATTTCTGTGACTCCGAATCCCCAGTCCCTTCCCATCAACGGAGCCCAGCAGTTTACGGCTACGGCCGTGGATGCGGGAGGAAACCCCGTTGCCGTTACCCCCGTTTGGTCGGTTGAAGCAGGTGGAGGCACCATCAACGCCGGCACCGGCATGTTCACCGCCGGAACGACGCTGGGCACCTTCACCAACACCGTCAGGGCCACCGTCGGCAGCCTTTCGGGCTCCGCCACCGTCACCGTTGTGGCAGGCCCCGCCGTATCTATCAGAGTGGTACCGGATCCGGCTACCATGCTGGTGGGCACAACCCAGCAGTTTACGGCCACCGCCATCGATGCTGGAGGAAATTCCGTTCCCATCACCGCCACGTGGTCGGTTGAGGCGGGTGGAGGGACCATCAACGCCAGCAACGGCCTGTTCACCGCTGGGACCACGGCGGGAACCTTCAGGAAAACCATAAAGGCAACCAGCGGCAGCCTCTCGGGCTTCGCCACCGTCATCCTGACGCCGGCGGCGCCCCCACCGCCTCCGCCCCCAACGGCCGTTTCCATCACGGTTACCCCGAATCCGGCCACAGTTCAGATCAACGGCACCCAGCAGTTCACGGCCAGGGCCGTGGATGCGGCAGGTAACAATGTTGCCATCACCGCCACCTGGTCGGTGGAAGAGGGTGGGGGAACCATCAGCGCCATCACCGGGCTGTTCACCGCCGGAACCACGGTGGGAACTTTTGAGAGGACGGTAAAGGCCACCAGTGGCGGCCTCTCGGGCTTCGCCACCGTCATCGTGACGGCCGAGCCCCCGCCCCCGCCACCCACGGTGGACTACATCGTGGTAACCCCGGATCCGGCTACAGTGCAGACCAACGGCACCCAGCAGTTCACGGCCTGGGCAGTGGATACGGAAGGTGACAGTGTCGCCATCGCAGCCGATTGGTTCATCACGGCGGGTGGAGGCACCATCGACTTCGCTACCGGCATGTTCACCGCCGGAACCACAGCGGGAACCTTTGAGAAGACGGTAAGGGCGAACAGCGGCGACCTGTCTGGCTTCGCCACCGTCATCGTTACGACCATGCCGCCGCCGCCAACGGCTGTTTCCATCACGGTTTCTCCGGATACCGCCACGATGGCACCCGAAGGCACGCAGCAGTTCACGGCCACGGCCGAGGACGCGGCAGGCAACCCGGTGGTCATCACCCCCATCTGGTCGGTTGAAGAGGGTGGAGGCACCATCGATTCCGCCACAGGCCTGTTCACTGCGGGGACCACGGCTGGAACCTTCGGAAATACGGTAATGGCCACCAGCGGCAGCCTGTCTGGCTTCGCCACGGTCATTGTGACGGCCGCGCCGCCGCCGCCGCCCCCACCCGGGGTTCTCGGCTCAGCTGCGCCCAACGGAATCATGGCAGGCACGGAAGTGACCTGCGTCTCGCTGGGTACCATCAACGCGGATGTGAGCATCCACCCGGGTAGCACCATCACCGGCTTCCCACCGTGTGTCATCACGGGAGTGCAGAACCTGGGCAACGCCATTGCTGAACAGGCCCAGATCGACCTGGCCACGGCATACAACACCATGGCCGGACTCGCCTGTGGCACCCAGATCGTGGCTGATCTGGGTGGCACCACACTCCCGGCCGGGGTCTACTGCACCGCCAGCTCAATCGGCGTGACGGGTACGCTGACCCTGGATGGCGGCGGAGATCCCAACGCCGAGTTCGTCTTCCAGGCCGGCAGTTCGCTCACCACGGCCGGCAACATCGTGCTCATCAATGACGCGCAGGCCAAGAACGTGTACTGGCAGGTGGGCAGTTCGGCCACCCTGGGTACGGCTTCCCAGTGGCAGGGCAACATCCTCGCCCTGACCAGTATCACGCTGGTGGACAACGCGAACCTCATCGGACGGGCTTTGGCCCGGAATGGGGCCGTTACCCTGGGCACCAACAACACCATCACGATTCCGTAACCGAGGGCGCCGGAGCCGGCCATGGGGTCGGCTCCGGCGCGGCGGTTTCACCATAGGCTCACAGCTCCGTACCGAGTTCGGTCGGGTGCCGCGGCAGGCGGGCGAAGGTGCCCGCAATCAGAAACCTGCAAAGGAGAATCACAATGTTCGCAAGAACTGTCACGCTGGGACTCGCCCTGCTTTTGGCGGCTTCACCGGCGGCTTCCCAGCACCGGGGGACGATAGAGTTCGGTGCTTTCGGGAACCTCTCGTCCTTCGACAATTCACTTTTCGTGGACAACGCCTTCGGAGGAGGTGGACGGGTAGGTGCGTTCATCTTCCCCCGGCTCTCGGTGGAGTTCGACGTGGGACTCAAGTTCGCCGACCGCCCCGATGGACGTCAGAGCGTGGAGGTGGAAGCCTTCGCCGCTCGGTTGACCGGTGTCCCGGTGATCATGGGCCCCCTCTCCATTCTGGTGGGTGCCGGTCTCATCCATACGGATTTCCAAGACCTGAATGAGACCGACGGAGGGCAGGTGCTCCTGGGCGCCAAGCTTGCCCTGGGGGAGGTGGTGAGCCTTCGGGTTGACGGTCTGGCAGACTTCAACAACGACGGGACACGGAACCAGGCACTGCAGGTCGGCATGAGTCTCCACCGGAGCCCTGCCACCCTCACCCGGACCGTAACCAGGGAGATTCCGGCCCCTGCCGCGGCTCCCACGCCCCAGCGTCCGGATTCCGTGAGTGCGGCCGAAACCGCCCGGCTCCGGGCCCTTGAGGCCGAGCACCGGGCCATGCTGGCCGCGCAGGCACGCGCCGAGGCAGATGCCAGGTCGAATGCGGCGATGATAGCGGAGGTGGTGCGCTTCGCCCATGACGCATCGGACCTGAGTGGTGAGGCGAGAGCCATCCTCGACCGGAAGGTCACCATCCTTCAGGAGAACCCTGGGATGCGCATCGTGGTCACGGGACATACCAGTGAACCCGGAACGGATGCATACAACCTGGCGCTGGGCCTCCGCCGTGCCGATGCGGTCAAGGCCTACCTGACCTCGCGCGGCGTGGCTGCGGCGCGGATGGAGGTTGCTACCGCAGGTCGGCGGGAACCGGTGGCCTCAGGCGGTGGAGCTGCGGCACAGGCGGCGAATCGCCGTGCGGAGTTCCGAATCTCGGTCTCGGGCGTCAATTAACCGCCAGATGTAGTTGCAGGCTTTTCTTACGAGCTCGGCCGGGCGTGGGAAACCGCGCCCGGCTCCCTCCGGGAAGAGAGCACCCCAAGGCATACCCATCCCAAGAGGTTCCAGATGAGCACAATGAATTCGAACCACCGGGCCGCCACGGCCATGGAAGCCGTCCGGCCTGAGGGCCCGCAGCTCTCCATGAGTAGGATTGGCCGGGGACTGTCGGTGCTCACCATCGGCGTGGCCCTTACCACCGGCTGCGGTTGGAGCAACCAGACCCGGGGCACGGCGGTAGGCGCCGGCGCCGGGGCGGCCGCAGGGGCCGTGGTGGGGAACCAGACCGGCTCCACCGTCCGGGGAGCCATCATCGGCGCCACCCTGGGAGGCGCCGCAGGCATGATCATCGGGAACCAGATGGATAAGCATGCCGAGGAGCTGGAAGCCGCTCTCCCGGATGCCCAGGTGCAGCGGATCGGGGAAGGGATTGCCGTGACCTTCCCTGACGGTATCCTCTTCGCCTTCGATTCCCAGGACCTTCGTCCGGAGGCACGTGCCAACCTCCTCAAGTTCGCCCAGAGCCTGGCGGAATACCCCAACACCACGGTGATGGTGGTGGGTCACACCGACTCCGACGGCGCATCTGCGTACAACCAGTCTCTCTCGGAGCGGCGGGCCCAGGCTGCGGCTGACTTCATCGTGGCCAACGGACTGACGCGAGCCCGGGTCAGCACCGTGGGAGCCGGTGAGGACGAGCCCCTCGCGGCGAATTCCACGGACGCCGGCAAGAGTCAGAACCGGCGGGTTGAGGTAGCCATCTTCTCAGAGGGATAGGCCGCAGGTCCAAGGCTCCCCATGAGATGCAGGTCCCACAGCTGTGGTTCCCACCGAAGTAGCACGACAGTCAGCGCCGGCATTCACACGTAAACCAGGAGTTCTCTCATGACAAACATCTTTTCATCGTTCTTCACTGTGGCGGTGGTCCTCACCTTCGCCCTTCCCGTGGGCGCGCAGCAGGGTCCATGGGCCCCTGCCGGTTCCGGGGCAGCCTCGGTGATGATGGCCCAGTCGGCCGCGGTCACCGGCGCCTCGGCGCAACCGGCCCCGGTCGCCGGCCCCACCCTGGCCAGTCTGGCCTTCCCGGTGTCCATGGCCTCCACCACGTTCAACGCACCTCTCGCAGAGATGCGCCAGCCCTCGCGAAGGAACACAGCCCTGATGGTTGTGGGCGCAGCCGGGCTGGTGCTGGGAGCCGTCGTAGGCGGTGACGAAGGCACCATCATCATGATCGCAGGCGGGGGAGTCGGTCTCTGGGGTTTGTGGCGGCATCTTAGTTGACCACCATCGCCCCGGGGCCAGGAGGCGGGTCCCGGGGCGAGGCAGGGCTCCCCCAGGAGGCGGTTCTCATGCAGGTGGTGATTTCCCGGAAGGACGATATGGTCATCGCCGGCCTGTCCGGCGACTGGGAACTGGAGAATCCAACTCCGCGCTTCCACGAGCTTCTTGAAGAGGGAGCCCCTGAGCGCGGGGCGCGTCGCCTGGGGTTCGATACCACGGAATTGGGCTCCTGGGACAGCAGCCTCCTGACTTTTCTGTTCCAGGGTCTGAACTACTGCGAGACCCACGGTCTGGAGTTCACCGAAGAAGGCCTTCCCGAAAAGATTGCCCGCCTCCTGGAGCTGGCTCGGGCGGTGCCGGAGGCGGACCTCGAAGAGGTGGAGGAGGAAGGCTCGCTCCTGGCAAGGATCGGTTGGAAGGGCATCAGGTCATTCCACGGGTTCCTGGCATCGGTCACCTTTGTGGGGGAGTTGTCCCGGAGCCTCTGGAGGCTCCTTTCCTTTCAGGTGCGGATGCGGTGGCGAGACTTCTGGGGGGTGGTGCAAGCCAACAGTTCCGGCGCGCTCCCTATCGTCACTCTCATCAGCTTTCTCGTGGGACTCATCATCGCCTTCCTGGGAGCCGTGGTGCTGCGCCGCTTCGGAGCAGGCTACTTCGTGTCCTACCTGGTGGGCTTCGGGATGCTGCGGGAGATGGGCGCTCTGATGACGGGTATCATCATGGCGGGCCGAACGGGAGCGGCCTTCGCTGCAGAGCTGGGTAGCATGAAGATCACGGAAGAGGTGGACGCCCTGGAAACCTTCGGTGTTTCGCCCATGGACCATCTCGTCCTGCCCCGGGTGCTGGGCCTCTTCGTCATGATGCCACTGCTTACCATCTACTCCATGTTCATCGGCATCCTGGGGGGACTCGTGGTGGCGGTGACCATGTTGGACCTGTCTGCCACGCAGTTCACGGTGGGTCTGCTGACGCCACTCACCCTTGCCGATGGGCTCCTGGGCGTCTTCAAGGGCACGGTGTTTGGTCTCATCATCGGCGTGGCCGGCTGCATGCGGGGTCTGGAGGTGGAAGGCGACGCCGGAGCGGTGGGACGGGCCGCCACGTCAGCCGTGGTTACAGGAATAACTCTCATCATTGTTGCCAATGCCGTCGTGGATTGGCTGGCCGCCCTTCTGGGAATCTGAGTCTGACATGTCTGAGCCTGGTATGAACGGAAACCCTGCGGTGGAGGTGAGGGATCTCACCATGGCCTACGGCACGCGCACCGTAATGGAGGGGCTGAATTTCCAGCTCCGCCCAGGAGAGATCTTCGTCATCGCAGGAGGTAGCGGGAGTGGTAAGAGCACCCTCCTGAAACACCTGGTTGGGCTCAAGAAGCCGGCGAAGGGCACGATCCTGTTTCAGGGCGAGGACTTCGGGCAGGCCCTGGAGGAGGCCAGGAAGGGGATGCTCCGTCGCATGGGCGTGCTCTATCAGAACGGTGCGCTTTGGGGCGGATTGACGTTGGCTGAGAATGTGGCTCTTCCCATCGAGGAGTACACGAAGCTGGGCGGTCGAGCCATCTCCGAGGTGGTTTCGCTGAAGTTGGCGTTGGTAGGATTGCGGGGTTTCGAGACCTTCTATCCCGCCCAGATCAGTGGGGGGATGCGCAAGCGGGCGGCCCTGGCCCGCGCCATGGCGCTGGACCCGGAGGTGCTCTTCTTCGACGAACCCTCCTCGGGCCTGGACCCCATCACAGCGAGCCGCCTGGACGACCTCATCCTTCAGATCCGGAGCAGCTTCGACACCACCATCGTGGTGGTGAGCCATGATCTGGCCAGCATCTTCAAGATTGCCGACCGGGTTCTCTTCCTGGACGTAAGGGAAAAGACCATGACGGCGCTGGGAAGCCCCGCCGACCTTCGGGAGAATCCTCCCACCCCGGAAGTACGGCGGTTTCTCACCCGTACCAGCGAAGGGGATGGCCACGGGCCGCCTCCCTTCAACGAATCTCACCCCTCAGGGATGGCCCTGTCATGAGCGTCCGCGCGAACCCAACCGTCATCGGTCTCTTCATGATTGGAGCCCTGATCCTCACCGTGGTGGGAGTAGGTGCACTGGCTTCCGGGAACTGGTTCAGCCGGCAGTCCACCTTCCTCAGCTTCTTCGGGGAGACGGTTAATGGCCTGGAGATAGGGGCTCCGGTGAAGTTCCAGGGAGTGCCGGTGGGCCGAGTCACGGAGCTCCTAATCCAGATCGACCCCACGGACAAGACCTTCCGGGTGCCCGTTCAATATGAAGTAGATCTCACCCGACTCACTTCAGAGGCTGGGAGCTTCGTCCACCTGAATGAACCGGAGGTCCTTCAGCAGCAGATCGCCGATGGGCTCCGGGCTCAACTGCAGATGGAGAGCGTCGTGACGGGTCAGCTCTACGTGGAACTCACCTATCGGGTGGACGCGGATCCACCTGAGCCCGAGCGCACCCCCGCCGCGCACCCGGTGATTCCCTCAATTCCTTCCCTGCTGGCCGCGTTCGGTACCCAGGCCGGCAGTCTGGTGGGAGATGTGCTCGCAATTCTCTTCCGGGTGAACGAAATGTTGGAACAGGTAGACATGGTGGAGATCAACGAAGCGGTTGTGGGCTCGGCCCGTGCAGTGGAGCGGCTGGCTGATGCCCCCGAGCTGCGGGCAGCCATGGCCGAGGTCCCGGCTCTGGCTGCACAGGCCACCAGCGCTCTGGCAGAGATGGAGCGGATGGCGGAGCGGCTCGGCGGGATGATCGATCCTCTTCAGGCGCGGGTGGAAGGGACGAATGCCGAGCTGGTCCAGACGCTGCAGACCATGCGTCAGGCCCTGGAGGAAGCTCGTGGGTTCCTGGCTCCTGACTCCGGGGTGGGATATCAGATTGAGGGGGCCATGTCCAGTCTGAAGGAGGCGGCGGACGCCATGCGTGCCCTGGTCCTCTCGCTGGAGCGTAACCCCGATATGCTTCTCAGGGGGAGATCACAGAATGAATGACCGAATCTCGAACCGTTGGCCCGCTGCGAACCTCCTCTTGGTCGTGGTGCTCCTGGGCTCCACGGGCTGCTTCGGATTGAATCGCGGCGCCCCATCCCAGCAGCACTACGTGCTGGGCGGAGGAGCTCCAACTGCCATGGCCACTCTGGTGGAGACCACACCGTCCGGCGACTCCACGCGCCTCAACATCGGACTGCGCCGGCCCCAGATCGCATCCTATCTGGATGCTCCATTCATGGTGGTTCGCAGCGGGTCCCACCAGATCGGCTTCTCCGAACTCCACCGGTGGGCCGAGGACCTGGGCGGCGGGATCAACCGAGCCGTAGCCGGCTACCTTTCCCAGCGGGGATCGTTCGGCGCCGTGGACGTGGCCCCCTGGTCGCCCCGGGAAAACTACGCCTACCTCATCCAACTGAACGTGCTGCGGTTCGAGGGCCTGATCCCTGAGGGAGTGGCACCCCTTCAGGGCCAGGTGCAAATGGGATCAGTCCAACAGGGTGAGGTTCAGGTCATGGCTTCGTGGGAGATCATCCGTCACGAAGACGGGGTGGTGCTGGCCCGGGGAGTCACGGACTATCGAGAGGGAGGCTGGCGGGTTGGGGATTATGCAGGCCTGGTGACCCTGTTGGATGCAGGGCTTGGGGTGCTGGCAGACGACCTGGTAGCCTCTATCGAAGCGCTGAGGTAGGTCCCGCTGCAGGGGCGGAGCTCAGCTGGCGTAGACATTCAGCTGGCGTAGACATACAGGAGACCGCCATCGGCCAGCAGCTCGATGACCCGGTCCATTTCGTCTCGGGGAACGGCGGGGCAACCCCAACTACGTCCCAGTCGCCCGTTTGCGGCAATGAACCGGCTGCTCACGTAGTCGGCGCCATGGATGATGATCTCCCGGGCCCGGGCCTGGTCGTTCAGGCCATGGTCCATCCCATGGAGGAGCAGGGCAGGACCATGTTTGGGGCTCACGATCTCCTGGCCCACGCGATAGAGGCCCAAACTGGTCTGGTGAGACCCTTCCCGGTTGCTGAAGCGCCGGGCCATGAGCCCGCCGGAGTTGGCACCGTGGGCCACCCAGGTTCTAAGGACCAAACGCCGGGCGGCAAGGTCGAACACGTAGAGGCGCCGGGCTGTGCTGGGCTGGCTCATGTCGGCGATGGCCAACATCCGACCTTGAAGCCCATCCCGGTTCATGCTCCGGTGGCCGGCGACAAAGACCTCCTTCGGCAACACACCTCCAAGGTCCATCTCGCGGTAGAGGACATCAGCCACATCGTCTTCCACCACGATGGCCACTTCCGGAGTGTCCCCCGCTCCCACAGGAACGGGCAGAGGCCACCCCAGCAGCCCTGCGAAGATCAGGGCCCGGGTCACCGGGGCGACCTCGGTTTCGGCGGGGCCTTCGTGCTGGTGGCTAGGAGGATCCGGGTGTGGAGTCCGGTCTTCACCATGGCGTTCCGGATGTGCGACTTTACGGTGTCGGTGGAGATGAACAACCGCGCGCCGATGGCCTTGTTGGCGAGCCCCTCGCCCAGCAGCGCAACAACCTCCTTTTCGCGGAGGGTGAGGGTGATGGCCACGTTGGCTCGGACGGGCGGTCCGGGTGGATCCTCATCGATGACGATCCCCTCGGCGGCGATCTGCACGAAGAGCGGGGAGGTGAGTTCATTGGGGAGGACATGGGCGCCGTGGGCCACCCGCTCCACGGTGTCCACCACGTCGTCCCCAGTGGCCTCCTTCAAAACGAAGCCCGACACGCCCGCCTTCACATAGTCGGCGATGTCTTCATTGCGCTCCATGAGGTCGGTGATGACCACGCCGGCGTCGGGTAAGACGCGTCGCATGGTCACGGCCGCGTTCAGCGATTCAGCTTCGGTTGTCCCCGCGTCCACCAGCACCACATCGGGCTGCTCTTCCGTCAGCATGGTGACCCGGAGCGTGGCCTCGGCCGAGACCACGGTGACGTTGGGGTGGGCGTCGAGGAGTCTGGCGTGCTCTTCCCGCGAGATGCGGTTGTCGTCCACCAGGGCAACGAGGACGACCTCTTCAGGGGCTGGCTTGGTCTCGCTCATGACCGCAATGATAGCCGTCACAGCGAGGAGGAGCCAGAGCGAGCCTAGGAGCGTGTCCGGGTAATGGGGCGAGCCGCGTTACCCGGACACGCTCCTTAGGGTCGGGCCCCCACCACGCGCTTCATGAGGCGACCCGTCTCCAGGCGCTCACTTCCGTCCATCCCATTGATGAGGGCCACCACCCCCGGTTCCTCGGTGGAGGGATATCGGCGAAGGAACTCCTGGAAGTCCATGGCCGAGGGAAGACGCACGATCTCCAGCCGCCGGGGCTGGACACCCAGGATGCCCCGATCCGTCACCCTCTGGAAACTCTCCAGGGCGGAGCGGACCGACCCCCCCCGAGCTTGCCAGCCGTCAGGGGTTCCATAACCCAGGAGGCGATACACCCGTCCCCCATACTCAATGAAGCCCGCGATCCCAGTTATGTTCCCTCCTTCACTGGCCGCCGAGAAGTCAGCCCACGCCCCCGGGAGACCATTCACGGCCCCGTTCCACCGCTCTCCGGCCTGGATGCCCTCGGCTGCCAGAAAGGCGTTCCGGGCCTCGGCAGCGCTCCCTTGGGGAGCCAGGTCAAGCTGCACGGCGGTGTCCTGCTCCCCGCTCATCCCCATCACGGCACTCTTCGTGTTCTGGGTGCGCCATCCCGAGGGAAAGTCCAGACGGAAGGCCAGTTCGGGGTGCAGGAAGACGTTGTCCCGGAAGAAGCCCTCCCGGGGGTTCTCTCCGAAGATGATTCCGTCCAGCCGCTGGATGAAGTCATCTCTCCCCACTCTCAACCCCTGGACTTCAGCCACGCTCACTGACGCCAGGACACGATCCTCACGGTTCTCCGGGAAGGGATGAGTGGACGCCCACTCCGGAGGACGACCCCCATCGCCCTCGCCACTCAGGGCGCTCAGGGTGCGGAAGACCGAGGCCAGCTGACGGGGGTCGTAACCAGCCTCCGTCATGTACCGTACACCCAGGTCGTCGGACTGGTATTCGGCATCCCGGCCGTATTTGAGGAAGAGAAGCCCCAGGCCTGCGCTGGCCAGGCCCCCGAACTGCTGCAGCTCGGGGCGAAGGATCATTCCCACGCCCAGCCCCAACTGGGCCAGCTGGGCACGACTCATCTGGTTCACCGAGTGGCGAGCCGTGACGTGGCCGATCTCGTGGCCCAAGATCCCCACCAGTTCCGCCTCGGAGCCCATGTGGGCCAGGATGCCACGGGTGAGGTAGATGAAGCCGCCGGGAACGGCGAAGGCGTTCACCAAGGGATCATCCAGAACCCGGAAGCTCCATGGGAGATCAGGGCGTTCCGACGCTCGGGCCATGGTCATCCCGAGCTCCCGCACGTAGCGTTGAAGGGAAGAATCCGGATAGATCCCCATCTGGGCTACGATCTGGGGATCGTACTCCTGGCCCATGGCGATCTCCTGGGACTCGCTGATGAGGGAGAGCTGCCGGTTTCCCGTTACCGGGTTGATGGCGCAAGCCATGACCAGAAGGGAAAGGACCACGAGTCCCGCCTTCCACACCCGCCGGTGCCCTCTTCCGCTCCCCGGAGCCGAACGTGTGGGAGTGGGAGACCGGGGAGGGCCCGCCGATGGGGGAGACGGCTTCATGGAATGGATCTTTGACATGTTCGATCTCACTTGTGCGAGAGACTCTGGTACCCATTCACGCGATGGGGACGGGGGTGGACACCATTTCCTCGGCCTGCTCATCCATGGCCTCGGTGCGGCCGTATACGTCGTGGTGGAAGCGAACGGTTCCGTCTTCCTGCGCCCACGCCGTGAAATAGAGGAGAAAGACAGGAAGGGGTCGGTCGAGTTTGAGCCAGGTCTCGCGCCCTGTGGCCAAAAGCGCGTCCAGGGAATCGGGATTTTGGCCGGACTGCAACTCCAGCAGGAGTCTGGCGAAGTCCTGGGGTCGCTCGATCCTCACGCAGCCACTGCTGAACGCCCGCTCCGTGCGCGCAAAGAGATGGCCGTCGGGCGTGTCGTGCAGGTACACGTCGAATTCGTTGGGGAAGATGAATTTGAAGCGGCCCAAGGAGTTTTGCGGCCCGGGGCGTTGTCGGACCCGCCCGTCGAAATACTCCATGTCGTGCTTCACCAGGTAGTCCGGATCCGCAGCGATGGCGGGGCGGATGGTCCGTTCCATGATCCCATCGGGCACGTTCCAATAGGGGTTGACCACCACGTGTCGGATGGAATCGGCAAAGAGTGGGGTAGCCAGGTCAAGCTGGCCCACCACTACGTTCATGGCTTCGATGATGCGCCCTTCATCCACCACCTCCATCTCGAAGCCCGCGATGTTCACCAGCACGTATCGGTCGCCCAGGCTGTGGGGCAGCCAGCGCCAGCGGTCCAGGTTGAACCGGAGCTCGGCGATCCATTCCGTTATGGTGTGGTTCAGTTCCTTGAAGGTTGCTGTGCCCACCACACCGTCGGCCTCGATGGCATGCCGCCCCTGAAAGCGCTGTACAGCCCTTTCCAACTCTGCGTCAAAGAACGTGGGGTCGGAGGCGCCGACCCTTGCCAGTTCAGCTTCCTGTGGGTCCAGCCCTTGGGAGAGCCGTTGGCGGAGTTGCGCCACCGATTCGCCGCGATCGTTCCTCTGCAGAGTGGAGTCTGCCTTCACCTGCGGCCAGTCCCCGCGAAGATCGGCTTCATGGTAGGCCACCAGGGCAGTGCGCATCCGCTGGTACTGCGGCATGGACGGTCGTAGTTCCTGCACCAGGTCCGCCGGCTTCTCACCCGCTGTCACCCGGCTGAGGAGCATGCGTCCGGGGGGCTCATCACCCTGGATGCGCTGATCGAGCCCGGCCTCCTCAGGATCCAGCATACCCAACGCCAGATCCCGGGCCAGCCGGTTGAAGCCCTCCGTCAGCAACACATCCAGATGCGCCATATGGAGGATCACCATGGAATCGCTCAGCGGAGGGTCTCCCTTCCCTTGGACCCGGCTCAGCACGCCCAGGGCGACGTCGTGCCGGTATCGCTCGGGAGGCAGCCCGTCCTCCCAGGCGCGTCCCACAACCTGGTGGAGGGCGCTGCCCTCCTTGCGGAGGCGTTTCCGGCCCACCCATGCCGACTGCCAGGCGCGAGCCCTGTAGAACTCCAAGGTAGCCGCCGAAACGTGCAAGGTATCCCCGCCGGCAAGGTGGACGATGGAGTCCTCCGTGGCGGTGCTCAAGAGCTCGCCTACCGCAGCCTCCCGGAACGCCTTCATCTCGGATCCTTCACACCCCGCACCCAGCAACCCCGCCGCCAGCGCAGTAACCACCGTGGCTTGCCTGAACAAAGGGGGTGCAATGCCCACCCGTGGTGTCACGACTTGGACGAAGGCACCAAGAGGAGAGCACCCCCGGCAACGGCCAGGCCAATGCCGATCCAGATGGGGATGTTCACATGCTCCTTCTCCTGAACCTCGAACGAGACGACGCCCAGGTCCACGTCGCTGGAGCTCTTCGTGTAGGTGAACCCCCCGTATGCCAGGCCAAGGACTCCGCACACAAGAAGGGCGATTCCAATGATTTTTGTGGTACTCATGTCAGGGTTGGTCCTGTTGATGGTGGAGAGGGGCGCAGTTGGAGTAGGCCTTCGTGCCCGTTAGATGGGCCGTCGCCCCTGGATCACGCGCACCAGCACCACGATGACGGCGATGACCAGCAGGACATGGATCAGCCCGCCCATGGTGGAGGAGGTGAGCAAGCCCAGCAGCCACAGTGCGAGGAGGATGACAACGATGGTCATAAGCATGAGGAAACGCTCCGGTTCGGGTTACAGACGTTGATGTATCTCAACCTTATAAAGATACCGGAAGGAATTGCCGAGGGATGACCCCCCATGGGACCAAAAACGGTGTAGGGCCGACACGCCGAAGGGAGTAGTCCTTTGGAGTGATTCTTGGAATTGCGCCGAGCCGTTAGATATGACTCACGCTCCCACCGCCATCGCGATCGCCATCGCGGCTCAGGGAGCAGCTCGGGTCATTTCAGGAGGTCCAGATGGAGGACGATAAGGTTGCCGCGGATGAAGCCAGGCGGGTTGCACAGCATGGAGCGACCACCTCGGCCGTTGAGCGGGACGTGAACGACGAAATCGCGGAGAGCTCGGAGCGTCACCACTCGGAAGACCGAGCCAAGCTTGAAGGCATCGCCAGCGATATGCGCGGAGATGCCATGGATGAGGTGGCCGGGACGAGCCGTCAACTGGGCCGTGCCCGGGGTACTGCTCGCGTTTCCCAGGTGGTGGATTACGCGTTCGGTCTCATCTACGGCCTGCTGGCCATCCGGCTGGTCCTCATGCTCATCGCGGCCAATTCGTCCAATGCGTTCGTGCAGTTCATCGATACGGTGACGAACCCGTTCTACGCGCTGTTCCGTGGCATCGTGGACAGCCCTACCGCTGAGGGTGGATACACGCTGGCCGTACCCATCATCATCGCCATCATCGTCTACGCACTGCTCCACGCAGCCATCAATGGACTATTACGGATGATGGTACATCGCAAAACAACCGTTTGAACTCGGGCTCCCCCGGGGGACCCTCTCGAATCCACAACTCCATCCCTTGCACAGGGGCCGTGAACATGAAGATCGATACCACAGTGAAGATCAGTAACAGAGCATCCGCCTTTTATGTCGCGTCTCTCGCCACGCTCCTCCTGCTTCTCGGCCCTTCCGTGCAAGACGCAAATGCCCAGGTGGCCTTGGGCGTCCAGGGGAACTGGGGAAGCGAAGCGGACCTGGGTGTGGGAGCCCGACTGCTGACCAACCTGGGCGGAAGCAACTTCGAGACCGTGGCCTCCGTGGACCGCTTCTTCCCCGACAACAACCTGAACTGGTGGGACTTCAACGCGAACCTGTTCTACCACTTCCATCTGGCCAACACGCATACGGTGCTGCCGTATCTGGGCGGTGGGCTGAATGTTGCACGGCTGTCGTCGGGCAACTCCGCCAACAATGAAGCGGGGCTGAATCTGGCTGGGGGTATCCGATTCCCCGGCAGCATCTCTCCGTTCGTGGAGGTTCGCGCAGTAGTCTCCGGCGCCGAGCAGATCGTCATCACGGGCGGACTCCTGTTCGGACGCACCGGCTTCCATTGAGGTGACATACCCGCCGCCGAGGCTTTCCTCGGCGGCGGGTAGCTGGCTGGGGTCCTCCGGCTAGGTACTAGGCCCCCCGCTCTCGCCTCTTTCCCGCCGCGTGCCTACCTTCCCAGCCATGGGAATCTTCGATAAATGCAGTGCCTTCACCGAGGCCCGGCAGGCGCAGGCCCAGGGGATATACCCCTACTTCGTGCCCATGGAGGCCACTACCCCCACCCGCGCCCGGGTGGCTGGGAAGTGGAAGCTCATGATGGGCTCCAACGCCTATCTGGGCCTGACCCATCATCCCCGGGTGGTGGAGGCGGCGCAGCGGGCCATGGCGGAGTTCGGAGGGGGTTCCACCGGGAGCCGGCTCCTCAACGGCAACTCCGTGGCCATCGAAGCCCTGGAGGAGGAGCTGGCGGACTTCCTGGGAAAGCCCGCCGCAGCCGTCTTCCCCACGGGGTACTCCGCCAACGTGGGTACCGTTTCGGCTCTGGCGGGGCGGGGCGACCATCTCTTCCTGGATCGGGGGAATCACGCCTCCCTCACCGACGGGGCCCGCCTTGCTCTGGCTCAGGTCCACCGCTATCCCCACGGCGACATGGCTGCGTTGGGCGCTCTCCTCCAGAGGGAGCAGGCGGGGGAGAACGCTCTGGTGGTGACAGACGGGGTGTTCTCCATGGATGGCACGGTGGTTGACCTCCCCGCTCTCCTCGGGGAAACCGCTCCGAGGGGGGCTACCGTCATGGTGGATGATGCCCACGGCCTGGGGGTCCTGGGGTCCACCGGGGCCGGGACGGCGGAGCACTTCGGACTCACGGACCAGGTGGACGTCATCGTGGCCACCTTCTCCAAGTCCCTGGGCTCCATTGGGGGTGTGGCGGCCGGGGAAGTGGAAGTCATGCACTACCTCAAGCACCGGGCCCGTTCCCTCCTGTTCAGCGCCAGCATGCCCCCTGCGTCGGTGGCAGGGGTTCGGGCCGCCCTCTCCGTGCTACGGTCGGAGCCCGACCTGCGGGAGCGCCTGCAGGACAACGCCCGCTGGCTCCGGAACGCACTGGAGGGGGAGGGACTCTCCGTGGGAGGGGCCGACACCCCCATCCTTCCCATCTTCGTAGGGGATTACCAACGGGTGCTCCGGTTCTGGCGCGCCCTCTTCGACCGGGGTGCCTACGTGAACGCGGTGGTGCCTCCGGGGGTGCCCGCCACCAGCTCGCGTCTGCGGGTGTCCGTCACCGCTGCACACACGCGGGAGGAGCTGGAGCGCTTCGTGGAACTGGTGTGCGAAGTGCAGGCGGCGCTACCTCCTACCATGGGGGAACGATCCCGGAAGGACCCCCAGCCGCCTGCGTCCGTCCCCGTTCTATGATCCCCCCTCCTTGACATAGGGTGGGGGGGTATATGATGTTACGGTATGTAGCATAGGGGAGGGGGGTATGGATTCTCCCTTTCTTCAGCAGCATTCCAGAACACACATCTCCGGCGAGGCGGACGTATGGCGAAGGCGAATCTCTCCATTCAGGGAATGAGTTGTGGGAACTGTGTGTCCCATGTGAAGAAGGCGCTGGAGGCCCTTTCAGGCGTCCACGCGGAATCCGTAGAGATCGGCTCCGCCACGGTGACGTACGATCCCGAGGCTACGGACCTCCCTCAGATCCAGAAGGCTCTCGAAGAAGAGGGGTATCCCGCCTCGGCGGTGGCCGAAGCATGAGCGAGGCCCCGGGGGGCACCCGCCCCCTGGAGTTGGCCGTCACCGGGATGACGTGTGCCGCCTGCTCTGCCCGGGTGCAACGGGTCCTGGACAAGGAGGCCGGCGTCAGCGGGGCGTCGGTGAATCTTATGATGCGCAGCGCCACTCTGGCGTATGACCCCGGCGCCACCTCACCCGAACGGCTCATCACCCTCATCCAGGACGCGGGTTACGGCGCTGAAATCCCGGCACACACGGGCCAGCGGGAAGCGTTGGAGGAGCGGGACCGGGAATCGGCCGCCGAGGTGAGGTATTTCGGGGTGCGCTCAGGCGTGAGCCTGGTGGCGGCCTCGGTGGGGATGATCATCTCCATGCCGGTGATGCATGCCCATGCCGGTCATGGGCCCTCCGCAGACCCCCTCATGGCGTGGAGCACCCGGGTGCTGGACCCCTGGGTGGAGCGCCTCTTTCCCTGGCTCTACCGCGTAGACCCCACGGCTCTCACCTGGCTCCTGTTCGCCATGACGGTGGGCATCATGGCCTGGGCCGGCCGGCACTTCTACGTGAGGGCGTGGGCGGCGGCGCGCCACGGCACGGCAGATATGAACACCTTGGTGGCCCTGGGCACGGGGGCTGCCTTTCTCTATTCCGTGGTGGCCACGGTAGCGCCCGAACTCTTCACCAGCCGGGGGCTCCCGCCGGACGTGTACTACGAGGCGGTGCTTTTCATCATCGCACTCATTCTCCTGGGCAACACCATGGAGGCCCGGGCCAAGAATGAGACCTCCCGGGCCCTGGGAGCGCTGGTGGACCTCCAGCCCCGCATGGCCAGGGTAGTCCAGGAGGAGACGGAGGAGCAGGATGTTCCTGGTGCAGGCGTTGGGAGCACCGGCGGGAGTATCCGGGAAGTGGAGCTCCCCATCGAGGCCCTCCGCCCGGGCGACCTCATCCAGGTGCGGCCCGGGGAGCGGATTCCCACCGATGGCCAGGTGGTGGAAGGCAGTAGCGCAGTGGACGAGTCCATGGTCACCGGCGAGTCGCTGCCCGTGGAGAAAGGTGTAGGCGACCCCGTCATCGGGGGAACCGTGAACCGCACCGGCGCCTTTCGATACCGGGCCGCGAAGTTGGGAGCCGACAGCACGCTGTCCCGCATCGTGGCTCTGGTGCGGGATGCCCAGTCCCAGCGGGCTCCCATCCAGAATCTGGTGGACCGCGTTACCGGGATCTTCGTGCCGACGGTGCTGGTCATGGCGGCCATGACGTTGGGGGGGTGGCTCCTCCTGGCCGAGACCGCCCCCTTTGTCCGGGGCTTCGCGGCTGCGGTCACCGTCCTCATCATCGCCTGTCCGTGCGCCATGGGGTTGGCCATTCCCACGGCGGTGATGGTGGCCACCGGTCGGGGCGCCTCCGCCGGAATCCTGGTGAAGGGCGCGGCTCCCCTCCAGCGGGCGGGAAAGGTGGATGTGGTGGTGCTGGACAAGACGGGTACGGTCACCGAGGGGCGTCCCCGGGTGACTGATTTCGTGCGGTCTGGAGTGCCGGTGGGAGCAGGGGCCGGCGAACTCTCCCACGCCATGGACGACTCCACCCTCCTGGGCCTGGTGGCCTCGCTGGAGGCTGTGTCCGAACATCCCCTGGGAGAAGCCGTGTTGCAGCATGCCCGGGAGGCCGGCGTGGCCATCGCTCCCGTGGAGGCCTTCCAGAGCGTCACGGGCCGAGGTGTCACCGGTTCGGTGGACGGTCATGGTCTCGTGGTGGGGACCCCCGA
Source organism: Gemmatimonadota bacterium (assembly GCA_040905545.1). GTDB lineage: Bacteria > Gemmatimonadota > Gemmatimonadetes > Longimicrobiales > Gaopeijiaceae > JBBDRI01. The sequence continues at coordinate 71,594 of JBBDRI010000038.1, read as the reverse complement.
ACTCCTGGCCGAATGGGGCGTTGACGCCCAACCCCTCCAAGAGAAGGCGGAGACCCTCTCCGACGAAGGCAAGACCCCCCTGTTCGTGGCCGTGGACGGGCGCTTGGAAGGCATTCTCGCCGTGGCGGACGTGGAGCGTCCGGGTGCGGCGGCTGCCGTGGCTCGCCTGGGATCGATGGGAGTGGAGGTGGTGCTCCTCACGGGCGACAATGCCCGCACCGCAGGCGCCGTGGCCCGCCGGGCGGGAATCCACCGGGTGGTGGCCGGGGTGCTGCCGGAGGGCAAGGAGGCCGAGATCCGACGTCTGCAGGGAGAGGGTCGGGTGGTGGCCATGGTGGGAGACGGCATCAACGATGGCCCCGCCCTGGCCCGGGCAGATGTGGGGATTGCCATGGGGACCGGCACGGATGTGGCGATGGAGGCCGGGGATGTCACCTTGCTCCGCCCGGATCTGAACGCCATCCCCGATACCATCGCCCTCTCCCGAAGGAGCATGGCCATCATGCACCAGAACCTCTTCTGGGCCTTCGTCTACAACGTCCTGGGGATTCCCGTGGCCGCAGGGGTGCTCTATCCCGTGGCGGGGATTCTCCTCAGCCCCATCCTGGCCAGCGCCGCCATGGCATTCAGTTCGGTGAGTGTGGTGACGAATAGCCTTCGACTGAGGAGGGTGAAGCTGGCATGAAGGGTCCATCGGGCGTGAAGAGTGAATCGGCCGGACAGTCCAGCGAGCCTCCCCACCTCGCGGTGGCGGTGGATCCCGAAGCGAAGGAGCGCAACGTTAAACGCCTCCGACGTATTGAGGGCCAGATCAGAGGGCTCCAGCGCATGGTGGAGGAAGAGCGCTACTGCGCCGACATCATGACCCAGATCGCCTCGGCCCAACAGGCCCTTCGGAGCGTGGGGCGTGAGCTCATGCGGAACCACCTGAAGCACTGCGCCACCCAGGCGCTCCGGAGCGACGATCCGGAGCGCGCCGATGCCATGTACGACGAGCTTCTGGAGCTCATGTATCGCCATGTTCGATAGTCGAGCGGAGGCCAGGTCCTGATGTCTCGCGGTCGCCGGTGATGGCGAAGACTTCCCAGCCTATCCGTTGCGGCTCTTCCAGGCCTCCAACATCCGGCGCTCTTCGGCGTCGTTGAGCACGTAACGCGGTTCGTTCCGGAGGGCCTCGGGAGCCTGGGGTGAAAGGCGCCAGGCCAGGGTCTCCTGAACGGTGAGGGCCAGAGGCCGATAGGTGAGGCCTGCCGCCCGGGCTCGGGACACGTCGATCTGCATGTGTCCCAACTGGTCTCCCCGTGGGAGCACCCACGGCACCGAGTAGGTGAAGCCCCTGGTACTGCCGTCAGGAAGGGTGCGGAAGGGGTAGTTCTGGAGCCAGTCGTGGTCATCCAGCCAGGTCCAGCTCAGCTCCACCTCCGTGGAGGCAGCCACTCCATGGACGAACTCCGCCAGGGTCTGGTTGCGGCCCGGTCCCGTGGCGTTGAAAGTGCCTGTGGTTCCCGTCTCCAGGAGCCGGATCATCCACTCCGTGAGGTCCCGGACATCCACATACTGCACCGGGTCGCCCGGGAGTCCCGGCACCGGGATTTCGCCGCCCCGGGCGATCCTCACGGGCCAGTAAGTCCATCGATCGGTGGGATCGCCGGGGCCCACGATGTACCCCGGGCGCACCACAATCGCCCCGTCTCCAAAGGCGTCCCGGGTCTCGTTCTCGCTAAGGGCCTTCATGACCCCGTAGCTGGGCGGGTCCTGAGGGGGCTCGTCGGCGAGGCGGATGGGGCCATCTACGGGGATGTTCGCCGTCCGGTAGGGCGTGAAGACCCCGGTGGATGATACGTACAGGTAGAGTCCGGCATTCCCCCGAAGAAGATTGGCCGACTCCCGGGTCCAGCGGACGTTCTGACCCGAAGTGTCCAGCACGGCGTCCCACGTCTTCCCCTCCAGCGCCGCCAGCCCCCCGGGTGCATCCCGATCGCCAATGAGGTGCTCCACCCCGACGAAGCTCTCTTCGAACATCCCCGGCTCCCGGCGGCCCCGGGTGAAGATCGACACCTGGTGCCCTCGCTCCCGGGCGTAGCGCACCAGATGGGGCCCCAGGAAGGAGGTGCCCCCCAGGATGAGGATGCGGAGATTGGCACCCATGCGGGATGATGTCTCCCCGGCCAGGGGCGAGACAGCTCCCGAGGTCAGGATTCCCCCGGCCAGGGCTCCCGTGGTGAGGGCCCCGGTCGCCAGGGCCCCGGTGGTGAGTGAAGAAAGGAAGTCGCGACGGGTGGGCATGGAGGGGTCCTGCCGGGTTCGAGTGGAAGGGGTGTGGCGCGATACGAGTGTGGCGGAATATGGGGGCTACGGGCGCGCCGTGGCCAGTCTCACCTGGGCCCACCGCAGCCGGACACGCTCCTACGTGCGCCGCAGCGTTTCCCTGATCACCTGCAACACTTGCTCCAGACTGAAGGGCTTCTGGATGAAGGCCACGTCCTCCGGGAGGCCATCCCGGCGGCCGGGCGAACCCTCCGCGTACCCGGACATGGCGATGCGGGGGATCCCCGGCCGGAGCTCCCCAAGTCGATCCAGAAGCTCGAATCCGCTGATCCCGGGAAGTACGAGGTCCGAAAGCACCGCATCCACTTTCGCACCCTCCTCCAGAAGGCGGAGCCCGGTCTCGCCATCCCCCGCTTCCACCACCTGGATGCCGGCACGGTCCAACACCTTGAGGACGGCCCTGCGCACGGCGGCGTCATCTTCGATGACCAGGATGGTGGGGGGGGAGTCGGGATCCAACGGAGCGGTGTCCCCGTGGGGGAGAGCTCCCGGTTGGGTCGGGTCGGGGAGAGGCTGAACCACACTGCCACTGTCCTCCTCCCATGGCGCTATATGGGGAGGGAAGCGCAAGTAGAACGTGGTGCCCTGGCCCGGCGTGCTCTCAGCATGAATGCTTCCTCCGCTCTGCTTCACGGTGCCATAGACCATGGCGAGCCCCAGCCCCGTCCCCTTTCCCTTTGGCTTCGTGCTGAAGAACGGCTCGAAGATCCGCCCCTTCACGTCGTCAGGCATGCCCGTGCCCGTATCCGCTACGGCCAGGACCGCCCAGGTCCCGGGCTCCAGTCCCAGTTGGAAAGCCGCCACTTCGGGAGTCACCTCTTCCTGATAGGTGGAGAAGGTGAGGGTACCGCCCTGGGGCATGGCATCCCGGGCGTTCAAGGTGAGATTCAGGAGCACCTGCTCCAGGCGGTTGGGGTCTACCCGAACCGGTGGCAGGTCCGAGGCGAAGTCGTAGACGATCCGGATCTGCTCGCCGATGAGACGGGTGAGAAGTTTTCCCGCCTCTCCCACCGCTTCGCCCAGATCCACCACCCGGGGAAGCAGAATCTGATCCCGACTGAAGGCCAGAAGCTGGGCTGTCAGGGTGGCTGCCCGATTCACTGCTGTCTGAACGAGGCTGAGGTCGTCCCGGAGGTCACCCGTGGTGGCCGAGTCCGGCAGGTCCATGAGGATGAGCTCTACCTGCGCCCCGATGACCGTGAGGATGTTGTTGAAGTCGTGGGCGATTCCTCCCGCCAATTGCCCTACCGACTCCATCTTCTGCATCTGGCGGAGCTGCTCCTCCATGGCGGTGCGCTCCGACACGTCGGCCACGACGCTCACGGCCCCTCCGTCCAGACCCCGACTGGGGTCCAGGAGGGTCACGGTCTGTTCCGCCTGGAAGACTGTCCCATCCTTTCGCCGCATGGGGAATTGGGCCCGGAACACCCCTCCCTCCTCCAGCACGGGGTCCCCCTGCGACGCGAAGCGGAGGAAGGATTCATGGTCCACATGGAGCTTCTCGGTACTTCCCTCCTTCAGTTCCTCCTCCGGGTAACCAAAGATCCTCTCGGCGGCTGGATTCACATAGACCACACCTCTCCCGCCCCCGGTTGAGTCGACGACCAGGACCGCTTCCTGAATGCTGGCGAAGGCCTGGGTGAGGATCCTCTGGAGGCCCTCTCGCTGGGCCGTGGCACCTACGAGTCGGGCCAAGCTGTGGAGCACCTCATCCTCCTCTGGGAGGAAGGGAGTGTGCATCCCGGCTGGCACCTCGCCGGTATACGTGACTTCCAGGAGCCCCGCCTCGCCGCGACCTTCCACGGCCACTTCTCGTCTCCAGGGGCTGGGTTGGAACCCGGTGCTCTGGACGGTCACGTCACCCAGCGTGAGGCGCGCGTGGGTGTGCTCCGGATGGAGCCATCCGCCTGGCAGTTCCTTCACCACTTCCTGTAGCCTTTCAACCCACGGCACAGGTTCACGGTTCAGGATCTCGCTGGTCCGGATGAGAGCCCGGAGTTCCTTCACCCGCTCCCGAAGGGCCATTTCCGTGGTCTTCAGCCCGGTGATGTCGGACGACACGCCGATGATGCCGGTGGGTTTCCCTGACCCATCTCGAATCAGGGAGCTGGACGAGAAGGCCAGAAAGGTGGAGCCGTCCTTTCGTTTCAGGCTGAACTCGCCCGTGGAGATCCCATCCTGCTGGAGGGTGCGGATGAACTCGCCCATGGCCTCCGGTTCCGATTGCGGGGCGATGAGATCTGTGATGGCTCGACCCTCCGCTTCCTCCGAGGCCCAGCCATAGATCCGTTCCGCCGCGGGATTCCAATAGACGACCCTCCCCTCCATATCGGTGGCGATGACGGCCTGCCCCACCGCTGCCAGAAGACTGGCCTGAAAGCGCACCGCCTCTTCCTGAGCCACGCGGCCGGTGATGTCCCGAGCGCTGATGACCACCCCAGCCACCCCCGGGGTGTTCGCAAGATTCTCGGCAAGGGCTTCCAGCACTTTCCATTCCCCGTGGGCGTGTCGTACGCGGTACCGGTCAGAAACCTGTGAGCCGGGGGTTGCCAGCAGGCGAGCGAAGGCAGCCTCGATTCGGGCTCGGTCGCCGGGATGCACATCCTCCATGGGATCGGTGCCCATCCGCTCCTCCGGCCTGTAGCCCAACACCCGCAGGAGGGACGGGCTGGCAAATCGCACGGTGCCGGTCTGTGGATCCAGGATGGTGATGACGTCCTGGACGTTGGACATGATGGCCCGGGCCAGAGCTCCCGATTCCTGACGCCGCCACCGCTCTACGGCATAACGGATGGCCCGACTCAGGGTATCCTGCCTGAGTTCTTCCTTGGGGAGGCAGTCCACGGCTCCCGCCGCCAGGGCCATCTCATCCACCTCAGGCGTATATCTTCCGGTCATGAGGATGGCCGGCACCTGAGATCGGATCACGGCGTCCTCCTGGAGGAAGTCGATCCCACTCCTGGCTCCCAGCCGGTAATCCACCAGGCAGACATCCACCTTCTCGTCCCGGAGAAGGCGAAGTCCCTCCTCGTATTTGGACGCCCAGATTGTGGTGGGATTGAACCCGGGCTTCCTCTCCAGGAGTTCCTGGATCAGTTTCGCATCTTCCGGGTCGTCGTCCAGGATGAGGACCCGAATGGAGTCGGATTCCAGCTTCGGATCTCCGGTCATGCGCTATGCTCCGTCCTCTTCCTGGGGTAGCTCAACGAACTCGAACCAGTATCGTCCCAGCACCTTCACAGCGGTTCGCAGGTCGTCCAGGACCAGAAGCGGAGCCCGAACGGTTTCTACGATGGCGTGGCTCGGTCCATCCAGTTGCAACTCTGCCGCTCTACGCCGAATGCCCCCCGTGTGTTCCCCCGAAAGCTGGCTTGAGACGTACCGCCCCGGCCGTCAGCCCGCCGCCATCAGGGCCACGGAAGGGGGATCTGGATTACACCCGACCGGAGAGCCGGGACCTCACCGGTGGTGAGATAGCTCCGGATCTCCCGCAGGGCGCGACCGGTGTGGGCCTGGTCGTCGGCTCCTCCACTTCGGGCGGCGGCGCCCTGGGCCTGGAGGTACTCGGCCAGGAGTTCCAGGCGGAGGGCGGCACCGTCCCGGACGGCGTCCACCGCCTGGCTGTCGGAGGCCAGGGTGAACAGTCCATCCAGCACGGAGCGCTCGGCTGCCCGCCGGTAGGCCCCAGTGGCCCCCCCTCGGCTCCCCGGGGCCTCCCAAGTGCCCTCCACCAGCGTGCCCAGCACCTCATCCAGGGAGGGGAGGCTCGAGTCCTGCCCGTGGAGGGCCACCACCCGGGCCATCCGCACCCGATTGAAGAGGTTGTCCACCACTTCCTGGGAAAAACTCCTTGCCACGGCGAAGGGGTCGAAGGCTGCCCCTGCCGGCGATTCGATCCAGTTGGCGTGGGAGCCCACTGCCGGGGGGAGCGCCACTCCGGCGGGGTTCACCCAGCCTGCCGGCTCGTTGTACCCCGGTGGGGAGGGGGGGATGAGCGGTGGGATGTGCTCCGGCACCGCCAATTCCTCCGGAGACAGCACCTGGACGATCTCCCCCAGGGCACGTCTCTGCTGGGCACCGCTGATAGCCTGGGTGGGGGTCTGGCCGTCACCTCGGAGGGCATATCGGTACTGCATGCCGCCCACGTATCTCACCATTCCCTCCATGGCGTAGCGATGGTGGAGGTAGACGTGGGCGAAGCGCTGATTGAGCCAGGAAAGGGGTTCCCCCGGGCGGATGGCCCGCTCGTCGAAGTGCTGGAGGAGCTGCCGTCGCACCCGGAGCGAGCGGTCCAGGGTGTGGAACATGTCATCGCCGGTGATCCACCGGCTCACTTCGGGATAGGAATCGGAAATGCTTCCATCTGAAGACGAGAAGTGGCCGCGATCCAACGCCTCCTGGACGATATTCGCCAGGCCCGCCGCTTCGGCTTCCGGGGTGGGATACCAGGTGTAGGCGTAGCGCACGCTCAGGGTGTCGCTCCACCCTCCCCCTTCCCGATACGCGTCGGAGATATCCAGACGCCCCTGCTCATCCACCTCGATGAGGGGGAAGGGGTAGTCCAGGGTGGTGCTCCGGCCCTGGGTGTGGGCAATGAAGTTGTGGGGGAAGCCCAGGGTGTGACCCACCTCATGGGCGGCCAGCTGACGCCGGCGGGCCATGGTGAACTCCTCTGCCGTGAGCTGCGGCTGGATGCCGGTGGCCTCATATACCGGCAGGAGGCCCTGATAGATGTTGAAGTCCGTCATGGAGCGATGGGAGTCCATGCGGGGCATGCCCACCAGGAGTTCTCCCGTGCGGGGATCCCGTCGGCCACCGCCCGTGGAAGGCCCCGGCACGCTGCGGTTGATGAGTTGGATCACCGAATACCGGGTGTCCATGGGGTCGGCCCCCTGGGGAAGGTCCCGCACCTGCACGCCGTTCCGCCATCCTGCGGCCTGGAAGATCTCGTTCCACCATAGGGTCCCGATGCGGTACGCCGTGCGGTACGGCTCCGGGGTAGCCGGATCCAGGTGGAGCACGATGGGCTGGATGGGTTCCACCAGCTCACCCCGCAGATAGGCGGCCGTGTCGGTGGGCTCCAGACGCCACCGGGAAGTGAGGCGGACCCGGTAGTCGCCGTCGAAGTTCTGGGAGTAGTCGTGAAGCACCACCGACCCGTTCCCGGTGCGGGGGTCGAAGACGCGCCCGGGCATGGGGGGGTCGGGAAGCTCCATGAACGAGTGGTGCTGCTCGAAGGTGATGAAGCGGCCGTCGGGGGTGTGCCGGGCCAACTCGGAGTGGAGTTGGTCTGCTGAGAAGGTGAGCACGGTGCGGATCTCGGTATTCTTCGCATAGGCTGACGTGAGAGAGGCATCCACGTAGCCTCGGTCCCGCTCCAGTTGAACCTGCCCCAACCCCGCGGAGCGCACGCTTCCCCGGACATCCACCGCATCGCTCAGGAGGAAGTCGGTGGCGTCCACCAGCAGGCGCCCACCCGACTCGTCGGCAACCTCCATGGAGGCCAGGACGGAAACGGGGAAGGCCCGGTCCACTCCCCACTGCTGCCCCGGGTCTCCCGACTGGGAGGTCATGGTGACGTTCTGCCGAATCATCATGACCCGGGGGCCGTGCCGCTGGAACTGGACCACAGCTTCATCCACTCCCGAGCCGGTATCCAGGCTGAACACCCGGGCGGATCCCAATCCGGTGGCCAGGGCGTTCATGTAGAGCACATCCTGGTCCAGGGCCGGGATCTCCAGGAGAACCTTCCCGGTGGTGGGGTCCAGGTGGACGGGCATGAAGGCGTTCTGGGCTGCGGCCTCGGTGGTCTGCAGCAGCAGGATGAGGGCGGCCAGCACGGCCAGAATGGGGGTGGAGAGGCGGGCATCCGGTACGCGGATCATCATGGCTCCTCAGACTCCTGGGGGTTCACTCAGGGGTGACATGGGCGGGGCCCACACGGTACGTCACCGAAATGCCTTCGTCAAAAGATCACCCCAACTCCTTGAGATACTTGATGGCGTCCGGTCGGAAACCCGCCTTGGCGTAGATGCTTCTCGCCCGGTGGTTTCCGTCGAAGACGTTCAGGGTGAGGAAGCGGTAGCCCCGCTCCCGGGCCCAACTCTCCGTCGCCGCCAGGAGGGCCTGACCCACCCCCTGTCCCTCGGCCTCCTCAGACACCGCCAGGATGCCCAGATGCCCGTGGCGCTCGCCGGTGAAGTAGTCGGTATGGCTTTCGCCCAGGGCCAGGCCGGCTGGACGGGGTGATTCCGTGCCCAGCGGGTCCGCACCGGTGAGCTCCGCCACGAATAGCACCGTGTCGGGCGAGGCATCGGCCAGCGCACGGCGGACGGCGTCCTGTTCCGCCCGGTCCATGGCTTCGGGCGATCGCAGGGGCCCGGGACCGAACGCCCTGAGCCGGGGAATGAGGGCAACCAGAAAGGTCTCGTCCGACGGGCGGGCCGGCCGGATGCGAATGGAGGAATGAGCGGTCATGTCAAATTCAGCCTGAGGCATGCGAGGGGGGAGGAGGGGGCATTGGAGGGCATCAAAATGAGCGAATCCTGTCGGCGTTCATGAACGGAAAACTTGCGCACTTGGTTGACGGATGGCCTGGACAAAGGATATTCGCTGTAGAGGAAGTCCCCTACCCCTGGAGTTTCGCAATGATTTCGCCACCCCGCCTTCCGGGTCCTGCCGCGCTGGCGCTGCTCCTGTCATGGGCCTGCCTGGCCCAGCCCGCGATCCTGGCCGCCCAGGTGCGTGCCTCTGAGGGCGTCCCTGTCCGCCTGATAGCCCAGCCCGAGCGCATCACGGTGCGGGTGGGAGAGTCCATGCCCTTCGAGGTCCGTGCCCTGGACGCCCAGGGGAGGGAAGTGGAGGCGGAGCTGGTGGTGCGGGGCTCCCGGGGTGGAGTGGCGGTGGACAACGGTTTGGTCTTCGGGTTGGACGTGGGGGAGCATGCCGTGGTGGCTGCGGTCCTTCCGCCGGCGGGCTCGGACATGAGCGCCCCTCCCACCGTGACCATCCCGGTGGAAGTGCTCTGGCCCCCCATCGCTCGGGTGCAGGTGCAGCCGGAGAGGGGCCGCCCGTACGTGGGCACCCACGTTCGCTTCGAAGCCGACGCATTCCACCCGGACGGTTCGCGGCGGCCAGGAGCCGACGTCCGATGGACCTCGTCCGATCCGGCGGTGGCCACCGTGGATCGGCACGGCCTCGTGGCTGCCCACGGCGAGGGATCCGTGCGAATCACCGCCCAGGTGGAGGGTGTGGAGGGGAGTTGGGAGGGGACGATTCCTGCATTTCCCCCAGCCACTCTTGAAGTGGAAGTGGAGCGGAATTTTGCCCGCACGGGAGATGTTTTGGCCCTTGAAGCCCGGGCCACAGGCAGCGGGGGTGGTGAACTCTCGGACCTCCCCATCCGATGGAGCTACAGCTGGATGCCCCACGATTCCATCGTGGAGCCTGGCGCGGCGGCCGTAGTACGACATGACCAGTTCATGGCCCAGTTCCCGGGTACGTATACCATCTGGGCGCAGTCCGGACCTCTGGCGGCCCACGCCACGGTGGAGGTAGAGAGCCGTCAGGTGGTGCAGCGCCTGGAAGTGTTGGGGCAGGGAAGGGTATCCCACCGCCGGACCTCGGACTTCTGGGTGTTTGAAGGGGTGGATGGCCGGGATTACGGAATCACGGGAACGTGGGGTTCCGATGGTTTCGCCTACTTCTGGGATGTCACCGACCCCACGAACCACGTGCTGGTGGACTCCCTCCAGGTGGATGCCCGCACGGTGAACGATGTGAAGGCCTCTCCCGACGGCCGCTACGCCACCCTCACCCGGGAGGGGGCGTCCAATCGGCGGAATGGCGTGATCATCATCGATCTGGCCGACCCCCGTCGGCCGGTGCTGGCCACGGAGTACGACGAAGGGCTCACGGGAGGGGTTCATAACGCCTATCCGCAGGACGACTACCTGTACGTTCTTTCCGGCGGCGAGAGGTATCTCATCGTGGACATAACGGACATCTATCACCCCCGCACCGTGAGTGAGGTGAATCTGCCGGGATCCCGCATCCACGACGTATGGGTGCACGACGGCATCGCCTACTCTGCCGAGTGGCGCACCGGGGTGGTGATGACGGACGTGGGGAACGGGCGCTGGGGTGGTTCGCCCGAGAGTCCTGTGGTGGTGACCACCTACCCTCTCCCCGGGGGAAATACCCACGCCGTGTTTCCCTACTTCCAGGAGGCCACCGGGCGCTTCTACATCTTCGCCGGCGACGAGATCATTGGTCGGCAGGGTTACGCCCTGGAAGGGGGAAACAACCGGGCGCCCTACGATCCCGATGTCCCAGGTTCGGGCACTCCACGAAATACTGCCGGCTACATCCACATCGTGGACTTCACCGATCCGGAGAACCCCCGGAAGGTGGCCCGCTACCAGGTGCCGGAGTACGGTTCCCACAACATCTGGGTGGAAGATGACATCCTCTACCAGGCCTACTACGAGGGCGGGATGCGGCTGGTGGACGTCTCCGGGCCCCTCATGGGGAACCTCTACACCCAGGGCCGTGAGATCGCGGTCTTCAAGCCCAACGACCCCATGGGCTACGTGGCCAACGCACCCACTACCTGGAGCGTCATGCCCTTCAAGGGGAACATCTTCCTGTCGGACGCCAATTCGGGGATGTGGGCCCTGAAGCTGCTGCCGCCCACCCGGTTGGTGCCGTGAGCCATCGCCGGCAGATGGTGGTGGCATTCCTGGTGGCGGCCCTGGCCCTGGCGGCGCCCCTCCATGGGCAGAGCGCTCCGGGTTCCCAACGGGGTACGGATTCCCTGAGCGCTCGGGGTTCCCAGGCCACGGGGTCCCCCCCTGAGGGGGTGTATCGGGTCTATGTGGGGGCCGAGTCGGCCGATCTGCTCCATCGGGTTCGCTTCGGGCCGGAGGGAGGGAGTCTGGAGGCTTCCATTCCGGTGCAGGCGCTCTCCCAGCAGTCCCGCGAATCCCACCTCCTCTCGGACCACGAAGCACCCCACGGGGTGGCCATCCATCCGGAGCGGGGGGTGGTGTTCATGACCACAGGACACGGCGTGCCCGACGGGAAGCTCTGGAAATTGGAGGCGGGATCCGGGCGGCTCCTGGCAGGACCGCTGGATCTGGGGCGCTTTCCCGCCAGCCTGGACGTTTCCCCCGACGGTCTCTGGGTTGCGGTGGCCAACTTCAACCTCCATGGCGAGATGGCCCCCTCGTCCATCTCGGTGGTCTTCGCCGGCGATGACGAGAGACTCATGGAGGTGGCTCAGGTGGAAACCTGCACCATGCCCCACGGGAGCCGCTTTCACCCCCAGGGACGGCAGCACTACTCGGTCTGCATGATGGACGACCAGTTGGTGGAGCTGGATCTGGGGTCCATGGCGGTGAGCCGTCGGCTCTGGGTGGCCCGGGGGCAGGAGGGTCCGCTGCCTCGGGATCATCGCGGCTTCCATGATCCGGAGACGCAGGCGCAGCACCACGGGGCTCCGGGCCAGGACGTATCCGGACACCGGGCCCATGGCGACGGCACCTCCGACCCTCCTCCCGACGCCCACTACACCCCGTCCTGTTCTCCCACCTGGGTGCAGCCCTCCACCGATGGCCGACACCTCTACCTGGCGTGCAACGCGTCCGACGAGATCCTGGAGATCCACCGCGACCGGTGGGAGGTCACCCGAAGGTTCTCCACCGGACGGGGTCCCTACAACCTGGACATCACTCCTGATGACGGGCTTCTGGTAGTGACATTGAAGCAGGGGAAGGGGGTGGAGTTCATCGATCTTGAGCGGGGAGAGAGTGTGGCTCGGGTGGAGACCTCCATCCGGGTGGTCCATGGAGTGGCCATCGCCCCCGACGGGCGTTTCGCTTTCGTGAGTGTGGAGGGAGTGGGGAGCGAACCGGGAGTGGTGGAGATCTACGACCTGAGCACTTTCGAAAGGGTAGACAGGGTGGAGGTGGGGCAGCAGGCCTCGGGCATCGCGTTCTGGAACCTCACCCCGCCTCCCACGGAGGGGGGCTGACGGTATGGCGGTTCACGTGGGTCCCGGGTTGGGGATGGCTGGATCATGGACCTTGTTCGCCGCTCTCATGGCCTGTGGCGAAACGGATTTCCGGTCCAACCCGCCTGACGCGTACTTGGCCCATGTGGAGGAACGACTTTTTTCGGCTGAGACGACGCATGTGGAGTTCCGGATCCAGTCGGAAGGGGCCTTCCAGGCGGATCTCCAGGGGGAACTGAGCATCCAGGCAGATGGCCAGGTGAGCCTGGCGGCCAACGGAACCTTCGGAGGCGAGCCCGTGGATCTCTATCTGGAATCCGCTGACTCCACGTTCACCGGCGGGCATGAAGGGGGCGGAGGGCCCATGTTTGATCGGGTCCCGCCCCCTGCACTGAAGGAGGCTCTGGTGCTGGGCATGACCCGCATGGGGCTCCTTCACAACCTGGCCCGCCTGGTGAGCGGGGCTCCACCGGATCGGGCCGACGGGGGAGTTGACGGGTGGGTTCGGGCAGTGGACCCGGCATGGACGGAAGGCGGCCTGACGTTCCAGATCGTGGTGGCTGGCCAGCCGTCCGGCGAAGCGACCCTCCACTTCGACACGGAGGGGGAATTGGTGGGGAGGGAGCAGATTGTGCGCTTCCCCGGGGGTGAGATGCAGGTGAGAGAGGAGTATCGCTACCGTCCATGATTATTGATTTTTCCATTCTGGCCCTGGGCCTGGGCTGCCTGCTGGGTGGGGGCGATACCCTGGTGCGGGGCGCCTCGGCCATTGCCCTCCGCCTTGGAGTTGCCCCGCTTATCATCGGCCTCACCGTGGTGGCCTTCGGCACCTCCGCGCCGGAACTTGTGGTGAATCTGGCGGCGGCCTGGAGGGGGACGCCTGAGTTGGGCTTCGGCAATGTGGTGGGTTCCAATATCGCCAATCTGGGTCTGCTCCTTGGCGGAACAGCGCTCCTGGCGCCCATCGCCGTGAATCCCACTCTGGTGCTTCGGGAAATCCCGCTCATGGCCGGCGTGGCCGCACTGACCCTCTTTCTGGGTGCCGGAATCCCGGGCATGGAAGGGGCGGACCTCTTCACCCGGTGGGATGGTGTTCTCCTGCTGACCCTTTTCGCCGGCTTCCTGGCCTACACGGCCACCTCGGCGCTCCGGCAACGGGCCGACGTCTTCCTGGATGCGGCGACACAGGCCATGGATGAGCACTTTCATCCCCAGGGGCGGGGGGTGGGCGGCGCGGCTCTCCTGGTCCTGTTGGGTCTCATCCTGCTGGTGGCGGGAGGAGAGTTGGCGGTGCGAGGTGCCACGGCGTTGGCCCTGGACCTGGGCGTCGACGAGGCCATCGTAGGTCTCACCGTCCTGGCGGTGGGGACCAGTCTGCCGGAACTGGCCACCTCCATTACCGCTGCCATCCGGGGTCAGTCAGATGTGGCCCTGGGGAATATCGTGGGCTCAAACCTCTTCAACCTTCTCTTCGTGTGGGGGGTTACGGTCACTGTGGCCCCCAGTGATCTACCGGCGAACGGGAGCGTGGACCTACTGGTCATGAGCTTGTTCTCTCTTGCCCTGATTCCCATGGCCATGGGTGTGAAGTGCATCAACAGGTGGGAGGGCGCGGGGCTGCTTCTGGCCTACGGGGTGTATGTGGGGTGGCTGGCTGTGAGATAGGCATCAGCGGACGGGACCGAAGATGTCGTCCAGAAAGCCGTTGATGGCGGGTACCCGGACCTCGTCGGAGGGATGGTGGCCTTCCTCGTCGAAGAGAGCGAGCTGCTTCGGCTCCCGGAGCAGCTCCCAGAAGGGCAGCCCGCGGGTGAGCCAGGGGTGCTCTTCGTCGTGCCGACCGCTCACCATGAGCTTCGGGGCGTCGATGTAGGGCAGGAAGTTGACGTTCAGGGCCTCCGGGAGGGTGGGGTGCACACGCTCGTCGATGCCACCTCCGATGAACACCACCGCGTCCCAGCGGTCGTCCACGGCGCTGAAGACCGAGCGCGAGCCGGCGCCCCATGACACTCCTACGTACGCCAGCGCGTCGGTTTCGATATCGTCGCGCGTCTCCAGGTAGTCGAGGCCCAGCCGGAGCTCGGTGGCGTGCCGCACCATCAGGTTCCGGAACTCAACGGTGTTGCTTGGCGGAAAGGGCTCGGGCCGGTCCTGTCGCTCGACCATCCCGTCCATGACCACCGAGAAGGCCGCACGACCGGCACGGATGCTCGGGCCGAGGGTCCACTCGATCTGCTCGTCCACCCGCTCGAAGAAGAACGAGCTAAAGGACGGGACCAGGACCATCGTCTGGTACGGCGGCGTCACGCCCACCGGCAGGTAGAGGTAGGCGAGGATCGACGACCCGTCGACGCCGTCGAAACGGATCTTGTGGCGGGTCCAGTCGTCGGTCCGGACGGTCTCGAGCGTCTCGGGCCGGAGGTCCACCGGATCGTAGACGTAGTGATCGAGAAACGACCGGAAGGTGGCCTCGTCCACCGGCTCGTAGGAGGGGGAGCGGCGGGCGAGTTCGATGAAGCCCCCCCCGTGCGCTTCCGCCGGCGCGCTCCGGAGGGCGCAGCGAAACCCGAGAGCCGGCGAGGCGAAAAGCCCGTGGGGCGTCGCAACGGAGGAGAAGACGTAGGACAGCTCCTGCCAGGAGCCTCCCATGGCGATGAAACCGTCTTCCGAGGGGTTGACCGTCCACTCGCGGACGTTGCCGGCCATGGCGTAGGCGCCGAAGGGGCTGATGCCGAAGGGGTGGGCGTCCACCGGCACGGTGCCCGTGCCCCCGAAGTTCGCCCTCCGCTCGGTGGACTGCCGTGGCTCGACGAGGCCCCAGGGCAGGACGAATCCCAGGGAGTGGGTGAAGGCGCCTCCCCGCGCGGCCTTTTCCCACTCGAAGAGCGTCGGGAGCGCGGCGTCTCGCCAGCGACAGTAGGCGTCGGCCTCGTACCAGGTGACCGAGGCCACCGGGTGCCGTGCCGTGCCATCCGGATACTGCTGACTCGTCCACTCTCGGGGTCCGTGAAGATTCGTTCGGTCTACGAATCGGGACATGGCGCCGCGCCAGGAGAGCGCTCGCCGGACGCCGTCGACCTCCCCCTCGACGGGAGTCGTCCACAGGAGGGAGTCGGCGTAGCCTCCCGCACGCACAAACTGCCGGTACCCCTCGTTGGTCACCTCGAAGCGGTCGATGAAGAAGTCTCCCAGTTCGGCGCTGGCGCCGGCCGGAGCGTCCGCGCTCACCAGCGTATACGCTCCCCCGGGCACGGGCACCATGCCCGGCGGAGACGAGCCCGCGGGGGTGAGGCGCACGTCCACGATGGCGTCGAATACCCCTTCGAAGGTGGGATCGGTTCGGGACAGAGCGCTCGACGCGATGCGCTCGGAGGGCTCGTAGCCGTCCTTCTCCATCACGACGTAGTAGTCGGATCGGGGGAGCCGGACGCCCACGAGGGGCGTCGTGCCGAGCGACCTCGGCTCGCCCCCCGTGACAGACTGGATGCGAACGGCCGCGCCGGCCGGATCCGAGCGTACGGTGAGGAGCTCCGACACCTCCGGCATCAGGCTGTTCAGCGTCGGGTCGTCGCCGAGGATCTGTTCGGCTTCGACGGCTCGGGCGAAGGCCTCTTCGTACCGGCCGTCTGCAGCCATCGCCTCGATCTCCGGCAACGCCCGCCGAGCCGCCTCGACACGCGCTTGACTTCGAGCCGGCAGGACGAGGGCCGCGGCCACCAGCAGCGCGGCAACGGCCACCCCGATCCAGGCCGCTCGTCGTCGCCACAGCGGCGTATCGGCGGCCGACTCGGGAACGAGCAACGCGCCGAGCTGACGCTCCACCTCTCCGGCGGTGGAGGGGCGCTTGTGCGGCTCCTTGGACAGGAGCTGCATCACCAGTGTCTCGAGGGCCGGCGGAGGTGAGGGTCCGGCACGCCCCAGCGGTCCGGGGTCGCGAGCGAGGATCGCCGCCACCAACTCCGTTTCCCGCTTGCCGCGGAACGGGGGGTCCCCCGTCACCATCTCGTACAGGACCGCCCCCAGCGCCCACAGGTCGGCGGCGGGGCCGACGTCCGCGCTTTCGATCTGCTCCGGCGACATGTAGGCCAGGGTTCCCAGCGACTGTCCCGTTCGGGTCAGCCCGGCCTCCCCGGTGAGCTGCGCAATCCCGAAGTCGACGATCTTCACCTCGCCGCGGTCCGTCACCATGAGGTTCGATGGCTTGATGTCGCGGTGGACGATCCCGCTCTCGTGGGCCCGCTGGAGGCCGGCGGCGACCCGCCTGGCGAGATCCACGGCTTCGTCCATGTCGAGGGGCCCGCGGGCGAGCCGTGCCTTGAGGGTCTCGCCGACATAGAACGCCATGGCGATGAAGAGCCGGCCGTCGTCGGTCTCGTCGATGTCGTAGATGGTGCAGATGTTGGCGTGGTCGAGGGCGGAGGCGGCTCTCGCCTCGCGGGTGAAGCGCTCGCGCGCCTCGGGGTCGCGGGTCATCCCGTCAGTGAGGAACTTGAGGGCCACGTCGCGGCCGAGGCGCGTGTCGTGGGCCCGGAAGACCACGCCCATCCCGCCCCCGCCGAGATTCTCGATGATCCGGTAGTGAGAGATCGTTTCGCCGATCATGCCTTCGAAGCCGTCTTGGTCCATGTCCACAAGCTCAGGGCGTAGCGAAGGCCACGCAAGCGACGGGGTCCGTGGCTTCCATGTCCCGGGCGCTGCGAGAGGGAAGGCACCCCGAGCCGCCGGATGCCGGCGTTCGGGAGCGGCTGTGGAAGGCCGTGGAGACTGTGTTGGTTCGGGCAGGCGCTCCGGTGGGCGAAGAGATTGTAGGGGTACTTACGGCGAGATAACATGCTATTGCGGACCTCGAGGCTGGGCTCACCTCACATCCGTCCCCGTTCAGCGCCTGATGCAGAAGACCTTCCTCGGCTCCGCTTCTTCCTGGTGAGCCGGATCTTCCGCTTCT
This sequence comes from Gemmatimonadota bacterium, assembly GCA_040905545.1. Classification (GTDB taxonomy): domain Bacteria; phylum Gemmatimonadota; class Gemmatimonadetes; order Longimicrobiales; family Gaopeijiaceae; genus JBBDRI01. Next base: position 54,309 of record JBBDRI010000038.1, on the reverse strand, counting down.
TCCACCATACGACTGTTCCGGTCACCACGAGAAGCATCCCCATCAGGCAACTGATGAGGTAGAGCGTTTTGCTCCACAAGCCACCGAAGCTGCCCACATGCCACGAGTGGGAGCCACTGTCCACGAAGCGATCAGTGACACCATCGCTTCGTGGGTCGATGATCTGGAGGATTTCGCCGGTGTAAGGGTCGTGTGCCACACGAACCGTGATCCCGAAGGGAGGTGGATCATATCCTATCTGAAGCCGGGTATGGACGACGTCGTGTGGGTCCTGGGCCAGGTTCGGGAAGGCCAGGTAGAAGCGATGGTGGTACCCCTCCACGGCCGACTCCGCAATGCGAAAGCAGTCCCGAGGCGCCAAGCGGGGAGACGCGGACCGCCCCTCCGGGGGTCCGGGGGACCGCACGTCCAACCAGGCCACCTTGCCGGATTGCTCTTCGCCCAGAAGGGTCTGTAGGGAGGCACGACTGGCTTCGGGGAAGGCCATGACAACGCCGGTCACGCACATGATCAGGAGCGGGATTGCCACCAGGAAGCAGTCACCTGGTGCAGGTCGTAATTGAACGGATAGGCGCCCTTCCGCAACCTGATCCGAATGCCCCTCCAGAACGTTCGAATTCCGGGCCACCACAAGAAGAGCCCCGTGAAGAGGATGGGTATCGACAGCGCCGTGGCTGCCACCACCACCCAGTAGCCCACGTCGCCCCCGAAAAGGGAAACGTGCAAGTCCGTCAGCCATCCCGTGAGGGCGGACGGTTCGGGATCGATGAGGGTGCCAGTGCCCGGATCCAGGTAAAGGGTCCGTTCCTCTGCACCCCCCATGATCAAAGCGCTGTATACCGGGACCTGGGGCCGGGGCCACCAGAACGTGCGCACCTGCTCCCCAGGCCGGAGCTCCCTTTCGATGCCGGCCAAGGCGGATTCCCACCCCACATCGCCGGGCGTGGGCTGGAAGACATCCGCCGAGAGCAAGGCGTCGATTTCGTGCTGAAACGCCAGGGGTGCCCCTGTCAACACCGCCACCCCGAAGATGAGCCCCACCCACAGCGACAGCCATCGGTGAACGAGGACCAGGGCTCGCCTGAACCCGCCGCGGATCATGAGGGCACCGTCAGCCACGGAGTTACCGCAGCGTACGCTCCAGATACGCCGTCAGCCGCTGCCAGGCATCCAACGCCGGCGCGGCCCTGGCCTCGGGATCCTGATCCACATGGAGCCAGAATCCGTGATTGACCTCGTCGTAGATGTGGAGATCCGCCGGGACTCCCGCCGCTTCCAGGGCTCGGGCGAAGGCATCCACCTGATCGGGGCTGGGCCCCTGATCCAGTCGGGCGAAGGTGCCGTATACTTCGTGGGTGAGTCCGGAGAGTATCTCGGGGTCGTCCAGCAGGGCCCCATAGAAGATCGCCGTGGCTTCGTGGTCCACTCCATCCAGCCCGTAGGTCAGGGCCACACCCCCGCCGAAGCACCATCCCATGGCACCCACCCGGCCCGTCACATCCGGCCTGGCCCGTAGGAACGCCACCGCCGCGTCAAGATTGGCGATGAAGGCCTCCGGGTTGTCCCGCACGCCTCGCACCAAAGCCATGTTCTCGTCCGGATTGCTGCCCGTCCGGCCCGAGAATAGATCCGCCGCCAGGGCCACATAGCCTTCTGCCGCCAGGGCATCGGCCACTTCCCGCACCCGATCCACCAGGCCATTCCACTCGTGGATGAGGATCACAGCGGGGAAGGGGCCTTCTCCCTCCGGCACGGCCAGGTAGCCTGTGGATGCAGGGTCGGCTTCATGGTAGCTCACGTCCGTCCCGGCCAGGGGAGGCGCTTCCCCCCGGAGGGCTGCCGGGAGCTCCGACATGGCGTGCTCGTGCTCGGACAAGGCGGCTGCGGGAGTTTCCTCGGGCGGAGAGTCGGCTTCTCCGCACGCCCAGAGGAACGGAAGCAGGATGAGGCCGGAAGCAGGACGGGTGCGGCGCATTTCGGTTTCTCCAGAGGCAAATGGAAGCTTTCCGCAAGATGGGATAGATTGGAGGTTCCCGCCACGCGCCTCGTGCTGGCAGGCGCCTCATTCTGGCTTCTCCGCCCCTCCAGCCCCCTCTGCCATGAATGTCCTGGTCCTGAATGTCGGTTCCTCCACCCTGAAGTTCGAGCTGGTCCAGACCGATCTCACCACCATGAAGCGGGGCGAAGACAGGAAGTTGGCCCGGGGCACCGTGGAGCGGATCGGGGGCGAAGCCATCGTGGATTTGCGGGTGGGAGAAGAAGCGCACCACGTGGAAACGGCCGCCCTTCCAGATATCCGGGCCACGGTGGAGTGGATTCTGCGGTGGATCGCCGCACCGGAGTCGGGCATCCCCATCGACTCCGTGGCCGAAATCGGAGCGGTGGGCCATCGGGTGGTGCATGGCGGAGAGCACTTCCGATCTTCCGTGCTCATCGACAAGGCGGTTCTGGAGACCCTCCAGGACATGATCCAACTGGCCCCTCTCCACAACCCGTACAATCTGAAGGGGATCCATGCAGTCCGAGAGGTTCTGGGAAGCGGCATCCCGCAGGTGGCGGTATTCGATACGGCATTCCATGCCACGCTGCCCGAGCACGCATATCTGTATGCCATTCCCTACTCCCTCTACCGCCGGTACAAGCTGCGGCGCTACGGGTTCCATGGGACCTCCCACCGGTACGTGGCCTGGCGGTACCGGAAGCTCACCGAGACCCCCAGAAGCGAAGTGAGAATCATCACAGCGCATCTGGGAAACGGGTGCTCGGCGTGCGCCATCGCAGGGGGAGAGTCGGTGGATACCTCCATGGGATTCACACCGCTGGAAGGGTTGGTCATGGGCACCCGGTCTGGCGATCTGGACCCAGCTCTCCTGGAGTACATCTCCGCCAAGGAGGGGATGAACGTCCGCGAGGTCACTGCGCTCCTGAACCGCCAATCGGGCCTCCTGGGCATCTCCGGGCTCACCCACGACATGCGGGAGCTTCTGGACGAAGAAGCCGAACACCAGGATCGCAGGGCTCGCCTGGCCATCGAGATCTTCTGCTACCGCATGCGAAAGTACCTGGGGGCGTATCTGGCGGCATTGGGCGGCGCCGACGCCCTGGTATTCACCGGAGGTATTGGAGAAAATGCCGTCCCGGTAAGGGAGCGGATCCTGGAGGGAATGGAGTGGGCGGGCCTGAGTCTGGACCGGGAGGCGAACCGGAAGATGGTGGGGGGGGAGACCGGGCGCATCTCCACCGACGATTCCTCCTTGGCCGCGTGGGTCATTCCCACCGATGAAGAGCTGCTCATTGCCCGGGATACGGTGCGGCTGGTGGAGGAGGGGCAGGCGGAGTAGGGAGTACCTGGGAGTATATCCGGATAATGCGGCTCGCCCCATTTCCGGCCACGCTCCTCCATGGCCGTCAGATCACTCCCTGCAACTCCAATGCCCTCCGGAGCGCCCGGACCCGTCGGGGATTCACCCCCAGATCGGAACGCCCCACCCGGGAGGCCGAGCGCACCACCACTTCCCGGCGGTCCTGTCCCACCTGGACCACCACCTCCACGTCATCCACGAAACGGAAGATGAGACTCGTGGATTCCGCCCGGAGGTAGCTGGCCCGTCGATCCACCACCACGGTCCGAGGCAACGTCTCCAGTGCGGCGGCCACTTCGTCCAGCAGAGCCCCCACCGGTTGCGAGCGTCGGCTGGCGGAAAGCTGGAACGGCTCGGTTCCCGGAGGGTGTCCATGGCCGGTATGGACACAGTTGGCCGTGGTGGGGCAGGGGCGAAGGCCGCCCCCGGGAAGGGGGCCTGCGTCAGGAGGCACGTGGCTTCCACACCCCGCTGAGACCAACATGGCCCCCACCCCGGCTGCCCAGCCTGCGTTCCGCTTCATGGTCATGTCAACCCCAATAGTGGAGATAGAAGGCCAGGGCCAGAAGCAACACTCCAGCTCCCACTTCGGCGACCTTGCGCCAGTGCTTGCGGATGGTACGGCCCAGGATGAGGCCCGCCAATGAGAAGGTCATGGAGCAGAGCGAGATGGTGGTGGCCACCAGGAGAGGTGGGAGGTCTCGGGCTCCCAGGCCAAAGCCGATGATGAGGTTGTCTACGCTGAGGCCCGCCGAGAGCAGGATGAGGCCGCGCCAGGAAGTGAGCCGCCGGGCAAGCTCCTCTTCGTCCACACGCTTTATGGCAGCGGCCACCAGGGTGACAACTCCCAGCCCGGCAATGAGTGCCACGGGAAGCCACCCCATCACGTCGGTGACCTGATGGGCCCACTGCCTTCCCAGCCAGAGGCCCACCAGGGGGATGGAGAACTCGAACACCCCGAATACCGGGATGATGGTCCATTTCCGGTGTGCCTGACCCAGGGAGCCCAGGGTAAGGGAGATGGCCAGATTGTTGGCGCCGATGGTCACACCCACCAGCAGAAGGGTCAGCCACATGAGGACTCCCCCTGATGTGGAATGCCCCGGTCAGGGAACGTCATCCGTTCTCCTCATACTTCATGATTCGCCCGTGGGGGCCCTGTCGATCTCGTTCCAGGGCGAAGATGTCTCCCTGGGGCCCCGGCGCCTCCTGGGTGTGCCTGCGAATCCGGGCATGATCCTCGGGGGTGAGTTGGAGGGTCAGGGCCCGAAGGTTCTCTTCCATCCGAGACAGGGAACTGAATCCCACCAGGGCCGCCGCCACTTCCGGCTGGTCCAGGACGAATCGGAGCGCCACAGGGGCTGGGCCCACCCCATGGGTGGTACCGATGTCCACCAACTCCCTGAGGAGGGCCTGATAGGGCTCCCACCCGCCGAATTCCTGGATGATGAGCCGGTACTTGATCAAAGACCGGTTGGGGAGGGATGCGAGCGCCTGGGGAGAGGGGAATCCCGGATCCCCTGAGCTCTCATCCGGGCGCTCCTGGCTTTCAGCAGGGGACGAGGCCTGCGTGGGATCTTTCTTGCCCAGCCATGACCCCGTGAGGAATCCACCTGCCAGTGCTCCGTATGTGAGGAGGTGCAGTCCGGACACGGCACAGTGGTAGGTCAGATTGTGCTCCGGCCGGCGATCCAAAGCCGAATACTGCACCTGGTTGGATAGAAGGTGGATATCGGCCTCCCGCTCCAGCGTCTCCACCTCGGCTGCCGTGAAGTTGGTCACCCCCAGGTGGCGGATCTTCCCTTCCTGCTGGAGCCGACCCAGAGCCCGCCCTGCCGCCAGCCAGTCTCCCCGCTCAAGGTCCCACCAATAGAGCTGGACCAGGTCCAGTGTTTCCACGCCCAGGCGGCGAAGGGAGCGTTCCACCACGCCCCGGACATAGGCTTCGTCCACGTGGGGCAGATGGGACCAGTCGGGAACCAGCTTGGTATGGATCTGGATGGACGCTCCGGCGCCGCCCGCCGGGTTCCCTCCGGTGGAGGTGGTTCGCCACCGGCGGAGGAAGCGGCCGAAGAGTTCCTCCACGCCGGTGTAGATGTCGGCGCAGTCGAAGGCCGTGAGCCCCCGATCTGCCAGGGCCACTAACGTCTCCACGGCCTCGGCCGGCTCCCGGGGCGCCCCCCTGTGCCCGTGGGACAGTTGCCACCCCCCCACCACGAGGCGGGGGATCCGGTATCCGGGAGCCAGCTCCGTCTGGGGAATCGCGGGACGGCTCCCGACCTGGGCGGTTGGAGGAGCAGCCGCGCGGTGGGAAGGGCTCATGGCAGCGGGTAGGGTGGCAGGTTCATGGGAGGGGAACTCGGGTGGTGTCGGAGTGCCGGAAGGTACGCCGTGCCACTCGGGTGATGCGGAACCGACCTCCGCAGTGGGGATCGGGGCAGGCAACAACCGCGTCGGTGGTCATCCAGTCATTGGGATGGGTGTCGCGCTGCTTCGCTGGAAGCAGGGGAAGGAGCGCGGCCAGGGCATAAAGTGGAAAGCCTTGACCTTCGGGGAAAATCAGGTCTTCGCCATGCACTTCGAAGCCACTGCCAGTGGGATGATTGCAGACCATGGGTGCGTCACCCTGGAACACTTCCACCCGTAAGTCCCAGAGCTGGAAAGTGTCGTCGCGGGGTTCGTCACCACCTGCCATGCTGGTTCTCCTTTCGTACCGTGGATACGTCATCTAGCTTCCCGGGCCTGAAGCCCTCTACCCCCGTCCCGGCGCCATGTCTCCCGAACCCCCCCAGAGCCCTCCGGGTCCCCCTCGCCTCCTGTTCCGGGGAGGAGTCTGGGGCGCGCTGGCGCCCCTCTTCCTCTTCCTGGCGGGGGTGAGCGCCCTGGGCCTGGCCGGCGCCCCCGACGAGACCGGCTTCTGGCCGGTGCTCCTGGGCAGTCTCATCCTGGGTCTCCTGCTGGCCCGGGATCGGGAGCACTACACGGAGGCGGTGGTGGACGGCATGAGCCAGCGCCTGGTGATGGTTATGGTGCTGGCCTGGGTCCTGGCCGGGGTGCTGGGGTCCCTGCTCCGGGAGAGCGGCATGGTGGAGGCGCTGGTGTGGGCTGCCGGGGCCGCCGGGATCCACGGGGGGGGATACGTGGCGGCGGCGTTCGCGGTGGCGGCCGTCTTCGCCACGGCTACCGGCACGAGTCTGGGCACCCTTCTCGTATGCATCCCCCTCCTCTACCCAGTGGGTCCGGCCCTGGGGGCGGATCCTGGATTCCTTCTGGGGGCCATTCTGGGCGGGGCCACTTTCGGCGACAACATCTCGCCCATTTCCGACACCACCATCGCCTCTGCAGGCACGCAGGAGGCCGATCTGGCGGGGGTGGTGAGGAGTCGGGCTCGCTACGCTCTCCCAGCGGCGGCGGTGGCGTTGGTGGGCGCGGTGGTCTTTGGAGGGATCCCGGGGTTCGAAGCGGGGGTTGGCGGCATCAGCACCCTGGGAGCCCCGCCGGAAGTTGCGCCAGGCGACGGCTCGGTAGCCCACAGCGCCATTCCGTTTTCCGGCGGTGCCATGCTTCTGGTACCCGTGGTCGTTCTCATTCTGCTGCTTCGCCGTCGGGGGCTGGTGGAATCCATGGCGTATGGGATCATTATCGCCGTCATCCTGGGGCTGGCGCTGGGCTCCTGGACCCCAACTGACCTCATGGGGATCGACGAGGAGAACTTCGTGGCCACCGGGCTGATTCTCACAGGCATGCAGCGGGCTGTGGGAATCTCCATCTTCACCCTGCTCCTCATGGGATTGGTGGGGGCGGTGCAGGCCACGGGTCTGGTGGATCGAGTGGTGGAACTGGCCCGCACCCGCTCCCGAAGCGCCCGAAGCGCAGAGGGGTGGATTTTCGGGACCGTGTCTGCCGCCGTGCTTCTCACCACCCACTCCGTGGTGGCCATCCTGGCCGTGGGTGGAGTGGCCCGGGATACGGGGAAGGCCTTCGGTATCGGTGCCTACCGGCGGGCGAACATCCTGGACATCACGGTGTGCACGTATCCGTTTCTGCTCCCCTTCTTCATCCCCACCATCCTGGCGGCGGCCCTCACCGGAGGGCTGGACGGCGTCCCTCGCCTTTCACCCTGGGCGGCAGGGCTCCACAACCTTCATTCCTGGGGGCTACTGGTAGTGGTAGTGTTCGCCATTCTCACGGGTTGGGGAAGGGAAGGCGGCAAGAACCGAGGAGTGGATGGGGTGACGTAGGCTCCCACCCTCCCGGCAGTTACTGCATTCCCGGTTGTTTTCAACCGGCATCCTTCACCCGCTCCGGTCGTGTAAGGCGGCTCAGGTATGCGCCGCCGTCCGTCTCAGCCAGGATCTCCACCTTCCAGCCCCGATGCTCTGCCAGTTGACTGAGTCGTTCAGGATCCAGGAAGAGGAAGGGGAATGGTGCTCCCTTCCTCCCCTGAAACTCCCACTGGAACTGGACGTTCCCGGGGTAGGGGGTGTCGTCCGGGGTCGCGGCTTCATCCACCTCCTCGTTGTGGAAGGCCGCCGGTGTGGTGGAGTCGGCCAGGATCTGCCCCCCCGACCCCAGCAGAGACTCGAGATCGTCCAGGAAGGCAGGGAAAGCTTCCGCAGACCCCGCCAGCCCCCACCCATTCATCAGGAGGAGAAGGGTGTCGAATCCCCCACCACACCGCTCTTCCCGCCTTCTCCCCGGTTGTGCGTCACCTCCCGCCAGTCTCACGCACGGGGGTGGGCCGGGGGGGGCAGCGGCCATGTCTGAGAGGGTTCCCTCCAGAACCCGCTCCACTCCTCGCTGACGGAGCATCTCCGCCAGTTCCCCGTGGGGCTCCAGGGCAGATACCGACATTCCACGCTTCTGGAGAAGAAGGGCGTGTGCGCCTGCGCCGGCTCCGATGTCCAGCACGTGGCCCCGGCAGTGTTGGAGTGCCAATTCCTCCAGAGGTGGCAAATCGACCCCGGTCCGGAAAAAGCGAGCCACCGGGATGAGATCATCGTTGCCAAGGTCATCCCGAAGCCGGAGCTGCGCCCCCTCATCTTCCCCATGGAAAGCCAGCAGGGCGGCCACGTATGGGTCCCAGGCATCGGACGGAGATCCCCCTACAACCAAGGGAAAACCTTACCCATCAATCCGGCAGATCCATCAGTCCAGGAGGCCCATCAGGCCAGCACGCTCATGAGAAGCCACTGGCCCAGCGTTCCCAGGGCCGACATGAGCAGTGCTCCGCCCAGGGCCCACCCGAAGCTGTCGATGGTGAGTTGATCGGTGAGGGAATCGGTGAGCTTCAGGAGGAGGGCATTGATGATCCAGCGGGTGATGAAGGCCAGGAGCCAGGCCAGCCCCAGGGTGGCAATGGTGAAGACGGCGAAGAGGAGCCATCCCAGGAGGAAGTTCAGCACCCCGAAAATGGCAGCCACCCCCAGGGCACCGGTGAAGCTCTTCACGTGAAACCCTGGGAGGAGGACGGCGGTAAGCCAGACTGCCAGACTGAGGATGAGCCAGGATAGGATGATGCTCATGGAATGTCTCCGTGAAGGGGAGTAACCCGGCCGCCATATAGCTGCCGTCTGTTGGAACCCGCTACGAACTGCCGGAACCCGCTCCTGCCTGTTGGAACCCTACGGAACCCCCGGGTTCCGGTTTCGATTCCATGGCGTGGAAGAGTTCCTCCACATCGTCGGGCGGATGGGTGACCAGGCTCACGGCCACGGTGGCCAAAAGCCCCAGGGCGAAAGCCGGCACCAGTTCATACACCATGGCCTTCAAGGCCGGCGTGAGGAACCAGATTACCGCTGTGCCTGCGCCCACCCCCATCCCGGCGAAGACGCCCGCTCGGGTAGTCCTCCTCCAGAAGATGGCCAGGAGAGACGGAGGGCCCAGGGCTCCTCCCAGGCCGGCCACAGCGAAAAGAACCAGCCAGAACACCAGCTGGTCGCCCACCAGGCCCAGCACCACCGAGACCACCACCAGCAGTGTTACCACAATCCGGGAAAGGCGCACCAGTGACTCGTCCGTGAGCTCAGCCTTCTTCTTCCAGAGCTGCTGGTAGAGGTCCCGCACCAGGGTGGATGCCATGACCAGGAGCTGGGAGTCGGCGGTAGACATGATGGCCGCGAAGATGGCGGCCACCACCATTCCGAAGAGAGCGGGCGGCAGGAAGGCCTGGGCCAGCACGGGCAGGAGGTTCTCGGGGTCGGCCTGGGGCAGGGTGGCCACATCGGGCAAGTAGACCCTCCCCACCAGGCCGATGAGGATGGCGCCCAGCGCCATGAAGGCGTTCCATGCGGTGCCCACCACGGCTACATATGGAAAGTGCCGGGGGTCGTCGATGGACATGTACCGGATGACGATGTGGGGATTTCCCGGCGCCGCCAGTCCGATTCCCACGAAACCCACCAGGGCTCCCATGGAGAGGGCCATGGGGTCCAGGAGGGTAGGATCGAATGCCCTGAGTTCCGCGAGAACGAGGCCGGGACCTCCCAAACTGAAGGCCGCCACCAGGGGGAGCCCCAACAGTGCAGCCAGCATGAGCACTCCCTGAAGGGCATCGGTGAGACTTACCGCCAGAAAGCCCCCCAGGGTGGTGTACGCCAGTACGAAGCCGGCAGTGAGGAGAAGGCCCACCGTGGGATCCACGTGAAAGGACGCGGCCATGGCCTTGCCTCCGCCTACGAATTGGGCCGCCACGTAGGCCACCAGGAAGACACCAAACACCAATGCCAACGCCATGCGCAGACGCCCGTCATCGTCCTCGAATCGACGGGCGAAGAAGTCCGGGAGTGTGATGCAGTCGTACGTTTCGGCGAAACGCCGCAGGCGGGGGGCGAAGAAGAGGAAGAGGAGCCCCTCCACCAGGGTGTACCCCACGGCGGCCCAAAGGGCGGAGGCGCCCATGGTGTAGGCCATTCCCGTCATCCCCAGGAGGAGCCAGGCGCTCCGGCCGGAGGTCACGGCCGAAAGGGCCACCACGAAGCGATTCAGCCTGCGTCCGGCTACGAAGAACTCGCTGATGCCCCGAGAGGAGAACCGGGCTGCGGCCACGCCGATGCCCAGGATCACGACCAGATAGACCACGAATGCGCCTACGGCCCAGACGTTCAGAAGGCCGACGCCTTCGCCTGCTACTCCATCCATGATCCCGACCTTCAATGCTGTGGAAGTGGTCCAGAGCCGGCGGGCAATATAGGTTGCACCGCCATGAACGCACCTCACAGTTCCAATCCGGTTTTCTGGCGGTCACCCGTCTTCCTGACTTCGGTCCTCCTTACTGTCCTGGCCGGGTGCCGGCCTTCCGGGCAGTCGGAGCCTCTCCAGGAGTCGGTCCTTCAAGACTCTCTGGCCCATTCCACCCGGGAAGCCCGGGTCCAACCCACCTACGGTCAGGAACCGGCTGCCGGCCAGCCGGTGGTGCTCATCACCGGCTCCACCGACGGCCTGGGGCGGGAAGTGGCCATGCAGTTGGCTGAACTGGGGCATCATGTGGTGGTCCACGGCCGCAACGAGGAGCGGGGCCGTGAAGTGGTGGATGCCATCCACGCAAGCGGCGAGGGGAGTGCTCGCCTCTACCTGGCAGATCTGGCTTCCCTGGAGGAAGTCCGACAGTTGGGCCGAGCTATTCTAGCCGACTATCCCGAGCTGGATCTGCTCATCAACAATGCCGGTGTGGGCCCCGGTGCTCCAGGCCATGAACGGGTCATTACCGGAGACGGCCTGGAGCTGCGGTTCCAGGTGAACTACCTGTCGCACTACCTCCTCACGCGGCTGCTCCTTCCTCGTCTGGTGGAGAGCGCCCCGGCCCGGATCGTGAACGTCTCCTCCAGGGGACAGGCGGAGGTGGTCTTCGACGACCTGAACCTGGACTCGGGATACAGCGGTGGATTGGCCTACCGACGGAGCAAGCTGGCGCAGATCATCTTCACCTTCGATCTCAACGAGGAACTGGAGGGCACCGGCGTCACCGTCTTCGCCGTGCATCCGGCACCCGTGATGGCCACGGCGCTGGTGGCTGAGGTGGGAGTCGAGCCCCAGACCACGGTGGAGGATGGTGCCCGGGGAGTCATGTTGGCCGCTACCACCCCCGGCTTGGAGGGGGGGCAGTACTTCCATGAGACGGAGGCCGCCCGCGCCCACGAGCAGGCCTATGACGAAGCCGCCCGGACTCGTCTCCGAGAGATCAGCGAGAGCCTTACGGGGCTGCACTGAGACCCTGACTCCGGCCGCGCCCAGACCTTCGCTACCTCCCGGCGCCGACGCGGGGCTGTGACCTCGCTTTCTCCCGTCGTGCTCCCATCTCCGGGTACGGCGTACGATGGCGCCAGATGATGATCAGGGCGAGGGCCAGCGCGATGACGCCACCCATCCCCATCATCCCTCCCTCCACTCCAGCCGCGATTCCCTGAGAACCCAGATAGAGTGCCAACGCGTTGTTCAGGGTGTGCCACACGATGGCCGGGAAAATGGAGCCGGTCATGAGGGTCACCGCCGTGAGGATCACCCCTAGGAAGGCCGTGGCGGGAATGCGAAAGATCTGGAAGTGGAAGAAGCCGAAGATGAGCCCCACCACCAGGGCCAGGGCCACTGGACCGAAGCGTTTGCGGAGCCCATACAACAGGATTCCCCGGAAGGAGAGTTCCTCGGCAATTCCCGGCACCACCGAGAGTAGAAGAATGAGTTGCCAGGCGGGAATCCCCTCCGGCAGAAGGGTCTGCCCGAAGTTCTCCAGCAACTGTTCCGGAACGGGAATCACATAGTTGGCCAGGTGGAACACCAGTGTTCCCGTAAGGAGGGCAGCCGGGACCCCCAGCACCACGCCCACCCATACCATGGGGTGCGGCATACGAAGGGCCAGGGCCTGCCGGGGATCCAGGCTGAACAGCCGGATGACCAGCAGGGGGAAGACCGTGAAGACCACCCCCACGTGAAAGAGCGCCGTGAGGCGCATGTCTTCAATGGGAACGTTGAGCTCCAGCAGTACCTTCACGGCCCAGAAGACCGCGAACCACGGAAGTACGCGCTTGCCCCAGAGCGCGGCACCACCCAGGAACTCCTCCCGGGTGGTATCTCCGGTAATGACAGATTCATCGTGTAGAGCCCGCACGGACCGTCCTGTGACCCAGACGGCGGCACCGGCGGTGACCAGCCAGGCCCCCGCCACCGCCAACCAATCCGGCTGACCCACCAACACGTCCCGGGCCGCCAGACTCAGGTTCGCCAGGGGGACCAGGATCACGGCAGACCGTAGCGACAGATCCGGGAGGAAGGGGGCCATGGTGGGGAGAACCAGCCCCAGGAGCACGGGAGTGAGGAGAAGTTGTGCCTCCTTGTAGCTCCGCGCATACGCCGAGGTGAGGAGAAGGATGCCGGACACCAGCGCCACAGCCGGCAGATACAGGAGCAGCAGACCTCCGGCCATGACCGGGGTGACGGCCACCGACAGACCCTCACTCACATCCAGCAGACCCAGGCCCAGGTAAAGCCAGAGATTCACCACCTGCACCACGGCGATGGTGAGGGCCACGGCCATGATGGCCATGAGCTTGGCCGTGACGATCTCCGTGCGGGACGCCGCTGAGGTGAGGAGGGTAGCCAGGGTGCCCCGTTCCTTCTCCCCCGCCAGGGTATCGGTGGCCACCACCGATCCGCCCAGCACCATGAGCCCCAGGAGGAGGAGGCTGAGATACCGTCCCAGGCGCGCTCCCTGGACGGCTTCCGCCGAGGCCACGTTCACCGATTCCACCACCGCCACCGCTTCGGGCGAGACCGAGAAGCCGGCTTCCAGGATCGTGGTGGCTCTCCGACGTTGGAGGATCTCGTCCAGTTTGTCCATGATGCGGCGCGACGCTTCCGACGAAGCCGTGCGGTTGGAGCGGTAGTGGACCCGGAGCACAGGCGTATCGTGGTAATCCCCCATCCCCCGGGCTCGGGTGGAATCCTCCTCCACCAGGGCCCTCCACTCGGACGATGACAGTGCTTCCACGAAAACGTCCAGGGAATCCGCTTCCAGGGCTTCTGCACCGTTGTCTACCTCCACCGCCCGAAAGCGCTGGGCCGCGTCATCGGCGGCATCGGGGTCGGCGGCGTCGGGGTCGGGAGCGTCCATGATGGCGTCGTCGGGATCGGCGGCCTGGGTGCTCGTTTGCAACTCCGCCAGGAGGGCCCGAGCGAAGTCGGATTCGGCTCCCTCGATGGCGTAGCGATAGGTCCGGGCGCCTTCCCTCTCCACCCGGCGGTTCTCCACCCAGATGCTCCCCAGGAGGAGGATGGGGATGAGGACCACCGGGAGAACCACCGACATGAGAAGGGTTCGCACGTCCCGAACCAGCGTCTTGAGCTCCAGCCCGAAGATGGCTCGGACGGCCGGGGTGATCCTCACGCCTGCGCCTCCGTACCCTCGGCCTCCGACTCCGGAGCGTTGGCCATGGCCGCCTCCGCCGGAGTGTCCACCCGGGCGTAGTGGACGAAAATGTCTTCCAGGTAGTGGAGCCCCGTGGCGGTCCGCAGACCGGCCAGGGTATCCGTAGCCAGGATCTTTCCCTGATGGATGATGGCGATGCGATCGCAGAGCTGCTCCGCTTCGCTCATGATGTGGGTGGAAAAAAGGATGGCCTTCCCTTCCTCCCGGAGCTCGCTGATGATCTTCCGCAGTTCCAGGGCGTTCAGCACGTCCAGCGCCACGGTGGGCTCGTCGAAAATGAGAACCGGAGGGTCATGAGCCACGGTCCGGGCGATAGAAACCTTCTGTTTCATGCCGCTGGAGAGTTTCTCCACCCGGGAATCGGCGAACTCCTCCAACCCGAACCGCCGGATGAGTTCCTCCACCCGGGCGTCCACTTTCGCTTCCGGGTACCGGTTCACCCGGGCGAAGAAGCGGAGGGTTTCCCGGGGGCTGATCTTGGGATAGAGGGCTGTGGTGGAGGAATAGAACCCTAGTTTTTCCCGCACCTGCTCGGGCGCCTGTCGGACCTCATGACCCATGACCCAGGCCTCCCCGTCCGTGGGCTTCAAGACGGTGGAGAGCATCCGGAGGGTGGTGGTCTTCCCGGCGCCGTTGGCTCCCAGGAGCCCCAGGATCTCTCCTCGGGCGCAGTGGATGTCCACCTGATCCACGGCGAAGACCTGACCCCGGCCCTCGTCGTAGAAGGTCTTCGTGAGGCCCAGGGTTCGAACGGGGGCATGCGATTCGGCGTTCACGGCGTTCTCCTGCTGACATTGCCGGAGGAAAGCTTCTGTTTCAGGAATACGAACAACCCACCTTCCCCCGACCCCAGGAGCACTTCTTCCCTGCTCATGACCCACTGGACGAAGGCCACCGAGAGCACAACCACCACGGTCATACTTCCCAGGGTGGTGACGGCCAGAAGGGGATCCAGGGTCCCCAGGATCGCCTCGCGGATGAGCATGACCACGTTCACCGCTGGGATGAGCGCCAGACCCACGGTGAATTCCGTGTCGGGGCTCTGAAGGAATACGGCGGGCATGATGATGATGAGGTAGAAGGGCATCACCATGGACTGCCCCTCCTTGAACGTGCGGGCGAAGACGGCGAAGACCAGCATCCCCGCCGCCACAAAGAGGCCCAGGAGGGCGGTTCCCATGGCGATGACCGGTAGGGCAGACAAGGGGATCCCTCCGGTGGCCAGCGCCTCGGCGTCGGAGCCGGCCAGGGGGCGAAGGATCCACTGCATGGACAGAGCCAGGGCGAAGAGATTCAGGAGTCCGCCCATGGCACCGAAGGTGGCTACGTAGAGGTACTTTCCAGCCGCCACGGCCCCCGGCGGAGCGGCCACCGTCATGAGGGTTTCCCAGGTGGAGCGCTCACGCTCACCTGCGGTGGCATCGATGGCAGGGTAGAACGCCGCCAGAGCCACGGTGATGAGCATGAGGAAAGGCACCATGAGGCCCAGGATGAAGCGGGCGATGTCCTCCTGGGAGGCGGTATCGTTCCGAACCGTGACGAAGTCTGCCCAGATGGCATCCGAAACCCCCAACTCCCGACGGGAGCCATCAATCCATTCCTCACGATAGGAGGCGGTGACCTCCTCTACCCGGCCTCGGGCGTCCTCGCTGCGATCCCGGGCCTCATTGAACGATACCCGAAGGGTGAAGTTCTCGGGGAGGCTCCTCCCGTCCTCCTTCGCCGGCACCAACTCCACCATGGCATCCAACCGGCCGCCGGCCAGGAGTTCCAGGGCAACCTCCCGCTGGTCCACGTCTTGAAGGCCGATGCGGGGGTGGCCTTCCAGCGAGTCCAGGAGGGTCGTGTGCGCTTCCCACGTCAAGGATGGGCTGGTCTGTTCACCTGGGTCCAGGATGGCCACCCGGGAGTCCATCCGGTCTGCTTGCCCATCTACGAAAGCCATCCCGGCAAACATCGCCCAGAGCATTCCCGGATACATGACCAGGGGAAGCACGATGCTGAATATCACGATGTTCCGCTCACGGAGAGCACACCGCACCTCATGGCGAAACAGCGTCAGAACCTGTCGTGGATTCAAGGGGATCACTCCCATTTTTGCTTGGCTGCCCGGTCTACGCACGAGAACCACCAAACCTTCACCGCTGGCGTTCAGGAAGATGAACGCACACTTTTCTTCCCTGGAAAGCTACCACCCACCCATTCCCCACAAACTCGCTGACCACCCAGGAGACCCGATGCGCACCCCTGCTGTTCCCGCACTCTTCCGACCCTCGACCTTCCCTTCTCGAGTCTTGCCGCTCATGGCTCTGGCCCTGGCCGGGCTGGTGGCCGTCCAGCCGCTGTCGGGCCAACAAGTCGCTCAGGCTGAGGAAGAGCACACTCCCGCCCGCTGGCAGACATCCCACTCCCTCCAGCTCCAGGGCCAGCAGGTGCAATACGATGCCGTTGTGGGGAGTATCATTTTGACGGATGATGCGGAAAAGCCCACGGGAGAGTTGTTCTACACATCGTATATCCGCACCGATGCTGCCCACCAGGGCAACCGGCCCATCGTCTTCTCCTTCAATGGCGGGCCTGGCTCGGCTTCGTTCTGGCTGCACATGGGGATCATGGGGCCCAGGCGGGTGGTGACGCCCAATGTGGGTCAGCAGGCGCCGGCACCCTATCCCGTGGAAGACAACCAATACACGCTGCTGGACGTGGCCGACATCGTCATGATCGACCCCATTGGGACGGGTTTCAGCCGGACCCTGGGGGATACGCCTGGCAGCCACTTCTGGGGCATCGACGAAGACGCAGCCTCCCTGAGCCAGTTCATTCGGCGATTCCTGAGCCAGAACCAGCGTTGGAACTCTCCTCTCTACCTTCTGGGCGAGAGCTATGGGACCACCCGGTCGGCGGTGCTGGCCAGGCACCTGCAGAACGCCAACACCGACCTGAACGGGATCATCCTGGTCTCATCGGTGCTGGATTTCCAGACCATCCAGTTCCCGCCACAGGCCATCGTGCCCTACGTGGTGAACGTTCCAGCCTATGCGGTGACGGCAGCCTACCACAACGCCCTGCCGGGAGGGACACCTTCGGATCTGGAGGCCTTCATGGCGGAAGTGGAGGCGTGGTCCATCGGAGAGTACGCACACGTCCTCCTGGCAGGTAGCGCGGTGGACCCGGATCGGCGGCGGGCCGCCATCCAGCAACTGCATCGCTACATCGGTCTCTCACCCGACTACCTGGACGCGGCCAACCTCCGTGTGAACGCCGGCGAGTTCCGGCAGGAGCTGCTTCGGTCCCAGGGCATACAGGTGGGTCGCCTGGATGCCCGCTTCACGGGACCCATCGGGGAGCCCCTGGATCGCACGCCCACTCATGATGTCCAGTCCACGGCCATCAGCTCGGCGTACACCTCGGCGTTCAACGAGTATCTCCGAACGGAGTTGGGATACGATGGCTTGCGGGAGTACGTGCCCAGCGGCCAGGCGCGGCCCTGGAATTGGGGCCGGTTGAGCGGCGGGGGAGGGCGGGGGGATACCCCCAACGTGGCCCCGGATCTGGCGGAGGCCATGCTTCGGAACCCGGAGTTGGAAGTCCTCCTCATCAACGGGCTGTACGATCTGGCCACCCCCTACTTCGCGACTGTGTGGACCATGGATCAGTTGGGCCTCCCGGCGGATTTCCGGGCTCGGATCCATCGCTCGGACTTCACGGCCGGCCACATGATGTATGTGGATCAGGAGCTCCTGCCCCAGTGGAGGAACGTCATTGTCGACTTCCTGGAGCGAACCGGCAGCCGGCCGTAGCGTTTCAACGGCCTTGCGGGAAGCTTGCCGTCGGCACCACCGGGCATTCTGGTGCTTTGGGCCGCCATGATGTAATTGTAAGTGTTGAGTTCGGGCTCCCGCCCTTTCTGAACCCTTCCACCCGGCCTCCGATGGACCGCCCCTCCTGTGGCGTCCCATCCAGGCCTGAAAGGAACCGATACCATGACACATCGTCCATCTTTCTTTGCTCTTTCCGCTCTTGCGCTGCTCCCGCTGGGAGCGTGTGGGGGCTCCGGCGACGCACCTCCGGCCACGGAGGCTGCATCTGCCCCGGAGGCCCCGGCCCAGGTCCAAACTGCCGCCGGGTGCTTCCTGGCCCGGGGGACCATGGAGGAGGCGGGACAGCGTGCCAGCCCCCGGGACTCCACCACCATCGTGCTGGGTGGCGCTGAGGCCAAGCTCTGTTACGGGGCTCCGTCTGCCCGGGAGCGGGTGGTTATGGGCGAGTTGGTTCCTTACGGTGAGGCTTGGCGTGCCGGTGCCGACGAAGCCACCGGTCTTCACCTGGCGTTCCCGGCGGAAGTGGCCGGGGTTCGGGTAGATGCGGGGAACTATGCTTTATACGCGATTCCCGGCGCCGACAGCTGGGACGTGGTGGTGAACGGCAACCCTGAAAGATGGGGGATTCCCATCAACGATGAGGTGCAGGCTGTGGACATCGGGTCGGGGACCGTGACGCCTGAGGCCACCGACGGGATGGTGGAGCGCCTCACCTACACGTTCCAACCCGTAAGCGACACCGAAGCGCACCTGGTGATGGAGTGGGAGAACACCCGGATCCGGATCCCGGTGGTTCGGGTGGGAAGCTGACTGCCGGCCACCGAGGCTTTCCATGAGGAATTCCATCGTGGCGGCCGGGGTCGTAGCGACCCTGGCCGCCCTCGCTTGGGGGTGTGACTCCGCCCCTGAAGACCCTTTCCATCCGGAGCTGGCAGCTGCGGGACTGGCGTTGGGTCCGCCTGCGTGGGATGTGCCGCTGGCCTGGCGGGGCCCGGGACTTCCCTTCCCACCCGAGGAGAATCCGTGGCCGTCCATTCGGGAGGAACGGGTCAGAACCCTCCTGGGACCGGCCATGACCCGCGCCGGAGTGGATGCCTGGCTCCTCATCCTCCGGGAGAACCACAACGACCCGTTGGCGTCACATGTGGCGGGAGAGAACGCCGGAGGCACCGCCGTCTTCCTCTTCTTTCGAGAGGGTGAAACCGGGGTTCGCTCCGTGGCCCTCTCGCCCCCGGGGGAGGCCACGGCCCTGGCGGATGTGGGCTTCCATGGTGAGGTGGTGGCGCTGGATGCCCGGGAGGGCGCCCTGAATCGAGCGGCCTCGCTCCTCAGGGAGGTGAATCCCGCGCGCATTGCCGTGAACTCCTCCGGACTGGCCGTGGCGGACGGACTCTCCTGGACCCAACGTGGGTTTCTGGAAGGCGCACTGGGGTCGGAACTCTCTCGGCGGCTGGTATCGTCGGAGGAACTGGTCATCCAATGGCTGTCGGTGAAGACTCCCCGGGAGGTTGAGATCATGGCGCGGGCCGCCGAGATCACTGCCGCTCTGGAGTTGGAGGCCTACGCTCGGGTGGTCCCAGGGCTCACCACCGACGCCGAGGTTGCGCGCTATCTGAAACGGCGGATGGCCCAGTTGGGGGTGGGAGACGGGTGGGCACCCAGCCAGAATCCCAATGTGAACTCAGGCCCCGATCGGGGCCATTCCCACTCCACCGAACGAGTGATCCGCGCGGGCGATGTGATCCAGACGGACTTCGGAATCCGGATCTGGGATATGTGGGTCACCGACATACAGCGGTTCGCCTACGTCCTGGCTCCCGGCGAGTCAACGCCACCCCGGGAGATGCAGGAACGGTGGGATGCGGCTCGGGCGGGGAACCGCGCTGCATTCCACGCCATGAGACCGGGAGTTCGGGGAGTGGATGTGGACCGGGCCCAGCGCGCCGTCATGGATGCTGCCGGTTCCCTGGATGTGTACTGGAGCACCGGGCATCCGGTGGGCTTCTGGGCCCACGACGTGGGTCCGTCGTTGGGCGGAGGACAGCGGGGCCGCGATCCTTCGCCCCATGCTCAACGCGAACTGCTGGAAGGCCACGTCTTCGCCTTCGATGGATTCCATTCATGGGAGCTTACCGGCGAGGAAGTCGGCACGAAGACCATCTCTGTGGAAGAGATGGCGGTGATCACCCGGGATGCCGCTGAGTGGCTCATCCCTCCCCAGGAAGATCTCATTCTCATTCCCAGTCGCTGATGCACCGCTGATGTCATACAGAGCCTCCCGCTCCTTCCCGTTGCGTAGCATGACCAGGATCCAGGTCCTGGCCCTGGTGATCCTCATGCTATCCGCGTCGTCGCCTCTGGCCGCTCAGGATTCCGAAGGGGATGTATCCGCGGCGAGCCGGGCCCTGCTGGGCGATGGGGCGCAACCCATCCAGGAGGGGCGTACGGCACCGGAGGCTCAGGGCGTCAGGGAGCTCACCCGGGTCTCCTCTCCGGTGACCCTGGACGGGATCCTGGACGAGGCGGCCTGGGCCGAACTGGATCCCCTTCCCCTCACCATGTACGAACCCGCCTTCCGGGGAAGCAGCCAGCGGAAGATTGATATCCGGGTGGGCTATGACGACGAGGCGCTCTATGTGGGCGGTCGCTTTTTCCACGACGACCCGTCCGACATCCGAGCCTTCTCGGTGACCCGGGATCGATGGAGCGGGGACGACGGCTTCGCCATCTTCCTGGACACCTTCAACGACAAGGAGAACGGCGTTCGCCTGGTGGCCCTACCCCTGGGGGCGCGGATGGACATGAGCATCTCAGGGGATGGGCAGCAGGAGAACAGTGGAGGTGCCGGTGGTCCCCGGGGGATCTCCTGGAACACCTTCTGGGACGCGCGCACCACCATTCACGAGGGTGGTTGGGAAGGGGAGATGCGCATTCCGTTCTCCAGTCTCCGTTTCGAAACGGACTCCGATGGCGCGGTGATCATGGGGCTCTCGGTCTATGCGTATGAACCCGCTGCGGGGATCCGTTGGACCTTCCCTGCCATCCCGCCCAGTGCCCCGTACACCCAGGTGTCAGCGTGGCAAGAGGTCCGGCTCCAAGGCATCGAGCCCCAGAACCCGGTATACGTCACCCCCTATGTTCTCACCAGCTCCGCTCGGTCCAACGAACTGAATCCGGCGGGGGATGCGTTCCAGGGCGTCGCCGACCGGGGGGTGGAGATCGGGGGGGACGTGAAGCTCAACCCCACCCGGAATCTCACCCTGGATCTGACGGTGAATACGGATTTCGCCGCCGTGGAAGCGGATCAGCAGCAGGTGAATCTCACCCGCTTCTCCCTCTTCTTCGACGAAAAGCGACCCTTCTTCCAGGAGCGAGCGGGCATCTTCTCCTTCGAGACCGGGGCGGACCGGGGCACCCTCTTCTATTCTCGCCGTATCGGATTGGCGGACGGGATGCCGGTACGCATCCTGGGAGGGGCACGCCTGGTGGGAAGGGTGGGGAATTGGGATCTGGGCGTGATCCAGATGCAGACCGCCGAAGACGGCCCCCGAGCCTCAGAGAACTTCGGGGTGCTGCGGCTCCGCAGAAGAGTCCTGAATACCAACTCCTATCTGGGTGGCATGGCCACCAGCCGCATCCAATCCGGGGCCGGCCACAACGTCACCTATGGTTTGGATAGCCAGTTGCGGCTGTTCGGAGACGAGTACCTTACGGTGAAGTGGCTTCAGACCTTCCAGGGGGGAGATGCCCTGCGAGACGCTGCCCCGGGCGGGATGGACGCGGGCAGGATCATGGTGGACTGGACCCGTCGCCGGGTCCAGGGGCTGAGCTACCAGAATGTGCTGCTCTGGTCCGGGCCCGGATACGAGCCTGAACTGGGCTTTGAGCTCCGACAGGATTTTCGCCGGGGGCAGAGTGACTGGACCTATCAATGGTTCCCTGGAGAGACTTCGGTGCTCCGCCGCATCTGGCTGGGGGTGGAGAGCAACATCTGGGTAAGGAATCGGGATGATCGTGTGGATACGGGGCAGATCCAGCCGTTCGTCCAGGTGGAGAACAACGCCGGGGCCAACGTGAAGCTCCTGGCGAACCGGACCTTCGAAGACGTCCCCGCCGACTTCTCCCTCTCGGACGATGCGTTCATCCCCCAGGGGACCTATTGGGCCAACGAGGTTGCCCTTGAATTTGGTGCGGCCCGGGGGTGGGACTTTCGACCCAGCTCCACGCTCACGGTGGGAGATTTCTTCGACGGTAGGAGGGTGGGGCTGAACAGTCGTTTGAACTGGCCTGTGAACCGGTATCTGGAGATCGTGGGTGGGTGGGAATGGAATCGGATCCGCTTCTCGGAGCGGGATCAGGGCTTCGATGCGAATCTGGTGCGTCTCACGGCCCGGGGTGGGCTGAACGTCCACTTCTCCACGGATGTGTTTCTCCAGTACAACTCCCTCACGGACCAGGTCACCACCAACGCCCGGCTCCGGTACAACTTCCGGGAAGGGCAGGATCTCTGGTTCGTGTGGAATGAGGGGATCAACCTGGAACGCGAGGTGCTGGGGGTCCCCCGGCTTCCCGTGTCCGACGCGCGGTCCGTCACGGTGAAGTACACCCACACCCTGGCGTTCTGAGAAGTTTGCGGGTGCGCCACACCCTCCCAGGCTGGGGTGGCTTGGTGTAGCTTGCCACCATGACTCCTTTTCCATCTCCCGCTGTACTCCTCGTTGCCACCGTCCTCCTTGCATGGACGGCGGGGTCCGGCGTGGGGCAGGAAGTCCCTCGACCGGCGGGCAGTTGCCCCGTCCAGGCGAACCCCTTTGCCGCTGCGGGTTGGGAAGCCTATCAGGCTGGGGAGATCCCCACGGCCCGCCGTGCGTTCCAGGACGCCCTGGATCTCTGCCCTCGGCACCTGGGGGCCGGGATCGGGATGGGATATGTGGAGCTTCGGGAGGATGACGTAGCCCAGGCGACCCAACGCTTCCGGATGGCCCTGGAGCAAGCGCCCGACAACATCGACGCCCTAATTGGGGCTGGTCTGGCGGCCTGGCGCCAGGCCCGCCTGGACGATGTGGCGCTTCACTTCCTGCGAGTGGAGGGGTTGGATCCGGGGAATGCCACGGCCCGCCAGTATCTGGAGCAGCTTCCGGAGGGGGTAGGGCCACCCCCGGAGCGCCCCCCGCTGGTGCTGCCGGACTCCCTGGTGCTCACGGGCCGGGTGGCCGGCCGTCGCCTCCAGGTGCCGGGGGCCCAGGGGTGGGAGGACTTCTGGGTGAAGGGAATGAATCTGGGTGCCGCTTTGCCCGGTCGGAACCCTTCGGAGTTTCCGGGAAGGGAGACGTACGATTATTGGCTGGAGGAGATGGCGGGGATGAATGTGAACACCATCCGGGTGTACACCGTCCACCCGCCAGCCTTCTACGAGTCTCTTCGCGCGTACAACCTCCGCAACCCCGACGCTCCCCTCCGCCTCCTTCATGGGGTCTGGACAGAACTGCCTCCAGATGACGACTTCCGGGGCCCGGAATTCGAGGAGGCATTCTTTGGGGAGATGCGCCGGGTGGTGGACCTCCTGCACGGTCGAGCGGACATCCGTCCCAGGCCGGGCCACGCTTCGGGTTTCTACACTGCCGATGTGTCTCAGTGGACCCTGGGCTACATCATTGGGCGGGAATGGGAGCCCCACGCCGTGCTGGCCTTCGATTCCATCCACCCCGAGCTCCGGGAATTCCAGGGAGAGTTTGTGGAGGTCTCGGGAGGGAATGCCATGGACGCGTGGTTGGGCGGGGCTGTGGACACGCTGGTGGCGTACGAGACCCGGAGCTACAAAACCCAGCGCCCCGTGGCATGGACGAACTGGCCCACGTTGGATCCGCTCCACCATCCAACGGAGAGCAGCCGGGCAGAGGAAGTGGCCCTGCGCCGGGCCCGAGGAGAAGAGGTGGTGGTGGAGCCCCGGGAGTACGACAACGATGTCATCTCTGTGGACCCCTCGCTCCTGAGACCCACTCCGGCCTTTCCTGCCGGCACCTTCGCGGCCTATCACGTCTACCCCTATTACCCCGACCTGCTCATCCACTCAGACCGGTATGCCGAGTCCGGGTCATCGGGTGGGCCGTCCCACTACATGGGTTATTTGCGGGAACTCCTGGCCCACCACCACGACATTCCCGTGGTCATCGCGGAGTATGGTGTTCCCACCAGCCTGGGGCCGGCGCACCTCCAACCCCAGGGATGGCACCACGGTGGGCACACCGAGGCGGAGATGGCGGAGATCAACCGCCGGCTCACCCTGGAACTGGCGGAGGCCGGCGCTGCAGGAGGGGCTCTCTTTGCCTGGATCGATGAATGGTTCAAGAAGAATTGGCTGGTCATCGAGTTCGAACTCCCCCCAGAGCGGAACCTGTACTGGCTGAACCGTCTGGACGCCGAACAGCAGTATGGCATGTTGGCGAAGGAGGCGGTGCCCCCCATCCATGGCTCCTCGTTGCAGGATCGCCTTCCGGAATGGCGAACTCTGGAGCCACTTCATGCGTCCCCGGAACTTACCATCCGGGCCGCCCATGACGCCGCCTTTCTCTGGCTTCTGGTGGAGACTCCCCAGCGGGAGAACGGGGATCGGGTGATGGTGGGCCTGGACATCCTGGACCCCGAGGGCGGAGGTCGCCGATGGCCCGGCGGCCTTGGGCCGGAACTTCCGGTGGGGGTGGAATTCGTCCTGGTGGATGACGGCAGCGAAGCCCGGGTGCTGGCCCACCCGGCCCAGAACCCCTATCGGCTCGTGCCAGTGGGGCAGGGCGGGGCGGGTCCCACGGTCCCACCCATGGAGGTGGAGAACCCCCCCGCCGGCCTGTTCCACCAACGGGTGGAGATGCGCATCAACGCCCCCTTCGCCACCCCAACCACCTGGACGGGTGTTTACGACACCTTGAACGTGGTGGCCAACCGAAGGCGCTTGGGGCGCGATGGCACCGAGTTTCTGGCGGTGGGCTACGACCGGGGCCTGCTTCGGGAGGGCCCACCCCCCGACGGACTGGTGGATCGGGCTCCGGGCGTCGTGGAGGTTCGCATCCCGTGGCTCCTGGTGAATATCACCGACCCTTCCTCGCGTTCGGTGCTCCATACCCCCGGTGGGGATCCGGATTGGGTGGAGCGGGACGTGGATGGCAGGGTTGTCTATCCACCTGAGGGGTGGGTTCCTGCCGACACATCCCGGACCCCCCTCTCATGGAAGGTTGTAGACGACATCGGGGTGGTAGCCGGGCTGGAGCGACGAGACGGAAGTTGGGTCTCGGGATGGACGGAGTCCGCCCCGCGGTTTACCTGGCCCACCTGGGATGAGCCTGAATGGCGGGTGCGGAGGCGGCCGGTGTGGGACGCAATGCGCCGGACCTTCCAGGAAGTGGGATATGGGACTGCGGCCGGGGAGGGTGGTGAGCCTTCGTCTTCACCACCTGGCCAGGCGGAACCGGAGACGGCAGTGGAAGACCTCTCCACCCTGGATCCGGACACCCTCCAGGCCAGGGCGAACCAGGCCTGGATCGATGGGCGTCCCGACGAAGCGGAGCGCCTCTACCTCCGGATTCTGGAAGCAGATCCCCACGATACCCGGGCTCTCCACCGGTTGGCCCTGGCCGCAGCCTGGGAGGGGAGTACCCAGGAGGGCATGGAATATCTGGACCGACTCCTGGAGTTGGAGCCTGAGAACGTGGACGCCGCCGTGGATCGGGCCCGTTTCCAGGCATGGGAGGGAGATCTACAGGGGGCTCTCGCAGAGCTGGATGAACTGGAGGCCCGGTTTCCGGACCACCCTCGAGTCCTGGAGGAGCAGGCTCGTGTCCTGGGATGGTCGGGAGACCACAGCGGGGCCGTCTCCATCTACGATGACCTGGTGGGAATCTTACCTGGCGACCGGGATCTCCATCTGGGGAGGGCGCAGGCCCTGGTTTTCGGAGATCGCCTGCAAGAGGCCGTGCGGCAGTACGAAGAGGTGTTGGCTGACTCTCCCGAGGATATCCAGGCGCTTCAGGGCAAGGGACGGGCTCTGGCATGGATGGGTCGGCTGGTAGATGCCGAGAAGGTACTGCGTCGGGCTGTGGTGCTGGCTCCTGCCGACGTGGACGTGCGGGTGGGGCTGGCACAGGTGCTCCGCTGGCAGGGCAGGAATGTGGCGGCCCGGGAGGAGGTTCAGGAGGCAGAGGGGCTGGCTCCGGGTCGAGGGGACGTGGCCGAGCAGCGACGCTGGATCGACGTGGCGTTGAACGGGGCGGGGCGGGTGGGATTCGCGGCGGAGGGGGATTCCGACGGGAATCGCATGAATACCCTGTCCCTTTCCGCCACGGCCCCCGCCCTGGGCCGCCTCACCGTGAGAGGCGATGCGTATCGCAGGTTCCTGGCCCAGGGCGAACTGGACAATGGCGCCGACGGCGGACAGCTTTCCGCCTCGTTCCTTCTGGAGCCGGGATGGACGGTTTCCGCTGGGGTGGGGAGGTCTCGTGGGGCGGGAGACACGGAACTCACCACGGGGCAGGTAGGGGTGGCCTCTCCGGGAAGGTACCCCGTGGTCCTCTCCTTGTCGTGGTCCCGCACTGCGCTGGATGCCACCGCCGTCCTGGCCGAGCGAGTGGTGACGGTGGATGGTTGGGAGGCCGGCCTGCGTTGGAGCCCCGCTCCCGGGTGGAATCTCTCAGGGGGAGGCGGAAGAGCCGTATTCCAGGGCTCGGAAGAGAACCTCCGGCACCACGCATCATTGGCGGTGGGTCGCCGGGTGGGCTCCCGATGGACCCTGGGAGTGGCCGGACGTTACTTCGGCTTCCGTGAGGATCTGACCGATGGGTACTTCGATCCCTCCCGCTTCCAGTTGGTGGAAATCACGGGTCGATGGTTGGCCGAGCGGGGTTCGTGGAGCTTCCTCCTGGAAGGTGCTCCGGGCGTCCAGCGGATCCGCACCGCTGCGCCTGCGGGAAGCGCCCGAATCTCAAGCCGGCTCACCTATCGGTTCGCGCCTGGGCGAAAGGTATACCTGGGGGGCGGTTTCTCCAATGCCGGGCTTCAGAGCTTTGCCGGAGACGGGGAGTATCGGTACCACGCGCTTCTGGCCGGAGTCCAGTGGGTTCCATGACCACGCATCCTCAGCGCGACCGCTTCCTGGAGGCGCTTCCGTCTCACATCAAGCTTCTCCACCAGATCCAGGACCAAGTGCGCACGGACGGCTCGCAAGCCCGGGCGGCAGCGATCCGGTTGGGGCGCTTTCTGGCCTTGGAAGCCCAGAATCTGGGCTTCACGGAGGTGGTGGAGGCCGCCCGGAAGCTGGAAGTCCTGGACACTCCCGAGGGAAGGGAGGGCGTCGATGCGGAGATCGAGGCGCTTCTCGCCGGATTGGAGTCGGCGTTGGACCCATTGATCTCTTCGGAGGAAGGGGCCACCTGCATTCTGGTGGTGGAAGACGAAGAGGTGAACCGGTTCCTCATTGAACGATCTCTGGTCGCTCCGGGGCGGACCATCCTCATGGCGGAAACCGGGGCTCAGGCCAGGACGATTCTGGCCAAGCGAGCCGTGGATCTCATCGTCCTGGACCTGGTTCTGCCCGATGTGGACGGGCGGTCTCTCCTCATGGAACTCCGACACGGCGAAGGAACCCGAGAGATCCCTGTATTGGTGCTCTCAGCCAAGGGTGGCGGGGCGGCCCGCTGGGAGTGCCTGGCCTATGGGGCGCGACTCTTCCTGGAGAAGCCGGTGGACCCTGAGGAGCTCTCGACTGCCGTGGCCGGTCTCCTGAAGGGTCCGGCTGTGGAGACGGGAGTCCGGGAAGAGTCCACCGACGCTCTGCTTACCCAACTCACCCCCCGTTGGGAAGCTCTGCAGGCGTTCCAGGAGGTTCAGGGTGGACGCAAAGAGGGCGCTTTCCCATTTGCCCTCGCCGTGCTGAAGGTGGAGCCGGGGGTGCATCACGTGGATCCGGGTCCGGCAACGGCCCATCTCCTTGGCGATCTGGCGGCCGCGCTCCATCTCCATCTCGGCCCTGACGATACTCTCGCACGATGGAGCGTCGACCAGCTGGCGTGGTTGGCCCCTCGTCGACCGGCTGCAGAGTTGGGGGGGGTCCTGAAGGAATTGGTGGGTGAGCTGAACTGGGAGGGCGATGAAGTGCGATGGGCGGTGGTGGAGCCTACCCCTCACCAGGACGGAATGGAGGCGTGCTCTCAGGCCATCGTCCAGATGCGGACGGCAAAGGCGGAAATACCCTCTACCTCTTCCCAGGCCGCGGAGAGACGTCCGGCCGGACCCCCCAGGGTTCTGCTGGTAGAAGATGATCCCATCACAGCCGCCCTGGTGGAGCACAGGATGGGCCGAAGCGGCTTCCAGGTGACCGTGGAGACCGACGGGTTGTCAGCCATGAAGCGTCTGAAGTCGGACCCGCCGGACCTCCTTATTCTCGACATCCAGCTCCCGGGCCTGGACGGTTTTGGGGTCCTGAAGCGCCTTCGCGAGGATCCCACCACCCGGGGGGTCCCCACCCTCATGCTCACTTCCATGGGCAGCGACCGGGATGTAGCTCGCGCCTTTGAACTCGGCGCCAACGACTACCTGGTGAAGCCGTTTTCCCCGAATGAACTCCTGGCCCGAGCCCATCGCGTGGTGGGGAGCCGGAGTCGGTGACCCGAGAGCGGGAAGCCGGAATGGCTGTGTGGGGCGAGATCTACGCCGCGCTGTCTCTGCAGGGGCGGGTTCTGGTGATCCTGGCGGTGGCCATTTTCCTCCTTGTCCTGTTGGCTCTCCTCTTTTCCGCGTATGTGGTCTGGCTCCGGGGCCGGAGTATTGTTCGTGCCCGCAAGCTGGACCGGCTGAGGGGGTCCTGGAACCACGAGGTGCTGAAGGTGCTGGAGGGGGGAAGTCCAGATCACCTTCTGGGGCAGGTGGAACCCCGAGACCGGGTCTGGTTCCTGGATTTCCTCCTGGAATACGCACGTCTCTTGAAGGGCCCCGAGCGGGAGGCCATCGATCGCCTGGCGGCACCGTTTCTCCCGGTGATCTTCCCCCAACTCCACAACTCCGACCCATTCCGGCGGATGCGAGCGGTTCAGGTGCTGGGCTTCCTGGGGCTGCAGGACCACGGACCCAGGGTGGCGGAGGCGCTGGACGATGAATCGGTGCTGGTGGCCATGGTGGCGGCTCGAGCTCTGGCACGACAGGGTCATCCCCGGCACCTCCCTCGGATTCTACGGAATCTGGACCGATTCGAGAACTGGAGCGGAAGCTATCTCACGGGGCTTCTGGCAAGCTTTGGCCCCCAGTCCAGTCCTGCGCTCCGGAGCTATCTGCAGGAAGGTGGGGTGCCCGCCGGCGTTCGAGCCGTGGTGGCCGATGCCCTTGCCGATCTCCACGATCTGGAGTCGGCGGATGTGGCGGCGGGAATCCTGGAGGGCGGCGTGCAGGGCTGGCTGATGACACCCACATCCCCCAAGGGCGAGGAGTCGGAGGGGATCTATGAGGCTGTGGAAGGAGGGGTGCATCTGGAGATTTCGCTGCTTTACCTCCTGTCGGATCTGGGCCGACCCGAGCACCTGTCCGTGGCTCATCCGCGGTTGGCCCATCCCCACGAAGCGATCCGAGGGGCCGCCGTGCGGGCTGTGGCCACCCTCGGGGGACCCGCCGATCTTCCCCGGATCCGTGAGGCTCTGGGAGATCCGTCCCCGTGGGTGGCGTTGAAGGCTGCCCGGGGACTGAAAGTCATGGGGGAGCGCGCGGAACTGGAAGCCATGGCGCGATCGTCTGGCCCCATGGCCCGTCTGGCCCAGCAGGTTCTGAGGGAGGCGGGGTGATGGATTGGGCCGTTTTCCAGGCAGCTGTCGTGGCTTTCCTGTGGGGTGCCCTCTGGTTGGTGAACGGCCTGGTGCTGGTGTACTTCGTTTTGTTGAACGGCTCGTACCTGGCCACGAGTCTCCTGGCGTTCCGGTCGCTACGGCAGTATGCGATCCGGCTGGAATCCCTGGACGTAAACGAGCTCATCACGGCGGCCGGGGCTCCGCCCATCACCCTTCTGGCCCCTGCTTACAACGAGGAGGCCACCTGCGTCGAAGCGGTCCGTTCACTCCTCACCCTGAACTATCCTGAACACGAGATCATCGTGGTGAACGATGGCTCCAAGGACGGAACCGTAGAGCGCCTCCTGGCGGCGTTCGAGATGGAGCCGGCGGCCCGGATGCCCACCCACAGCCTTCCCACCGCCAGGATCCGGGAGACCTATCGGAGTCGGTGGCATCCGAATCTATGGCTGGTGGACAAGGAGAACGGGGGGAAGTCCGACGCCCTGAACGCGGGGCTCAGGTACTGCCGTACTCCACTCTTTTGCGCCATGGATGCAGATAGCCTTCTGGAACGAGACGCCCTTATCCGGATCGTCCGCCCATTCCTGGAGGATCGACGAACCGTGGCCGCTGGTGGAATTATCCGGATCGTGAACGGGTGCAGGGTGGAGGCGGGGATGGTCACGGATGTCCGCCTTCCGGACAACCTGCTGGCCCGCTTTCAGGTACTGGAGTATCTCCGGGCCTTCCTGGCTGGACGCATGGGTTGGGATGCCATGGGAGCCACCCTCATCATTTCCGGTGCCTTCGGGATCTTCCGACGCTCCACGGTGGTGGAGGCCGGCGGTTTCGCCACAGACACGGTGGGTGAGGATATGGAGTTGGTGGTTCGATTGCATCGCCACTGCCTGGAGCGGAAGATCCCCTACCGCATCACCTTCGTTCCCGACCCGGTGGCGTGGACCGAGGCGCCGGAGACGGTTCGAGTACTGGGCAGGCAACGCGATCGCTGGCAGCGAGGTCTCAGCGAGGTGCTTACCCGCCACCGAACCATGCTCTTCAACCCCAGGTACGGGCGCATCGGCATGTTGGCGTTTCCCCACTTCTACCTGCTGGAGATGCTGGGACCCGCCATCGAGGTGCTGGGTTACGTGGCCTTCGTGGTCACCCTCCTCATGGGGTGGGCCACTCCCGTTTACGTGGTGGCGTTTCTCATGGTGGCGGTGGTACTGGGTATTGCGCTCTCGGTGGTAGCCGTGGGGCTGGAGGAATTGACCTTCCGGAGATACACCCGACTTTCGGACCTCTTTCGCTTCTTTCTTCTCGCTCTGGTGGAGAATGTGGGGTACCGCCAGCTCACGGCTTTCTGGCGGATCCGTGGCATGGTGAGCTTTCTTCAGAAGCGGAAGGGGTGGGGAGAGATGACCCGCAAGGGCTTCACCCCTCCACCTCCCCACGACGCTCCTAAGGGTTGAAGCTTCGGTTCGCCGGCCGGCAGGGAATCCACTCCCTGGGCTCCCCGGTGCTGGGGTTCACCGGAAGAATCGACCGATCGCGGGGCACCCGCTCCGGATCCTCCGAGGCCAGATATGCCAGCATGGCCGCCAGAGTGGCGTTGTTCTTCAGGTCGTCCAGGATGATCTTGTCGAAGGTGTCCCGGTTCGTGTGCCAGGTATACTGCCGATAATCTGGATAATTGGACTGGAGCCGCCATCCCGGGGCGCCATGGCAGAGAAACGAAACGTGATCGCTTCCGCCCGTCTCCTGTGGACCAGGCAGGTCCAATTCGATCTCGCTGGAGATTTCGGTGGGGAGCTGGGCCACCCAGCGAGCCAGATTTCCGGACGCTCCCGAGAGACCTTGGGCCTGGATGTATTCAGCTCTCCAGGTGCCGTTGTCCTGGTTGAAGACCACCTGCAGGTTGTCCACGATGTCCGGATTATCCTCGGCGAAAGCCCGGGAACCGATGAGCCCCTGTTCCTCACCGCCCCAGTATCCCACCAGGATGGTCCGTCTGGGGTTGGGGTACGTTTCCTTCAGAATCCGGATGGCCTCCAGCATGGTGATGGTACCGGTGCCGTTGTCCGTGGCTCCGGTGGCTCCATGCCAGGAATCCAGGTGGGCCGACAGCAGCACGTACTCGTCAGGAAGCTCGCTACCCCGTATCTCCGCCATGACATTGTGCATGGGCACCGTGCCCAGGGAGCGGGCCTCGGCGGCAATCCGTACTCGCGGACCCTGATTGTGGGTGGCCAGTCGATCCAGAAGCCCGAAGTCCTCGCACGAGACGTCCAGTGAAATCACCTGTGACGTGACGGTTCCGAAAACCTTGTTCACCCCCCATCCCTCGGACCAGCGGGAGGTGAGGATGGCGGCAGCTCCGGCGTTCTCCATCTGGCCGTAGGGGTCCTGTCCCAGCGCTTGAACGCTCTCTACGAACCGACGCTGGGCCTGGACGCGGGTTTCACGGAGACCCTCCATGGTCTCAGGGCGGGCCAGCCGTTCCAGGGCCTGGGGCTCCCTGCAGGTGGGTTCTGCGGGGGAACCCAGCACAATCTTCCCCTCCAGTCCGGCAAGCCAACTCTGGACCTGGGCCTCCGAGGTGAAGGCGGGAATCCGCACCACGTCGCCCTCCACGGCTCCCTCCGTTCCAGGACTCCAACCCAGAATCCGGGTGTCCAGCGTCTGGGTGCGTGGGGCGGTGAGGTCCACATGGACGCTCCCATGCTCCCACCCCCGCCAGGTCCCGTACTGCTCCTTCCGCGCCGGCACGCCCCATTCGCCGTGGACCTTCAAGAGCCACTCCACGGAAGCGTCGAAGCCAGGCGTGCCTGACAGTCGGGGACCGATGGAATCAACCAGTACCTGGGCCAGGGGACGGACCTGCGATTCCTCCATTCCCTCCTGCCACATGGCCCGCAAAACCGGATCATCCGAGCGAAAGGTCTGGGCTTGTGCCACGGAGGGGACCAGGGCCAACAGTCCCGCAGCCAGGGAGGTGACGGTAAGGATGGCGAACGTCGGCAATGCGAAACTCGGGGTGACGGACCAGCGGGGTACTCCCATGATCAAATTCCTCGGGCTTTGAGAAGGTCGCGGATCTCGCTCAGGAGTCTTTCCTCGGGAGAGGGCTCCGGCGGGGCGGGCGGGGCGGGCGGGGCGGTGGGCGCCAATTCTTCTTCGTGAGAATGTCTGCCGAACCGGGGCGCACCGTCAAGCGGGATGGGGCCGGCCTTAGGCCAGCCCGTGGGGCCCGAGGCCCCGCCCCACTCTACGTCAGCGCCCTCCTGGTGGTGCGGCAGGGGCCACGGCCACCCCATCCCGCCGAGGATCGGCCGCTCCCAGCCAGACATTGCCGTGGCGGAACACCACGGATACCGCACCGCGGTCCGTGCTCTCTTCGGCCATGGGGTGGCCCAGCTTCCGGAGTGCCTCCAGGGTTTCCTGCGGCACTCCGGCCTCCCAGATGTCGGATGGGGCCACCCGGGGCTCGGCGATGGCCCGGGCCGGATCCAGGCCGTGATCCAGAATGTTCAGGAGAACCTGAACGTGCTGCATCCCCGCCGGGGAGGGGGAGCCCACAGTGAGAATGGGTCGCCCATCCTGGAAAACGATGGTGGGCGTCATGGTGCTCCGCGGGCGCTTTCCAGGTCGAATCTCATGAGCACCGCCGGGGCGAGTATCGAAGTAGGCGCCGGTGATGTTCAGCATGAACCCGTACTCGGGTACCATGAGTCCCGCATACCAGGCGGATCCAAGGGTGGAGGTGACTGCCACCACGTTTCCGTGCGCATCGGCGATGGTGAAGTGGTCCGTTCCTTCTTCTCCTGCAGGATCGGCTGGAGCGCCATCCGGGGCCCATTCATCGTAGTCCGGATGTTGGTTCCGCATCCGGTAGGGCGCACCGGGCTGATAGTCCCATGGATTGCCGGGGAGCGCCTCCTCCATTCTGGAATCGGGGCGGAACTGGGCTCGCCGGGTTGCCAGGAAATCGGGGTGGAACATCCCCTGCCATGGACGGTCGATGAATTCCGGATCGGCGTAGAGATCGGTGGCCTGTGCCGAGGCCAGGCGAGTAGCCTCCAGGAGCATATGGTAGCGCTCCGGAGAGCGGAGGGGATACCCGCCCACGCCCCAGGGCTCCAGGATCTTCAGGAGCAACGCAAGGGTGCCTCCACCGGCGATGTTGGGGTTGGTGGCTACCTGGAAGTCCCGGTAGGAAAACCACAGGGGGACATCCACCGAGACATTGTATTGCCGGAAGTCATCGGCAGTGAGGAACCCTCCCAACCCCTGGACGTATCGGGCCACGGCCTCGCCGATCTCCCCCTGGTAGAACACCTCCGGGCCTGCCTGGGCAATGAGTCGAAGGGCTCTGGCCTTGGCAGGTTGTCGCAGGAGTTCCCCGGGCTCCAGGGGCTCCCCTCGGGGCATGTACACCTCCCGGGCATTCTCCTGAAGCGTCTCCCGGGTCTGATGGATGCGAAGAGACAATTCCCTGTCCATCTCCCAGCCATCCTCCGCCAGGCGGATGGCATGATGGGCCAGGTCGTCGAAGTACCGTGTGCCCCAGCGCTTCAGCCCCACATCAAAGGCCCGGAGCACCCCGGGGACGCCCACCGCCATCCCCCGGGCCCGGATGGAATCCATGGGCATGGGCTCGCCGTCGGCTTGGAGGAAGACGGCAGGATGGGCGGCCATGGGAGCTCTCACGTTCCCATCGATGAAGTAGGTCTGGCCCGTGCCGGCGTCATGGTAGATGATGTAGCCGCCTGCCCCCAAGCCGGTCTGGTTGGGCGTCACCACCGCCAGCACCATCCACGCTGCCGCGGCGGCATCCATGGCGTTGCCGCCTGCCTCCAGGACGGCTGCCGCTGCCCTGGACGCCTCGATGTTCAGGGTGGCTGCCACCCCCTGATCAGAGCGCACCACGGTCACTTCCTCTGGCGACGGGATGGTTCGGGCCAGGCGCGTCTCCCACTCCTGACTCGCCAGGGGCCGGCTGGTGACCATGGCCAGAGTGAGGGCCATGACGAAGCCGAGGAGGAGCAAGGTGCGATGGGGCCGGGGAAGTGCCATCATGTTCGTGGTCCTGTGGGTTGGATGGATGCGTCGGGCTTCCGGAGGGTGCCGCGCACCGGAGAACCTAGGTGATGTGTAACGAGCAGCCTCTATGCTCTTACGTCAAGTTGACCCGACCGGGAAGGAGCGGCAGCTTCCCCTTCATGAATCTGGCCACTGCATCCACTCTGATGGCAACCCTGGCCCTTCTGGCGGGGGGCATCGGACTCGTCACCCTGGGACTCCTGGCGCTCCCCGGCGGGCGCGCCTGGCTCACGGAGCTTCTGGCGGGGCAGGAGCGAGGCCTCCTGGCTCTGGCCTGGCTGGCCGTGACTACGGCATCGCTGGGTAGCCTCTATCTGTCGGAAGTGGTGGGCTTCGTGCCATGCCTCCTCTGCTGGTATCAGCGCATCGCCATGTACCCGTTGGTAGTGATTCTGGGGGTGGCGCTCCTCCTGGGCGATACCCGGGTGTGGAGGTACGTCCTTCCCCTGGCAGGGATGGGACTTCTCATCTCCTCCTATCATGTGCTCATCCAGTTTCAGCCGGTGGTGGCTCTGGTCCCGTGCTCGGAGGAGATTCCATGCACCGTCCGCTACTTGTCGGTGTTCGGCTTCGTTTCCATTCCCGTCATGGCGAGCATGGGATTCATCTTCGCCGGAGCGTTCACGGTGGCAGCCAGGGTCACGGCAGGGGTTGAGCCCTTGGAGGAATGAGCGTTTCCGAAATGGGGGGTGTCGCCTGGACTCCTTGCATCTCCTCCATGACCCAACCTATCGTCAGCGATCTGCTGTTACATGCAGTCATTGAGCCCCACCCTATCCGGAAGCAGCCATGACGGACAGTGAGGCGCCGGTCCCCGTCAGATTCGCCACAGAGTCCATCCAGGGTCGGAGGGACTATCAGGAGGATGCGGCGCTTGCAACCACCCTCAGCGGCGGCCGCAAGCTACTGGCCGTGGCTGATGGCATGGGAGGTCACGCCGCCGGGGAGGTGGCCAGCGCCTTGACGCTGAAGCGGTTGAGCCAGGAGCTGGAGGAAGGGACCCCGTTGGCTGAAGCGGTTCGCCAGGCAAATCGAGAGGTCCGGGCTCAGGCCCTGGAGCCAGGCAAGAAGGGGATGGGTACCACGCTAGTGGCACTGGTGGTGGATGGCCCCTCATTCGTCGTGGCCAATGTGGGCGACAGCCGGGCTTATCTCTGGAAGGGGGGTCGGCTCTCCCAGGTCAGCCAGGACCACTCCTTCGTGGCCGAAGCCATGGCCCGGGGCCAATCCGAGGAGGAGGCCATGGCTTCCCGGTGGAGGGATGCCCTCACCCGTTCCATTGGCGCGAGTGAGGAGGTGGAGGTGGATCTCTTCGGACCCTTCCCGGTGGAAGATGGGAGTGCAGTGCTCCTTTGTTCCGATGGGATGTACAAGACCCTTTCGTCAGGCGATGTAGAGAGGATCTTGAGAGGCTCGTCCGGGGGAGAGTCTGCAGTGCGAGCGTTGAGCTCGGAGGCATTAACGCGAGGAAGCGACGACAACATCACCGTGGCCCTTGCGGAGTTCGGCCAGGTGAGGTGGTCCCAGCCGGTGGGGACCATGCCTCTGGAATGGCCGGAGGGCGGACCCCCGCAGGAATCGGAAGCCGGGGGGAGGGGCGAAGGTGCAGAGGCCTCCCCTGCCGGCGGTGATCCAGCCGGGGATGCAGCGGACGGTTTCATCCGCTGGATCGCCCTGTTCCTGGCCGTGGCCATGCTGGTGATGTTGGCCCTGGCGGTGACCGGGGGCTGAGGAGAATCGTCAGGCGATATCCGCTACGAAAGTCATCTTCAACCCTTTCATCTCCACCACGTCGCCATCCTTCAATCTGGCCTTGTCGGTCGTCTTACCGTTCACCGTCATCTTCGCCAGCCAGGCAAGATTCCGAACCTCACACCGCTCTTCCTGATTCACCAGGAGAAGATGGTGCTTGGGACCTGCAGGTACCCGGACGTCGGCCAATTCACCGGTTCCGAAGAGGGCGGCAGGCGCCTCGGAGAGATAGTGGGTGCCCTGTTTGCCTCCCGCTTCCCACACGATATGGGCCCTCCGTTTGCGCAACGAATCCTTGAGGAGCGCCTGTACCTCGCCGGCCTGGATATGGGTGGTCCCACCGAACCCGGCTCCCCCCGGCGCCGGAGCCGAGGCTGGGGCGGCATCGCCCACCACCCGGTCGAAGACGATGGTGAACTTTCCAAGCCCCACCTCATCCCCCTCAGCCACCGGCTTGGGGCTGGAGATGCGCTGGTCATCCAGGTAGGTCCCGTTGGACGACCCCATGTCTTCTACCACCCAGCCGCTTCCCTCGGTTCGGAATTCCAGGTGGGACCTGGAGACGGATGGGTTGTCGATGATGATGTCCATGCCGTCGTCCCGGCCCACGCGGACGGACGGTTGGTCGATATCATGCACCTGGATGGTTCGACGGCCGAGGAGGACAGTGAACTTCGGCATTCCGGGTTTCCCCCTTCTGTGTTGGGCGGGAGGCCTGGGGACCCATTCGACCGATCCCAGAGATGGTCCTCTGCGGCTCGGTCGATGGCGGCCAGGCTGGAGTTTGGCTCAGGCCCGCATGATGCTGCATATATGCTCTTGTGCCCCCTGGCTTGTCCAGAGGGTTTGGATCGATGGGAGCGGGTGAGGGAGTGCGGCCACGCTCCTGAGCTTCTATTGAACCAGGGCCAGACATCCCGGGTGTTCGGCCACCAGAGTCAGGCATTCCTCCACCAGCGCTGCCGAGGCGTTCGCCTCACCGTCGGCCGCCATGGCCTGGGCATCCCATGCCATTCGTTCGGCCACCTTGAGGAGGAGCGAGCGGGGCTCGGGGCGCGTGGGGTCCAGGATCTCCGCACGGAGCGCGTATTCCCGGACGTCCTCACCGGAGTCGTGGTAGTAGCGCATGTCACGCTGAGCCTCTGCGGCCAGACCCACCAGTCGGGCCACTTCCGCCGACGTATCCACCTCCACGCCCACCGCGTCGAGGGAAGCTACGGTTTCCGGCAGCTGATCCGGCGCAAGTGGAACCCGGAAGGGTGCTTGCAGCGGCCCCACTGCCAGCGAGCCCCGGAGGCCTGGAGCCGCCAGGGTCACGGTGCTGACGCTGCCCTGGCCGGCACGATCGAGAACCTCGGAGAGGCCAAGTTCCCGTCCCCAGGGTTGGAGCACCAGGAGTCCGGCCAGAACGACAACGCCCAGCCCTCCCGCCGCAAGTACGGGAATCCGAATTCCCCGACGTCCGGAGTCCCGTTCGTCTTGAGAGGCCCGGTCCTTCTTGCCGGACGTTTTCCCCGGGTCAAGGCTGGAATCCCCTTCGGCGATGGCCAGCAATGCTTGTTTGAGTTCCGTGGCCGAAGCGAAGCGCTCATCCGGATCCCGCTTCAGGAGCTTTCGGATGGCGTGTACCAGGGCCGGGGGGATGGTGTCTTCCACCTCTCCCATGGGACGGACGACTCCCCGCTCCGTTGCCACCATGAGGTCGTAAACCTGATGCGTGGCCTGGCCTGCCGGGTTCCCCAGCCATGGATCACGGCCGGTGAGGAGCGCGTAGAGAATAACTCCGAAGGCGAACAGGTCGGTGCGGGCGTCCACCTCTTCGGCCCGAAGCTGCTCCGGGGCGGCGTATCCGGGGGTACCCAGAGCTCCCGCAGCCGTGAGGCGGGTGTCGGCCTCCTTCTCGGCCACCTTTGCGATGCCAAAGTCCAGCACTTTGGCAATCTCATTCCCCGCCCGATCATGGGTGAGCATGATGTTTTCCAGCTTCAAATCGCGGTGCACGACTCCTTCCGGGCCGTCATGGGCCACAGCCAGGGCATCGCAGACCTGCAGGGCGATACGGAGGGTCTTCTCCACACTGAACGGGCCTTCCTCCTGGAGCACGTCTCCCAGGCTCTTCCCATCCACGAATTCCATAAGGAAGTAGATGAGCCCGGCCTCGATGTCTTCCTCGTAGGTGCTAAGGCCGACGATGTGGGGCGACTCAGCGCCCAGACGCTTCATGATCTGGGCTTCCCGGAGGAACCGCGCCCGAACGTTCTCCGCCTCCGCTCCGGTGATCCGGTCCACCCCCAGGATCTTGAGGGCCTCGATCCATCCGCCCTTCTCGTCTTTTACCTTGTAGACCGTACCATAGCTGCCGGCTCCCAAGCGTTTCAGAACCTTCCACTTCCCCCTGAGGAGTTGTCCCACCAGGGGATCCTGGGGAGCGTCGGCCTGCGGGTCTCCAGCTTCCCGAGCCTGGGCAGCCTCCTTCAATTCCTCCGGGTCCCACTGCACGGTGGGCTGGGACGCTTTTTTCGGTGGATCAGTGGGTTCAGACACGAAGGCCTCTCGGGGATAGGATATCGTGAGAAAGTACGTGCCCGTGCGGAGGCGGGTCAAACCCTTCTGCCCTTGCCTTACCGGGGGTGGCGGTGGTCCTTTCAAACGACAGGTTTCCCTGCTGGACGGCTTCGACTGGAGGCTCACGCGTGAGAGTGGGACGTGCACTTCTTCCCGTGGCGACGCTGGGTGCGGTTTCCCTGGCTGCAGGAGCGTGCTCAGATTCCGTAGGGAGCGGGCTGGAGGGGCCGCCCACCGCCGCGCCGGAGATGAGTCGCATCGTGCTCCAGGCGGTGGATGCCGGCACTGGAGGGCCCCTGGCGGACCCGTTCCTCACCGTGCGCCATCTGGTGCGGTACCCCATCACCCTGGATGAGACGGGTTCGGACGCCATCCCGGTGACCCAGACCCACACCATCCAGCATTCGGTAGCCCACGACAGTCTGGCGGTGGAGGTGCGGTTGGAGGCGGAGTCCTACCATCGGATAGACACCGTGCTGAGCGTTGCCAGGGGAGGGTCCAGCGGGCCCATGACCGTGAGGATGACCCGCCGACTGGATCGGGCGGCTGGAGGGCAGGGAAACAGCACTGCAGAAGGCGGTGCGGGGGTTGCTCCACCCTCGTCAGGGGGTGACGGAGCATCGGTTCCGTCTCTTCCGCGACCTGGCGCGGACGAGGCCGCCGGCGGAACGACGGGAGATCCCGATGCCGGAATGGACCGGGCGCCCCTCCGACGGGGCGATCAGGCTTTTGCCAGGGGTGATTGGGCACAG
This sequence comes from Gemmatimonadota bacterium, assembly GCA_040905545.1. Taxonomy (GTDB): domain Bacteria; phylum Gemmatimonadota; class Gemmatimonadetes; order Longimicrobiales; family Gaopeijiaceae; genus JBBDRI01. The sequence continues at coordinate 14,733 of JBBDRI010000038.1, read as the reverse complement.
GCTGCGGCGGCCTATCGCAGCATGCCATCCCCCCCTCGCCGAATCGGGGCGTACGCCCGCGAGTACACCCAGGGTCTGGTGCGGTTGGGAGAGAGCGAGTTGGCGTTGGGGAACTGGCAGGGGGCGCTGTCCGCTCTGGAATCCGCCGTGGGCTTCGACGCCCCTGGCTACCGGGCGTCTCTCCTCCTGGCCCATGCTCGTTGTGCCACCGGCGGTGTAGCCGGCGGACGGCAAGCACTGGAGCAGCTCCAGCGCACAAGCTCCACCATCCCCCAGGCCCAGCGGGCCACGGCCCTGGCCCTGGTGGAGTACTATGGCGGCATTTGCAGCCAGTTGGAGGTGGAGGCGGTGACGAATCCCCGGGAACTTCTTCGGGCAGGGACCGGTGCCCTGGCAGAGTTTCAGACATTCCTGGATGCGGCCGAAGCTCTTCCGGCCCCCTCGCCGGAGGTGTCTGCCGCCATGGATGACGCTCGGCGCCGCCAGGACGAGGTGCGTGCTCGACTGCGTGGGGGAGGCTGAAGCCGATCCCTTTCTCCTGGCAGTGACCTCCGAAGCAGAACCGCCCGGGATCCGAAGATCCCGGGCGGTCTGTGTTTCGACTTCTTGGAAAACCCGCCGTCAAGCGACCTCGGCTACCTTCCCGGGCAGCTTTATCAGTTGAAGGTGTAGCGCAGTCCGAATTCGATGCGGTAGACGTCGCCCAGGCCGGCGGTGGGCCGGTAAGACTCGGTCATGAGCTCCCCACCGATGTTCCGGAGGCGGTACTGCATCTGGCCCTGGGCGTCGGCCGGTCCTCCGTCACGCGAAGATGGGATGAGCAGGGGCTGGGTGTTCACGAAAGTCTGGCCTACCCCCCAGTCACTGTTCAGGAGATTCATGAAGTTCAGCACATCCACGCGGAGCTGCAGGCCGTTGCGGGCGCCTGCGAAATTCGTGAAGAGCTCCTGGGTGAGGCTCACATCCGTGCGCCACCGCATGGGCAGGGTGGCTCCATTGCGCTCCACATAGCTGCCGCGGTTGGCGGAGAGGTAGGCGTCCTGGCTGATGAATGCGTCCCAGGCTGCCGCCTGCTCCGCCGAAGTGAAGGTTATCCCCCCGGCAGTGTACTCCTGGAAGTTCATCTCGGAGATGTCGCGGTGGATGTAGATGAGATCGTTGCTGGTGCCACCGTCGCCGTTGGCGTCTCCACCGAAGCGGTAGCTGCCCCGCCCTCCGGTGGATCCTTCCGTGAACAATGAAAGGGTCGTGGCACCGGCAGAGAAGTACTCCCTCCGCAGCGATGCAGCCACGAAGAACCGGTGCCCGGGTGAATTGGCCGAAAGCGAAGCCCCCGGGTTGTTGGGATCTCCGATGTGGGGGTTGTTGTTGAACGATCCGAACGCGATGGAGCCGGGGTCCACTGTGTTCCGGGCTTCACCGTAGCTGTAGGCCGTCTTCAGAAAGAGCCCGTTGTCGAAGGGCCGCTCCAGGGAGAGGGCCGCATTCCAGGCCGACCCTTCACTCTGGTTCTTCAGCACGATGGCGCTGGTGATGTTGGAGTTGATCCGGTTACCCGAAGTCCAACGGGGCCGGTTGTCTGCGCCCGAGAACGCTGTGCTGGCGGGGGCCAGGTTGGCGTTTATGTAATAGATGCCATTCACATCCCGGCTGTAGAGGAACTCAGCCGTACCGATGAGGCCGTACGGGAGCCGCTGGTCCACCGCCAGGTTTGTCCGCCAGAGCTGGGGGAACTTGAAGTCCGGATCGGAGAAGGCCAGGCCGTAGCTGGAGGCCGGTTCTCCCGACACGTTCGTGGGCTTGTAGTGGTTCGGATCGGGGTGGAATGGACGGCTGGTGGTATTGCCCACCTGCTCGAACCCCGTGAGCACTCCGTTCTCGCCAATCTGGTTGGAGATCCAGACGTACGCCGGGCGGCCGGCGAAGATACCCGTTCCGCCACGGATCTGGGTGGTCTGATCGCCCCGAACGTCCCAGTTCAGCCCCAACCGCGGCGAAATGAGGAGGTTCGCGTCGGGAAGTTTGGAGGTGGAGAACTGTACCGGGTTTCCGTTTTCGTCCCGGAAGGTGAGGCCGTCCACTTGCCGATTCTCGAAGCCCGTATCACCAAAGAAGGGCACGTCCAGGCGCAGCCCCATGGTGACCTTCATGTCGCGGTTCACCTGCCACTCGTCCTGGCCGTAGATCCCCGTGTAGAGAACCTCCAGGGGCTGGATGGGTTTGTCCTGTCCGGGAATGTTCGACCAGCGCACCTGGAAGCGAGCCAGGTCCACCGGAGAGGTGGTGCGGTTGGGGTTGGCCAGGTAGTCGTTGGCGTCGGTGTAGAAGTCGGCCAGCGAGTTGTAGACGTAGGCGCTCTGGGAGCCGGGGAAGAAGACGTTCTCCGACTCATACCGCTCGGCGCTGAAACCGAAGGTGAGGGTGTGCCGCTCGCCGAACCGGGTGAGGTTGTTCTGGATCTGGAAGGAGTTGTAGCGCAACTGGTTGCTGGGGGTGAAGGGCTCGAAGCCGAAGGAGGTGTAGACCGAGCCCTCCTCCAGAATATCCACCATGGGGAAGAACTCACCCCGGAAGCCCCGACTCTCATCGTGGGAGGTGTAGCCCACGATGAGGCTATTGGAGAGGTTGTTGGTGATGAGCGAGTTCCATTCTCCCACCACGAATCGGATGTTCTCCAGGATCTGGTAGTTGGAATTCCGGAAGTTCAGCGCGGTTGAGCGGGTCCGGCGACCTCCCCATCCCAGCGAGGAGGAGTTGGACATGAGTACATCCGTGTCTGAATCCAGGTGGCTGTAGCGGAGGCTGAACTTGTTCCCATCGTTCAGATTGTAGTCCAGTTTCCCCAGGATCCGGGTGGCGGGGGTCTCGTGGTCGTATCCTTCGAATGGTCCCGTCTCGTAGTTGAAGTTGGTAACCAGGAACTGGCTCAACTCGTTCAGATCGGAAGCCAGAACCCGGGTCACGCCACCGGCGATGGCTTCGCCGCCCTGGTTCGCCCGGAAGGTGGTTCCCGGCTCGGTGAGGGCGTCACCCTCATAGCTTCCAAAGAAGAACAGCTTGTTCTCCACGATGGGGCCGGATAGCCAACCGCCGTACTGGTTGTAGCTGAAGGTGCCGGGGTTGAAGTCCGACTCGCCGGCCTCGGTACCCACCAGCCCCTCGTCCCGGAACTGGGTGTAGAGCGAGCCCCTGAACTCGTTTGTTCCGCTCCGGGTGACCGTGTTCACACCGGCACCCACGAAGTTCCCCTGCCGGACATCGTAGGGGGCCACATTCACCTGGACCTGCTCAATGGCTTCCAGGGAGATGGGGGCCACCCCCGTCCGGTCGCCGGGCTGTGCACCCAGTCCGAAGGAGTTGTTGAAGTAGGAGCCGTCCACGGTGATGTTGTTCATCCGTCGATCCTGCCCCGCGAAGGAGTTGCCACCCCCGTACTGGGGGGTCAGGCGGGTGAAGTCATCGATGCGGCGGGAAATGGTCGGCAGGGTAGCCAGGGCCTGGCGGCTCACCTGGGTTGAAGCTCCCGTCCGCTCGGAGCTGAACACTGCCCCCTGCTGGCCCGTGACCGTGATCCCTTCCAACTCGATGGCCTGCTGGGTGAGGGTAACGGTGAGATCGGACGCCACGCCGAGGTTCAGGTTGATGCCATCCGTGATGCCGGTGGCGTAGCCGATGTTGGATACCTCCACCCGGTACGGACCGCCCACCCGCATGCCCGGGATGTAGAAGCGGCCGTCTGCCCGGGTCACCGCACCATAACGGGTACCCGAGGGCACGTGAGTGGCGATGACACTGGCACCGCCAAGGGCCTGACCGTCACTTCCCGACACCACACCGGAAAGGGCGGAAGTGGTAACTCCCTGAGCAACCAGGCTGTCCCCGCTCCTAGCTTTCGGCCCCACCGGCGGGGACGTAGATCCGGCTTCCTCCCTCCCGGAATTCCTCGGCCTTCTCGGCCATCCCCTTGGCAGCGTCCCGGAGGTCATGGGAGATCCTCATGGAGCAGAATTTCGGTCCACACATGGAGCAGAAGTGGGCCACCTTGGCCCCCTCCGCCGGAAGGGTTGCGTCGTGATATTTGAGGGCCGTTTCCGGATCCAATGAGAGGTGGAACTGATCCCGCCACCGAAACTCAAAGCGGGCCTTGGAGATGGCGTCGTCCCACTCCTGGGCACGGGGGTGTCCTTTGGCCAGATCGGCAGCGTGGGCGGCGATCTTGTAAGCGATGACCCCGGCCTTCACGTCGTCCCGGTCCGGGAGACCCAGGTGCTCCTTCGGTGTGACATAGCAGAGCATGGCTGTGCCGTACCAGCCGATCTGGGCCGCCCCGATGGCGCTGGTGATGTGATCGTAGCCCGGGGCGATATCCGTGGTGAGGGGTCCAAGGGTATAGAACGGCGCCTCGTCGCACCATTCCAACTGCTTCTCCATGTTCTCCTTGATGAGATGCATGGGCACATGCCCAGGCCCTTCATTCATCACCTGCACGTCGTATTCCCAGGCAATGCGGTTGAGTTCGCCCTGGGTCTTCAACTCGGCGAACTGGGCTTCGTCGTTGGCGTCGGCAATGGAGCCCGGGCGGAGGCCGTCTCCCAGGGAGAAGGCCACATCGTACTCGGCCATGATCTCGCAGATTTCCCGGAAGCGGGTGTAGAGGAAGCTCTCCTGGTGATGAGCCAGGCACCACTGGGCCATGATGCTTCCCCCACGGGAGACGATGCCCGTGACCCGGTTCACCGTCATGGGCACGTATCTGAGCAGGACGCCGGCGTGGACGGTGAAGTAGTCCACCCCCTGCTCCGCCTGCTCGATGAGGGTCTCGCGGTAGATCTCCCAGGTGAGTTCCTCCGGCACCCCTCCCACCTTCTCCAGGGCCTGGTAGATGGGGACGGTTCCGATGGGTACGGGGCTGTTTCGGAGAATCCACTGGCGGGTCTGATGGATATTCTTCCCGGTGGAAAGGTCCATGACGGTGTCGGCCCCCCAGAGAGTGGCCCAGCGGAGCTTCTCCACCTCCTCGTCGATGGATGAGGTCACCGCCGAGTTTCCGATGTTGGCGTTCACCTTCACCTTGAAGTTGCGGCCGATGATCATGGGTTCCAGCTCGGGGTGATTGATGTTGGCCGGGATGATGGCCCGACCCCTGGCCACCTCACTGCGCACGAACTCGGGATCCATGCCTTCACGGATGGCTACGAATTCCATCTCGGGGGTGATCTCGCCCCGCCTGGCGTAATGCAGTTGGGTGACCCGGCCCGTGCCCCTCAGGACGTCATGATTCAACTCCCCAGGTATGGTGGCAGTCCCGTGTTTCGGGTCCCGGGCCAGCTCCGGCAGCCGGTGGGCGCCCACACCTTCCACGTCGCCTCGATCCCGGATCCATTCCCCTCGTACCGGCGGTAGGCCCTGGAGGGGGTCCAGGCCCCTGGGGCCGCTGGTGTCATAGACCCGCAGGGGAGGCTCGTCCCCGGAGAGGTGGATTGCACGGAAGGGAACCCGGATTCCTCGGGAGCCCTCCACCCAGACCTTGCGGGAAGCGGGAAAGTGGGAGCCGTAGTCGGAGGAAGTACTTGGGGAGATGGATTCAGGGGTGCTGGGCATGGCGCGCTCGCTGATTGCGACGGGCGGGGGAGCGGCCGGCGGATGTCGCCTCTGGAAATGGAAAGCGCCACCGGACGGGTCCGATGGCGCGAGGCGGCTGGAGCGTGGGAGCTCCGTATCCGCACCGCGCTCCCTACGCCGGTCTGAACCGGGTCAGGTTCCAAGGGACTTTCTCAACCCCGGCGCCGATGCCGGAGTACCCCTGGCGGTGAACACCCTGAGCCTAACGGATGCAGGGTGACGGGTCCAGGGTAGTCCCTGTACTTCTTCAACGGCCTTCTAGTGGCTCGCTCAGGTGCTACCTTTTCCGGATGCCCAATACAACGGAGGATCTCCACCGCGTTCTGAAGGATGCGTTCGGTTTCGACACCTTCCGCCCTGGCCAGGAGGAGGTGATCCGGGACGTTCTGGCAGGGAGGGACTGCATTGCCGTCATGCCCACCGGGGCAGGGAAGTCTCTCACCTACCAACTCCCGGCGCGGGTCCTTCCTGGCACCGTGCTGGTGATTTCACCCCTGATTTCCCTCATGAAAGACCAGGTGGACGCATTGCGCCTCCTGGGCTTCAAGGCGGCGGAGATCAACTCCACCCTGCCTCCCGAGGAGCGAGGTAGGCGACTGAAGAGCCTGCGGGCAGGGGAGTACGAACTGGTCTACCTGGCTCCCGAGGCCCTGGACGGTCGGCTCCGGGATTTCGTGCAGGGGTGTCCCATTTCCCTCCTGGTGGTGGACGAGGCTCACTGCATCAGTCAGTGGGGACACGATTTTCGTCCGTCCTACCGACGGCTCCGGGGGCTGAAGGACGGGTTGGATGTGCCCGTTCTGGCACTGACGGCCACGGCCACCCGCACCGTGGCCCGTGACATCCTGCGCCAGTTGGGGATGAAAAAGCCGGCTGGCTATAAGGGGTCGTTCTATCGCTCGAACCTCCGGGTGGCTTGCCGGAAGAAGGGGAAGGGAAACACCCGAAAGGAGATTCTGGGCCTCATTCGGGAGCATCCGGGAGAGAACGGAATCGTCTATTGTCTGAGCCGAAAAGGGGTGGAACAGACGGCTGCCTTCCTCCGGGGCGAGGGGGTCACCGCCCTTCCCTATCACGCAGGCCTGCCCGACGGGGACCGGAGCGCCCATCAGGAGGCTTTCCAGAAAGGCGACGTGGAGGTGGTGGTGGCCACCGTGGCGTTCGGCATGGGGATCGACAAGTCCGACGTTCGCTTCGTGATACATCGGGATATGCCCCGGGACGTGGAGTCCTGGTATCAGGAAATGGGGCGGGCGGGGCGGGACGGGCTGCCCAGCGACTGCACCCTCTTCTATTCCTGGGCGGATGTGAAGATGCACGAACGCTTCCTGGATGAAGTGGATGATCCGGATCTCTGGCAGCAGAAGCGTCAGGCCACGGTGGATTTCTTTCGACTTCTGGAGTCGGGGGAGTGCCGGCATCGGGCCATCCTGGGATACTTCCAGGAAGAGATGGAGCCCTGTGGGGCGTCGTGCGACATCTGCCGGGAGGAGCCTGTGGAGGAGCGGCTACGGAGCAGGCGGGGCGCCCGGACGGCTCCCACCCGGCGAAGTACTGGAGGCGTATCTACCGGAGCTGTGGCGGGGCGCCCCACATCTGGCTCAACGCCGGGAGACGCTCCCCCCGACCCGGAAGCCGAAGCTGCCTTCCAGCGTCTTCGAGCGCTTCGGAAGGGGTTGGCCGAACGTGAAGGGGTGCCGGCTTACCTGGTGTTCAGCGACAAGGTACTGCGGGAGATGGTGGCTCGCGCCCCTGAGAGGTTGGAGGAGCTACTGGCGGTGCCCGGGGTCGGGCCGGCCAAACTGGAGCGCTACGGGCGACTCTTTCTGGAAGTGCTCCGGGATGCTTGACATGGGTGCCGGGGCCGATCCATGGGTGCGGGGGAAGCTGGGTAGGTTCAGCCGGATGCGCCTGCCAGGGCCTCCTCCACTCGCGCCCGGATCTGATCCACCGTCCAGGGCTTCGGAAGGAAGGCGGCATCATCGGGGAGATCGTCGCGACCGAGGTCTTCTCGAGTGTATCCGCTGGAGAAGAGGAAGGGGAGGGTCCACCCTTCGCTTCGGATGGCCTTATGCAGTGCAACGCCTCCCATTCGATCCATGGCCACGTCGCTGATGACCAGATGGATGGATTCTTCCCTGAGTAGAGCCAAGGCCTGAAACCCGTCCTCCGCAGTGAGGACAAGGTACCCCAACCGTGTCAGGGTGCGAGCCGCTGTTCTCCGCAACACCGGATCGTCGTCTACAACCAGTATGGTGGCGGGGCTGCCGTCCCCCGGTGTGGCCGGGGGCTCCTTGTCCGCTACCGGCACCAGGCTGTGGGTGGCGGGAACCGGTGTTCCCTCCGCCTGGGGAAGGTAGATCCTGAACACGGTGCCCACTCCCACTTCGCTGTAGACCTGGATCTGTCCCCCCATCTGGGCTACGAGACCATGGGCTGTGGCCAGGCCCAACCCCGTGCCCTTGCCCCGGGGCTTCGTGGTAAAGAAGGGATCGAAGACCCGGGATGCGGTCTCAGCATCCATCCCTGATCCTGTATCCGTCACGGTGATGAGGCCGTACGTTCCGGGCTCGAACCAAGGGTGATCCAGCAGGTATTCCGAGTCCAGGGTGGCCGCCGCCACCGACACGCGGATTTCGCCTCCCTGAGGCATGGCATCCCGGGCGTTGGAGATGAGGTTCAGGAGAATCTGCTGGAGGGCGCCGGCGTCACCGTGGACAGGCGGTATCGGGTGTTGGGGCGTGCACTTGAGGTCCACGGACGACGGAACGAGGCGCCGGGCCAGCTTCAGCGCCTCCTCAACCACGGGGAGCACCTCCAGTGGGGCGATCCTGAGAGGGGCCTGCCGGCTGAATCCCATGAGCCCGCGCACCAGTTCTCGCCCACTCTCCCCGGCGGACTTGATATCCTGGAGGAGTTCGCCGGCCTCTCCTCCCCCGGCAAGGTCATCCTCCAGCATGTGGGCGTTGGCCAGGATCACCGAGAGGAGGTTGTTGAAGTCGTGGGCTATACCTCCAGTGAACTGTCCCACGGCTTCCAGGCGCTGCACATGGTGCAGCCGGTCTTCCACCACCCGACGCTCCGTTACATCCAGGATCGTGCCCAGCCAGTGCACGGTGGTGCCATCGTCACTGTCCCGGGCACTCCATTGGAGAAGGTACCATCGGTGGGATCCCCCGCCGTCCGGGCGCGATAGTTCCATGGAGAAGGCCCGGGTACCCTCGGCCCGTCCCGACCAGCGGTCCTTGGCTACGGCCTGGGACTCTGGAGGAAAGGCCTCCCACCAGGCCCGACCCCGCCAGGCACTCTGCTCATCGTCTCCCATCTCGTCGCGCCACCAGGGGCTGGCTTCCAGGATGGTCCCGTCCCCCTGGCATCTGAGAAACCCGGTGGGAGAGATCTCCAGGAGCGTGGCATAACGATCCCTTGCCCGATCTCGCTGACGAGCCACCTGGTTCCGGTGATCCCGTGTGCGGCTCGCCAGTCGTCGGAGGGCCATGAACCCCAGTGCGGTAAGAAGAATGAAGAGGCTCCAGAGGCCCAGCCGCAGGAGGTGGCGGCGGGCCTCCTCGTCCAGGCGAACCCGGACCCTGGCGTGCACGGTTCGCTCCAGGGCCATGGCAGATCGCTCCAGCTCTCCGAAGGCCAACCTGAGTTCGAACGGATCTTCCCCCCGGGGGTTCAGGAGTCGCTCCTGGAACGCCTCCAGCTTCTGCGACAGCTCCCGGGCCTGGGCCAGCTGCGCCGGATCATCCGGAGGCAACGCGGTCATGCCCGGGAGCGAGCTCCGCCCCTGGGCCCAATCCCCGAGGAGCGACTGGGCGGCCTCCAATTCGGCCTCGGCCACAGGGCCGGCGAAGGTGGGATCCCCATTTCGTTCTCGCACCGCCGCCAGATAGGCTCGGGTGGCGTGAACCCTCACGCGGGTGAGGTTGTCCACCGAGGTGAGCGAGCGGGTGAATTCTTCCACCACCCGAGAATGGCCGGCCTCCATGAGCACCAAGGAGAACAGCCCCAGGGTTACGATGGCCACAAACCCAGCCTGATCCAGCCTTCTCAAGGTTGGAGTTCCCGGGCTTCAACGGGGCCAGTCAGGAGGGTGAGGAGTGCGGTGAACCGATGGGAACGCAAAGCTGGCCGCACTTTCGGACGTAAAAAGTGTGATGAACCGCGCAAACATATCCCGCCAGACATGTGCAGGCCAGGGTTCACCTCCGGCGGGTCAGCCCGAAGGCGTGTTCTCCGGCTCCGAGAGGCCCGACATGATGACCTGGAATCGTTCAGCCAACTCCACCCCGTCGTGGTAATCGGGGGGAAGGGCGTCCACCCCCCGTCGGAGGGCCTCGATCCGATCTCCCGTGGGAGGATGGGTGGTTCGGAGGGTTCGGAATCGCTGGTCCGCGTCTGCGGCCCCTTCCGCCAGTTCCATGCGCTCCAATGCTCGGATGAACGCTGCGGGTTGATACCCTGCACCCGCCGCATAGAGGAGCCCCAGGGAGTCGGCTTCCATCTCGTCGCCTCGGCTCAAGCCCGTGAAGAGCAGACTGGTGCCTGCTCCCGCCACCCGATCCAGAAGGGGCCCCGTCAGGTCGGCTTCCTCCCGGGCCGTACGGAGCATATCGCCCTGACGGAGCTCCTCCACCACGTGCCGGGCATCCACATGTGCGATTTCGTGTGCCAGTATGGCTGCCAACTCCGCCTCGGTTTCCAACAGCTCCAGGGTTCCCCTGGTTACGAAGATGTAGCCCCCCGGCGCTGCGTAGGCATTCACCTCGGGAGTGTCCAGAATCCCAAAATAGAAGACCAACTCCCCCCGGCGCACGGACTGTTCGGCTACCACCTGTCCCACCAACTCCACGTAGCTGTGAAGCTCCTCATTCTGGAGGAGGGGCTCCCTGCCCACCACGGTACCCGCCACGGTGCGACCGATGGTGATCTCCGCTTCCGTACTGATGGGCAGTGCGCTGGCTCCCACCCGGGCCAATGACTGAAGGGACTCTGCCCCGGGAAGGCCCGAAAGGGAACCCAACTGCCCACTGCATCCCGCCAGGAACACGCAAGCCATGGGGAGGCCCCAGGCCGGACCGCAACGCGGCTGCTTCATCGCCCACCTCCCAGGCCACCGTCCCGCCGGAACCGATCCAACTCCAGGGCGGAGATGGACCGACGTTCCAGGGCGGCGATGGCGCGCATATCAGGGGTGATATCCACCTCTCCATCGGCTGTGCGGACCCGAACGCCTCTGGCGCCGGCCGTGGCGGCGAAGCTGGTTTCCCGTTGATCGCCCACCTCCTCCGTGGTGAGGCGGAGCAGGGAGCGCCCCAATCGGGAAGCCCGACCTGTGGCCAGGAGGTCGTCGGAGAACTCAGCTCGCACCGCCGGCTGGCGTTCCACAGTGCGCACCAGGGTGCCGTCCTGCGTCTGGGTGAGGGCCGTGGCCTGAGGGGGATGGGGTGCCCCGGACGGCATCAGCGTGCTCAGGGCGAATTCCACCAGGGCGTCTTCGCCCAGAGCGTGCTCGTCCAGGGAGGTTGAACCCAGCGCGGTGAGGACGAAGGCCTCCTGACCCTCACCCACAACCACTTCCGGCTCCTCCAAGGCACCTGCCGCCGTGACGCGTCGAAGCTCCAGACGCCAGCGGGGCGGGGCTGCGTAGCCTTCCACGGTGGCTACAAGAGCCACGGCATTCGAGCCCCCCGCGGGAGGGACCACCTGACCGCCGTCCCAGCTGCCGGGAACATAGATCCGGTCGGTCCACCGGGCTCGCTCCTGGGCTTCGGCCCCCCCGGGCGTCAGGAGCGTAAGGGACACAGACATGGCCATGGCCAGCAGGATGGTGAAAACCACCGAGCCCATTTTCTTCGGGGCTGAGGCAGCTTTCCGGCTGGAGGCAGGTCCCCGGGTCACCGTGTGTACACGCACCTCTATCTCCTTCCCCTTTACCCGGGCGGGCTCCAGTTCTTCCCCCTGGAACCCATCGCCCAGAGCCTCCCAGGTGGCGTGACTCGCCAGGAGCCGGGTGCCCCGTTCCTTGTTCAAACCCTCGAGTCTGCTGGCCAGGTTCACATGATCTCCCACGGCCGTATAGTCCAGTTTCCGGGTGAGCGATCCCATGTTGCCCACCACGGCCTCTCCGGTGTTCACTCCCACCCCGATGTCCAGGCGCAGGCCACCCAGGGGAATCTCCATCTCTTCGTTCAGGGTCTCCACCGCCTCCAACATCTCCAATCCAGCCTCCACTGCTTTGCGGGCATGGTCGGGCTGGGGAAGGGGTGCACCCCAGAAAGCCATGAGTCCGTCCCCCATGAACTTGTCCAGAGTCCCTCCGTGGCGAAAGACGATCTCTGCCATCCGATCCAGATAACGATTCAGGATCTCTACCACCTCCTCCGCAGGGAGGCGTTCAGACAGCGATGTGAAACCTCGAATGTCACTGAATAAAAGGGTAAGAGGCACCCTTTCGCCACCCAGTCGGAAGGCATCGGGGTCTTCCTCCAGAATGCGGACGTACTCCGGCGCCACATACCGCCCAAAGAGATCTCGGATCCTCCGGCGTTCTCTCCCTTCGGTTACATACCGCGCCGTCACCGCACCGCCAAAGGCCAGTCCCAGCCCCAGAAGTGGGGTCGCCAGGTCGGTGGCCAAGCCTGCCCCGTAGGCCCAGAACGAAACCGACACGGTTCCCAACCAGCCCACCAGGAGGAGAAGCACTCCGCCTGTGAGGGAGAACCAGGATGCGCCCGCGCCCATGAGCAGGACGATCACCGTCATAACAACGGCTTCCGCCATTGGAGGTGGCCTTCGGAGATGATCTCCCGAAAGGAGGTTGTCCAGGGCAGCCGCATGGATCATGAGTCCCGGGTCATTCGTAGCCACCGGAGTGGTTCGGGCTTCAAACAGCCCCAGACCCGTGAGACCCACCAGCACCACCTTCCCCTGGAATTCCTCCAAGGGCACATCCGGCTCCGCGCCCCGGACCAGTTGCTCATAACTGTTGAGGATCTGGTAGGCCGGAACCACCGGGTACGTGTGTTGCCCCTCTTCCAGGTAGGGTCCCCGCCAACGCAGGAGCAGTCCACCCTGGTCCAGGGGAAGAGAGGTATCTCCCATCCGGATCTCCCGCGAGGCCAGGGTCACCTCCCCTCCGAAACGTTCCGGGTCCAGGATCCTGGCTCCAGCCAGGGCCAGAGAGGGATAGAGACGGCCCCGATGTGGGTAGATCAGTCGCTCTCTCCGGCTGACTCCGTCCACGCCATCGGGCTCCAGGTTGATGGCACCCATTCCTGCGGCGGCTTGCCCCAGGAGAGGGAAGGGAGTCACCACAGCGCCGAAGTCTGGCATCTCCGGGGGAAGAGGTGCTGGGTGTGTGAGGGCATGGCCTTCCAGGAGAGCCCGTTCTCCCTCTCTCCCCAGGAGCGCGTCCAACCGGGACGCGGCTTCCTCTTCCCGTTCCAGGAAGACCACCGGAAGCACTGCGTTCCCGGCGTGGGCCATGGCCTCTGAGAAAAGGGTGTCCCCTTCCGGCCATCCCAGATCGGGGTCGAAGAAGCCGATGTCGAACAGCACCAGCCGGGCTCCGGCGGCCGAGAGGTACTCGGTGAGGTACCCATGGAGGTCTCGTGGCCAGGGCCATCGTCCCACCTCGTCTTGCAGGAGATCGAGGGTGACCTCGTCGATGGCCACCAACAGGATGTCCGGGTGCGCCTGAGTGGGATCGGCCGCCCATCGTGCCCTGAGATCTCCCGAGCGGGCCTCCAGGATCTCCATGGGCGGAGTAGCTCGGGCCAGGAGGAGCAGCAGGGCCACACCCACGGCTACGCCCACCCCCAGGCCGAGGCCCTGGCGCCGGCTTCGACTCATGGATGGGCCTCCTGGTTGATGCGGTTGGAAGACATGGGATCACGGTAGCACCACCCGTGTCACAAGGCGATATCCTTCGACAGTGCCGGCCCTCTCCCTCTTCGGGCCCAGATGGATATCTTACGACATGCCAGCACCCACCATGACACCCGCGCTGGAAGCTCTGCACCAGGGCTTTCGCCATGGGCAGCGACGAGCTCTGGCCCGGGCCATCACCCTGGTGGAGAGTCAGCGCTCCGGCTTCCAGGATTTTCTCCATCACGTCCTTGCCGGATCCCCCCCGTCGGGAAGGCGGGTGGGGATCACGGGGCCCCCGGGGGCCGGAAAATCCACTCTGGTGGCGGCTCTGGCTACAGGCCTTCGGGCGCGGGACCGGGAAGTGGCTGTGGTGGCGGTTGACCCTACATCTCCCTACTCTGGGGGAGCGCTCCTGGGTGATAGAATTCGCATGAACGATGTGGCCATGGATCCCGGGATCTTCATTCGCTCCATGGCCAGCCGAGGGTCGCTGGGCGGGCTGGCTACCACTACAGCCGAGGTTCTGGACCTGGTGGATGCCTTCGGGTTTCCGGACATCCTGGTAGAGACCGTGGGCGTGGGTCAGACGGAGTTGGAGATCACCGGTACGGCAGATACCGTGGTAGTGGTCCTGGTGCCGGAATCCGGCGATGGGATCCAGGCCATGAAGGCGGGCCTCATGGAGATTGCGGATGTGTTCGTGGTGAACAAGGCTGACCGGCCCGGGGCGGATCGCATGGTCAAGGAGCTGCGGACGGCCATACACCTCCGTACCCCCATGGAATCCTCCAGGAGTGGGAGTGAACCGGCGCACCATGGCGTGGACTTCTCTCGTATGCGGAAGCGGGAGACCCGGGAAAGTCCAGTCGACCCTTCCGGATGGACCATTCCGGTACTTTCGACGGTAGCCCACCGGGAGGAAGGGCTGGAGGAGGTCCACGACGCCCTGGATGCCCATGCCCGCTTCCTGCGGGAATCGGGCGAACTGGAGCTTCGCAGGAAGGACCGCGCCTTTCGCAGGATCCGCGCGGTGGCCCAGCGGGACCTGGCTCGGCGACTGGAGCGACTGATGCATGAGAACGGAGAGGAGCGGGCTGCCCATCGAGTGGCCCAGGGCCTCTCCACACCGTATGGGGAATCTGCCCGCCTGGTGGAATCCCTTCTGTCCGAACCCTTTGAAGGCTGTTGAAGAAGTACAGGGCGCCGCCGTTGGGAGCCCCAGGGCCCCCGATC
>JBBDRI010000037.1:0-30035 GCA_040905545.1 Gemmatimonadota bacterium | reverse complement strand
CCAGGGTGGATGCAGCGGCGAACGGATGCCGACGAATCTCTGACTCAGGACACTAGCGCCCCGGCCTACCTCGCAACCGGCACACCATCCCGCTTGTAGACCACCCCTTCCTTCATGACGAACCCCACGTTCTCCAGGATGGAGACGTCGTCCAGGGGGTTCCCCTGCACCGCCACCAGATCGGCCCACCTCCCGGGCTCCACCGTGCCCAGATCGTCTTCCCGTCCCAGCGCCTGCGCGGCATTCCGGGTAGCTGTGAGGAGGGCGGTGGCCGGACGCATCCCCGCATCCACCATGAGCTGGAACTCTCCGGCGTTCCGACCGTGGGCGAACACCCCGGCATCGGTGCCGAATGCCACCGGCACACCCGACGCGAAGGCCCGACGGTGGGAAGCCACCACCAGGGGAGCGATGTCGAAGGTCTTCTGGGTGGGGCCCGGGGGAAGGAAGCCCGCCTCTGCCATTTCCACCACTGCTTTGTAGGCCATCATGGTGGGGACCAGCCACGTTCCCCGGCGGGTCATCTCCGCCAGGATGGCATCGTCCAGCACGCTGCCATGATCGATGGTGGTTATGCCCGCCCGCACCGCGTTGGTGATCCCCTCCAACCCATGGGCGTGAGCCGCCACCCTCCGGTTCAGGGTGGAAGCCGTGGAGATCACCGCCTCCAGCTCGGCGGGGGTCATCTGAGGTGGGCCGATATCGTCGGTGAGAGAGAGAACCCCGGCGGTGGCACATACCTTGATGAGGTCGGCACCGTCCCGGACGGCCTTGCGCACCACTGATTCCGCCTCCTGGGCTCCGTCAAACACATAGGCGCGTCCGGCACTCACATCGGCGGTACCCGGCCGGATTCCCGTGGTGGGGTCGCAGTGGCTCCCGGTGGTGCCGATACCGATGGCGGTGATCATGCGAGGTCCTGGCACCAGTCCCTGGGCGATGGCGTCCCGGAGGGCCAGCGCCGAGGTGGCCGCTCCTCCCACATCCCGCACGGTGGTGAAACCCGCAAGGAGGGTGGCCCGGGCATTCCGGGCCCCCACCAGCGCCGCCCTCTCGGGATACTGGAAGAGGAAGCCACCCCGGTCGGCACCCAGATCTTCCGGGTCACCCGTGAGATGGGTGTGGAGATCCGCAAAGCCGGGAAGCACCGTCCAGTCGGACAGGTCGATGCGTTCCGCCCCCGCCGGCACCTGAAGCTGCGGGCCCACCTCCTCGATGCGCCCGTCCCGGATGAGGATGGTGACGTTCGAGCGGGTGGTCTCGCCCGTCCCGTCGAAGAGCATCCCGGCCTGAACCGCAGTGACGCCCGAATGGCGAACCGGAGGCGGCGTCTGGGTGATGGAGAGGGTCTGGGCCTGGAGGGAAAGCGGGAACGACGCAAGCAGCGGTGCCAGGACGAGGGCCAGCCCCGCCAGGATGAGGGAGGCGCTGAAGCGGGCGCCGGCAAAGGGAGCAATCCCTTCGGCCGGCAGTGGGCTTGCGGACAGGGTCATCATGGTGCTCATCTCCCGGGAGTTCATGATACGAGGTCCTCCTTCAAGGTGTCAGGCAGCATCCAGGAACGCCAAAAGCACCAACACGAAACTCGTGGCCGAGTTCCTCATCGAGGCCCCACCAACGCCACCACTTCCAGCCCCTTGGAATCGTTCCAACCCCGATCCCGGGGGGGGTTCAACCAGAGCGACCCAGATGGGGAATCGCGAACGCCCAGAGCCGTCATCCCCTGGGCCCCCGCTGCCCGGATCAGATCGTGGAAACGGAATGGACCAGGGGGAAGCCACCCCTCCAAGCTCCGGAACGCCAGATCCACCCCGCCGGCTCCGAACAGCTCGTCGAAGATGACGTTCAGCTCCCGGCGGAGGGCCACCTGAGCCAACATGTGGCTCAGGATCAGGGGGCTCACGATGATCTCGGCTGAATCCCGCCCCACCAGCGCCACATTGGCGGGATCCAGTAGCTCCACCACCACCGTGGGACGAGGCCCGCCGGACTTCTTGGCCAGCAGCTCCCGCAGCACCAGCATGGCCATGAGAGCCCTGGCGTCGGCTTCATCCTCCGACTCGGACCAGTCGCTCCCGATGATGAGGATGGTGTCGAAATTTTCCGGCTTCAGCAGCGCGACTTCGGCGGGATCGGTGGTGTCGGCCTCCACATGCCTTACTCCCAGAGCCAGGGCAGCGGAGGTGCCAAACCGGAGCTCCTGCTCCCTGCGCTCCACTGCCACACCGGCGGCCTGGGTGATCTCGAAGGTCTCGCCCTCATGGGCCGCCAGTTCATCCAGGAGTGCCGGAGCTTTGTGATTCCAGCCCAGGATGAGGATCCTCCGGTGCAGGGGTTCGCCGGCCTCCCCCGGCACCCACGACTCCTTCGGGAGGCCTGCCTGTGTGGAAACCGCTTCGGCGCCCGATTCCGCTTCCGCCGGCGCCGGCGCGTCGGGCGCCGTGTCCTCATAGCTCCGAGCCAAACACACCAGAGCGTCACCCGTCTGGATGATTCGCTCCGGGGGTGGGTTCAGCTGGGGAACGGGTTTCAGATCCACTCCGGTGGTTCGGATGGTTCCCAGGAGAACTGCGTTCCCCACCCGACTTCGAGCTTCAGCCATGCTCGCCCCATCCAACCCATGCTCGTCCCGGATATAGATGGCGTTTCCACTATTGCCCCGGCTCAGGATCTCGTTGAACACCGTGGAAAGGCCGGCGTACCGCAGATTCTGCGCCAGGAGCCGGCTCACCACCTTACCGCTACAGATGATCTCGTGATCACCCCGGTAGACGGTGCGGGCAATCTCCGCCTTCCGGTCCTGGAAGATCTCCGCCACCACCAGGGGCCTCCCTTCCGATGCAGGAAGGCGTTCCAGAGAAAGGAGAACCTTCACCGTCTCGGTGTCCGCCTGGCCCGCCTCTCCCTCGAACTCGGCACCGGGAATGATGACGGCGGCGGCATGGGCGATATCCACCCGCTTCAGGTGATCCGGTCGGAGTGCAGAGCCTGATCTCAGAGTGACCTGGAGCTCTTCCCAGGGATCCCCCACCGCATCCCGGAGATCCTGGAGCCGCGCCGCCGACACCTCCTCCGCCAGGATCACCACCTGAAGCCTCTTCCCTGCCCCCCTCTTTTCCAGGAAGCGCCGCACCCGCCCCTGAGACACCAGCAGCTCCCTCACAATGGCATGGGTCCGGCTGGTCCACCCCAGAATCACCACGTGGTCGTTCCGGGTGACCCGGGTCACCCCGCTTTCCAGGACGCTCATCCGGGCCTGGAGCCACTGGGTCATGATGGCCACCAGAGCGCCCATGAAGACCACGTATCCCGCCACGGTGAGGAAGGTGGAAACCACCCGGTTCACCACCCCCACGTCATCCCCCAGGTACCCGGGGTCGGTGAGGCGAAGGAAAGACCACCATACGGCGTCGGGATACTGGTCGAAGCCGCTTCCGAAAAGGCGCACCGCCACTCCGCCCCCTACCGACAACAGCCCCACGGCGGCAGCCACCGCCAGGAAGCGAAAGTGGGGCCCCCGGATGATCCACCGCTCCAGGGCGAAGGTGAAACGCCGGAGGAGCCGGGGTAGGACAGGCACCTTCTCCAGAAGGTCTTCTGCTTTATCCATCCTGAAGCGCTGGATCCTGGCCCAGGAAAGACGTCGCACCAGGAAGACGGGGCATGGATTACTCCTTCCAGAGAGAAACAGTGAAACGGAAGCCGCAAGGTAGGTTCCCTGGGTACATTGAAAAAGCGAAGCCCGTCGGTGTCTCGGGCGGATATCTCACACCGGGCTGCGACGGTGGCGGATTCACCTTACCTTCGATGCGGCCCTTTCGCCCTCCAACGGAGCTGTCCCACCCATGGATGATCAGACGCCCGGTGCCACTCCAGATTCCACCCCTCCCCAGCCGCCACCGCCTCCTACCCCTCCGCCGCCTCCGCCGTCAGCCCCGGCTCCGGCAGCAGGACCTCCCCCCGGGAGCCAGCCTGAGAAGAAGGGCATGTCTACCGGCGCCAAGTTCTTCATCGGATGTCTGGGAGTGCTGGCCGTCATGGGGATCGTGGGCATCGTTCTGGCCTATGCCGTGTTCAACGTGGTGGGCGATCGGGTGGGCGACTTCGCCGGAGGGTTGGAGCAACAGCAGGAGGCCCAGGAAACGTTGGTGCGGCTGCAGCGGGAGCACACCTTCCAGCAGCCGTCCGATGGGGTGGTGACGCCGGCCCAGGCCGAGACCTTCTTCCAGGTCACCGACGAGCTCTGGGAGGAGATGCGCCCGTGGGCCGACGAGCTGGAAGACCTGGCCCTCCGCATGGAAGAGAGAGATCAGCCCAGCCTCACCGATATGGCCGCCGGCTTTCGCACCATGGGACGGTTCGTGGAGGGCCGCCTGGTGTTCGCCGACGCCATGGACCGCCACGACCTCTCAGCCCACGAGTACCTCTGGACGGGCATGAGCCTCATGCGGGCCTACGAAGAATTGGATCGGGATGAGGAGCGCCGCACCGTGGCGCCTGAGAATATCCGCCTGGCCGAACGACACCGCAGCGAGCTGGAGGAGATCCACCGGGCATCGTCGGATGGTCGCCCTGACCGGGGAGCGGTGTTCCACCTCTCCATGCTCTGGGGAATGACGGATGGGAGCGCCTGGCAGGCCATGGGGCTGGACACCCTCATGCACGAGTATCGGTAAAGAGTACCCCGGGATTGAGGATGCCATGGGGGTCGAAAAAGGCCTTCACCTGCCGGAACGCAGCCACGCCCCGGGGCCCGTGCTGGATTTCCAGAAAATCCCGCTTGATACGGCCGATGCCGTGCTCGGCGGAAACCGATCCTCCCAGACGCACGGCCTCCTGAGCCAGGTGGAGGTGTAGCGCCCGGGCCCGGGCCAACTCTTCCTCCGTGGAGGGAAGGAAGTTCAGGTGGAGGTGGTTCTCGGCCCCGTGACCGAAGAGCACCGACACCATCTCCGCGTCTTTTCGGACCCGGTGGTAGATCTCGTAGAGTTCGGGGGCCGAAGCATCCGGCACGGCCAGATCGGTTCCCACCTTGTGCAGACCCGGGACCTGCTTCCGGCGGCGGGCAATGCTTGCGTTCACGGCCTCCGGTACGGCATGACGAAGCAGCCGCATACGCAGGGCGTCTGCGGCATTGTCACCGGCCCAGCTCTGATCCAGGGAAGCTCCGGCCCGGGTCACATGGGCATCCAGTGCCTCCAGGCCCACCGCTTCCGGGAAATCCAACTCCAGGAAGAGGGCGGAGCCCGCCGAGTCGGGGAGCGCTGGAATGGAACCCTCCCGGCCCTGGGCCCGCTCTTCCCGGAGAAGATCCAGGCTGGCAGGGTCTAGATACTCCATGGCCAGGGGCGACAGGGCAGGGTCTTCCCTCAGGCGCGCCAGGAGCTCCAGCCCGTCCGTCTCCCGAGGAAGAAAGAGCATGAGGGAAAGAAGGTGTTCCGGAGCCGGCGTCAGGCGAAGTTCCGCCTCCACCACCACCCCCAGCGTTCCCTCCGAACCCACGAAGAGATCCACCAGATCTCCTCCGTGGCTCAGCCCACCGTATCCCGCCACACAGCGAACCGCCGGGTGGGGAACCGCCGGCACCTCCAGGGTGCGGGGCCCGAAGAGCTGGGGGGCGTGAAGCTTGATGAAAGATGTGGACGGAACCTCCTGGAACCGCACCTCCCCCCGGCGCAGCTCCACCAGCCGCCCATCTGCCAACACCACCTTCAGGGCCCTTACCCAGGACGCCGTGGAACCGTAGCGGTAACTCCGGCCGCCGGCGGCGTTGGTGGCGAGGGTCCCCCCCACCGACGCCGACCACTCGGTGGGATCCACAGGGTAGATCCAGCGGCGGCCGTCCATGAGGCCCACGGCCTCCAGTTCCTCCGCCAGGCGAGTCAGGGAGAGGCCCGCCTGGACCCGGGCGAAGGGCTCACCGGTGACAGGATCCGTCTCCACTCCCAGAAACCCGTCCAGGCGCTGGAGGGAGAGAATCCAGGACTCTGCGCTGGGCACGGCCCCGCCGGTGATGCCGGTGCGG
Organism: Gemmatimonadota bacterium; assembly: GCA_040905545.1. Classification (GTDB taxonomy): domain Bacteria; phylum Gemmatimonadota; class Gemmatimonadetes; order Longimicrobiales; family Gaopeijiaceae; genus JBBDRI01. Next base: position 24,010 of record JBBDRI010000037.1, on the reverse strand, counting down.
GCGCCGCTCACGGTGATGGTGGCCTTCTCGTGGGCGGCGTGGGCCACCACCGCAGCCACCTCTTCAGGAGTCCGGGGGAGATACACGTGGTGCGCCTCCCCGCCCCCCAGGTTGGATTCGTCCCGGAGGAAGTCGGGTAGCTGCGCCCGGATGGCTTCGGGACCCGAGAGATGGGGGACGGGAGCCGGTGGGGTCGACACTGGGGGGCTCTGCGGATCCTTCCCGGGCTTCCCTTCCCCACCCTTCATCGCCACCGCCTGCACCCGCAAGCCCCCGTGGGAGGTGGAAAATCCCTCCGCCACAGGAAGGCGGAGGGCCCGGGTGAGCTGGGGGTTGCCGGAGAGCATCACCAGCCCCCACCCCTCCAGTCGGCCCCCCGGGCGGAGGCTCTGCCCCAGCGAACCATACAGCGACTTGAGCCGGCCCACATTGCCCAACCGACCTCCGAAGGGGGGGTTCGTCACCACCCATCCAGGCTCCCCCGATGGCACGGGCGCCCGGGATAGGGCAGACACAACCAGGTCCACATCCGCCTCCACCCCGGCCCGCAGCATGTTCTCCCAGGCCGCCTCCACCACCCGGGCGTCCCGATCCGAGGCGAAGATGGGGTGGGGAGCCTTCGGCAAGATCGTGCTGCGAACCCCAGTCAGAAGCTCCTTCCACTCTTCCTCCGGAAAATCCGGCCAGGTGGTGAAGGCGTAGGCTCGGGGCTCCCGGTTGGCGGCGGAGAGACCCGGCGGAATCCCTCGCGCCCGCAGGGCCTCTTCCACGGCCAGCGTACCGGAGCCGCAGAACGGGTCCAGAAGTGAGCCGCCCTCGCCACCTGCGTCGGTCCCTCGAGCCATGAGGAGGGCCGAGGCCAGGGTCTCCCTCAGCGGCGCCTCTCCCACATGGAGGCGGTAACCCCGCCGGTGCAGATGGGCTCCGCTGGTGTCCAATCGGAGGGTGAAGAGGTCCCGGTGCATGCGGGCCACCAAAAGCGGGGTCTCTTCTTCGGGAAGCTCCGGATCCGGAACCGGCAGTTCTCCCCCGGCCCGCCGGAGGCGCTCTTCGATGGCCTTCTCGTGGTAGAGACGGGAGCGGGAAGCCGACACCCGGAAGCGCACCCCGGCACCTGACAGCGCGTGCACCATTTCCCATGGCAGCGCCCCGGCCTTCCGTTCCAGCTCTCCCAGAGCCCGGGCCGGGAATTGTCCCACCTCCACCAGCACCCGTGACGCCACCCGGAGGTGCAGGTTGGCCCGCATGATGTCGAACCATCCTCCCTCCCACTCCGCACCGCCTTCCAGAGGGGTGGCCTGTATGGCCAGGGCCTGCAGCTCCTGGAGAAGGTACTCCTCCAGACCCAGGGGGCATTGGGCCAGGAGGCGAAAAGGGGGAGACGTCATGGCTGGAATCTCGCCCCGGGAGAAATGGAGGGGAACCGGAGGTGGATGGGTCGGGCCTGAGCCGGGGTCTGCATGCTGGCTCATCCTGCCATCTGGCGCTGGCCCGCACGATCATCTTGCCGTCCCGGCCCGCCCTCGCAACCATGGTTGAGGCGCAGCCTGTCCCTTCCCCTTTCCCCATTCCAACTTCCACCCTTCCCCGCTCCCGGAGCCGTCTCCATGAACCGCATGGCCCTCGCCACTACCCTGGCCTTCACCGTTCTCCTGCCGGCGGGCCTCCACGCCCAGCAGCAGGCGCCCGCCATCCCCCAGGCAGCGGCCAGCACCCGGGCATCCACCGAGGTGCTCCTGAACGGCCGCATCATCGTGGGTCGCTGGTTCCCCACATCGCCGGCCCTGGCGGGCCCCGGTCGCATCGCCATCGACTACGGACAGCCCCACGCCCGTGGGCGGACCATTGCCGGCGGGGTGGTGCCCTACGGCGAGGTATGGCGGGCGGGGGCGAATCTGGCCACCCACCTCACCACCGATGTGGAACTGGAGTTGGGGGGAAGTCTCGTCCTGCCACGGGGCACCTACACCCTCTTCCTGAACGCGAGGGAGGAGGGATGGGAACTCATCGTGAATCGCCAGACGGGGCAGTGGGGCACCGATCGCGATCCCGCCCATGACGTGGGCCGCATCCCCTTGAGCCTCCGCACCCCCCACGAGCCCATGGAGAGCTTCACCATCTGGCTCATTCCCAACTCACCGGCCACCGAGGGGCAGGCGCCGTCGGGAGTGCTGAAGATGGCATGGGGCGAGGTGGAACTCACCACGGAGTGGAGAGTGGTCTGGCCGTGACGCCAGACGGCACACCCAAGCTGGAAATCTCGGAGGAGCGGGCCCGGGAGTTGTGGCGCACGTCGGTGTGTCTCCTCCCGCCCCATACAAGAAGCCTACTCGAACCCAACCGACTGGCTGCCATAGACTTGCACAGCTTGGCATTAGCATTTACAATTTGTGCATGATCACTCGTGTACTGGCCGCTGACCTCCGGGACGCCGCCACCCGATCCCCGGCCGTGGCCATCACCGGCCCGCGCCAATCAGGGAAGACGACGTTGTGCCGAGGGGTCTTCCCAGACCACGCGTACGTGAGCTTGGAGCCTTTGGACAACCGGGACTTCGCAACCCAGGACCCCCGTGGATTCCTGCGGCAGTACCCTGGACCCGCGGTCCTGGACGAGGCGCAGCGGGTCCCGCAACTCTTCTCCTATCTCCAAGAGGTCATCGACGAGGATCCGGCACCTGGGCGCTACATTCTCACCGGATCTCAGCACTTCGGCCTTTCCGAGGCCATCAGCCAGTCGCTGGCGGGCCGGATTGCCCTGCTCCACCTTCTCCCGCTGAGTCTGGATGAACTGGTGCGCTTCGGACCCCCGCCGGAGGATGTCTGGAAGGTGGTATGGGCTGGCGCCTATCCCCGGATTCACCATCGGGAGCTCCCCGCCGACGAATGGTTGGCCGATTACCTTGCCACTTATGTGCAACGGGATGTCCGCCAGGTTCTGCAGGTGGCGGATCTGGATGCCTTCACCACTTTTCTTCGGCTCGCAGCGGGACGCACGGCGCAGGAACTCAACCTCTCTTCCCTGGGGAGCGACGCCGGAGTCACCCACAACACGGCGCGCTCCTGGATCTCCGTACTGGAAGCCAGCTTTCTCATCTTCAAGCTACCGCCCTGGATACGGAACCCCAGAAAGCGCGTGGTCAAGGCGCCCAAGCTTCACTTCGTGGATTCCGGCCTGGTCTGCAGTCTTCTTGGCATCCGCACTCCGGGGCAGCTGGCCACGCACCCTCTCCGGGGAGCCATCTTCGAGTCGTGGGTGGCCTCTGAGATCCTGAAGGCGCGCCTCCATCGGCGCCGCCCCGCAGACCTGTTCCACCTCCGGGAAACCCGTGGCACCGAGCTGGATCTGATGGTGGAGGCCACCGAGCAGATCATCGGGGTGGAGGTCAAGTCGGGAGCGACCATCCAACCCCAGTTCCTTCAAGGGCTCCGGGCCCTCCCGGAGATCACCCGACGGAGCGGAGATGGGCGGGAGCCAGTGGCACGGTTGATCTATGCAGGCGACTCTGGTCAGGAGCGAACTCTTATCCAGGTGCTCCCGTGGACCGATATCCAGGCCGTGGAGTGGAGTTGAAGGTTGCCGGCCGGCGGCATGGCCGGGTTACTGCGCCACTCCTGGCCTTCCTTTCGGCGTGTGGTATCGGAGACGTGGAGCCCACGACGCACGTGGTCACGGCTCCGGATGGAACAGAGTTGGTATCCACCGATTGGCTGCCCCCCTGGGACGATGCGCAGTATCAAATTCCCGTCCATCGAGTGCGGTCCATCGGTAGTGGGGGGAACCCTTCCGACCCGGCCCAGCCGGCGCTGTTCGATCCGAGGGCCGTGGCCCGATTCCCCGATGGGAGCTTGGTGGTGTTCGACGGCGGCCCAAACCCCCTCGTCCGGATATCATCAACCGACTCCATTCTGGGACGGTTCGGGGCCTGGGGACACGGTCCTGCAGAGATCGGAACTGGCTACCCGTGGATCTGGCCAAGCAGCGATTCAACCGTGGCGGTGGTTGACATCACGAACCAGATGCTGAAGGAGTTCACCTTCGACGGCCAACTGTCGGCGGAGACAAGATTGGACTACATGGGAAGAGCAAGGACGCCGTTTTATGGGAGCGTCCCCGACCGTCAGGCTTTGTTTGCACATTTCTGGTATGTGGGGGAGCGTGAAGGCGAGTTTCGTAGCCTCGCTGACTCCGTGCGACGGGTGCTTCCCACTCCCGGCCCCATGGTGCCCCTTCCCGCAATGTCCGACGAGTCGGCTTTGCGCGCGGGCCGACTCGGTCGCCCTTGGCCTCGGTTTGTGCCCCTGGCAGATGAAAGCATCGTGACCGGGAAGAGCAGTGAGGCTGTGTTTTCAATCTACACGCCGGGCGGGGCCCTGCTTCGGCGTATTAGTTTGCCATTGGTCCGCCGGCCCATCGACGCCCGGGAGCACGCGGACCTCCTCAGAGAGTTTCGCTCGATACCTGGGGTCGGTGGTGGACCCACTCCGGAAGTGAACTCACACTATCCGGTGTTTTCCAACCTCTACGCACTGGGAGACCGCGGGTTCGCCATCGAGCACGGCCGCAGGAGTCTTCCCGACGGCGACCCCGTTCCGGCTGACAATATCAGATTCTGGCGTCTCGTTTCAACGTCGGGTTCGTTCCTCGGGGTCGTCGTACTGCCTGAAGACTTTCAGACCCTCTCCGTTCACGCGACCGGGTTCTGGGGAGTCCGGATCGACGCGGTGGGACATCCTTACCTGGAGGAATATCTGTTCGACCAGCCCATCTCCGACGGCTCCGGTCACTGAGCCTCCGGCTCATCGAAGAGGATGGCGAGGAGCGCCGACGTATCAAGCAGCATGGTTCAGCGCGGGAGACCGAAGGAGTCGTATCCCAGGATCTCCTCGGCAGGCCGAGCATCCCGGTCCGGCAGCGCCGCGACGAGTCGTTGGACCTCCCGCACCTCTGCCAGCAGCAGCGTCTCGTCCGCCACATCACGCTTGGCCTCGGCTTGAACTCGATCTCGCAACGCCGTGGTCACCGCGTCCGTCACCGTGGTGCCCGTCGTCTGGGCCAACTCCTTCGCAAGACGATGCGCCGCATCGCTCTTGATGTTCAGCGCCATGATTCCTCCAGGGTAGATATCAATATACCGTTCCACCACAATCGCGGCCAAGGAGTTGCCATCCGGGCATGGCCGGCCACTTCGGTGGCTTGCCGGCTTCGGAGCTTCCACCGATCGTGTCCCCTGCTCCCCCCGCTTTGCCGCAGTCCTCAGGACGGAAGACGAGAATCGACCCCAACAAGGAGCCGCAGATGGGGCAGAACGACGACATCCGGTCGGCGAACGACATCCGCACGGCGATGGAGCGAAACGTAAAGGCGGTCACGGCTCGGCCCGGCGTGGGCCAGGGAACGGCCCGAACCACGGCCCGGCTGAACCCCGGCCTCGAGTGCGAAGTCACCGACGGCCCATTCTCCTTGACCGTGGGGATGACCGCGAAGTATGGCGGCACGAACGCCGGTCCAAATCCTGGCGTGCTGGGCCGGGGGGCCCTGGCTTCCTGTATGGCCATGGGCTACGCCATGTGGGCCGCGCGCCTGGGTGTGCCCCTCCAGGCACTGGAAGTGGAGGTTCAGGCGGACTACGACGTCCGGGGGGAACTGGGGGTGGAGGCCGAGGGCGAAGATCTGCGTCCCGGCTACCGCGAACTCCGCTACGTGGTCACCGTCGAGAGCTCGGCACCGGAAGAGGACATCATCGGGCTTCTGGACCGGGGTGACGAGTGCAGCCCGTACCTCGACATCTTCGCCAACCGCACGCCCGTTCGGCGGGAAGTGAGGATCCGGGAGCCGGAAGGGATCTCCGAGCCCTCCCTGGGAGGCTCCTGATGGACCCCCGGCTGCAGCTCCGCGTCCAACGCTACGGGTGGGACCGGGCCGCCGCCCACTACGAGGCCGGCTGGGCCTGGCAGCTCCGGCCCTCCCAGAAGCGCCTGTTGGAGATGGCGGCCCTGGAACCGGGGGAATCGGTCCTGGAGCTGGCCTGCGGCACCGGGCTGGTCACCCTTCCCGTGACGGAGACGGTGGGCCCCGGGGGCCGGGTGGTGGCCACCGACCTCTCGGAGGCCATGGTGGACCACGTCCGGACCGAAGCCGCCCGCCGGGGATTATCCCACCTCGAGGTGGAACGGGCCGACGCCGGCACCCTCCCCTATGACGACGCGTCGTTCCACGTGGTTCTCTGCAGTCTGGGGCTCATGTACGTCCCCGACGTTCCCCCCGTCCTGGAGGGCGCGTTCCGGGTCCTCCGCCCCGGCGGTCGGATGGTGGTCTCGGTCTGGGGCGAGCGCAGCGCCTGCGGATGGGCCGACATCTTCCCCATCGTGGATTCCCGGGTGAATACCGAGGTCTGTCCCCTCTTCTTCCAGTTGGGCACTGGAGGCAGTCTGGAGTTGAACCTGGAGCAGGCGGGGTTCCGGGAGATAGAGGCGGACCGCCTGGACGTGAGCCTGGAGTATGCCTCAGACGAGGAGGCGCTGGGCGCCGCCTTTCTGGGCGGCCCCGTGGCCATGGCCTACTCCCGGTTCGACGCGGAGACGGCGGCTGAGGCCCGGGCCGAATACCTGGCCTCCATCGAGGAGTATCGGGAGGAAGGAACCGAGGGCTACCGGATCCCGGGCCGCTTCGTGGTGGTGCGGGGTCGGAAGGAGTGACCGGGACGAGCCGGGTGACAGAGCCCGTGGAGTTGGGACGTTCGCGCGAGGACCGCGCCATCTGGGGCTGGCGCTTCGGGAAAGGAGGCACCCGGATCAGCCTGATTGGGGGCTGCCACGCCGACGAGCCGGTGGGGCCCCGCCTCCTACGACGGTTGGTGGGGCACCTGTTGGGTAGGGAGGATTCTCTCTTCCCGGATCGGGCGTCACTCCTGGAGAACCGGGAATGGTGGATCGTCCCCCATGTGAACCCCGACGGCGAGGCACGGAATCGAGTCTGGCAGGAGGGGGATCCGGACGCCTACGACCTTCCAAGCTACCTGGCCCACGCTGTCCGGGAGCTGCCGGGAGACGATATGGAGTTCGGCTTTCCCCGGGGGGGCGGAGATCGGGGAGACGTGGAACACGCTCCGGAAGGCCCCCGGCCGGATGGCGGCGGCCCTCGCCCCGAAAACCTGGCCCTCCACGACTGGTGGCTCACCGCCGAAGGGGCCTTCCACTTCCACGCATCCCTTCACGGAATGGGCTTCGCCGCAGGGCCCTGGCTCCTCATGGAACCCACCTGGGCAGAGCGAGCCCGACCCCTCCGGGAGGCATTCCGACAGCGGGCCCACGCCCTTGGATACGTCCTCCACGACGTGGAGCGCCTGGGCGAGAAGGGCTTCTTCCGCCTGGGACGGGGTTTCGCCACCCGCCCGGACTCCAGGCACATGCGGGACCACTTCCTGGCCTGGGGCGATGAGGAGATGGCCGCCCGCTTCCGCCCCAGCTCCATGGAGACGATCCGGGCCCTCGCCGGAAAGGTCCCCGGGGCCGACCCTCTCACCCTGGTGACCGAGATGCCCCTCTTCCTCACGCCCGGGGTAGGGGAGGAACTTGGCCCCCCAGATCCCGCGGCGGCGGCGTGGCAGGACCGGATCGGGGGGTGGCGGGAGCGGGTGGCCAGCGAGGGAGCCATGGGGAATGAGATCCGGGCCGAAGTCTGCGAGGAAGCCCGGGCCGCCGGCCTCCGGCCCATGCCGGTCCTTGACCAGATGGCTCTTCAGTGGGAGGCAATCCTGCAGGGGATCCGCCTGGCGGAGCAGGAGCGGGGTTAGCCGGGGCCGCCGTCCCCCCCTTGGGACCCGCAGCGATTTTCCTGGCAACGGCAAGCCGGACTTCCCATATTGGGAAGGACCCCCACCTCGGCGTTCTCCGGGTCCGGACCTCCGCTCCCGGAGGCTGCCGGTTGCCCCGGAGGCGTTCCCATGAAGATCCGCCACATACTGGCTCGAAAAGGCCATGCGGTCCACACCGTGGAGCCTCAGCAGACCGTGGCCCAGGCCATCCGCCTCCTGGTGAGCCACGGGATCGGCTCTCTGGTGGTGACGGAGGCCGAAGAGATCCGGGGGATCATCACCGAGCGGGACATCCTCCGCCTGGCAGATCGCGCCCCCGATTCCCTGGGCGAGATGCGAGTAGAGGAGGCCATGACCCGGGAACTCATCGTGGCCGTCCCTGACGACGACGTGCAACACGTCATGGCCGTCATGACGAAGAACCGGGTCCGCCATCTTCCTGTGGTGGAAGGAGGGCGACTCCAAGGGCTCGTCTCCATCGGGGACGTGGTGAACGAGCTCCGTCGGGACATGGAAGAGGAGAACCAGCACATGAAACAGTACGTTCAAGGGATGGTGCGCTGACCCCCCCCCCTTCCCCTACTCCTTCCGCCGGATCCGCTCACTGGCTGCGCTCCGAGACCGCCGGGCATCGTACTCCTGCTGCTTCATGTACTTGATTTCCCGGGCGGAGAAGTCGTCCTCCCGGAGGTGGGAAGCCATCAGCTGAAGGTCGGCCGCCTCCGCCGCTACGCCCGCATCGTTCGGCGCGCTGTGCGTGAGGACCTCTGCCTGGCTCTCCAGCCGGGCCACGGCGTCGTCCCACCTTCCCGAGGCCTGCAATTCCAGCGCCTCCTTGCGGGCGTCCGCCGCATCCAGGACCCGCGCCACCGAGGCCACCTCGGGTTCCATACGGGGCCCCTGGGCCGGGTTGAACGACACGGGCAGGATCACCTCCCTGGTCTCCACCCCTCCACCCTGGGTGAGCACCGCGCCCTGGATGCGGATACGGGCCACTTCCACGGAACCGACGCCCGAGCCCTCTACTTCGGCCCGCCCCAGGAAGTCCCCCGGAAGCTGGAAGTCCAGGAGAAGGTCCCGGGGCTCCCGGGCATAGAGGTCTCCCAGCCGCACCCGCACGGTGCTCCCCTGTCGTTGGGTGGGATAATCGTGGCGCAGCGTAGGCATGGGAGCACCCGCCTCCGGGGTGATCTCCACCACCACATTCTGGGCACCCAGGCTCATTAGGCCCAGGAGCTCTTCCTCGAAGATGCCCGGCGCCTGATCGGGGTTTTCCACATAGTAGGTGGCCCCGCCTCCCGCATCGGCCATGGCCCGGAGGAGATCCTCATCGAACCCCTCGCCGAAGCCGATGGTGGTGGTGGTGATGCCCCCAACCGCCGCCTCCCGGCAGAGCTCCGCCAGCGCCAGGGGATTCGTCACCCCCCGGTTGGCCAACCCGTCGGTCATGAGAAGCACCCGGTTCACCCCTCCGTTCAGCCGGGACTCCGCAACCTGGTCGCGGCCCACCATCCAGCCCCCGCTCAGATTCGTCATGCCCCGGGGGAAGAGGGCCTGCACGGCCGTCAGGAGCTCCTCTCGCTGAGCCCCGCGGGTGCCGGTGGGCAGGGGCTCCACCCGATCGTCATACGCCACACCGCCGGCCACATCCTCAGGGGCCAATCGTCTCAGAAGAAGGGCGGCCGCCGACTTTGCGTACTCCAGCTTCTCCCCCTGCATGGAGCCGCTTCGATCCAGCACCAGCGAGAGGTTCAAGGGAGTGCGCCCGGTATCTGCCGGGGCGGATCCCTTTAGGCGAAGAAGCACCTGCAGGTGCAGAGGAGCGCCGAAGGTGGGGGTTGGGTGGTTCAGGTAGAGTTCGAAGTCCATTTTTGTGCGCTCCTGCGAAGGGGTGACAGGGTTTTCAGGCGGTTGACGCCGTCAACTATACATGTCGCGATTGACGCTGTCAACCTTCTCACTTATGATGTTGTATGGTCCTCGATGATGCGCCGCGTGACCCCTCCGCCAATGGCTCCGGCAGTGAGATTCTGCGAATCCTCTTCCTGAAAGCCGCCCGGGCCATCCTGCAGGAACCCGACACGGCCCTGGACTTGCGGAAGGTGGCCGAACGGGCGGGAAAGAGCCGAACCGCCCCCTACCTGGCCTTCGGGAAGGCCGACGAGGGCGGCGGACTTCCTGCCCTTCGCCAGGCAGTGGCGGCGGAAGGGTTGGGAGAGTTGGCAGCGAACGTGCGCCTCGCCACCGGCTCTGCCAGGGACCCCGAATCAGCCCTGCAGGCGGCCGCCTCGGCCTACCTCCACTTCGCCCGGGCCCACCCGCGTCTCTTCCGCCTCATCTTCGGAACCGAGGTGGCCCACGACATGGAGCTGTGCGGGAACGCGGCGGACGCATCCAGCCCGGGGCGCAGGGAATGGACCCGACTCACCACCCAGAGAGAGGCCCTCATGGGGGCGCTCCGGCAGGTCCTGGAGCTGGCCCGGGAGGGAAGCCCCGGCTACGTCCGGGAGGTGGACCCCACCGAGGCCCTGGATCTGGCCGCCGCGTTCTGGGCCATGATCCACGGTGTGGCCCTCCTCACGCTGGACAGCCAGTGGAGCGCTTGGGGGGTGCGGATGGACCACGACCTGGATGAGCTGGCAGCCCGGGTACTGAGGCACTTCACCCACGCCCCCATGCGGGCGCTGGAGCTGGCGGTGGAAGCCCAGAGGGAGGCAGATCAGATGAGGGGGGAGGCTGAGGCGATGCCCGGTGCCCAGGCCCAGGCCGCGCCCCAGGCGGAGTCGGAGCCCCCGTCCCAGGGGGAGAACCATGCCATGCCGGACGCCATGTTCGAAGGCGGCTACATCGTACGAGAGGAATACCGCCCGTTCCACGACGATGACGCGCCCCCCCGCCGACACAGCCGTCCGCCGCGCCCGGAACCCGGGCCGGAGTCGGAAACCCGCCGGTCCCAGTCTCCGCCGGGCTTCACCCTTCACGCCCAGGGATCGCTGGAGCCCGCTGGGGAACTCACCGGCGCCCTCCAGCGGGCTCGGGCCCAGGCGGACCTCCTGAAAGGCGCCCGGATTCTCTGGGTGGACGACCAACCCGGGCATTCCGATCCGGAGTGCCGGGTCCTCACCGGATTGGGAGCCCAGGTCGTCCGCCCCACGGATACGGAAACCGCTCTCCGGGAGCTAGGTCGACAACCCTTCCACCTGGTGATCTCAGATATCGCCCGAGGGCGGAAGCCGGATGCCGGGGTCCGGGCCCTTCCCGCCATCCGGAAGGCCTCCGGTGACGTGCCGGTGATTTTCTACGTGTACCGCGTAGATCCAGGGCGTCCTCCCCCGCCGGGCTCGTTCGGAATCACGGATTCGCCCGAAGAACTGCTCCACCTGGTGTTGGATGCGCTGGGGAGGGGGAAGCGAAGGAGATGAGAGGTTCGTGCCAACCGTCCACACGGACGGAGGTATTGGATGCACGAGTTGAGGAGTGGGGGGTAGAATGTGTACTTCGTGAGCGTTGGCTGCGTAAGCCGCGAGCCTTGGCTGCGGGAGGCCTATGATGTCGGGAAAGAGGATTCAGGTCCGGGTGCGCCGGATCGGGGATGACCGGTCTGAACGTGATGTCGCCCATCTGACAGCTGGGGAGCGGATAAGTATGATGTGGCAGCTGGCCATCGACGCTTGGACGTTCAAAGGAGAACCAGAGCATGCTGAATCCCGACTTCAGAGACATGTTGTCCGTGTTCGACGAGGAGGGAGTTGAGTTTCTCGTGGTGGGGGCGTATGCCATGGCGGCCCACGGGTTGCCGCGAGCCACGGGTGATCTGGATTTCTGGGTACGGCCGTCCAAGGAAAACGCCGACCGCGTGATTCGTGCGCTCGTTCGATTCGGAGCGCCCATGGATATGATCACCGTCGATGACTTCCTGACCCCCGACTTGGTGTTTCAGATCGGCATGGAACCGAACCGGATCGATCTGTTGACCCACATCGACGGTGTAGAGTTCAAGGCGGCGTGGGACAATCGCATCATTGCCCAAGTCGGGGGTGTTGATATCCCTGTGTTGGGCCTTGCCGATCTGATCCGAAACAAGGAGGCGGTTGGTCGATTGCAGGACCTTGCAGATGTGGATGCCCTCAAGCGCCTGCGGCCAGAGCGGTAGGCAATTCCATCGGTCCGTGCCACGGACAAGTGACCAGGCAGGTGATGGATTACTGATGGCCGAAGCTCCCTCGGATGGAAGTCACTCCCCTGTCACACCCCCCTGCGAGCTTTCCCGGCCACTCGCACCAGCAAAGCCTCCCTGGAAGGAGTCCCCATCATGCCCCATGGCCCTGACCCCGCCACCCTCCGCGATCGAGCCCAGGGCTGCCTCCTGGGTCTGGCCATCGGCGATGCCATGGGTGCCCCCGCCGAGTTCAAGTCGCCGGGAGATTTCGTCCCCATCACCGGGTTTCGGAGCGGAGGATGGTTCGGGCTCCAGGCCGGCCAGTGGACGGACGACAGTTCCATGGCCATCTGTTTGGCGGAATCGCTTCTGAGCCGTGGGGGGCTCCACCTGGCCGATAACCTGGAGCGCTTCTGCCGCTGGTATCAGGAGGGGGAGAACAGCTCCACCGGGCACTGCTTCGATATCGGGGTGGGCACCCGAGGCGCCCTCAACCACTGGCTGGCCACGGGAGAAGTGAACGCCGGAGACCGCACCAGCGGAGGCAACGGTGCCCTCATGCGGCTGGCGCCGGTGGCCATCTTCTTCCACTCCGCGCCCCGGGAGGCAGGGGCCAAGGCTCGGGAGATGACCGTGACCACCCATGGGGCCCCCGAGGCGCTGGATGCTTCGCGCTGGTTCGGCGAGACCCTGGCCCGGGCCCTCCTTGGGGAGGACCCCGCGACCCTCGTCCCGGCCCCCGGTTGGGAAGGGCACCCGGCGGTGGCCCGGGTGGTGACAGGAAGCTGGCGCACCCAGGATGAAAGCCTCATCCGAGCAGATGGCTACTGCATTCCCTCGCTGGAAGCGGCACTGTGGGCCTTCGACACCACCAGTTCCTTCCGAGACTGCATCCTGAAAGCCGTGAACCTGGGCGACGACGCCGACACCGTGGGGGCCATCGCCGGCCAGGTGGCCGGGGCGGTCTATGGGAGGAGCGGGATTCCGGAGGAGTGGATCACGGGGCTGCAGGAAAGCGAGCGGTTTGTGGAGCTGGCGGATGGGTTGGTGGAAGCGGGGGGTGTGGGCGGGAGATCAGGATAGCCTCAGTTGAAGCCGGAGGCCGGTTGAGCCCCGTAGCACGCCTCAGCTCGCTAGGTCGAGGGGCTCCAACTTGCGGATTTCGGCCGCGGCTTCAGACCGCATTGCATGCCACAGATCCCAGTCCTGCTGCAACCCGAGCCAGAAGTCAGCACTCATACCCGTCACACGAGCCAAACGCAGCGCCGTGTCCGGCGTGACTGACCGCCGCCCCTTGATGACCTCGTTGAGACGTGGGAAGGAGACGCCCAGACGGATGGCGAACGCCGACTGGGTGATCCCCATCGGTTTCAGGAACTCTTCCAACAACATCTCGCCCGGATGAGTGGGGGCGCGTTCTGTCGGCAGTCGCCGCTGAACCAGCGACGCTGCACCCTCATCCTTTATGGTAGTCTGCGACTTCGACTTCGTCGGCATAGCCGTTCTCCCAGCGGAAACAGAGGCGATACTGCTCATTGATACGGATACTGTACTGCCCGGTCCGGTTTCCCCGCAGGCGCTCCAAGCGATTCCCCGGCGGCACTTTCAACTCCTCTAAGGAGCCAACCCGATTCAGTTGATCCAACTTCCTTCGAGCCACGGACCAGAGCGCCACAGGACAGGCTCGCCGGGCTCGGGGGCTTTCGACACCATTGAACAGGTCCTGCGTAGCCTTATCCGCCCACGAGCGTATCATGGCACCTATTATAACGGCCTGCATGATAGCGCGGAAGGACTCGAGGGCCGAGGAAGGGTGTTCCCTTTCTGAGGCCAGGAAGCAAAACGGACTCGTTGGGTTCCGCTGGGTTGTACCGGACCTCGACGTCGCCACCCACTGCAAGACGTTTGGAAAAATTCAGGGTTTCCGGATACATCAGCGTGTAGAAGGCGGGTGCTCGTCCGATATGCTTCTGCCCTCTGACCTGGTACTGGTATTCCACAGCCAGCTTCTCGGCTTCTACCATTTGCCCGCCAATATTTCGCTTGCCCCAGAGACGGACCTCTATCAGCTGCCCTTGGACGCCGGGGGGTACCCCGTTCTCGTTCGACATCCGCATCTGGCTCAGTAACCCACCGGGGTGCGAAGGAAGCACCGGCCGCACTTCCCCCCTCACTGCACCACCGCGGTGAAGACCCCGAGGAGTGCGCTCAGGACGACCAACCAGTGCAGGATGATGCCGGGGAGTAGCCGCTTCGTTGTGATGAAGATGATGCCGAGCACGATTCCGCTCCCAAAGAACCACCAGAACTGATCCAACGACTTGATGCCGTGCTGGAAGACGAAGGGAATGGCAGCGAGGAAGACCGCGATCCAGCGATGGATGCGGAAGCCTTCAAGGGCGCGGATGGCGAAGCCCCGGTAGACGATCTCTTCCGACATACCGCCCGCGAACGCCATGAGGATGAAGACGAGCCGCTTGGTCGTGGTATCGGGATAGAGGCCGCGCATGGAGGCCATCCGATCCGGATCGAGATCGACCTGACCCAGCGCCATTTCGAGAAGCAGTACGAGAACAAGCGCCCCCGCGAGGTAGCATGCCGTCAGGATTCCCGTCCCCTTGCGGGAGAGCCTGTACCCGATGTCGGCTGGGGTCCACCCGGAGCCACTGATCAGTCGCAGCACAATGAAGATCTTGACCAGGTAGATCAGCGCCGAGCCGAGCCAGAATGTCAGGAAGAAGTCGATGCCCCTGAAGGTGAAGAGATCCCGATGGAGGAGCGCCAGGGAGTAGAAGTAGTGGATGATGGGAAACCCGAGGAGGACCGCGGCGACCTTCCAGAGGGGGAGAGGCTTGATCATTGGGGGCTCGTGGGGAGTCGGAGGTGACTGGCAGCGGTGGGACATTAAGCAACCTGTTGCATATTATACGGCTTGAGAATACGCAACAACTTGCATATCGTCAACGGTCACCGATTTCCGTTTTCCCCTCCGAAGAATCCCGAGGCCTGCATGGCCCTGAGACACGTCATCCTGACCCTTCTCCACCAGCGACCGGCCACCGGGTACGAGCTCGTAAAGGAGTTCGACACGGTGGTGGGCTACTTCTGGAGCGCGTCCCACCAACAGGTGTACCGGGATCTCGGAAAGCTCGCGGAGGAGGGGCTCGTGCGGTTCACCGTCGTGCCCCAGGACGAGAGGCCTGACCGGAAGGTCTACCAGTTGACGGAGGAGGGAGAAGCGGCACTCAGGGAGTGGATCGAGTCGCCCATCCAGCCGCGGAAACTGCACGACGAACTTCTCGTGCGCCTGCTGGCTGGAGAACTCGTGGGCTCGGTGGCCCTCCGATCACTTCTCGCCAGCCAGCAGGCCCTACGGCAGGGGAGGCTCGAGGAGTATCGCCGGATCGAGGAGGAGCACTTCGCCGATACTGGACTGGAAGCACTACCTCCGGTGCATCAGCTCGCCTGCATGATGCTGCGGCTGGGGATCCGGGGGGAGGAAGCGTGGCTGGAGTGGGCCGAGGAACTGGACCGCGTGCTCGAGCGGATGGAGGGATAGGTTCCGAATGGTGAGGGCTTCGGGATTTTCACACGGGATGGCGGAGATGAGATTCGGGTCATGCTCACTCTTGATGATCAGTGCCGGAGTAGCCACCGCTCTGGGCTGCGAGCCCAACGGTGACGCACCGACTGCGCGGACTGTAAGCCAGGACTCGGCCGGAGTGACCGTGGCGCGTACGGCAGCGCATGACGCTCCGTTCCCGGGCACGGTGACCCTGGAGCGCTACCTCGATCCGCCAGAGCGTGGCTTCTTCGAGGTGGGGCACGCACTCGCCGCGCCTTGTTGGGTGTGCTAGATTCTGGCACACCCTTTCCCGGAGGATCCTCATGCGTGAGTCCATCTCTATCAGCCTCCCCGAGTCCATCAAGGCTGAACTCGACCGCTTCAGCGAGTCCCAAGGTGTCTCCCGAAGTGACACCGTACGAATTGCGCTGCAAGAGTATCTCTTTATCCGTAAGTTCCGGGCACTCCGTGCACAGATGATCCCCGTGGCGGAAGCGCAGGGTATTTTCACCGACGAAGATGTGTTTCGGTTGATTTCGTGAGGCTGGTGTTCGACACCAATGTCCTCATCGCCGCCTTTCTTTCTCGCGGCCACTGCCATGAACTTCTGGAGCATGCGGCGCGAAACCACGACTTGTTGACCTCTGAATTCATCCTGAGGGAGTTCCAAGAGAAGCTCGTCGGAAAGCTGCGGGTCGAGGCGAGGCTTGTGGACGCGGCGGTTGAGCTTCAGCGATCGCGCATGGGGAGCGTGGAGCCCGAGCCGTTGGCCGGCCCGGTCGCTCGCGATCCCGACGATGACTGGATCCTTGCCACAGCGGCAGCAGCTGAGGCGGACTGTCTGATAACCGGCGACTCGGATCTTCTCGACCTCGGCGACTACGCGGGCATCCCCATCCTGTCTCCCGGATCCTTCTGGGAGTTCGAGGCCGGCTTCGAGTCCTAACCAACGTTTGGACCGCCGCCGGGTTGGTGGCGTACCTGATCGGCACGTGAGCGGCGCCCCGCCCTCGCCAGGCCAACCCTGCGTTACACGGCGATTTGTTCCCTTTTCCCTGTCTTACACTGGGAATTGTCTCATTCTTGAGGTCAACCGGGCCCGTACGCGGCGAACTGTCTGGAGGGAGCATCGCCATCCGGATGCGCCGGATCGGGGATGACCGGTCTGAACGTGATGTCGCCCATCTGACAGCTGGGGAGCGGATAAGTATGATGTGGCAGCTGGCCATCGACGCTTGGACGTTCAAAGGAGAACCAGAGCATGCTGAATCCCGACTTCAGAGACATGTTGTCCGTGTTCGACGAGGAGGGAGTTGAGTTTCTCGTGGTGGGGGCGTATGCCATGGCGGCCCACGGGTTGCCGCGAGCCACGGGTGATCTGGATTTCTGGGTACGGCCGTCCGAGGAAAACGCCGACCGCGTGATTCGTGCGCTCGTTCGATTCGGGGCGCCCATGGATATGATCACCGTGGATGACTTCCTGACCCCCCACTTGGTGTTTCAGATCGGCATGGAACCGAACCGGATCGAGCATGTCAGTGCTACTACGTCCAGCTGGGTTCGTAAGCAGCAAGGTGAAGGGCGGCGGGCGATGTGGTGGGCCAGATGCGGATTGGCGAGTCCCCAGCTTTCCCCGGCCAATTTCCTTGCGGAAAGCCCTGGCAAGCGCGCACTATTCCCCATCGGCGGTCGGTTTCCCCTCCTCCAGAGGCCATGCCATGACGACCCCCCTCGAATGGATCCTCCTGATCGTGGCGCTCGTCGCCATCGCTGCGTTCTTCCTCTCCCTCCGGCGGTCCAAGGACATTACCCCGCCCCAGAACTGCAAGCAGGCGAATCCACGGGAGCGGGTCACCGTGACTTTCACCCCCCGCTCGGACACCAACTTCTCGTTCGAGGTCGACCCATGGGAAGTGGTCGTAACACGGGGACGCCCGCTCCGGTGGGAACTGACCGGCCCTCGAGGCTCCACCATAGAGATCAAGCCGAAGGACGAAAACGACTGGCCGTTCCCCCCGTTCACTGGGGGCCCGGTTGGTGGCCCCAACCGCCCGGTCCAAGCCGGAAACGCCAATCAAAACGCGAACAGACCCGCCCCCTACCGCTACTCCATCATTCTGAAGCACGACGGCAAGACCTTCGACATCGACCCCGAAATCTACATCTGGATGTGAGGCCACCTCGCGCGCGGATTACCGGCCGGCCCTTCGCTCCTCGAGCTGGGTGATCCGCTGTTCAAGCTCGGTGGCCTCCTGGGAACGGCCCATGCGGTTCAGGAGTTCCGTGAGGTCCTCCAGAACCTCCTGGATCCGGAAGTCCAGTTCGTCCACCGAGCCCTCGTAGAACGCCAGCGCGTCGCGGTACATGGACTCTGCTTCGGCGTGGCGCCCCGCATCCCGATTCACATTCCCCAGGTACCTCAGGGCAGAGGATAGCTCGGGGTGGGCCGGCCCGAAGTTCTCACGCTTCAGATGTAGCGCTCGTTCCAGGTACGCTTCCGCTTCGTCGAGGCGGCCGAGCCTCCAGGCCGCCTCGCCCAGATTCGTCAGGACCGTGGCGAGCGACGGGTGATCCGGACCGAGGTTCTGCTCCTGAATGGCCAACGACCTGGCGTACGCCTCCTCAGCCGCCTCGTAGTTGCCCTCCTGGAATCGAACTGCTCCCAGGTTGCTGTGTGACTGGGCCACGAGGACGTGGTTCGCCCCCAGATCACGCTCCCAGATCTCCAGGGCGCGGGAGAAGTATTCTTCGGCGCGTGCATGATCTCGGGTCCTGAAGTGGATTGCACCCAGCGTATTGAGCGTGCTCGCCACTTCGCCGTGCTCGAGACCGAGCTCCCGTTCCTGGATCTCCTGCGCTTCCAGGACGAGCGGCGCCGCCTCGGCGTAGCGCCCCTCCATCAGGTACACGCCCCCGAGCCCGCGGCTGGCTTCCGCGAAGCGCAGAGTCCCCGCTGGACCGGCCTCCCGGGCCACGGCCCGCGCTCGTTCAAAAGTCCGTGCGGCGTCCTCGGTCCGCCCGAGGCGGGAGTAGGTGACCCCCAGCCGTTCGAGCGCATGCGCGGTCTCGGCCCGGTCTCCCACCGGGTCCCTCTCTCCGATCCGCACAGCCTCTTCCAGCAGGGACGCGGCCTCCCCGAAGAGCCCGAGGCCCCGGTAGACGTTCCCCATGACGACGAGTAGCCGTGCCTGCACCGTGGGCTGGTCGACCAACTCCTCGCGAATACGCGCCGACCCGCGATCCAGCACCTCGCGGGCGGTGATGGTGTTGCCGCGAGCCTCACCCGGATCGCTCACCGAGAAGAGATTCACGAGAAAGTCGGTGATCTGCGCCGAAGTCGCGGCCGCTTGCTCCGCCCTCTGCTGCTCGGCCCGGGCATGCACGAACCCCACCCAGGCGGCGGCCGCGCCACCCAGCACCGCCAGGGTGGCGACTGCGGCGGCGAATACCCCGGAACGGTGGCGGCGTACGAACTTCGCCGCTCGATAACCCACGCTGGGGGGACGAGCCAGAACCGGCTCGTTGTTCAGGTGTCGCTGGAGATCCAGGGCCAGCCCGTTGGCGGTCTCGTACCTGCGGGTCCGATCCTTCTCCATGGCGCGCAGAATGATCCAATCCAGGTCGCCCTTCAGCTCCCTGTGGAGTACCTCCGGCGTCGTATTCCGGTGTCGTGCGATGTTGGCCAGGGTCGGGCCGAGGCTCGTGAGCTTCGTGCTGGGCCGTGGGACATCTTCTTCTCGGAGGGCGTACGGGACCGCGGCCGCGGGTCTCGCCGTGAGGTCGAAGGGAAGGGTGCCCACGATGAGTTCGTAGAGCATGACCCCCAGCGAGTAGATGTCCGTTCGCGTATCCACATCGAGCCCCGAGTTCTCCGCCTGCTCAGGACTCATGTACGCCGGGGTCCCCACCATCTGCCCCGCCTGGGTCACGAGAGTCCGGTGGGTGAACCCCATTCCCGCCGCTTTCGCGATCCCGAAGTCGATGACTCTTACCCCGGGTTCGGCGTCTCCAGCCACCACCAGCACGTTGGATGGCGTGAGGTCTCGGTGAATCACGCCCTTCTGGTGCGCGTGTTGAACCGCGGCACAGACCTCGATGAAAAGTCGAACTCTCGCTGCCGTGCTGAGGCGGTGCGTGTCGGCATACTCGGTGATGGGGGTGCCGTGCACCACCTCCATGGCGAAGTACGGCCGGCCCGTGGGAGTCACCCCGCTCTCGAAGATCTTCGCGATGCTCGGGTGATCCATCACGGCGAGAGCCTGCCGCTCGGATTCGAAGCGGGCCAGCGCCTCTTCCGTGTCTACTCCCACCCTCAGCACCTTGAGGGCGACCCGGCGGCGCATGGGTTCGGTCTGCTCCGCCAGATAGACGGTCCCCATCCCCCCTTCGCCGAGAACGGTAAGGAGCTTGTAGGGGCCGATCTCGCGGGAGCCGTCCACGGTGGGCGGCGCGCCGGACGAAGGCTCTTGCGATGGGTGCGGCGGTTCCTCGGCTGCCATGCGTTCCTCCACGGGCTAGGGAGTGAACTGCGCTGCCTGGCAGATAGTCAACGTACGGCGTGGTTCAGGGCGGTGACAAGAGGTTTGGACTTCCCACGGTATCGTGGACACCTGGGAGCCGCTGGGTGAGGCCTGTTCCGGGCGGACGGCTAATCCATCCCCTCGCTGGAAGCGGTGCACCGTCTTCCCGGATGCGTTCCTTGGCGACTCGCACTCCGCCCAGATAACAGTCCAACGGGAGAATTTGTCCTCCACGACTCTTGCCCCTCATTCGCCCTAACCGTATCTTTCCATATTCCGGAAACTGGAAAGAGAAGAATTGACCATGAACCAACCCTCACTTCGCCCCCTGGACCTGGCTGTGGCGCTCCACCTTGCGCTACGACCCGAGGAGGGGTTCGAGACCGTAGCCGAGGTGCTTGGAATCGGGCTCGGGTCTGGTCATCGCTCCGTTCAGCGCTTGATGGCCGCTGGACTGGTCCTTCCCCATCGGCGAGCCGTCAGCCCTGGCCCTCTCCGCGAGTTCCTGGTCCACGGGGCCCGGTTCGCCTTCTACCCCGTCCGCGGACCCGAAGCGGAGGGCGTTCCCACAGCGCACTCCGCTCCCCCACTCCGTGACCACATTGAGAGCGGGCGAGCCATCGTGTGGCCCAGTCCGGACGGATCGGTGCGGGGCGAAAGCCTGCTCCCCCTCTACCACGGCGCCCCCGGGCTAGCCGGCACGGCCCCGGAGCTTTATGAGCTGCTCACCTTGGTCGACGCCATTCGTGTGGGGAGAGCGAGAGAGCGGAAGCTCGCTGCGGAGGCGCTGGAGGCCAAGCTTGAGGGAGTGGATGCATGAACCGGAGGTGGATTGAGGCGAGGGGGAAGCCTATAGGCGTGATTCACGCGGCAGGCACGCGGGTTCGCCGGCTTTTCCTCATCAGTGCCGGTGTAGCCACCGCTCTGGGCTGCGAGCCCAACGGTGACGCACCGACTGCGCGGACTGTAAGCCAGGACTCGGCCGGAGTGATCGTCGCGCGCTCCGCCGCGCAGGACGCTCCGTTCCCGGGCACCGTGACCCTGGAGCGTTACCTCGATCCGCCGGAGAGTGGCTTCTTCGAGGTGGGGCACGCACTTGCCGCAGATTCCTCGGGTCATCTGTTCGTGCTGGACAAAGGAAACCACCGGCTGCTGGTGTTCGATGCGGCAGGTGCGTTCCAGATGGCCATGGGAAGGCGAGGTGGTGGCCCGGGCGAAATGGAACGCCCGCAGGCCTTGGTGGTGAGCGGCGGCGGAGTGGCGTACGTGCACGACATGGCGCGCCGAGGCTTCATTCGATTCACCCGGGATGGTCAGCCGCTGGATGGTACCCTTGCCGCTCAGCACTTCTTCGGCGGCGAAGACGTCCATGTTCACGAAGGGATGATAACGCACGTTCGGGGCGCCAGAGCCGAGAGTGGCGACCAACTGCTGCAACTCGTCTCATACGCCGGCAGCGAGCAGCCCCGCATACTCGCTGTGAGAACTCGTTTGGAGGGAAAGAACGTGACCTTCCCGGGATGCCCCCTGACCATGGGTGCCATGGAACCCTTCCTCGGGCCCAAGATCGCATGGTCGGCCCACGGGGCTCACGTCGCCATCAACCCGGTGGATGAATACCGCATTGAGGTATACCGCGCCGACACCCTCTCCCTGATCATCGAACGGCCCCTCGCGGGCGTCCCTGTGACTCCCGAACTGGCGGCCATGGCCGCAGTGAACGAGTTCGGCGCCGAGGGATTCGTCCTGACGTATCCCACTGGGCGGTGCACGATTGACCCGAAGGACATGGTGGCGGCCCGAGGCTTCGCCCCCAGCACGGCGGTGGTGCGTCGCATGGCAATGGCACCCGGGGGCGAAGTCTGGGTGCAACGGCTTACCGTTGAAGGACAGGAGCCCATCGACGTCTTCGACGGCGCGGGACGATACCTTGGCACCCTGCCCACAGGCACCGTCTTCCCGGATGCGTTCCTTGGCGACTCGCGCTACGCGTCAGCGGTTCGCGATACGCTGGATGAAGAGCGGGTGGCTGTCTTCATGCTTGAGCGTACCGGGGGATAACCGAGGTGACAGGCGCCCCTCGGGCCACAGCTACGAAGCAACCCAGTTGCGTGCGCATTTGCGCCTTCTGTCGAATACAAGTATAGTTATATCTCATCCTGCTGGGATATAAGTATACTTAGCACTCATGAACGTTACCGAAATCGACAGCGAACTCAGCGCCGCCAACCCATGGTGGCGTGATCCGCACGGCTGGCAGGATGCGGATGTTCAACTTCGTACGGCCCGTACGTCGCCTCTGGCCTACGACCCACGTCCACTCGACGATCTCACACCGGGTGGATTGTACATCCTGCGTGGCCCCCGACGCGTGGGAAAATCCACGGCGTTGAAGAAGCTCATCGCGCGCCGCCTGGAGGCCGGCGCTCCACCCCGGAGCATCCTCCATATATCGGTTGAGGGTCGCACCGCTCAGGATCTCGTGGACATCGTACGCCGGGCAAACACAACGTGGCTCCGGGGAGACCCAGGCCAACGGCTCTGGGTAATCGACGAGATTACGAGCCTGAAGGGACCCTGGCCTGAAAGCGTCAAACGCTTGCGCGACAGCGACGCCCACTTCTCTGCGGATACGGTGATCCTGACAGGCTCCTCTGCGACGAAGTTCGAGGAAGCCCGCAAACAACTTGCGGGGCGCCGACACGCGGAGCGGAGCGATCGGACGCTGTTCCAGATGGGTTTCAGAGACGTTTGCCGGGCCCTTGGGATCGAGTTGCCTGCGTCGCCGACTGTCGCACCGGCAACCTTGGGTGATCCGGAGTTCGTCCGAGGGGCGGTGGAAGACTTACGGCCGTGGCTATCGGAACTGATCGATGCGTGGGACCGCTACCTTCTCGTCGGTGGGTACCCTCAGGCGGTGGAGTTCGAGTTGTCTGCCCCTCATGGGAAAGCGGATGTCGCGCTGCGGGACGCATTGTGGGACGTCATCCAGGGCGATGCCTTCGAGGGTTCGGAGTTGAGCCCAACCCAAACCCAGATCATTCTCCGATCCATCGCGTCATCGCTGAACTCCCTCTACTCGGTGGAAGGTCTTGCCGCCGCCATCAATGTGGCGCATGCAACGGCCGGAGCCCGACTCGATGCTCTCCGCCGTGCGTTCATCGCGTTTCCGGTCCACCGCGAGCAAGGATTGGCGCCGAAACCACAGGCGCAGGCGAAGTGGTACTTCACCGATCCGCGCCTTGCACGGCTTGCGTCCGAGTTTGGCGCCGGGAGCCCCCCGGACATGACGGCCCTCTCGGAACAGCAGATCGCAGTCGCACTGCTGAGAGCGTTGGAGGCGGAATCGCCTGGAGCTGCGATTCGCCATGACACCCTGCTCTACTATCGCTCCCGGACCCGGGCAGAGATCGATTTCGTCTCGCCGGCGTTCGCGCATACATGCGTGGAGTCGAAGTTCGTCAACCGAAGCTGGGGCCGCGCCTTCCAAACCATCGAAGCCTCCGGACGACGCACAGGCATCGTTGCGACTCGATCGGGTACCAATAAGCATGTCGGTGGCTGGGCTCTTCCCGCCGGGCTGGTGGCGTACCTGATTGGCTCCTGAGCGGCGCCGAGCCCACCGTGCGCTCCCGGAAATCGTAGTCCCCCAACTTCCCCGCCAAGGAGAATCACCTCGTCCGGCGTGCTCGAATTCCCACGAAATGGCTCTCGTCCAGCGCGTTGCACTGGTTTGACGCATACCGTGGCCGGCGCTACACTGCGGCATGCGCCTTAACGCGTGGCGCCGCGCCGCGGCCCTGATACTCGTGCTCCTCCTCGGAGCCACCAGCACCGGTATGCCCTCGCATCATCACGATACGGGGGAAAGCGGGCCGGTTGTCGTGGATGCGGACCACCACGGGCACGGGGTTCTCCTCGTGGACACCTCCGAACGCATCGTCACGCAG
>JBBDRI010000036.1:9748-31698 GCA_040905545.1 Gemmatimonadota bacterium | reverse complement strand
ACCGGAGCCCTCCAGACTCAACTCACCGAGTCTCCGGCAAACCCGGGGCGGTTCACGCGGCTGCTGGGGGGAGTGTTTTTTCGGCGGTTGTAAAAATTACTTACTCTTGTAAAGAAAATTTTACATCCGGTTGCCAGTGACCCCCTCCCCCTTCTAAGCCCGTGCCCGGCGACGAGTTCTGACGGGTCTTTGGCCTTCCTGTCGAGCCCTTCACACGACAACCTCCTCGAGCTCGTCCCTGCAGGCCTCGAGCGAGTCCGCATTACTGTATACACCCTCGAAACCCGGGATCTCGCCGTAGTAGGTCCCATCGTCGTCGAGGATCTCGTAATGCGCCCGGCCCATCGCGCCGCGGATGTACTGTCGTAGCATCTCATTCTCCAGAAGAAGCCGATCCATTACAGTAAAGTCTTCGGACAGCCTACCTTACTACAGGTGCCGCCTCTGCGTGGAGCTTGATGCCCAGGGCCCCGACCACCTTGAGAATCGTTTCGAAGGTGGGGGTGCGCTCTCCGGAGAGGGCCTTGTAGAGACTCTCGCGAGAAAGGCCCGCGTCTCGTGCGACTTCGGTCATGCCCTTCGCCCGCGCGATGTCTCCCAGAGCCTTGGCGACGAACGCTGCGTCGCCATCGGCCTCTTCGAGACACGCCTCAAGGTAGGCGGCCATTTCCTCCGGCGTTCGGAGGTGCTCGGCCACATCGTATCGGCTGGTCTTGGTCTTTGCCATCGTTCTTCTACTCCGAAAGGCTTCGGGCGAGGCGGATCGCCGTCTTGATGTCCGTAGCTTGCGAACTCTTGTCTCCGCCGGCCAACAGGATGATGATCACGAAGGCCGTCCAGCCACTCGGCAAAAACGTCGGTCCTACGGATCCCGATCACGAAAGCGCCAGGAACGCCGCGTTCGAGTCGTCACCAAAGGCAAGGATCTCAGAGTGCCGATCCCGGAGAATGCCTTCGATCTGGTCAGTCGAACAGTTTCCCCGACGAATCCAGATGACCTTTGGGGGTGGCCCCAGCACAAAGCTCAATTGATGGAAGTCGGAGTCCTTCGAGACGATCGTGAACCCATCGTCCCGCGCTTGCTTCCAGATTTTCAGGTCGTCTGCACGCGCGAGTCCCAAGTCTCGGACATGGATCGTATCCGGGAACAGGTCGGATACCCGCTCGGCGAGGAGAGGAGAGAGATTTTCATCCAGGAGGAGCTTCACGCGGGAGGAATAGTAACGAGCCGCCGCTCGCGTTCCGCCGCGAAAGCCAGCGCCGCCCGGATATCGTCACGTTCCAGGTCTGGGAAGTCTCCCAGTATCTCACCCTCGGACATTCCAGCCGCCAAGTACTCGAGGATATCGTACACGGTGATTCGGAGTCCACGGATGCAGGGCTTCCCGCCTCTCTTACCCGGCTCGATTGTGATGCGATCTCGAAGTTCCATGTCTGAGCATACCCCTCAAATTGACCGACGGTCAACTTCTCCGCGACGCCAATTTCCAACGCGCCCCTTTCGGAGCCGTGTTCCCGTTGGCCAACGCTGACTCGAACCGCTCCCCGCCTTGACCGAACCCCTCCAAGAGACGTACACTCGCATCTCGGTGGGAAACGCCTGTTCCCCGCACCTCAACCCCGATCCAGGAGTGTCTGGTGTTCCGCTTCGCCTCCCTCCCTCGGTCCCGAGGCACAGGTTCCGCAGCTCTCACTGCCGTGGCCGCCGCCCTCCTCCTGGCGGTGGCTCCCGCTTCCACCCCCTTCGGCGCCTCGGCCCTGGAGGCCCAGTTCGGCATCGGTCTGCGGGCCGGATCGGTGGGAATCGGAGTCGATGTGGGGGTGGCCCTGGGCGAACGCATCTCACTCCGGGCAGGCGGGGGCGCGCTCCCGTTCTCCACGGAGCAGACGCTGGGTGACCAGGACTACACCATCGAGCCTCCTCCGGCCCTGGGAGTGGTGGGGTTGGACGTGCAGGTAGCGGGACCCCTGCGCCTCACCGGAGGGCTCATGTGGCGCTCGGACGACATCACCTTCGAGACCGACGTCTCGGGGAGTACCGACATCGGGGGCACCACCTACACGGCGTCGGGCAACCTCTCTGGCGCCCTGGAGGGGGGAAGTGTGGCCCCTTACGTGGGCATCGGGTTGGGCCGCATCGTGGGATCCGGGTTCGGCGTGTATGCCGATCTGGGGGTGGGGATCTTCGGCGATCCCACCCTGGCCCTTGAAGCCTCGGGCCCCATCACCGACCTGCCCGACTTCAGCGCCAGCCTGGAGCAGGAGCGCCAGGACGCCGAAGACGACATTCCCGGCGCGGCCCGGCTGTGGGCTGCGCTGTCGGTGGGGGTGCGGTTCGGAGTGGGGCAGTAGGAGGGTGAATGAAGGCGACTGAAACAGCTACCGCCAGGCGGGCGGGGGCGAAATCCCCCCCGACGCCTGGGTCGGGTACGCCGTCGGTGAGGCCCCACCCCGGAAGCCGCCGCTTCATCCCCCCACCCCAGATGGCGGTGCAGCGGCAGGGGGTTTCCGTCCGGAGGGGGCATTACTTGCGCCTCTGGCTACGGGTAGGGGTGCTCCTGGCGGCGGATCTCCTGACGTTCGCCATCCTCTATCGCCTCATGCGTCTCTTCAGGGAAGGGGAAATCCTGGGCCCTGGGGTGGCGGACTTCCTCGCTTCGCTTTTCCCCCCAGGATGGATCGGAGGCTTGCAGTTCGCCGCCGCCCTGCTGCTGGGGCTGGCCGTAGCGGGGCTCTACGCCCGAGGCGATCTGAGGAAGTCCGGAAGCCGGATTCTGGGTGGGGTAACCCTGGCGGCCGGCCTCACCCTGTGGAACGACGCGTGGACCCAGCCCCTCCAGGCCACCCTGATCCAGTTCACGGCCTTGGTGGCAGTGGTGACCACCGCCGTCTTCACCGCCCGCTCTGCGCTGGATGCCCTGCTCCCCCGGGTGTTCGCCCGGATCGGCCCGCCGGAGGGGGTGCTCTTCGTGGGGGATCCCAGGTCGCAGCGGGCGCGGGAGGTTCAGGAGCGCCTGGAGGCCCGTGGCCGGGCCCGAACCCTGGGCTGGGTAGACGTGACCCGGCGCCCAAAGGATAAGGGCCTGCAGCCCCTTCGACCCGCCCACGCGGTGTGGGACGCCCTGGTGGAGCATCGCCCTGACGTAATGGTGATCTGCGGCGACCTGGAGGCCTCGGATTTTCTCACGGTGGTGGAGGCGGCAGACACGGCAGGGTGTCGACTCCTTGCGGCCTCCCGACACGACGGCCTGGGGGGGATGATCACCCATGTGTCATGGATCCGAGGCACCCCTCTCATGGAACTCCAGATGCCGGCCTTCAAGGGGCAGCAGCTTGTGGTGAAGCGGGTTCTGGATCTGGTGGGGGCGGGGGTGGGGCTCGTCCTCCTGGCTCCGCTGCTGGGGCTCCTTGCCGTCCTGGTGAAGTTGGACTCCCCGGGGCCGATCTTCTTCTCGCATACTCGCGTGGGCTTCGGTGGCAAGCCGTTCAGGATGTGGAAATTCCGCACCATGCGTCCGGATGCCGACGCCATGAAGCGAGACCTGGCCCATATGAACCATACCGGAGACCCTCGCCTGTTCAAGATCCCCGAAGATCCCCGTGTGACCCGCGTGGGCAGATTCCTCCGGAGATGGAGCCTGGACGAGCTGCCCCAGTTCTGGAATGTGCTGAAGGGGGAAATGTCGCTGGTGGGTCCCCGGCCGTTCTTCGAGGATGATCTGGTGCGGTTGGATCGGAGCTACATCGCCAACTGGTCGATCTGGCTGGATCTGCACATCCTGCGGAAGACGGTGCCTGCGGTGGTGCGGGGGAGGGGGGCGAAGTGAAAGTTGCGTCTCGGAATCCGTGGAGATCCTAGGGAGTGCCAGGTTGCTGGATTACCAGATGTTCACGTCCCTCTTTCCTGGGGCGGAGATTGTTCGGGAAAGAGTTCTGGGGCTCACCAAGTCGTTGGTGGCGGTGCGGAGGGCGGGGGGTGGGGACAGGAAGCGGACTTCGGTATGATGCGGCATGACCGTAGCCCCTAAACCGCCGCATTCCACTCGTCGCCAAGGGCTCCGCGAAAGGACGATCTCTGGGTTAGGCTGGTCGTTTGGGAGCACGGTCGTCACAACGGTGATCCAGCTCGGTCATATGGTGGTCATGGCCCGCCTGCTGACTCCAGCTGATTTCGGCCTCGTGGCTCTGGCCACCGCCTTCCTCCGTTTCGGTACCTACTTCGCGCAGATGGGCGTGGGTCCGGCACTGGTCCAGCGCCCGACTCTGAGTGATCGGGAGGTCCGAACCGCCTTCACCTCCAGCTTGCTCCTGGGGGGCTTGCTATCTGGTGTGTTTGTCGCGGCTGCCCCTTTCGCGAATGTGGTGGCCAGGGACCCGGACGTGGTGCCTGTAATCCAATGGCTCGCTTTCTCCATGCTCATCAACGGGATGGGGACGACCGCATCAAGTCTTCTGCGACGGGACCTGCACTTTCGTGGGCTTGCCGGCCTCGAAGTGGGTTCGTATGTGGTGGGTTACGTCGGGGTGGGTATCACCCTGGCTCTGTTGGGACACGGGGTATGGAGTTTGGTCTTCGCCAGCCTGGCTCAGGCGGGTCTCCAAGCGGCAGCTGCCTACGTGCTGACTCGCCACCGAGTCCGACCACTGCTGGCTTGGGATGAGATCCGGGGGTTGTACGGGTATGGGGCGAAATTCTCGGGAATCCAGTTCATCTTCGTGCTCCGCCATGCTCTGATCACGGCGGCTGTAGGCCGTGTGGCTGGGGTGGTCACCCTGGGGTTGTTTGACCGGGCAAGACTCCTGGTCCAGTTGCCGTTTGAGCGCGTGGAGGCAGCCCTCACCAAGGTACTTTTCCCAGCCATGAGCAGGGTGCAGAACGAGTCCCGGCTCCTACGTCGCATCTACCTTCTTCAGTTGGGGCTTTCCACCGCACTCTTTCTTCCCGCCCTTGCCGCCATGTCAGTCAATGCCGACTGGCTCGTTGCGGTGCTCCTGGGACCGCAATGGAGTGGGGCGGTGCCTCTCGTCCCATGGTTGGCTGCCGCTGTGGGAGCTATGCTCTTGGCACACTTCGCGCGCGTGCTTGCGGACGCCATGGGGCTGATGAACCAGCGTCTCGGCGTCGAGGTAGCTCAGATGCTCATCCTTGTGGTTGGATTGGCTCTGGGTTCGATTCGGCTCGGTATGTTGGGGCTTCTGATAGCCATCTTCATAGCCGAACTGTTCGGAGCTCTCGCAGGTGCATGGATCATGCGTCAACGTCTGGATGTGGGGTGGTCGCGCCATCTCGACGCCATGGTGCCAGGGCTCATGGCCACGGGCCTCGTCACTGCCGTCTCAATCGCGGGAAGAGCGCTTCTTCTACATAGCAGTGCCTCCGCAGGAGTGGCCCTGGCTGTCCAGATATCGTTGGGCTTCGTTGTGTTGCTCTCACTCTTTCTTCGTTGGGGCCGCTTGGAGCCTTTGAGAATGGATCTGGCAATCTTGGTCTTCGGAGCTGACGGATCGAAGGGTTCGCCGGCCGGCTGGGACGAGCGTTGAAGGGGGTGACTTGGCTGTGGGGCCTGGCGGCGCGGCTGCGGGCTAAACTCTGGAATCCGATCCGCCGGCTCTGGCTGGGTCGGGTCGCCGGATCCCTCAATTCCATGGTTCGATCCATCGAGGAGGTTCTCTATCGTCCCGAGGTGGGGAACCATGTGATGGCGACGACTCTTCTCTCGCCCGCCACTGTCGTCCGATACGACGTCGGGAGGGGGTTCCCTCCTTGGTTTCGAAGGGAGAAGGCATTTGACGCCAGGAATTTATACCTGCTCAGGGATGTCTTCATGGGTTCGCGAACGGGCCAGATCTGGACCCCCGGAGGAGCGTTGTTCGCCGAAAGCGTCGGATCGCCTTACCGGATTCTGGGTTGGGAGCAGGGATTCGACGAGATCATGCTCCAGGGAGCGGCCATTCCGGTGCTTTCGGAGGTCCCGGTGGTGGCAAGTCCACCCGCCGGCTACTTCCATTGGTTGATGGAGGTCTTGCCGGGTCTTATCGCCGCCCTGGAACACTATCCCGAGGCCACAGTTCTACTGCACCCCAACTCGCCGGGGTACGTCTCGGAAGCTCTTCAGCTCCTGTCTGAGCGGGACACGGATCGGACTCATCGGGAGACTATCGTGTCCCCCATCCCGGTCCGGGCATGCCGTGCCGTCTTGCCGGGCCGGGAAGCCTATTCCGGCTTCATTCAACTCGAGGATGTGGAGCGAATTCGAGAGTCACTGCGGGTGTCCCACGGGTCCCGAGCGCATCGGTTGATCTATGTGAGCCGACGTGGCACTACGCGCAGATCATTGGAGAATGAGCCCGACGTGGAGGCAGAGTTGGAGCGACGGGGCTTTGAGATCATCAGGGCCGAGCAGTTGACCTTGAGGGCTCAGATCGAGTTGTTCTCTGAAGCCCGGGTGGTGATCGGCCCCCATGGGGCGGGGCTGGCCAATCTGGTCTGGTGTCCGGCTGAAACAAGAGTGGTGGAACTCTTTCCGGCTGGGATATTCAATGATTGTTACGCGCGGCTAGCGTGTGTACGGGGGCTGAGTTACTGGCCGCTGGAGTGTGCGCCCTCCAGTTCGAGCCATGGCATCGTGCCCATCTCAAAGCTCCGGAAGGTTGCCGTCGCGGCCATGAAGGGGCAGGATGGTGCGGTTTCACCGTTCGGTATTTTTCGGGAGGACAGGGGATGAGGGTCCGGAACGCACTTCGCAGGGTAGTCGGGCCCGAGGTATGGCCCGCACCATACAGATGGTTGGAGTTGATCCGGTGGAGCGCCAAAGGATTCAACACACCGAGCCCCCGCACGGTGAAGTGGAGCGTTCTCATGCGGCACGGGGGATTCGCTTCCACCTGGATCGAGTCCGGAACATTCATGGGCTCAACCACAGCGTTTCTCGCCCGCCGAGCGGCTCAGGTAATCACTTTGGAGCCGGACCCCGAGCTGGCTGAGGGCGCTCGGCTCCGGTTTCGGCACGACCCGAAGGTGCGCGTGATCGAGGCCACTTCGGAAGCAGGGCTTCCCATGGCGCTGGAAGGAGTGTCCGGAGATGTAGCTTTCTGGCTGGACGGGCATCACTCGGGCGCCGGGACGTTCCTGGGAGAGGCGGTTACTCCGATTGTGCAGGAGTTGGCGTTCATCGAGGCCGCTCTGCCGTCATTTCGGCGGGTTGCTGTCTTGGTAGATGACATGAGGCTCTTCGCACGGAAGGATTCGGGGTATCCCGACTTCAGCGTCCTCACGAACTGGGCCTTTGCGAACTCGCTGCACTGTACGGTCGAACAGGACATCTTCATAGCCGCATCCGTTTCAGGGACGGGCTAATCAGTGCTAGCGAAGGCCAGGAACGTCCGTTCGCACCATCACGTGGTGGGGCTCTTCGGCGGCTTGGGAAACCAGTTATTCCAGTACTGTTGGGCTTGCTGGCTCCAGGCACGTGGTGAGGATGTACGACTGGAAACCCGACTTCTCGAACGGGATGTGCGGGAGTACGGGCTGGGGTCGCTTTTCACCGTGGATCCAGCAGAGACATTCGGCTTTGTGAGGCACACACGAAAGCTCCCGGCGCCGAGAGGCCGCTTGGGCACAGTGGGAACCTGGGTGCGAAGAGCCATGGGCCCGGGCCGGGTAGTGTTCCGGTTGGACCATCCGGACCCGCGAGAGTTGGATTGGCGGCGGCCGAGTTGGTGGTATGGGTACTGGCAGGTTCCCGAGATTGTCGACCACGTGTTGCTTGACCTACGGGCACGGCTGAGTCTGCCGCCATCTCGCTCCTCGGTTCTCGGCATCCATGTTCGAAGGGGGGATTTTGTTCCACGCGGTCTGGCTCTCCCGGCGTCGTATTTCGCCAGTGGCGTACGGAGCATCTTGAGCCGTCCTCCGGCTCCGAACCGCGCACTCGTCTTCTCCGACGACCCTGACTGGTGCCGCAGGGAACTCCAAATCGATCTTCCCTTTGAAGTGATGGATGGCAACTCTCCGGAAGATGATCTCATGCAACTGGCGGCATGTGGTTACCTTCTCCTTTCTCACGGCACGTTTAGCTGGTGGGCAGCTCGGCTCGTTGATAGGGAGGCCGGCCGGGTGCTGATACCCGAGCCGCTTGATTCTCCAAGAAAGTATCCGGCGGAGCCTAACTGCTCAGGGATCGCTGGGGTTGGGTGAGGGGCATGTCGGACTCGAGAAGCATTTCGAAACGAGCACCTCACCACGCGTTCTAGCCCTCCCTCGTTTCTGCCGAGCGGCTTTCACCGTTCGAACGACAATACCACGGCTCCGAAGCAGACCTCAACTACTCACCCCTCGCACGGTTCAAGCCCGCTTTGCAAGCGCGGTCTCTCCAATCGAAGTGGGCTGGGCGCCGAGGCGCTTGCTGGGCGAAGCTATCCGAGGGGGTCAGGGTACCGTAAGAACGATGTCACCGATTGCTGGCCCAGGTGAGCCGGCCCACGAGGAGGTGGGTGGTGTCTAGAAAGCTGCATATCGGGGTCTGCGGTCCAGCGACTCCCACCCTCTTGGAGGGCTATTTGGATCGAGGGACTGGGAGCATCCCCGGGGGCTTCGGTGGGACTGCGGTCAACATCCTCGTCCGAGCGTTACTTGACTTAGGTCACAGGGTGTCCCTTGTGACCCTGGATCCGACCGTCGCCGTCGGGGAGTGTGTGACGCTTGAAGGGCCGAACTTTTCCGTGGATATCGGACCCTACCGCCCTCGCCAGCGGGCCCGAGACCTATTCGCGGTGGAGAGAGATGTTGTGCGTAGGGCACTTCGTGCCCGAAGGCCGGACGTCATCTCGGCGCACTGGACCTATGAGTTTGCTCTCGGAGCCATCGAAACAGGGCTTCCGACGCTCGTCACTGTCCGTGACGCTCCCTCAGTGGTCTTCCGCCACAATCCATCACCTTATCGGCTGGTTCGCTGGTGGATGCACCGTATGGCGGTCAAGAAAGCTACGCGCCTGGCATTCAATTCACCCTACACGCGGGCGGCGACCCTCGGCCAACCCGAGAGTGACCCGGGCGACATCTTGCCCAACGCCCTGCCCGATGAAATGTGGCAGTTTCTGGACAAGTGCGTCAGTTCCGAGCTTGGGGGTACGCTCATCAGTGTGAACAACGGCTTCGGTCGACTGAAGAATGTCCAGAGGCTGATCGAAGCATTTGGCTACGTACGGGAGGAACTCCCCAACGCTCGACTTGAGTTGGTCGGTGCAGGGTACGAGCCGGATGGCCAGGCCGCGCGGTGGGCGAGGCGCCGACAGAGAGAGGGGGGGATCGTATTCCTGGGTGCCCTCGCCCACGGAGACACTCTGAATCGGATTAGGCTCGCCGATGTAATGGTTCATCCATCCCTTGAGGAATCGTTCGGATACACACTGATCGAAGCTGCCAGCATGGGGACGCCGGTCATCGCGGGGCGCGATAGTGGCGCTGTGCCGTGGGTGCTTGGAGGAGGAAAGTTCGGGGCCTTGGTGGATGTTCGATCTCCGAAGGCCATCAGTGCTGCGGTGCTGGATTTGCTCGGGGATCCGCAGCGATGGGAGACTCTCAGGCGTGCAGCGTTCGACTCCGGTCGGGATCGGTTTTCCAGTCACCGCGTGGCAGCGCAATATGTAGAACTCTTGAAGGAGACCATCGGGCGGGGCTAAAAGGGCAGTGCCGGAGCCTCCTTCGGGTAACCGGTATCCCTGATGAGAGGCCAGGAGCGCCGTTGGCGCCGAGCAGGGATGGCTGAAGCTGGAGGCTGGCTTGCCTGATGCATATGCGACCGACGGCGTCAGTGCTCTGAGGAATGCCCCTCAGGGGTCGCCGGGAAGGCTGTCCTAAAATTGCCAAAGAGCCTGGTAATCGTGAGCGAGTAGTTTGCCGCGGCCCGTTCCTTCGAGCAAGAGTTTGATCAAGGCCCCTTTTCCTGGAGGGAACCCGTGCTTCGCCATGCCCTGTTCGAAGGCGCCCACATGGCGAGGTTGAACTCGCCTCATCACGGATGCGTCCGCGGGGGTGTCATCCACCAGCAGTAGGCTGCCAGGTCGCAGTTGGCCCTCGATCGCGAGAAACTCGGCGAGCCCGTGCATTGCGCTGGGGATTGGGTCGGCCCAGTCGACGTCCCACGAATCCAAGTACACCAAATCGAGGTTGGTGTGCTGGCGGTCAGCCCAAGTGCGAAGAAACGCTACGGAATCCTGACAATGGAGGCGGGTACGTTTTGTGCACTGCCCACGCAACGTCAGGCTGGGCTGGAGCCGAATATCTACGGTTTCGAACCGACCGCCGAAGCTGTTGACGTATGCATCAAATAGCAGGCTACTATTCGTCCCCCAGGCCGACGAACCGGTCTCCACGATAATTGCCGGGCGTTGCCCCAAAATGCTCAGAGCCAGGGTCAATGTTGGTCGGCAGGGGTGTGAGACGTGCGAAGCCTGGCGGAAATGGTCCTCGATCATCACAACCAGGTCGTCGGCTTTGGCCCGTCGGTTCGTACCTGATACGGACCAGCGGCCCTGCGCGAGCGGTGCCCAGACCTCCACAAATCTTCCACCGGCGCGTGCCAAGAACGATCGGAGCGTTGTGTTGGTCTTCACACTCCGCTCCACGCAGGCCTTGCTGAGTGCCCCCCGACATCCACTTCACCCATCACCGCGGCCCCCCCAGAGGAGACATGCGAATCTTGATCGGTCCCCGTTGAACAAGGATCAACACTTGCACTCCCTCTCTCGAATTGTACTTCATTGATTTTCAGGATAGGATGGAATGGTCGGGCCGCGCTATTTCACCCTTTTACTCAACTGCTCATAATGCATCCGATACAATGCGGCTCCGGTTCCGGTTCCGAAGTGTTTCAGTGCCGCATGCGCGGACTTCAGGCGCACTTCGACTCGTTCAGCCGGATCCAGCCCGCGAATTTTCTCAAATGCCTTGCCCAAGGTCTCGGAATTCGGTTCGATCCAATGTGCATGCGGGAACAGTGGCTTGAGGTCGTTTAGAGCAGGAACATCTGACAGAACTGCTATCGTACCCGTTGCGAGCGCCTCCACCGCTGCGATCCCGAATCCCTCAGCAGATGACGGCATCGCAAAGGCGTCGGCGGCGAACAAATAGGGCAGAACCTCCGATGCCATTCCCACCGATTCGACCGCGTCTTTGATCCCCAGTTCTCTAGCCATGGACTCCACGACCCCCTCGGGATCCGGACCGACCTGTAGGTACTTACACGGCCTTATATCCCTTCGGTCAGCTAACGCCTGAACTATGAGATGGTAGTTCTTATAAGGCCAGTTGCCGCCTACTGACACGACAAGGAATGTATCGTCATCCACCCCCAGTTGGCGACGAGCAGCGGAGCGATCGGCTTCGCTTGGGGGAGTGAAAAGAGAGTCATCGTACCAGTTTGGAATTAGTATGCACGGGTTCCCGAACCTTGTCGCCTCGTTCTCCCGATTCGATGGGCTATTCGTATAGAAACGCACGCGAAACCATCGCCGCGAGATCCATCGCTCTACGCGCTTCCTCATCCTTAGAAGCCCGTTGAACTCAAAGATATGATGCACTGTGCGGATGATCGTGGTGTTGAGTCCTAATCGTACGATACCAGCGTATACAAAGTAGGCGCGCTCGGTGTGAAGATGGACCACGTCCGGCCTGAATGCGGCGACTACCTTATGGAAAGATCTCGCAAAGGTTGCCGACTTCGAGAACGGGAGGTGGACGATCTCATATCCTGCAGCTCGCAAACGACCCGCGTATGGTCCCTCTTGGGCACCCGTCGCCATGATCCGCGCTTCTATGCCGTCCGCGGCCAAGAGGTGTCCGGCTGACTCGAGCATGGTCTCAGCACCGGAGGGCTGAAGCTCGTTGAGGATGTGAAGGACTCTGAGCTTATCGCTCATATCGTCGTCACCTTTTCGGTTCCGAAGCAGACTGGTCGGTTGCCCCTCACGGTTAGTTGCTCGGGGGTAGAATCCAGTGCCTAAGGACAGGCACCGGTCAGCGGCGCACCACAGGTGCCGCGACTGCCGAGCAAGTTTTCGAGGTCACACTAAGGAGCCAGGCGAGTGAGGGGAGGAAAAGTGCTATATAGTTTGTGACAGCTCGAAGTCTCTAGGTCTTCTGATCGGGCTCCGGGCGCTTTCCGAGCCCTCAATGCGGGCGGGAGGAGGGCGGAGCGACGTGACGATCATGAGTGCCATACCGAGGAGAATGCCTGTGAGGATGTCGCCCGAATAGGGGATGTAGTACACGAGCACACCCGCTGTCCAGAACCAGAGGAGGTGCTCGAAAGCTCGGGGGGATTTCCATAGCTGACGCAGCGTCTGCAAATACGGGAAATAGACTAAGACCGCGCCAACCAACCCCAACCGCACGGCGATCTGAAGATATCCGTTGTGTGGCGATACCTCCCAGACCCCTACCGCTCCTGTGAGCCAACCATAGCCGTAGCCAGACCCTAAGATGACGGCAAACGGCCCTCGGTCTGCATGCACCTGCCACACCTGCGCCCAACGCTCCAGCCTCCATTTCCATGTACCGATGTCAGTGGCGGCCAACGCTAGGGAGTCCGCCACATCGCTTCCCCGTCCGAGGCCCAGCCCTTCCACCAGAAGGATCATGACTCCAGCCCCGAGTACCATACCTGCCTTGAGCAGAGGCCTGTGGCTGGTGGCAACAAACACGGCGGCCACCATCACAAGTGCGGCAATCCACACCGTTCGATGCTGGGTAAGTAGAACCACCAGAAGGCCGGAAACCAGCACCGGCCAGGGCAACCGAATGACCCGATCGCCGCTCCGCTGGAAGACGGCCAGCAGGCCCGCAACTGTAGCCATTGCCACCCAAAGGGCAGCGTTGCCCGGGATGACCCGCTGCACCAAGTAGGCCTCCACCAACTCACTCTGGTACGGTAGGACCCCAATCCACCGCGCCATGGCCACTACCACCAGCGCCATGCCGAAATAAACAATGCTTCGCACAACCACCGGTAACTCCCGTGGGTTCAAGGTGGAAACGAAGAGTGCGGGCACCAGGAAGTAGAGCTCCGCCCGAAATCCCAGCATGGCCCCACCACCGAAGCGAAGAAGGCCAGAAAGCGTGCCGTACACCATGAGGCCCAAGGCACCCACGATGGCCCACTGAAGCCCCGTGGGCCCTCGGGGCATCCGGAGCACCGCCACGCCGAGGGCCAGAAGGGATATCAGGTCCGCCAGTCCCAAGCCCATGGCCAGTCTGGGGACCGGGAGTCGCGCTGCGGACAGGAAATGGACGAAGAGGAGGAGGTAGACCAATATCAGCGGCCGACGGGCAAACTGCAGTGCCGCGACCACGAATACCGCTGCGGCGGCGATCAGCCCGAGTAGGGTCAACGTCATGTCATGCTTTCCTTCAAGCTCCAGTGCGACGTGAGGATCAAGGTGGGCAGTATCTGTCGCCCTGTGTCGTTACCTTTTCTGGCACGGTCGGGTGCCCCGGGGCGGCCCTGGACCCTTCCTTCTGAGAATCCATCGAGGTTATGCAACGAATAGCGGCGCTTCTCACCTGCCACAACCGGCGGGAGGCCACCCTGGCCTGTCTTCATAGCCTGAAGGCTGCCCGAGGGGGGCTGCCCGGACTGTCGCTGGAGGTCTTCCTCACGGACGATGGAAGCACGGACGGTACCGCCGAGGCGGTCCGGGCCTTCGATCCGAATATCCACATCATTCCTGGCTCCGGGCATCTGTATTGGACCCGAGGAATGGTGGCGGCCTGGAGGGCCGCGCTCGACTCCGGCCGTTCGTTCGACGCGTTCCTTTTGCTGAACGACGACACGGTTCTGGATCTGAATGCGTTGGAGGTGCTCCTACGCACCGGGCGTGGGTTGGACCCCGACGCCATTGTCGTGGGAGCTTTGTGTGACCCGGAGACTGGAGAGCCCACGTATGGAGGCGTGGTTCGGACATCCCGATGGCATCCTGGGAGGACTCGCCTGGTGCCCATCGAGGCCCAGACCCAAGACGTCGATACGTTCAACGCCAACTGTGCCTTGGTGCCTGCACCGTGTGTGGAGCGAATCGGGATATTAGACCCGTTGTTCACCCACGCCATGGGAGACTATGACTACGGGCTTCGGGCCCGGGAGGCAGGTATCCCTGTGGTTGTTGCCGCAGGTACAATCGGCACTTGCCCGCGCAACGATGTGGGAGGCACATGGTTGGATCCACGGCTGCCACTCTCACGACGAGTGGCGCTCCTGAACTCGCCGCACGGGTTACCACGAAGAGAGTGGGGAGAGTACCTTCGGCGACATGGAGCGCCGTTTCCAGGGCTCCTCGCCATGGCCCCTCTACTCTCGGTGTTGCTGAGTTGGTTGAAGGGGTCTCAAGCATGACCAAACGGTTCTGTAGCCTCGTCACTTTCCCTTTAGCACTCCCAGCCAGGTCCCGTTGGCCGCATCGGGTAGCGGTTCCAAGATGGGGTCGATATCCAGATGTACTTGTCTGAATTCATCTAGGTGCAGTTCACCACGTTGGATGTAGCCTCGGAGCATTGATTGAACATCGGAGTGATTGTAGACCTTCTTATGATAGATGATGTCGGGGTGGTTCAGGGGGATGCTCAAAACCAATTTTCCTCCGGGTGCGAGGCGCCCAACGAGCACGGCCAACATCGCTTCAGGGTCGGCGACGTGTTCAATAGTCTCAAAACTCACGATGCTGTCGAACCTCCGGTCCCCTACGCAATCGGATAGGCGAAACACTGAGCAAGTCAAGAACTCCCGTTGCGACCCGGCATAGTGCGCCCTTGCGTACCGGATGCAGTAAGCCGCGTAGTCCACCCCGGTATAATGCGTAGACACGCCGTCCAGCAGTTCTGATCCGTACCCCGAACCACAAGCCACGTCCAGGATCGTTCCAGGTGTGAAGCGCTTGGCTGCGAATGCGTATCTCCTGATATGGCGGAGATCCACGGGCGAAATGAATACGTTATTATCCTTCCTGAGGATGTAGCGGTTGATCAGGCTCGGGACGTCTCGGAAGCGATATCGCATATCTGGTCATCCTCTCGGGTGGCTCTGTCGGGGAGTAGACTTCGGCGGCGGTGTGACCTTGCCGGCAAGGTTCATCATCCTGCGTCGTCCGGCGAACTTCGGTTCTGGGAATCCAGTAAATCCATCCAGAACTCCGGCTCGTAACGTTCGAAGGCGTGGCATCCGAAGGGAAGTCGACCTGCTTTCGAGACTTCCTCTGAAGGTGCCAATTCCACAGCGAACGCGCGGGCCACGTGAGCCGGTGGAATTTGGAACGAAGGCTCGAGGATGGGCATTACCCAAGACCAGTAGAGATCCTCGTTCACGTTGATGAACTTCCCGGGAACCTGCCACTTCCGACTCAAGCGGCGGAACGTGCTCAATCGGCGGAGGGAGAAACCTCCGTTTCCGACCTCCCCGAGGCGACTCCAGGGAATCGGAAGATGGCGAAGCCAGGCATGCCGCCCTTCACCCACCCAGTCGAAGTTGGGCCAGGGCGCGCCAACGTAGTCGATATCCTGTCCACACCAGAACTCCAGTTCGTCTAAGAACACGAAGGAGTCGAGTTGATAGATCAACGCATACACCCAGTCCGGGCACAAGTCGTAGAAGTGTGGGCCACGGAGGAGTGCGCTATAGGAGCGGGTGGAACGGAAGTGGTCGTCAGAGAATCGGATGATGTCATCGGGCTCCAAGATACCTTGAAGCAGACTGAGGTCGAGGCTCGCGGGCGCGGCTATGACTCTTGGATAGCGACTGAGCACCTCGCGGCAACGCTGCGCAGAGGCGCGTTCGAAGGCCGTCATTTCCGTCCTATACGCCGGGACAATCACTCCCGCTTTCATGGATGGATCAGCCATCGGGGGTGCCCAGGCAGGCCAGGATTCCGTTTGTGAATCGGCTGGCCATATCCTCTGAGGAGTAACGCTTACCCGACTCCCAAGCCTCGGACTGAAGTGAGGCAAGTCTGGCAGGGTTCGCGAGGAGGCTCAGTACGCCTGCGGCGAAATCCAAAATTGAGTGTTCCGTGACCACACCGTTGAACCCGTCCTTCAAGTACGCGAACTCCGGGCCATGCATTCCACCCGACGTTGTGGCCATCGGGACACCAACGCTGAAAGCGTCCAGCACACCAAGGCCTACACCTCCTGGATTTAGCCAGACGTCCGCGAGGGAGATGATCCGAGCTCTCTCAGGCCCATGCATGGGGCCCACCCACCGGAACCAAGTCCGGCCTCGCTGGAACTCTCGCACGGCAGCGGCAAAAGGGCCGTCGCCGATAAGCACGAAACGGAAGTCTGGGCGCTCACGGTGCAGTTCTCCGATGGTCTGCAACAGGAAAGGGATTTCCTTGTTCGCGGTGAGTCTTCCACAATAGACACCCAACGGTCCTGATCCACTATCACCACCGAACAACTCGTGTCGTGCCAACAGCTGGTCGGCATCCGAGCCTTCATGAGCATGGGCCCGGAGGGAGCGGGTGTCGATGGAATTGTTTACGGTTGTAATCTGGGACGGCGGGTAGCCCCAACTTTCCAACAGCGTCGTCGTGGTGGGGGTGTATGCGAACCACCAATCGACCTTGGTGGCGATGTGGCGCTTCCAGGCAGTGCGGACCGGTTGCCCCCCAAGGGCGTCCACCGAATACCCATGACCCCAGAATGCAGTCCGTCGCGGTTTACGCCGCAGCCGGCGGCTGACCAACAGCCAGTAGTTGTGAAGCGCGGCATTGGCCTGTTCCAGAATTACCAGATCTGCGCGAGTTGCGGCCTCGACGGCACCTGTCGTCCAGTATGGCTTTCCCATCAGGTGCTTGTTCTTCCCTCGCACGCCACCAGCTTCCTCGAGGTCGTCCACAAGGAATTCCCCCTTGCGAGGAGCCCCAGCCAGAAGGGTGAGCTCGATCCCGAGCCCTTTAAGGCTCCGCCGCAGCTCAAGGTGAAACCTGCGTCGGTAGTCACACACAACGCGGTTGAGGATCACGACCTGATACATGTTCAGCCCGTCAACAACTTCCACAAAAACCGCGGATTCTGCACCAGATACCTCCTCCAAAGTCGCCTCGGCTCCCGCGCCAGCCGGTAACTCCATTCAAGCCCTGCCCGCTGCATCCATCCCGGGGCCTGGGACACCCGCCCGGCGTGGAAGTCGAAGGCGGCGCCTACGCCCAGGAGTACGGCGGGCAACTCCTTCCTGTGGCGGGCCACCCAACGCTCCTGTTTCGGGCAGCCCAGACCCACGAAGAGGATCCCCACCCCGCTCTCCACGATGGCCCGGAGCATCTCCGGGTCATGAGGCAGAGCCCCTTGGGAGAACGGTGGGCTGTGACTGAATCCGACCCGCAACGTCGGGAACCGGGCCTTCAACCGCTCCACAAGGGCCTCAAGCACCTCGGGAGTGCCCCCCAAAAACCCGACGGGGAACCCATCCTCCTCCGCCAGAGCACAAAGCCGAAGCGTCAATTCCGGGCCGTACACCCGATCGGGCAGGGGGAACCCCCGCCTACGCAGCACCCACACCAGGGGCATTCCGTCGGGTACCACCAGATCAAAGTCGTTGAGGGAGGCCTGCAGCGCCGGGTCGTCGTACGCCTCCATGGTCACATGGACGTTGGCCACCCCGATGGCGCGGCCCTCTCCGGCCTTCACCCACCCCCGAACCTGGCCCACCACCTCGTCGTATGTCACGGCGTGGACCCTGAGGCCCAGGATCTTCGACGAGGGGAACGGCTGCGCCGCCAGTGCGAGACTCACAGCCGATGGGCCCAACTCAGGAGTAGTACTTCTCGTACTGCTTGTAGACCCGGTAGCTCCCGTCATATCGGCCGTCCCGCTCCGCGTTGATCCCGTTCAGCACGGTCCCCAGAACGGAGGCCCGCACCCGATCCAACTGGACCATGGCGTGGGTCACGGCGCCCTTGGGGGTCTCGTTGGCCCGAGCCACCACCACCACCCCGTCCACCAGAGCGGCCAGCACCTGGGCGTCTGTCACCACCACCAGCGGAGGCGAGTCCAGGATCACGTGATTGAAGCGCTCAGACAGCCGCTCCAGCAAGGTCTTCATGCGTCCGGAACCCAGCAGCTCCGCTGGATTCGGCGGCACGCTCCCCTTGGGCAGGAAATGGAACCCCGGTGCCACGTCGGGAAACGCATGCACGGCCTCGTTCAGACCCTCCCCCTTGGCCAGCACATCCGATAGTCCCGGTGAGTGGCTGGGGAAGCCCACGTACTTGTGAAGCACCCCTTTCCGCATATCGGCGTCGATGAGGATCACACTCTTCCCCTGGGTCGCCAGGGCGGCCGCCAGGTTGGCCGCCGTGGTGCTCTTCCCGTCGCCAGGCAAGGCGCTGGTGATCATGAGTGTCTTGGGCGGGCGGTCCGGCCGGACGAAGGTGAAGTTGGTCCGCAAGGTTCGGTACGCTTCGCTGATGGGGCTCGACGGGTCATGCACAACCGTGAGGCCCCCTGCCGCCCCTCGCTTCCCGTTCTTCAGCTTTCCAAGCCCATTGCTGCTGAACTCCGGGATCCACCCCAGCACCGGGGTGCCGCCGCTGGCCCGCGACAGGTGTTCTTCCGTGTGTACGGCATCGTCCAGCTGCTCCCGGAGCACGGCCAGCCCTCCCCCCAGGGAGAGCCCCAGCAGGAGCCCCATGGCCAGGTTCCGCATTCGCCGGGGAGACACGGGGCGGGCCACGAAGATGGCCGGGTCCACGGTGCGTACGGCGGCATCTTCCACCGCTTCCACGATCTCCGCCTCCTTCAGCCGGGTCTGGAGCAGGTTGAACAGCTCCTCCAGCGTCCGGGTTTGGCGCTCTAGCCGAGCGAACTGGACCTCCCGTCCGGGGATCCGCTCCAACTCCGCTCCGAAACGGCCCAGGCTTTCATCCAGGGAGTTCACCTGCCGGCCAAGGCCCTCCAGGTACGTGGTGGCGATGGAGCGAAGCTGTTCTTCCAACTCCCGAATCCGCCGGGTCAGGTTCTGGACGTCGGGGTTCTCCATGGTCTGCCGCTGCAGGAGCTCAGAGCGGGCGTTGTCTGCCTGGTTCAGCGAGCGGAGAAGCTCCGAGGTGGCCGCACTCCCCAGGAGACTGGGGAACGCGATGAGGCGCCGGTAAGGGGAGGGCTCGTTCGGCTGGAGAAACGCCTCCTCCCGTTGGATCTCGGTGAGCAGGCCCTGGAGAGCCGACCTCTCCGCGTCAATGCTGTTCCTCTCGGCCTGCATCTGCACCAGCCGGGTCACCTGCGCCGAGGCCTGAGCTTCCAGGCTCACCACCTGCTCCCCTTCCCGGAACGCCTGCATGTTTGCTTCTGCCTCGAAGAGCTGCAGGCTCACGGTGTCCACCTGCTCTTCAAGGAAGGTCACTGTGCTCCGGGCCTCGGTTTTCCGGATCTCCTGCCGCTGGTTGATAAAGGTGTTCGCCACGGCGTTGGGCACCTGAAACACCAGCCGGGGATCCGGCGAGCGGTACGTGATGGAGACCACGTCCACGTCGCGCTGGGGGCGGGTAACGCTCAGCCCTCCCTGAAGCGCTCGCACCGCCTGATCGAAACCCGTCATCCTGAAGGTGATCCGAGCCAACTCCGGGTCCATCTCCTTGAGCTCGAAACTCCCGCCGTCCAAGGCCACCCGCTGGCCAGGACGGTAGCTTCCCAGCTCTACCTCGTCCTCTACGTTCACCACGGTGAAGGAACCGTCAGGGGTTCGGTCCAGTCGGTAGGTGGCCACCGGGGCCCAGGGCTCGATAAACAGATCCCCGGCCACCGAGTCCCGGGCCAGGCCTCGGGGGCTCGTGAGGCGCAATTGGAGTCCCAGGTTCCGCACCACCTGCTCCCGGATGCTTCGGCTGCGGAGAATCTCCATCTCCGTCTCCACCTGCCGGGACATCCCCATGGGAAGCACGGGGTCGAAGATGCCCATGTCCCCTCGGCCCTCATCGGCGATGCGGAGGGTAGCCGTGGCCTGATAGACGGGAACGGTACGCCTATTGACGTAGAAGGCGGCTCCCAAGCCCAGCACCGTGAACCCGATCATCAGCCAACGGTTGCGGAGAACGAAATTCCACAACTGCCGACCGGTGATGATGTCTTCCGAAGGCGAGTCGTGGGATGGCTGAGGTCCCGGCGTGGGGCGATGGTCCGTCATGGGTTGGGTCCTACCGAAGTGCCAGAGCGATGACGAGACTCACCGAGGCGGAGATGAGGGCACCTACCACGCCGGCGTTCCGGGCCACCCAGCTTCGCTCAGGCACGAAGAGCTGATCGCCGGAGCGGATGGGCGAGTCGGTGATCAGGGTATTCTGCGTCACCCTGCTGGCCACCTGTTGGCCATCTCGTATTACCTGGATCTGGTCCGGGTTTCCCTGAATGGTGGCCCCTCCCGCCATGGCCAAGGCGTCGGCCACTGAGACCGTGGGGTCCACGTGGTACAGCCCCGGGCGGGTGACGGCCCCCAGGATGCTCACTCGCCGCAGCACCGTGATCTCAATCGATGGGTTTCGGAGCACCCGCTGATACCCCTGGGTGAGATGCACCTCCAGGGCTTCCGTAGATTCGAAGTCCATTACCCTTACTTCACCCAACTGGGGGAACACCACCGTTCCCGCCGCGTCGATGGGGAACTCCCCCGACAACTCCGGCTCACGCCAGATACGGAGCCGGATCATGTCGCCCGGGCGGAGGCGTCGATCTGCCGTGAGCATCTCAACGGGGCTCTGGGCTTCCAGAGGAGGCGTCGCAGGAGGCGCCACC
Source organism: Gemmatimonadota bacterium (assembly GCA_040905545.1). Taxonomy (GTDB): domain Bacteria; phylum Gemmatimonadota; class Gemmatimonadetes; order Longimicrobiales; family Gaopeijiaceae; genus JBBDRI01. The sequence goes on along the minus strand of JBBDRI010000036.1, from coordinate 10,922 downwards.
GCCAGGAGGCCCAGCACTACGACCCCCATTCGAAACAGCGTTCCCATAGACAGTATTCGTCCCTGCATCTGAGGAGTGGAGGTGGATCCCTGTATCCAGGATCCGGGCATGAAGTTCCCCGCGTGGCGTCATTCCGCCGTCCGGATGCCGCAAACATCCGTAGCCGTAACCGGGAGGATAATACCACGAACGGGGCCATGGGCAACTTTCGGGGGGGAGTTTCTTCCTCGTGCTGTCCGATTTCCCCGTACCCGCGCCCCGGGCCTACGCGTCGTTGAAAAGATCGATGTACTCGGCGTAGCGGAACCGACGGTTCCGGCGTTGGCCTGTGATCTCTGGCAGCACTCCCTGCTCTACGAACTTCCGCACCAGGTTGTTCGCGGCGAGATAGCTGATCTGCACCAGATCCTTCACGTCGTTGACCGCGACGATCGGGTACTCGTAGAGATGCTCCAGCACTCGATGCCCGCTGCCCGCAGCGAGCGTGTGTGCCCGCCTCCATAGTAAACGCAGCCTTTACTATAGGCTACGGAGGCGTGCCATATGAAAGGAAGGCATCTGCTGAAGAAGGTCGCCGCTCTGGACCGGCACTGCAGAGGCCATGACCGGGTTTCATTAGGCCATGAACCGGCGCTTCCAGGAAACCGATCGCAAGTTGGACGACCTGAGAGACCTCATCGTCAGGGGCCATCGGGACCTGGGCGAGACTGAACTCCCGGGCTTCCCGAAGTAGATGCGTATCAACGTTCAAGAGTTGCGACGGTGGCGACGCCTACCAGTCCTTCCTATCCACGCCGGATCGAAGGAACTCCGCGACCTCAGGTACGTTGACTGTCGCCGTCCGCCAGACGACATCCAGATCGACCTCGAAGTAGTCGTGGATCAGCTTGTGCCGGAGACCTGTCATCCCTTTCCAGGGGAGCTCAGGATGTGCATTCACAAACTCGACCGAGACCTTGCTCGCTGCCTCGCCGAGAATCTCCAGTTCACGAATCAGGGCGTTCTGCAGGGTCCACTCCCGCTCGAACTCAACCCGCGGCACCCGGTTAACGAACTCTGCGATCCGCGCCACGGCGGAGGCCATGTGGTCCAGGTAGACCGCGTCAGGATTCGTCGGCAAAGATCACCTGCGCCGAGGCAAGGACTTCATCCCGCATGTACCTTGAGATCGCAG
>JBBDRI010000036.1:0-9648 GCA_040905545.1 Gemmatimonadota bacterium | reverse complement strand
AAGATCACCTGCGCCGAGGCAAGGACTTCATCCCGCATGTACCTTGAGATCGCAGGTTCCGTCAGGAGATCCACGGGCCGGCCGAAAAACTCGGTGAGCTCATCCTCTGCCCGGATGAGCTCGAAGTATCCAACTGCCACGCCGAAATCGGCGATGAGGTCCACGTCCGACTCGGGACCGTCCTCCCCTCGGACGGACGAACCGAACAGGCGGAGCCTTCTAATGCCGTGCCGCCGACAGTACTCCGCCAAGCGACTCTCATCGAACTGGACCATACTGGAAGTCTCTGGTCTGCCAAGAGAAAGGTCAACCAGGGTCTGCCAAGAGATCGGATCGCGCGCGTCCTCACTTCGTCTTCCGGAACGTCCGGATGAAGCGCGCCCGGAGATGGGGGTGGTCTGAACGTCGCTTGCCCCCCACACCCGCGTCGGGTGTAGATTCAGGGATGATCCAGGAACTCCTTTCCCGTTACTTCCGTAGCGCTCGCCCTCCCGGAGTGGTGGCGGTGTTCCTGCATGGAAGTCAGGCAACGGGTACGGCCCACCGGGAAAGCGACGTGGACGTGGGAGTCCTCCTGGATCCGGGGGTTTTCCCGGACAGGGGCCACCGGTCCCGGATGCGGGTATCCCTCACCGCAGAACTCATTCAGCTGTTGGGTGTGAACGCCGTGGACGTCCTGGTCCTGAATGACGTGCCTCCCACCCTGGGGAGGGCCGTGGCGACCCGGGGCATCCTGTTGTTCGTGGCAGACCATGAAGCGCTCCGGGAGTATGAACTGCAGGTGCAACTCCGGGCGCCGGATCTGGAACGCTTCCTGGCTCGGATGAGGCCGCTGATGCTGAAGGCGCTCCAGCGATGACGCCCATGGTGGAGCGGCTGGCAGACCTTCGCCGACACGTGGATCACCTGAAGGGCTTGCAACCTCGGGTCACGGGCGCGGGGGATCTGGAGTCCGATCTGTCTCTTCACAACGACGTGCTTTTCTCCCTCCTCAGTGTTTGCCAGCTGGTCATCGACATCGCGGGAGAGTTGTCGTCGCACGAGGGGCTCCGGTTCGATGACTACACCTCTGCCGTACGCAACCTGAGGAAGATGGATGGCTTTCCCAGCGAGTTGGTGGATGAGCTCTCGCGCCTCCCGGGCTTCAGGAATGTGCTGATCCACGACTACGTGGAACTCGACTTCGAAGCCGTGCTCGAGGCTCTGACCGGGCTGGAACCCGTGGAGCGATTCATCGGAATCGTGGCCCAGCGCTTGGAGGCTCCAAGCTGAGCCCCGCCCGCTGAGCCCCACCCGCATCTCCTCCTCAGCCGGGGGTGCGGCACGGACGCAAGTAGACAGGTTGCGTGTGTCGACAGGGTCCCGTCACATTCCGTCTGGATGACGTAACCGGCATCGGAGAACGTTCGAGACGCCATCTTCGAGACGCCATCGTGGGCTAACTCGAAAGCCTTGGAGAACCCCGGGAGCGACCATGAGCTACGGTACCACTGCCCGCTGGAGCATCGCCACCACTACGGCCATCCTTGTCCTGGCCGGCGCATGCGGACTGGCGGACGATTCCGACGCTGTTCCCGAGACGGCGGCGCCCCAGGCCGCCGGAGCCGAGCCCGGTGTGGTGGACATCGTGGCACAGGATCTGATTTTCATCGCTCCCGACACCATTTCGCCGGGGTGGACCACGTTTCGCTTCACCAACGCCGCTCCCATGATCCACTTCGCCGTCGTGGAACGCATGCCGGAAGGGATCGGCGCCGCAGAGCAACAGGAGCTCGTCGCTCCCATCTTCCAGGAGGGGTTGGATCTGCTGGTGGAGGGAGATGTCGATGCCGCCATGGCTCGGTTCGGTGCCCTTCCTCCATGGTTCGGCGAGATTGCCTTCCTCGGCGGCCCTGGCTTCACGTCACCCGGAGAGGTGAGCGAGGCGACCGTCTATCTCGAACCGGGAACGTATCTGCTGGAGTGCTACGTGAAGACCGACGGCATCTTCCACTCCTACAACCCCAATCCCGAGATGTACGGGATGGTTCACGAGTTCGCCGTGGTGGGTTCGGACACGGGGACGCCGGAGCCCACCGCCAGTATGCACCTCACCATATCCAGTGAAAACGGCATCGTGATGGAGGGCGCGGCACGCCCGGGCGAACACACCATCGGGGTTCACTTCGAAGACCAGACCGTGCACGAGAACTTCGTCGGTCACGATGTGCATCTGGTACGCCTCACAGCCGATGTCGACCTCACCGAGCTGGAGCGTTGGATGGACTGGTCGCAGCCAGACGGCCTGAACTCGCCGGCGCCGGCCCACTTCCTGGGTGGTTTGAACGAGATGCCGGCCGGCACCACCGGATACTTCACGGTGGTGCTCGATCCGGGGGAATATGCCTGGATCGCCGAGGTGCCTGCGGCCAGGGAGAAGGCGATGCTGATCCCCTTCACCGTAGAAGGGGGCTGAGCCCTGACTCCAGGCTGACCCCCCCGCCGGGTCGCGATAAGAGCGTCTGGGTCCCCAACGCCGCGCACCTCTGTTAGGTTGGGGGCTTGGTATGGATATGGATCACCCCTTCGTGGCGTGGTGGTCCTGGCCCACACTCGTAGGTCTCGCCCTCGGTCCCGGCCTGTACGCCCACCTCCAATCGTGCTCAACTCCCGTATGCCCCTCACATCTCTGGTGGACCCCAGCGCCCGCTACCTGGTAACCGGTGGCGCCGGCTTCATTGGTTCGCATCTGGTTCGCCAACTCGTGGCGGCCGGAGCTCAGGTTACGGTGCTGGACGACCTCTCCACCGGCAAACGGCAGAACCTGGATCCCGTGATGCGGCAGATCCGCTTTCTGGAGGGGTCGGTTACGGAGATGGACCACTGCCGGGAAGCCGTCACGGAGGTGGACTACGTGCTCCACCAGGCGGCCATTCCTTCGGTGTCGCGGAGCGTGGCGGAACCCTTGCCCACCCACGCCGCCTGCGCCTCGGGAACGCTGAACCTGCTGGTGGCGGCCCGGGACGCCGGGGTGAAACGGTTCGTGTGTGCGGGGTCTTCCTCCGCCTACGGCGACACCCCATCGCTTCCCAAGGAGGAGGGGATGCCCACCTCTCCTCGTTCCCCCTACGCCGTGGCCAAGCTCGCCGGCGAACACTACGCCCGGGCCTTCCACGCCAGTTATGGGATGGAGACGGTCACCCTTCGCTACTTCAATGTGTTCGGTCCCCGACAGGATCCCGATTCCCCTTACACCGGAGTCATCGCCCTCTTCATTTCGGCGGCCCTGGAGCAGCGGTCGCCCGAGATCCACGGCGATGGCCGGCAGACCCGGGACTTCACCTATGTGGACAACGTGGTGCAGGCCAACTTCCGGGCCGCGCACGCAGCGCCCGACAAGGTGGCGGGCCGGGTGTTCAACGTAGGGTGTGGAGATCGGATCTCCGTGCGGAGGCTCTGGGAGGAGATCCGCGAAATCACCGGTTGCCCGGCAGACGCCATCTACACCGAACGCCGTCCCGGCGATGTGAAAGATTCCCAGGCGTCGCTGGTGCGCATCCAGGAGGCCATGGGGTATGCGCCCACCGTGCCGCTCACCGAAGGGCTGAGCCGGACCGTGGCGTGGGTGTCGGAGCCGTCATGACCTGGCGCTTCCCCCGGCCGGGGGACCGAATTCCTGGGGCATGGGGTTTAAACGTGGCTGTGGCCAATGGCTGGAGTTCGGAACCAGAAAGCATCGAGGAGCCATGACGAGCGCGGAGCCCACCGCATGACTAACCTGGACGCCACCGAAGACGACGGACGGTCTGTAAGGGAACTCATCACCGAGGCATCCAAGGCCTGGGAGAACGATCGGTACGCCCCGGCTCTGGATCTCTTCCAGCAGGTGTTGGCCCAGCATCCCGACTTCCCGGACGTGCGCAACAAGGCCGGGCTGTGTCTGGCCATGCTGGGTCGTATGGAGGAGGCCATCGCCGAGTTCGATCACGCCCTCAGGGTGAACCCGGATTACGCCGAGGCCCACCTGAACCGGGCCCTGATCCTGAACGAATTGGGCCGCTTCGACGAGGCCCAGGGGGCCTTCAGCCGAGCCGGCGAACTGGACGGTTCCCTTTCGGGCGATCGCTTTCCCGGCGACCTGGGGAACCGTATGGCCGTGGGGCACGCCCGCCTGGGCGATCTCTACCTGGAGGCCGACGAGCCCGGCCGGGCCGCCGAGGAGTTTCGCGAGGGATTGGCCATCCGGCCCCACTTCGTGGATATCCGGAGCCGCCTGGCGTCGGCCTATCTGGAGATGGGTGAGTTGGGCCGGGCCCGCCGGGAGCTGGAAGAGGCTCTTCAACGAAACCCCGAGTTCACGGCGGCACGGATCCGTCTGGGCGTGGTGCTCCAACGCCTGGGCGACCGGGATGGCGCCATTCGGGAGTGGAGCCAGTGTCAGAAGGAAGACCCCTACAATCGTCGCCTCCGATCGTTTCTGGCCGGCATCCGAGCCATCCGGGAGAATGGCGAATGAGGGGAGTGGGACTCCTGGTGGGGTTGGGGCTCCTCCTGGCCGCTACAGCGTGTACTCCCCGGGCCTCGGAAGAAGGGGCCATGACCCGAGGGGATGAGGCCTGGGCCCAGGGGGAGATGGAGGAGGCCCTGGCGGAATACCGGCTGGCGCTGCGTTCCGGGGGCGAATCGGACCCCGAGGTGCTCCTTCGCACGGCCCATGCCTTCGCCCGCTTGGGCCGGCTGGACGAGGCGGTGGAGCACTATCGCATGGCCATCCAGTTCGACGGCGAGGTGGAGCATCAGGCTGTGGCCGATCTCGTTCGGGTGGCCAGGGAGGCCGCCCACCGGGGTGACGCCGCAGCGTCGGCCATGGCCATGGAGGCGGCCACGGGGCTTCGGCCCGGAATCGTGGTGCCGGAACTGTCGTTGCCCCTGGCACGCCACTTCGCCCGAAGCGGTCAGTTCGGACAGGCCCTCCCCTTCTTCCAGAAGGCCATGGCGGGAGCGGGCGCGGAGTCCGGCACGGAGCTCGTGTTTGAGCTGGCCATGGCCTACGAGGAGGTGGGCGATTGCCAGAGGGCGCTGCTCTTCCTAGAGGAGTTTCGAGAACGGGCCCCCAGGGAGCGCGCCACCGAGGTGGCGTGGCACATGGGGAGCTGCTCATTCGAGTTGGCCCGGGAGCGCCGGCGGGAGGGCGACCTGGATGAGGCCCTGAGGCTGGTGGAAACCACCGTGACCCTGGGCGAACCCCAGAACATCCAGGCCCGAGCCTGGTTCGAGATGGGAGAGATCCTGGAGGAACTGGGCGACTGCACCGGGGCCCAGGGGGCCTATGAGCAGGTGCGGCAAGCGGAGCAGGGGGCCGGGGGCACCCTGGTGGATCGTGCCCAGCAGCGCATCGACGCCATTCGCTTCGGCGACGGCCGCGGTGGACCCGGGAGGTGTGGATGAGCATCCCCCTTCTGGATCTCAAGGCCCAGTACTCATCCCTGAGGGAGGTGCTGAACGAGGCCGTAGATCGGGTAGTGGAGTCCCAGGGCTTCGTGCTGGGCCCTGAAGTGGAGGCGTTCGAAACCGAGATGGCCGAGTATCTGGGGGTGCCCCATGCCATCGGCTGCGCCTCGGGAACCGACGCGTTGCTCTTGCCCCTCATGGCGCTGGATCCCCAGCCCGGAGATGAGGTGGTGGTTCCGGCCTTCACCTTCTTCGCCACCGCCGGGGCCGTCTGGAATTCCGGCTTCCAGCCCGTGTTCTGCGATATCCATCCGGACACCTTCAATGTGACCCGGGAAACGGTGGAAGCGGCGTGGACCCCCCGCACCCGGGTGGTGATTCCCGTGCACCTCTTCGGGCAGATGGCTCCCATGGAGGAGCTGAATGAGGGGGCGTGTGACCGAGGTGTGGTGATGCTGGAAGACGCGGCCCAGGCCATCGGGGCGCGCCGCCGTCTGGGCCCGGGCGCGGAGGAGTCGACCATGGCGGGAGCCGCCGGGGCCGTGGGGGCGTTCTCCTTCTTCCCCACGAAGAACCTGGGGGGATTCGGCGACGGCGGGCTGGTCTCCACCCTGGACGCCGAAATGGCCGACAAGGTGGCGAAACTTCGCGTCCACGGCGGACGTCAGATGTACCACCACGAGATGGTGGGCACCAACAGCCGTCTGGACGCGCTCCAGGCCGCAGTGCTTCGGGCCAAGCTGCCGTATCTGGACGGGTGGGCGAAGGCCCGGCGGGCTCACGCCGCCGTCTACGATGAGCGGTTGGCCGGGGTGGACGGTGTCCGCACCCCGGTGGTGGACCCCTTGAACCATCACGTGTACAACCAGTACACGCTTCGGGTGGAACGAAGGGACGACCTACGCAGTTGGCTGCAGGTCAAGGGCATCGGGAGCGGCGTCTACTACCCCGTGCCCCTGCATCTGCAGGACTGTTTCAGTGCCCTGGGATACCGGAAGGGTCAGCTGCCCCACGCCGAGGCGGCGTGTGAGGAGGTATTGAGCCTTCCCGTCTTTCCGGAGTTGGGAGAAGACCGGGCTCACGAGGTGGCGGATGCCATCGTGGCCTTCTACAAGGGCACATCATGACATGGAGGCGCCCCGAAATGGGTGGTAGCATGGGTGGGAAGAGGATGAGGGGAGTGGCCGCCCTGGTGCTGACCCTGGGACTGTCTCTTGCGGTGGGGGCGTGCGCGTCACGCTCTCCACTCCTGGATATGTCTGCGGATGAACTGTATGCCTACGGAGTGGAGGCGTATGAAAGGGAGGAATGGGATGATGCCATTCGGGGGTTGGAGCGCCTCCTGGGGGCCAATCCCACCTTTCCGCAGACGCCGGAGGCCAGGCTACTGCTGGCCCGGGCCCACTACCAGCGGGAGGAGTACCTCACGGCCATCTCCGAGTACGAGCGCTTCATCCAGCGCCATCCCGGACGGGCCGACGCCCCCGACGCCGCGCTGGGCATCTGCCATGCGTACCGGGAGTTGGCCCCCATTCCCCAGCGGGATCAGGGCTACACCCGTCAGGCCGCTACGGCTTGCCAGAACGTGGCCCGGGACTATGCCGGCACCGATCAGGCTCAGGAGGCGTGGAGCATCCGGGGGGAGATGCTGGAGCGCATCGCCGAGAAGGAATTCCTCACGGGTCGCTTCTACTTCCAACGGAACCTCTACGACTCCGGGCTCATCTACTTCCAGCGAGTGGTGGAGCAGTATCCCGACTCCCAGTGGGCGCCCCAGTCCCTTCTTCTCATGTTTCGCACCTATGAGAACATCGGGTACGAAGAGGAGGCGGAGGACGTGAAGGAGCAGATCATGTCCCGGTATCCTGATTCCCTGGCGGCTCGGGAGCTCAATGGCACCGGAGCGTGACGACGAAGCATCGCCTCGAGGCGAGCCCGGGCCCACCGCGCCTGGGCAGCGGGTGGGCATCCTGGGCGGCACCTTCGACCCGGTCCATCTGGGTCATCTGGTCACGGCCCGGGACGTGGCCGAAGGGTTGGGGTTGGATCGGATCCTCCTCATCCCGGCGGGAGTTCCGCCCCATAAGGAGGGAGAGGTGACGGCCCCGGCTGCGTTCCGTCGTCGGATGTTGGAGGTGGCGGTGGCGGGGGATCCGCTCTTCCAGGTGGATTCGCTGGAGCTGGAAAGAGAGGGGCCGTCGTACACCGTGGATACCCTTCGGGAGTTGGGCGCACGGTGGCCCGGGGTGGAACTGTTCCTCCTCATGGGGACGGATCAGTGGCGTGATTTTGCCACCTGGAAGCAGGCGGCCGAGGTGGCCCAGCGGGCCACGGTGACGGTGATGACCCGCACCGGGGACGAGCCCGCTGAAATGAAAAGTGCGAAACACTTCCCCTTCGCAGGGGTGGCTGTGACACGAATGGATATTTCTTCGTCGGAACTGAGGGCCCGCATTCGGGCCGGACGCTCCGTCCGATATCTGGTGCCGCCGGACGTGGAGGCGCTTCTGACCCAGGAAGGTGGGGTTTATGGTTCCCCGCCGGGCCAAGGCTCCGCAGCGGGAGCAAGCTCCCCATCGGGCGAAGGCTCCACAACCGGCGATACCCAACCCTACGGGATAGAGGCATGAAAGACCTCATCAAGAAATTCTTCGGCTCCTCTCATACGCGGGAAGCGAAGAAGCTGCGCCCCCTGGTGGACGAGATCAACGAGATCTTCAACGGCCTGGCCGAGCTTTCCGAGGAGGAGTTGAAGGGGAAGACGGAAGAGTTCCGCGAGTACATCCGGGAGCAGGTGTCGGGCACCCAGGGCGAGATTGCCGACGTCCGGAAGCGGAAGAGCCAATCGGTGGATCCGTCGGAGCGGGAGGTTTTGGCCGTGGAAATCGGCCAGCTGGAGACCCGGCTGGTGGAGGAGCTGGAGGGGGCCCTGGAAGACATCCTTCCCGAGGCGTACGCGGTGGTGAAGGAGGCGTGTCACCGGATGATGGGGATGGAGATCACCGTCACAGGCCAGAAGCAGGTTTGGGACATGGTGCCCTACGACGTCCAGCTCATCGGCGGAGTGAGCCTCCATCGGGGGCGGGTGGCGGAGATGGCCACCGGTGAGGGGAAGACCCTGGTGGCCACCATGCCGCTATACCTGAACGCGCTGGCGGGCCGGGGAGCCCACCTGGTAACGGTGAACTCCTATCTGGCCCAGCGGGACGCCGAATGGATGGGGCACCTCTTCACCTATCTGGGGCTCACGGTGGGGGTCATCGACCTCCACACCCCCGGCACCCCGGAGCGCCGGGAGGCCTACGGCGCCGACATCACCTACGGCACGAACAACGAGTTCGGCTTCGACTACCTCCGGGACAACATGGTGCACTCCCTGGAGCAGCGGGTGCAGAGGGAGCATGCCTTCGTCATCATCGACGAAGTGGACTCCATCCTCATCGACGAGGCCCGCACGCCCCTCATCATCTCCGGCCCGGCTGCCAAGGACAATTCGGCGCCGTACAAGGAGTACGCCAACCTGGTGGGCGGCCTCTACCGCAAGCAGATCCGGCAGGTGAGCGAGCTTATCTCCGAGGCGGAGAAGTGGCTGGAAGAGGGAGAGGACAAGGAATTTGAGGCGGGAACCAACCTCCTGGCGGCCAAGCGGGGCGCCCCGAAGCAGAAGCGGCTTCTGAAGCTCTTCGCCGACGATCCGGGCCTCCAGAAGCTCGTGCAGAAGGTGGAAGCCGAATACATGCGCGAGAAGCGTCTCCATGAACTGGACGAGCTTCTCTTCTTCGCCATGGATGAGAAGGGGCACAACGTCCATCTCTCCGACCGGGGGCTGGACGAGCTGTCGCCCAACGATCCCGACGCCTTCCTGGTGCCCGATCTCTCGGAAGAGGTGGGTCTCATCGAAGAGGATGAGGAGCTCTCGTCGGACCAGAAGCAGGAGCAGATCCAGGCGCTGGAGACCGAGTACGCGGGTAAGAGCCAGCGCATCCACATCATCCATCAGCTCCTGAAGGCGTACACCCTCTTCCACAAGGATGAGCAGTACATCATCGGAGAGGATGGGGCCATCGTCATCGTGGACGAGTTCACCGGGCGGCAGATGGCCGGGCGGCGGTGGAGCGACGGGCTCCATCAGGCGGTGGAGGCGAAGGAGGGGGTGCAGGTGAAGGGCGAGACCCAGACCCTGGCCACCATCACCATCCAGAACTACTTCCGGATGTA
>JBBDRI010000035.1:102904-119970 GCA_040905545.1 Gemmatimonadota bacterium | reverse complement strand
CCTCCTCGCCGTAGCCCTGCTAAGCCTCGTTGTCGTTCCTACTCTGCACAGGTGCGAGACCCCCGCGCGCGGCCGCACCCCATTACCCGGACACGCTCCTAGTGGGCCGGCAGGGATCCCCTCCAGGCGTCGGTCCACCCTTCTGCCATGGGAAGCCAGTTCGGCCATGACCACGGCCTCCAGGAGGGCATCTTTGTTCTTGAAATAGAAGTACAGATTGCCGATGGAGGTGTTGGCGTCCGAAGCGATCTGGTTCATGGTGGTGCCCTCCAGGCCGTTTCGGGCCAGAAGCCGTCGGGCGGCTCGCAGGATGCGGTTTCTGGATCGGGCTCGAATCCGGACGCTTCGGGGCGTCTGACGGTAGGGCAACAGTATTCTCCTCGGGGGAGCGTGAGACGGGGGCACAAGGTAGGGGTTGACAACCCGGACATAAACATGGCACCTTAGCCGAGTCAAAGCATAGAATACCGTTTTGCATGCATTTTATTCCACGAGGTACGGTGGACGCGGCCTGCGGTTTTCTCGGCGTCCGGGGGGGCCATCCCGAAGCAGCTTCGGAAGACTCCTGTGGTGGGACGAAAGGTGGTTCGCCCGGTCGTCGAGTTCCCGTGATTCCCCGCCGATAGGGGAGCCGGTACCTTGGATGCCATGGCATCCAATTTTCCCCCCCTTGGCTTTGAACCCGCGTCGGGACTCGCCTGGCGCCGGCTGGGCAAGGGGCCTCCCCTCCTCCTTCTCCACGGATTTACCGGGAACGCCCAAGCGTGGCCGGCAGTCATCGTGGAGTCGCTCTCCCAGCGGTATACCGTCTGGATCCCGGACCTTCCTGGTCATGGGGAGTCTCCTGCCCGGAGAGCAGGCATTCCCAGTGACTTCCCCGGCGCGCTTCAGCGGCTCATGATGGGGCTGGACGCCCTGGGGATCCACCGACCCGTGTGGGTGGGATATTCCATGGGGGGGCGGCTGGCTCTCGGGGCAGCGGTGTCCCACGGGGTGCGCGTTCGGGCTCTGGTCCTGGAGAGCGCATCGCCGGGAATCCCAGACTCCCGAGAGCGCAGACACCGGCTGGAGGAGGACCAGCAGCTCTCCCGACGGATACGGACGGAGGGCATGGCGGCCTTCGTGGATGGCTGGCTGACCCAGCCACTCTTCCAGAGCCAGTCCCGATTGGCGCCGGAGGTCCGCGAAGCGGAACGGGACCGAAGGCTGGGGAATCAGCCTGAAGAGTTGGCTGAGGCCCTGGAGGCCATGAGCACCGGGGGCCAGCCGTCCTTCTGGCAAGACCTTCCCGGCGTGACTCTGCCGGCTCTCCTTGTTACGGGGAACCTGGATCCCAAGTTCGGTGCCATCGCCGCCAACATGGCAGTGTCCCTTCCCGAGGCCCGCCATCTCACCGTCGCCGGGGCTGGTCATGCGGTCCATCTGGAGGCACCCAACGAGTGGTTGAGACGGATACTACCCTTTCTGGATGAAATCCACGGGCACGACAAGACCGGCTCCCTCGGGACGTGACCTCGACCGGCTCCAGCACGCCTCTTGCTTGCCTTTCGTCCCGGCCACTCTGCACCTTCTCTTGAAGCATATGCGTCCGGGCCAGGTGAGGGTTGGGGTTTCCCACACACTCTCCTCCTGACTCCCACGCCCCGCCCCCCCCTCCAACGGGATGGATTCATGCACCCCAGGCATCGTCGTTTTCAGACCGGTCTGCTGGGCCTTCTTGTAGCCGGGTTGGTTCTCTTCTCATGGGCCCCGCAGCTGGAGGCTCAGCGGATGCCACCTCTCCAGAGCTACTTCGAGCTGAGGGACAGCTACATCCCCGAGTCGGAGCGGCACCCTGACTGGTACACGGTGGATGGGAAGCGGGACGGACCCAGTATGTTCCCCAGAGTGAAGGCACCCCAGGTGGAATACGAGGCCGGCGACCGCCTCACATGGGATCGCTTTCACACGGTGGATGTGATGTATACCTGGATGCACCGATGGGCCGAGGAGTACCCTGGCATCCTGGAGATACAGGAGGTGGGCCGCAGCTTCGAAGGGCGTCCCATTCTCCAGGCGAACGTCACCAACAAGGCCACCGGCCCGCACACCGCGAAGCCGGCCGCCATGTTCGATGGCGGGCATCACGCCGGGGAGGTCACTCCCAGCGAATCCGTCCTCTACCTGCTCCACCACCTGCTTACCCAGTACGGCACCGACCCGGAAATCACGCACCTGGTGGACACCCGGGCCATCTACCTCCGACCCCAGACGAACCCCGACGGCTCAAACCTCTACCACCACACCGCCCAACGAAACCGGAGTACGGTGCGCCCGTACGATCAGGACGGCGACGGGCTGGTGGATGCGAATCCCCCGGTGGACCTCACCGGCGACGGGGTCATTCGCCAGATGCGCTGGCAGGTGGAGCCGGGAGAGGGAGACTACGTGTTGGACGACCGGGACCCGCAGGGGCGCGTCATGCGGCGGGTCCTCTCCGGCCAGGGAGACTGGCGGGTGGAGACCGAGGGGATCGACCATGTGGGCGCCGGCAGGTACGGGTCCGACGGTGTCGGTGGGTTGGATCTGCACCGGAATTTCCTGGAGAACTGGCGGCCCATGCCTGGGTTGGAAGAGACCGGTCGCGGGTACACCCAGGGAGGTGCCGGGGACTACCCCTTGAGCGAACCGGAGGTGAAATGGTTCACGCTCTGGCTCCTCAGCCACCCCAACATCGCCGCGGTGAACTACTTCGACACCACGGGTCCGTTCCATCTCCGGGGCCCCTCCTCATCGGCCTCCGAAGAGCGCATGTACCCTGAGGACATCGCTCTCTACGAGTACTTCGATTCCCTGGCCATGAGCATCACGGGGTATCCGGAAGCCGGCGACGTCTACCACGACTTCGCATTCGCCCGGGGCCGCACCCACGACGTCCTTACCGGAGATCCCATCGTGCCCTTCCCCCGGTTCGGACACGGACCCGAGTTCGGATACTTCTACTATGGCACCATCTGGTACGGAGATGAACTCTGGAATTCCATGCTCTTTGAGGATTACAACGGCGATGGCATCATGGATGACGCAGACCGTTTCCACTGGGACGACACCTACAACGACGGTCAGTGCTTCCATCCGTGGACGCTCTTCCAGCACCCCCAGTTGGGGGAGGTGGAGATCGGAGGCTTCCATCCCAAGTACTGCCTCCAGAATCCCCCGCCCCATCTCCTGGCGGAGTGGGTTCACAACCACGCCATGTGGAACCTGGCTCTGGCCAAGCACCTTCCGTTACTGGACCTCCAGGGCGTAGATGTGGCCTCGGCTGGGACCGACGGCGATGCCCGCCTCTTCGATGTCACCGTGCGCTGGACGAATTCCGGAGGCATGCCCACGGCCCTTCGGCAAGCGCAACTCGTCCGCATCGTCCAACAGGATCAGGCGGAACTGGAGTTCCTGGATGAGTTGACAGCCGGCGACGAGCCCACCGTTCAGGTGGTGACGCCGTCCGTCACCGACAAGACCATCTACGCCGGGTACACCGAGGTGGGCGAGGCGAAGAGTGCCACCTTCCGGGTGAGGGTGGCAGGCACGGCCCAAGTGGAGGGAACCGTGCATGTCCGGTCCACCCGGGGGGGCGTGCTGGAGGCACCGTTCCGGTTGCCGTGACGTTAGCTCCAGCGGCATCGGTCCGGGACACGCTCCTACCGCCAGAGATGGGTTCCGGTCCCGACCTCCGTGGGGATCCACACCAGTGCCGCAACGCGCACGGCGATACCGGTGAGGGTGGGGCGGATCTGGACTTCCCCCAGATCCGCATCCCCCGCCAGGGATGACCGCACCTGGGCCAGGGAGTCATGCATCTCGGCTTCCAACTCCCCCAGCTGCCGGCGTACCGCCTCCAGGGTCTCCTCTGCCCGGGCCATCTCCTGGCGCTGCTGCACCACCCTACCCGCGGAGCGGATGGCGGTGTTCGCCCGGGTAGTGGAGGCCCTCCGACCCAGGAAGGCTCCCAGAAGTCCGGTGCCCACGGACAGGGCTGCGTCCAGGGTGCGCTGCTGCGCCATGCCGGCCCGACGGTCTACCTGTTGCTGGGCCCGACGCTCCCGATCCTGGAGGGTCTGGATCCGACCTTCAAACCGCTTGCGCAGCTTGTCCACCTCAGCATCCCTGGCCTCCCGGGCCGCCTCGGCCAGCCGCCTCCTGAAATCCTGCGTTGATTCTCCCACGTGGGAGACGAGCTTGGCTTCCCTGGCCTCCAGGAGGGTGATGGGAAAGGTGGCCTGGATCCAGCGCGAAGCGTCCTTTGCCCAGGGCCCGTAGCTACGGGGCTGACTGGCCTGCGGCGGCAGGTCTCCGAAGGAAGCTCCGTCCAGGGGAGTGGACTCCAGTTGCTCCAGTTCCAGCTCCAATTCCTGGGCCAGCCCCCAATCCAGGGGGACGGGGCCCTCCTGGAACGGCGCCATGGCCAGCAAGCTCCGGGCCTCGTCCACCCCGTGCCGCGCGCTGCGGTACTGCACCTCCGCAGCCACCAGGAACCCCGGTTGATAAATCAGGTCGGAGCCTCCCCGGTACGACGGGAGAAAGTACTGGGGAAGGTCCGGAGGGAGGATGGGTGCCGGTCTCACACCGGCTGCGGGGGATACGCCAGGTTGCAGGCCGGACGGGCTGGGGGGAGAAGACGACGGCGGGAGGCGCGGGTCTTCCCGGTTGGGGGTTGCGGGGCTCTCCATGGTCCGGAGCTGGGCCAGGGTCAGGGGCCCGGCCAGGTACGACATCACCCATCGGGTCTCGAAGAGGGTGGGGGCGCTGTCGTGGACGTTGTGCATGAGAAAGACCCGCTTCCCCAATCCGGATATCAGGCGGTCGGCGTCCTGGCTCGAGAGGGAGGTAGATCCGGTGGAGGCGCCCTTGAGGGCGTCCAGCACCCGGGCCTTGTCCCGCTCTGTCTGTAGGCGTCCGATGAACCAGGTTCCCGTATTCCCCAGTCCCTTGTAGTCCAGATCCACCGGATTCTGGGTGGCCAGCAGCAGCCCCACTCCGTAGGCCCGGGCCTGCTTCAGGAGAGTGAGCATGGGTGCCTTGGATGGAGGGTTGGCCGTGGGGGGAAAGAAGCCAAAGATCTCGTCCATGTAGACCAACGCCCGGAGGCTGGAAGTGCCCTGCTGCCCCCGGGTCCAGGATACGATCTCATTCAGGAGCATGGAGACGAAAAACATCCGCTCGTGGTCGCCCAGGTGGGCGATGGAGAAGATGCTCACCCGGGGCTTTCCCTCGGGGGTGTAGAGAAGAGCTCCCATGTCCAGGGGCTCTCCCTCCATCCAGGCCTGGAAACCCGGAGCCGCCAGGATCCCGTTCATCTGCATGGCCAGATCGAAGCGGTCTTTGGCCGGGTAGAAGCTTTCCAATTCCATGACCCCCACCCGGGAAAACGGGGGTTGCTGGATGGCCTGGATGAGTTGGGCAAGGCTGAGGTCATGGCCGTGCCTCCAGGCGTCGTCCAGCAGCGACGAGAGGAAGATGTGCTCCCGGCTTCGCAGGGGATCGGCATCCACGCCCAGGAGAGCCAGCACGCTGGTTACGGTGGTCTGCACCTTCTCACGAAAAGCATCTCCGTCGGCCCGGACCGCCGCCGCCGGTGCCCGGAACGATCGGAGCACCGAGATCTGGCGTCCCGAGGAGCTCCCGGGGGTGTAGACGGAGAAGTCCGCTCGCTCCTTCAGGGTCCGAATGCGGCTCCCATCCTGACCCCAGCCGGCCAGCCCCTCACGCCAAAGGTCCGCTTGGCTCCGTGCGAATTCATCGGGCGACACCCCCTTTTGCCGCGCCACCTCCTCGTTGATCCAGGGCCGGAAGTCGCCGGCTTCCAGATTCGGGAAGGTGAGAAGCAGATTGGCCAGATCTCCCTTGGGGTCCACGGCGATGACGGGGATGCCATCCATGGCGGCCTCTTCCAGAATCCCGATTCCCAGACCCGTCTTCCCGCTTCCCGTCATCCCGATGATGACCCCATGGGTGGTGAGATCTTTGGAATCGTAGAGAAATGGAGACTCTTTCCGCCGGCCGGATTCCGGGTCCACCTGCCTTCCCAGATAGAACGCACCCAGCTTCTCGTAATCGTGTTCCACAGCAGAGCCTCGTGTTGGGAATGGGGTTCACCGCCGGCTCTCTTCCGGTAGGGAACGCAAGCCCGGGAACTCTCAGCGGAATCCTCGGGAGTCTCGGGAGAACCTTCCGGGCCTTCAATGGTACCGTCAGACGTGCTGTCTGGAGAAGAGCCTCCGCCGTCGTGGATGACCTGATCCGGACCTTTTCCTACCCCCGGTGAGACCACCAAGGAGTTCCTGAGCGGCCATGGGTGTTCCGTCCTCAATTTCTCTCCCGGCTCCTCATTGGAGTGGCAGGATCCCCTTGGCGCACCGGTCGCCCCTCGCCCTGTGGTTCTGGTCCATTGCAGGGATGACCCTGCTGGTGCTCATGGTTGGGGGGATCACACGTCTCACCCAATCGGGACTCTCCATTGTGGATTGGAGCCCTTTCATGGGGGTGGTGCCGCCCCTGTCCGAAGTTGGGTGGCAGGAGGCGTTTGACGCCTATCGCCGGTATCCCGAGTACCTGGAGCTTCGAAGGGGGATGACTCTGGACGAGTTCAAGTTCATCTACTTCTGGGAATACCTGCATCGTTTGCTGGCCCGAGCCATCGGGTTGGTTTTTCTCGTCCCCTTCCTGTACTTCGCAGCCCGGGGAGCCCTTACCAGACCTCTGGCCGTGCGTTCGTTGGCGCTCTTCGGACTGGGGGCAGCCCAGGGCGTCATGGGGTGGCTCATGGTGCAGAGCGGTCTCGTGGATCAACCGCACGTGAGCCACTTTCGGTTGGCGGCCCATCTGTCGCTGGCGTTCGTCATCTTCGGCTATGCAGTGTGGATGGCCCGGGAGATGGGGAGGGGGGGAGAGGGCGATGGAATTTCCCACGATACCCGAAGTCGTATGGTTCGGGGATTGGGTTGGGTGGGTGGACTCTTTGCCCTCCAGGTGGTCTGGGGTGCCTTCGTGGCCGGCCTGAAGGCCGGGCTCTACCACAACACCTTCCCCCTCATGGCCGGTCGGCTCATCCCGCCACAGTTCCTCAGACTGGAACCCGCCCTTCTCAACTTCGTCCAGAATCCGGTGACGGTTCAGTGGGTCCATCGGGTTCTGGGCACCATCGTGCTGGTGGCCACTGCGGTGCTTTTCTTCCGGCTGGCCTCCTGGGGAGCAGATCGGGGTTCGCGAATTCTCGGGGGCACTTTATTGGTCCTCATGACGGGACAATACCTCCTGGGAATCGTCACTCTTCTCCTCTCGGTGCCCGTGTCCTTGGGAGTGGCCCATCAGGCTCTGGCCATGATCATCCTGGGCGCCATGGTCTGGTGGGCGCATCGCCTGGCGAGGCTTTCCGGGCCTCCGCCCCTGGATCTCAAGGGGAAGTAGGCGGTACATGATCGTAGCTCTGTTTCGGGCCCCACCGGGAGGTCTCGGCCCCGGTTCGAGTTGAAATCCCCACCCCAGTTCCCTGTTGCCCACGGAAGGAAACGATGTCACTTCACCAACGTCGGCTCACGCCACTCTGGGCGGCCATCCTACTGGTTCCCGCACTGGGGACCCCCGGTCTGGGTGCCCAGGACGCGACCTCCCTTCTGACGGACGCCCACGCCCGCTATCTCCAGGGGTTGTCGGGAATCCAGGATCTTACCCTGGAGCAGGAGATCTTCGGCGTGACGACCCTCACCTATATGGTGAAGGAGGAGGGTCCCGATGGAACTCCCATGCTCCGTCCGCGTCTGACTCGCACCATGGGGACGCTCATGCCGGTTCCCGAAGACGAGGAGGACGACGGGTTCATGGGAAATCCCGGTGCATTCCTCCATGATCTGACGGGTGCGGCGAGAGTGGAAGGTCAGGGGACCGTCGACGGCAGGAGGGTGCATGTCATCGTGGTGGACGACCCCGGGGTCCTGGATCTGGATCCCATCCCCCAGGGGGGAGTTGAGGGCACCTTTCGCCCCACCCGGGCCGCCCTCCACCTGGATGCGTCCGAGTTCCTGCTCCTTCGCATGGAGATCAGTGGCGAGATGTCCGAAGGTGGAGCGACCAGCCCGGTTTCCACGCGCGTGGACTTCAGTGACTACCGGAGTGTGGGGGGGTATCATCACCCTCATTCCATTCGGATCCAGATGGATCTTCCCGGTAGCGTAGGGGGCAGCGCGGAGCTGGAGGAGGCCCGGTCGGCCATGGCCGAGATCCAGGCCCAGATGGAGCGGATGGACCCGGAGCAAAGGGCCATGATGGAGGGTCAGTTGGGAGCGCTGGAGGAGATGCTGGGAGGAAACGGCGAGGGGATGACCATGGAGATCCGGACCCTGAGTGCCGTGGCCAATCAGGGACCACCTCCGGGATCCTGAACTCTTCAGCGGTACGTATTGGGGGTTCCAACCTCTTCGCGGAGAAAGTGGTGAAAAAATCGTTGAGATGGCTCGCTTCCGCCGGCCTGGTGGCTTTCTCTGGTCTCCCCCTGGGAGCCGGCGCCCAGACCTCCGGGTCCGCACAGACCACTGGGTCGCATGCTGATCATGGGAGTCATGCTTCGTCTCAGGGAGTGACGGATTCCATGGAAGTGGTGCCGGTCTACGGGAATCTGGGCGCCCGCTCCCGGGAGCCGGACACCGGGAACGCCCAGGCAAGGGCTTATTTCAACCAGGGTTTGCGGCTCACCTACTCGTTCGGACACCCCGAAGCCCTGCGGGCCTTCCGGGCTGCCCGGGATCTGGACCCTGCGTGCGCCATGTGTTGGTGGGGCGAGGCGTGGGCGTTGGGGCCCTATATCAACGCTCCCAACATGAGTTCCGTAGCTGAGGAGGAGGCCTTCGCGGCCATCGCCCGGGCCAAGGAACTGAGGTCAGGGGCAGAGCCGGTAGATCAGGCCCTCATCGAAGCCATGGCGCTGCGCTACCGGGACCGCTGGGACGATGAGCGCCCCGCAGTCCTGGACTCCACCTACGCGGATGCCATGAGAGATGTGGTGCGCCGGTTCCCGCACGACCTGGATGCCGGGACGCTGCTGGCTGAATCCATCATGGTGCTGAGCCCGTGGAACCAGTGGGCTCGCGATGGTACCCCGCGGCCCGGCACCCTGGAGGCGGTGGCCGTGTTGGAAAGCGTTCTGGGTCGGGACCTGGGGCATCCCGGGGCATGTCATCTCTACATCCACGCCATGGAAGCGTCTCAGGAGCCGGAGCGAGCGGCGCCGTGCAGCGATCTCCTGGGGGCTGAGATTCCTGGAGCCAGCCACATTCAGCACATGCCTTCCCATATCTACATGCGCATCGGTCGTTACGGGGACGCAGTGCGGGCCAACCAGCGGGCCTGGCATGTGGATCAGCAGGCCAGTCACGGCGGCCCTCCGGGCATCTATCCTACGCATAATCTCCACATGCTTTCATTCGCTGCCTCCATGGATGGACAGGGGGCGGTGGCCATCCAGGCGGCCAGGGACCTGGCCCGGATCTCCCCCCCATCGGCCATCTACGTGGACCTCACCCTGGTTCGCTTCGGTCGCTGGGCGGAAGTGCTGGAGCTGCCGGACGCTCATTCGGCCCCCTTCAATCAGGGGGTGCGACACTTCGCCCGTGGCATGGCCTTGTTGCGAACCGGCAATCCTGCGCAGGCCGGTGGGGAGTTGGAGGCCCTTCGGGACGTTCTTCAGGGAGTGGGGGAGGCGCGCTTTCGGCGACACCCGCTGACCTCCCTCCTTGGGATGGCGGAGGGCATCCTGCACGGGGAGATCCTCGCCCATCAGGGAGAGTGGGAGCAGGCGGTGACGGCACTGGAGCGAGCCATTGCCTTGGAGGATGGCCTTACCTACGATGAGCCCGAGCCCTGGTTCATTCCCGGCCGGCATGCTCTGGGAGCCATCCTCCTGGAAGCCGATAGACCCGTCCAGGCCGAAGTCACCTACCGGGAGGCGTTGCGGATTCACCGCGAGAACGGTTGGAGCCTCTTCGGCCTGGCTCAGGCACTCCGGGACCAGGGACGGACCATGGAAGCGGAGGAGGTGGACCGCCGCCTGGACGAGGCCTGGGAGCGCTCGGATACCTGGATCCGGGGCAGTCGGTTCTGAGGAGGAAGCTAAGAGCGTGTCCGGGTAATGGGGTGCGGCCGCGCGCGGGGGTCTTGCACGTGTGTAGAGTAGGAACGACAACGGGGTGCCCGCCCTGGTCCCTGAAGGGAAGGAGCGTACACAGGCCTTGATTCCGGGCCCCCATGGATCAAATCATGGGGGTGGGAGGGTAGGAGTCATACCTTCCAAAACGGGACGAGCCCTATGGATCGGCATCACAATGCGGCGGGCCACTCTGCTCTGGCAACCCTGCTGGTGGCACTGGTATGCCCTTCCCTTTCTGCACAGGAAGCGGGCTCGCGGAGCGATGGACCCCCGCCCACTGCGCACCTCCAGGGAGTGGTGCGAGACCAACTGGGGGGGGAAGTGCTGTCGGATGTGTCGGTGCTCTTGGTTCCCCGGGGAGGAGGCTTTCCCATCCCAGCCGTGACGGACCGACGGGGGCGATTCCTTATCTCCCCCCTCTTCCCAGGGATCTACGACGTGGAGTTCCAGCGTCTGGGCTACCGCACCGCCATGGATTCGGTGCAGGTGGATCCCGTTTCGGATATCCGGATGGAGGTAAGGCTGTCTCCCGTGGCGCTGGAAATGGATCCCCTTATAGTCACCACCACCCGGAGATCGCGGCTGGAACTGAATGGCTTCTATGCCCGGCAGGCGGCCAGTGGGGGATCGTTCATCGACCGTCAGGAGATCGACGACCGGCGTCCGGTCTATCTGTCGGATCTGCTTCGCACGGTACCATCCCTGCGGACCACCCAACTCAGGGACGGTACCGGGTCGGTGGTGCTGGGTCGGGGTGGCTGTCCTCCCATCTACTATATGGACGGAATCCGGTTGGTGGATGTCCAGAGTCAGGATCTCTTCGTACCCCCGGGTGATCTGGAAGGCGTGGAAGTCTATACCAGCGCCAACTCTCCCCCCCAGTATCCGGGGAATCGCTGTGGCTCCATCGTCATGTGGTCCAGGGAGCCCACGCCCACCGTGGCCTACGGGAGCTTCTGGCGGCGCCTGCTGGTGGGTGTGGGTTTCGCCACCGGAGCCTTCCTCCTGACCAGGTAGTTGACCTTCAGCCTTCCTGGAGTTCCAAGCGGCGGATCTCGATGGTGACCACATCCAGTTCATCGCGGGTGATGTAGGCTCCCCGTCCATCCGGGCTTAAAGCGTCGGGGATCCAGCTTCTGTCACCGGGCAAGGTCCCCATGTACTCTCCCTGGGCCGAGAAGATGTCCGTGGCGCCGGGCACATCCTCTGAAGGACCCCTTCGTTCCACCCAGAGCCTTCCCTGGGGGTCACTGGCGATCCGTCGGAGCACCGGCACTTCCGTCCAGAACACCATGCCTTCCAGCTGTTGCCGGAGAATGGATCGAACGGCCTCCTGATCCAGGGTGGTAGACCCCCCTCCAGGGCCCCGGGTGGTGATCTGCATCCGGGGTGCCTGACCGGTCTCCAGGCGCTCCAGGCGCCGAGCCAGGTCCGCCTCCCGGTCCTGCTGGGTCACCGGCCGGGGATGAAGGGGCCGGGACAGGGGCTCCAGTTCAGAACCATCCAGGGCGATACGGCGGATGCGATATGCAGACGAGTCAACCAGCGCCAG
Organism: Gemmatimonadota bacterium; assembly: GCA_040905545.1. Taxonomy (GTDB): domain Bacteria; phylum Gemmatimonadota; class Gemmatimonadetes; order Longimicrobiales; family Gaopeijiaceae; genus JBBDRI01. The sequence goes on along the minus strand of JBBDRI010000035.1, from coordinate 108,241 downwards.
CGTCCCGTCGGACAGGACGGCCAGGGAGACGGGCGGTTCGAAGCCCACAACAGGGGGTGCTCGGAGGGTGATACCGCCGCTCACCTGCACGGGTGTGGCGAGATCCTCCTGAGAGGGGCGCCAGGCCCGGGTCACCGCTCTCGGGGTCTCGTCGTCGGCTCCACTGTTCAACTCCCAGTGGTACACGGGAAGCGCCGCGTCCTCGGTGTCTTCCAAACCTGACCCGCGGAAGACCACGCCCACGGGCACCGACACCACGCCCCCCTCAGGGTGGGAAAGCACGGACTGGCCCGGCATACCGGTGGAAGGATCCAGGGGCACGTTGCCCAGGTACTCACCCTGCTCGTCGAATCGGATGAATCCCCTGTTGCTCGCATCATACACCACGATCTCTCCGGAAGGCGTGGCAGCGATGGACAGTGGGAATGCCAGCTCTCCTGGGCCCTCGCCCCGAGTCCCGAAGCTCATGATGAGCTCTCCAGAAGGATCGACGATGTGGACCCGAGCGGCCGACTGATCCAGGATGATGAGTCGTCCCTGGGGATCGAACGCTATCCGCACCACTTCGCCAAAGGCCTGCCAGTCCTGCCCCCCCAACCCGCCCAGGGTAAGCTCCAGGCTGGAGGCCAGTGTCAGAGGTTCATCGATGCCGGGGTCTCCCGTGGGAGCCTGTCCACACCCCGTGGTGAGGACGGAAATCAGCAGCGCGGCTCCCAGATGATTTCCCAGACCCTGGAACGGGCGATGGATGTCCATGCAGTGTGGCTCCCAGCGTGGAATGGATGTGAACAGGACCACGTCCGCTTGGATGACCCGGTTGAGGGGACGGTTGCCCGGCCGGCTGTCCTCACCCCCGGGCAAGGGCTATCCTGTGGCCCTCCAGTATGACGTCAACAAGGCCAGGAGGGGAATGAGACGCCTCGGGGTTTGGATGGTGGCTGGCCTCCTGGTGGGTGCCTGCGGGTGGTATGCCCATCTCGTGTTTCCCCAGGCGTTCCCCCTGGTGGAGTTGGATCTCCAGATGGATCGGGAGGCGGCCCTGGAGGCGGCCCTGGATCTCGCCGGGAGGGAGGGTTGGGAAACCGACGGCTTCCGCCAGGCGGCTTCTTTTGGTCAGGCGAACCCCAGGCTTCAGAGCTACGTGGAGTTGGAGCATGGAGGTGCCACCGCCTTCCGCGAGCTCATCCGGTCGGGTATCCACCACCCATACTCCTGGGAAGTTCGACACTTTCTCCCGGGAGAGGCCCTGGAGGTCCGGGTTCGATTCAGCCCCAGCGGTGAACCCTTGGGCTTCCGGCTCCGAACGTCTGAAGACGATCCGGGAGCCAGCCTGAACCCGGCCCAGGCCCAGGCTCTGGCGGAAGAACAGGCTTCTGAAAGATGGGGCTTCCGCTCGGGGGAGTACCGCCTGGTGGAGTCTTCGCAGGTGCTCCGCACTTCGGGTCGGGGCGATCATACCTTTGTTTACCAGCGACCCGGGGTGCGGGTGGGAGACGCCCCCGTGCGTCTCCGTCTGGGTGTGGCGGGGGAACGCCTGGCGGAGGTATCCCCCGAGATCCCGGTACCGGAGGCTTTCCAGCGGCGGTATGAGGAACTCCGCTCAGGGAACGACGCCGTGGCGTTGGGCGCTACCCTTGTCTTTCTCATCATCTTCTTGCTGGTGGGGTGCGGGCTGGGGGCGCTCCTCCTCTATCGCCATGGTCGCCTGGAGAGGGGCCGCGCTCTGGGGTGGGGTCTGGTGGTGGCCGGGCTGCTTGCAGCAGCCCTCCTGAACGGGCTGCCTCTGGCCTGGATGGGGTACGATACCGCGCTCTCTTCCCAGTGGTTCGTCCTGCAATATGTACTGGGTGCGGGGTTGGTGATTCTCTTCGGAGCGCCGGCCCTGGCCCTGATCTTCATGACTGCCGAGGGATTGGGTCGGTGGGCATTCCCCGGGCAACTCCAGTTCTGGCGCCTGTGGAGCCCGGGTGTGGGGAACTCCCTCCCCGTGGTGGTGCGCACCCTGGTGGGGTACGGCCTGGTTCCCCTCCAACTGGCCTTCGTGGTGGCGTTCTACCGGCTGGCGGGAGGTCGGCCGGGATGGTGGATACCATCGGATACCCTGCTGCAACCAGACCTTCTTGCGTCGTATGCCCCTTGGGTGACGGCGGTGGCGCTGGCTCTTCAAGCGGGTTTCTGGGAGGAGAGCGTATTCCGGGCGATTCCCCTGGCGGGTGCGGTACTACTGGGTCGTCGATTCGGAAGGCCCGCGGTGTGGGTTGTGGCGACCCTGCTCCTGCAGGCGTTCGTGTTCGCCGGAGCCCACGCCAACTACCCGCAGCAGCCTGCGTATGCCCGCGTAGCCGAGCTCCTGGTTCCCTCTCTGGTGTGGGGGCTGGTGTACCTGCGCCTTGGGCTTCTCCCCATTCTCCTGTCCCACTTCCTCTACAACCTGACCTGGCTCTCTACACCCCTCTTCGTGGCGTCGGCTTCGGGCCTGTGGATAGATCGAGTCCTGGTGGTGGTGGCCGGCCTCGTGCCTCTGGGGGTGGTGCTGGTGCGGGGATCTCAGTTGGGATGGCGGACTGAGCCCGCCGTCGGCTCGTGGAACAGGGAGTGGCGGCCATCCGCCGGGATGGGCGGCATAGCGGGGGGATCGCCGCCGGGGGCTCCCGCTGCTGCGTCGGGACCTGGGTCCGGGGGCCGACTCCTGGTGGTCCCCCACCCGCCGGGGTGGGTGGGTGCCATTTCCTTGACCTCATGGCGGCGGGGTGCGGGCGCCCTGATCCTGCTGGGCCTGGGGTGGCTCTTTTGGGGGCCCATGCCTGCGAAGGTCACTCCTCCCCTGGAGCACACGCGAGAGCAGGCGGTAGAAAGGGCCTGGGCCGAAGTGGAGTCCCGCGCGGGCCCTCTGCCTGAGGGCTACTCAGCGCTGGCGTGGGTAGATGGGGTGGCGGGCCAGGACCTCCGTTTTGTGTGGGAAACCCGTGGGCCCGAGGCGGTGGAGGCCCTGCTGGGAAGCTACCTTCAGCCACCCCACTGGCATGTCCGCCTCGTGCGTCTTCGCGGGAGTCCCGAGGAACGGGCCCGGGAGTACGAAGTGGAGCTGGCGGCCCACGGTGGGCTCTACCGCTTCCGACGCCGAATTCCGGAAGAGGCACCGGGTCCGGACTGGTCCCAGACGGAAGCGAGAGATGCCGCTCACGCCGCCCTGTCTCATGAGTTCTCGGTGGCTCCTTCGGAGCTGGAGGAGGTATCGGCGGTGTCCCACCGACGACCTCACCGGACGGACTGGACCTTCCGGTACCGGTGGGAGGAAGGGGTGGCAACGGACGATCTGGAAGGCGAGTTCACGGTGGTCATCGCCGGAGAGGGGACATCCGACGTGTTGCGGTATGTCCGCGTTCCGGAGGCGTGGGAGCGGGCTGATCGAAGCAGGCGAAACCGTATCCTGTTCGTGGGGGTGCTGTCGTCCCTCATGGCACTCGTCGCGCTGGGCGGGGGTGTGGTGGCTGCGGGGCTCCGGTGGGCTCGGGGACGTCTGGCTTCAGCCCCCGCCCGGAAGGGGGGGACAGCGGCCCTGGTTCTGTTGGGACTCCAGGCGTGGAACGGGTGGCCTGCGGAGCTCATGAACCTTTCCACCTCGCGACCTCTGGCACCCCAACTCTTCGCCAACGGCGCCGGGGTCGTGCTGGGGGTGGCCCTCCTGGCAGCTGCCCTCTCCCTTCTCCTGGGTCTGGTCCGTTCCTGGCTGGACGAGATGGCGTCCTTCCCATGGCTGGGCCAGGCCTCCAGGCGCCGCGCCTCCACGGGTCTCATGGTGGGAGTGGCCGCAGGCATCTGGCTGGGGCTTGCCCTTTGTTGGGGGGCCACCGCATTACCGGGCGGGGGTCCCTCCTGGCCTCCGCTCTGGGGCGTGGACGGTCGGAGTGCGGCGGCAGGTGCCGCACTGGCCGGGGGGGTGGCCTACCTGGGTGGGCTCACCGTACTGCTGTTCCTGCTTACGGCTCTCGTGAGATGGACCGCCGCCCAGGACTCGGGGCAGGGCCGATGGCCATCGGGCGGGGTGCAGCGAACGTCGGCGCTCCTGGTTCTCATGGGGTTGGCTGCGGCAGGGGCCACAGCGGCCCATGGTCCCGTATCCTGGCTACTGGCCGGCGCCGGGATGGCGCTGGCGCTTCACCTGACCTGGTGGGTGTTCCTCCGTTGGGGTCCAGGAACGGTGGTGACGGGTTGGGCGGCTGTTCTCATGGCGGCCAGGGGGGAACTCCTCACTGCGCCACCGTTTCCAGGGGCATGGGCGGGAGCGGTGATGACGCTGGGAGTGGTGGGGGTGCTGGCCTGGGGTGCTCTGAGTTGGTTGGAGCTTATTCCGGACTCTCGCAGGGGAGCCTACTCCGCCCTCAGCGCTTCAGGGCCAGAAGCTCGGGAAGCTGGGGGTCCAGGCTCCGGATGATATCCCCTATGGTGCCCACCGCCGCTTGGTAGAAGCGGGGTGTGACGTTCTCAAAGGTGTCCGACGGATGATGGTATCCCGGGTGGTCTTCCACCCCGAAATAGAGGAACGGGATGCCCGCCTGGTGAAAGGGTCCGTGATCGGACGACAGGGTCCAGTCATCACCGGGCGGAAGATCGGGGCTGTCATGGCCGAACAGGAGAGTGACACCGTCTCCGGGGGGTACGGCCTGCACGCGGGCTCGTAGCGCGGGCGTGTGATGGGTGCCGGCCACGTAGAGCTCACCTTCGGGACTCCGGCTCACCATATCCAGATTCACGTTCAGCACCACCGAATCCAACGAGATGAGCGGATGCTGGATGAAGGCTCGGGCACCCTGCAGGCCCATCTCCTCGGCGTCCACAAAGAGGAAGAGAATGGAATGCATCGGGGGATGTTGGCGAAAGTGGCTGGCCAGGTGGAGGAGGGCCGCCGTTCCCGAAGCGTTGTCATCGGCCCCGTTGAAGACCTCATCCTCTCTCACGCCCAGATGGTCGTAATGGGCCGTGATGACCGTCCACAGGCCAGGCCGGGAGCGCCCCTCCACCGCGGCAGCCAGGTTGACTCCCTGCACCTCGTCGGCTCCGTCGGATCGGACTACCGGGAAGGGGTGCTCGAAGCCCGAAGTGCCGAGGGGAGAGAGCTCTTCCTCCTCCAATCGGTTCAGAAGGAACTGCCGGGCCAGGGCGTTGCCGGTGGTGCCCGTTCTCCGGCCCTCCATGGCGTCTGCCGCCAGGCTTTCCAGGTCGGAGAGAAGTCGGGATTCCGGAAGGGTCCGGACGTCCTGGCCGTGACAGGCTGCCACGGGAGCCACCAGAAGTATGCCCAGGGCCAGGATATGAAGGGGCGAGGCGATACTCCGC
>JBBDRI010000035.1:0-102894 GCA_040905545.1 Gemmatimonadota bacterium | reverse complement strand
GCCTCGCCCCTTCATATGGGACCGTGTCTGCTGCGGGGCCCGTCGCCCCCTGGGCAGAACCCTCCCCGAACTGCCTCATGCCTCCCAGGGAAGCTCCTTCTTTCCGAAGTGACCGTAGTTCGTGGTGGTACGATAGAACGGGCGAAGCAGGTCCAGTTGTTCCACCACGCCCTGGGGGCGGAAGTCGAACCCCTTCACGAAGGCCAGTGCCTCCCGGTCATCGCCGGTGCCGAAGGTGTCCACGCGAAGGGAGATGGGTTGGGCCACCCCAATGGCGTAGGCCACCTGGACCTCCACTCGCTTGGCCAGACCCTTCTTCACCACCTCCCGCGCCACGTGGCGAGTGAAGTAGGCTCCGCTGCGGTCCACCTTGGAGGGATCCTTTCCACTGAAGGCTCCACCACCGTGGCGTCCCATTCCACCGTACGTGTCCACAATGATCTTGCGTCCGGTGAGGCCGGCGTCTGCCGATGGTCCACCATGGACGAAGCTGCCGGTGGGGTTTACCAGGATCCGGATGTCTTCGGAGTACCACGACCCCAGGCATTCCGGCACCAGGGTTCGAGACAGGAAGTCACGGATGGTCTCCTGGTCTACGTCAGCACTGTGCTGGGTGGAGATGAGCACGTCGGTGATCGCGGCGGGAATGCCGTCTTCGTACCGGACAGAGACCTGGGTCTTGGAATCAGGTCGGAGCCAGTTCACCGTCCCCTTCTTCCGGTGCTTGGCCAGGGTGCGGCCCAGGCGGTGGGAGAGGAGGATGGGGAGAGGCATGAGCTCCGGCGTCTCGTCGGAGGCGTACCCGAACATCATTCCCTGATCGCCTGCGCCCTGCTCACCGTCGCGGTTGGTGGAGGCGTTCACGCCCTGGGCGATCTCCCGAGCCTGCTCCGTGAGGAAACTGGTGATATGCACCTGGTCTGCGTGAAACTCGTCGTCGTCGTAGGCATAGCCGATGTCCCGGATGGCCTCTCGCACCACCGAGTCATGATCCACTGAGCCGGTGGACGTGATTTCGCCCGCCAGTACCACCTGCGTTCCCTTGCACAGGGTTTCACAAGCGACTCTCGCATTGGGATCCTGGGCCAGGTGGGCGTCAAGAATCGCGTCTGAGATGGAATCACACACCTTGTCGGGGTGCCCTTCTGAGACGGATTCGGATGTGAAGGTGTAGGACTGGTCCTTGACGCTCATGTCGTGGCTTCTCCATGGATATGAAACAAGCCCCGGCGGTTCTCCGCACGGGGCTCTCCCTTGGGCGGTTTAGCAGTTGATCACGCGGATGCAATCGCAACAAATCGCCGCGGTGCCCGCCGGGGCACAGGCCTGAGTCTACTCTCCGGCCCGGAAGTGGTCAAGGCTCCCCTGACACACGTTCCCCCGCGGACCGTGACACAGGTTGCTCCGCGGACTTTGAAAGCCCGGATAAGCAGGGTGGCGTCTTGATCCTTTCCGGCGGCGACAAATTCCACCTGGTCCGCAGGACACGCTCCCGGCGGTCAGGGTACGGAGGCCACCAGGCGCCCAAACAGTTCCTCGGCCAGCCGCTCCGCCAACAGATCCTGGAGTTCCTCGACGGCTTCGGCCTCACGGGCCGCCTGCTGCGAGGGCGTGAAGAGGAGACGGTCGCGGTTGGAGAGGTCCAGCACGTCGGGGTTCCCGGCGTAGATCCCCTCCTCCAGGGGGGCGCTGGTGCGGATGGTGAATGACCTCTGATCCACGGTTCTCCGAGATGAGGGGTCTACCACCAGGAAGCCCACGGTGGCGGCCATTCTCACCGTGCCGGTCCGGACCCGGTAGACCGTATTGCCTCCACCCTGGAGGGTGGCCGCTCGTTCCTGGATCCGGACGCCCGAGGTGTCCCACACGAAGGCTTCCACTTCCGTGATGACGGTTCGCTGGGCACCCACGGCCCGGCCCACATCCACAGCCGCATCGGTGGCCGGCGTTACCTGGCTTCTTCGTGTTGCCTCCCGGCGAACCCGGTCCAACTCTCGCCGCACATCCACAGGGCTGGCCGTGAGGACGAAGGGAGGGGGAACGGTCCATCTCTCCAGTTGGAGGAGTTCATTGAGTGCCTCCGGAAAGCCGGCGGGGGCCAGTTCACGAGCGCGTTCCGTGGCATCGAGGGGAAGGAATGCCACCCGGATGCTCCCCATCTCAAGGGCCTGCGCCTGGAGGTTGCTGATTCTACGAAGCAACGGGTCTCCGGGCGTGAGACGCGCGTGCGCTTCCTCCAAGCGGAGAAACCCAGCCCTGGGCCGCCCGTCCGCCAACTCGGCCTCTCCCCAGCTGACCAGGTGGGAAGTCCAGAGTTCGTGCATGGTCGCCTCATGCCGGGGGGAGGGTTCGTAGCGCTCCAGGGCCGTTCGCAAGATCTGTATGCCTTCCGACCATCGGCCGTCCGAACCCTCCTCTCTGGACCGTCTGAGGCTGGCTTCGTTTGCACCGGTCAGGATGGACGCACGGTGCTGTGGCCAGTTCGGGGGAGGGGATACCGGCACGCCCACGCCAGGCGACCGGACGAGGATCTCCTGAAGGGTCAGCGTCTGCTCCCCAGCTCCCAGGGCATCGCCCGCCTGCTGGAAGTTGGCGATCCTCCCTTCCCAGACCTGGCTCAGCGTGGGGGCCAGATCCTCGAGTCGGGCCCGCGCCTCGTCCAGGGTTCCGTCCCGCTCCAGGGCGGAGATGTAGGAGAGAGCCGCCTGGAGGGGCTCACCCCGGGCTTCCTGTTCCAGGCCGCGCTCCAGCCGTGCCCCCGCGCCTCCACCGCAGCCGGCAATGAGAAGGGTCATGAGAAGGGTCATGAGAAGGGCTGGTGCCAGCGCGGCCAGCCAGCGGCGGCCAACCCTTGGCAGTTCAGTGGTCCCGAACATGAGGCACTCCTGGCAAGTGACGGTTGCACTGGGGAACCCGGAGATGATAATGCAGTACAGAAGGCGATTCCAACGATTCATACCCGTCGGGTCTCCCCGTGTGGTTCGGAACGGGGTCCCTTTTTCCCAGGAGTTCACCCATGCACCCCTGTCGCCGGCCCACCTCCCTGCCCACCGTTCTCCTGGTAGTGACTCTCCTCCTGGGCGGATGGGGAACGCCTCTCCTGGGTCAGGACCTTTCCTCCGGCACGCTTTCCCCCTGGTCGTTGGAGGGCAGAGCGGGTGTGACTTTCCCCCTTGGCGATTTTTCTGACGGACTCTCTTCGGGCATCGGCGTGGAGATTACCGGACGGTATGCCGTATCATCACTTGTGAATGTGTATGGAGGCGTGGGTCGGGCCAGCTTCGAGGCGGAACTCAATGGCGGAGATTTCCTGGGTGGGGAACTATCGTCCACTGTGGTGACTTCCGGTTTTCATGGGGGGGTGATCCTCCTATTCTCCGGCCGGAACGTGGACCCATGGGTGAAGGTGGGCGGTACGTTCCACACCCTGGGATTCGACCTGAGCTTCCCTGGAGATTCAGAGATGGGATTCCGCAGTGACTGGCGCGCCGGAATCGTGGGGGGAGCCGGCGTGGATGTGCCTCTTACCGGGCGAATCCGTATCAGCCCATCCATGCAGTTCCACGGATATGCCCCCGATCTGGAGGTAAACCCGGTGGGACAGGCTCCCAATGTGAACTTTCTGCTTCTGGACTTCGGGGTTCGATATGTGTTCTGACCATTGCCCGGGCCAGTCGCCCCTGAATCACCGCCCCTCCCCATCGGGTGGGCGGGTGGCACCGGGCACCTGAGGCGCCATGCCCTGCGCGGGAGTTCACCTTCACCTGGCCGGGGTGGCCCTGAAGCACTGGATCCACCACCCCCAGGCAGCTCCGCTGGATCCGCATTCCCCCCTGGAAGTAGCGGCGTTTCTCCATGGGGCCATGGGACCGGATGTGTCGTTCACCACGGGCAAGGAGCGTCTCATCTCTGAGCTCAGTCACTACGTTCGCACGGCCGATCTGGCGCGGGAACTCCTGCGACGAACCATTTCTCCCGAAGAACGGGCGTTCGCCTGGGGATGGGTAACCCATGTGGAAGGGGATGTGGCCCTGCACCCGCTGGTGGGTCATGCGGTAGGAGAATGGATCCACGGCGACCGAACGCTTCGTATGAATGCCGCCGAGGATGAGGTGCGGCATGTGGGAATGGAGGTGGGACTGGATCTCGAGGTGTTCCGACGTTGGTGGGTTCCTGAGGCTCCCCATGTCACCCCTTTCGCCAGCCGGGTGGCAAACCTGCTGGCCGAATCACTTTCGGAAGTCCACGGTGCCTCTTGGCCTTCCCAACAGCTCGGGAGCCTGCAGCTGGTATCGGCCTGGCGCATTCGCAACTGGCCTCGGGCGTTGGCCCTTCTGGCCCGAGGGTGGGGCATGGGTGTGCGTCGTTCCCTGCCCCTGGGGTTCGTGGTGAATGCCGTTCCCCGGATGCCGGGAGTGCCCTTTGCCGTGGAGGGGTTCTTCCGCCCGCTGTCCCCCCCGGAATGGTTGTTGGGAGAGGTGGAATCCTTCGCTGCATCGTTCCCTGGGCTCATGGATCGACTCACCGACTCACAGGCCCAGGGAATGAGCAACCGGCACATGGAGACAGGTTTGCCGGAGCTGGAGTCCATGGATCACCCGGGAACCCGGAGCGCACTGCGCGGGCTGGCTTCCCTCAACGGGTTGGTGCCCAGCCCTGGCTGAACCAGATCCGTGTCCGGGTAACGAGGTTCGTCCCGGGGGTCCCTGTACTTCTTCAACAGCCTTCTACTGATCCCAGCGGGAGATGCGGAAGGGTGTAAGGTCGAACGGCGGCGGGATGTGTTCCGCCAGATCTGCCAGGATCTCTCCCAGAATGGGAGCGAATTTGAACCCATGGCCGGAGCATGGACTGGCTACCACCACCTGAGAATGAAAGGGGTGGTGGTCCAGGATGAAGTCATGGTCGGGGACGTTCGTGTACAGGCAGGTGGCGTGGGATTGCATTACCCCCGGAACGCCGGGAAGCGTTCTCTCCAACGCTTGCCTCACGGCCTCCAATTCCCCCCGGAGGGGATCTGGACGGTCCCCATCGGGATCCACGGTGACGCCCCCATGGTGGAGCGCGGCCTTCACTCCTGATCCCACATCGGGGATGACGTAGTGGATTCGGTCAGGCTCCGACTCCCAGAGCACCACGGGAAAATGGCCCAGAGCATACGAGTGGTGAGAGTCCCGGGGGCGAAACCAGAAGAAGATCTGCCGCTCCACCTGAAAGGGTAGCTTCAACCGGGCCAACAGCTGAGGGTTCCAGGCTCCTGCTGCCAACACCACCCGTCGCGCCATGAGTTCCTGCGGACCCTCCTCACCGGTTTCCACCTCCAGGGCCACCAGCCCGTCGCTCTGCACCCTCCACGCTTGAAGCCGAGCATCCATCCGGATCCGGGCACCGTGGTTGCGAGCCGAAGTCAGGGTCGCCTCGATGGCGGTCTCGGGCCGGAGCACCCCGGCACCGGATTCCTCAAAGCAGCGGAACCCCGGAGGAAGTCGGAGCCAGGGCATCTGTCCCTCGGCCTCGTTGCCCCCCCACTCCCGGAATGGGATTCCATGGGACTGGGCAGACGCCCGAGCACCCCTCACCAGGGGGCCGTCCCCGGGACCCACCATCACGGCGGGACAAGGCGAGAGCAGGTTGGTGCTCGTCTCACGTTCCAGCTCTTCCCATCCCGTTTGCGCCCGCTCCACCATGGGGACGTAGAGGGGGTTCTCGAAATAGGCCTTCCGGATGATACGGGTCTCTCCGTGGGATGAACCACGGGCGTGGGGAGGGCGGAAGCGATCCAGGCCCAGGGCTGGAATTCCCCTCCGGGCCAGACTCCGCAGGGTGGAGGCACCGGCTGCCCCCAGCCCTACCACGACCACCTCGTGGACAGGTGTCACCAGGAGAGGGTCATGCGCACGAATCCGTTGGTCTCGCCCCGGCGACCGGTGCGCCCGGTCATAGGAATCACCTGCTTCCGCCCACGTATCCGCACTTCCACCACGGACCGGGGATGGAGTTGGAGGCGGTACCGAGCCTCAACCTCCCGGTAATTGGGGAGGAAGGAGGGGGATATGAGCCACCCATCCCCCACGGAGGCAAAGGAGCCTCCCAGGGAATGGCGCCTGCCCATGTTCTGGAGCGAAAGGGATGCCAGGAAGGCCAGACCCTGCGACTCGCCGGTGCCGGTTCTTCCCACTCCCACCAGGGAGCGGGCGGGAGTACCCCAGGCGGCTCCACCCTCGAAGCCGGCCACCAGGCGTCCGCCGGCCACCAGATCGTCCGCCACCAGTACGGCCACCCGTGACACAAGGGCGTGATACGACTTGGGATCCCCGGTGACGAGCGCGGTGACCGCCGGGTCGGGTTCCGGGGAAGCTGCCGGTGGACCGGGCACCGGGGTGACGGAAGGCAGGTACGTCCAGTCCACTGCGCTTGCCAGAATTCTCCCCCGAGGCGCTCCCAACGACACGCTGCTGAAGAGACTCCAGCCCGGATCGGAGGTCCCGAAGTCCAGCGGAGGGCGAATGGTGTTGGTGGTCCCCTGAGGCGACTGGTGTTGCAATACCAGGTGCCCCTTCATGGCGCCAGGCAAGGGAGCCTCCACGTGCAGGCCGTCGGTCCAGGTCACCGACCCGGAAGGACTGTCGATGCGATCCAGGCTCCGGGAGATCACCGCCGGGAGGGAGAACCCTGTCTGGAGTCGCCCGGCGCGGATCCGCCACCCGTCCGCAGGTAAGAGTTCCAGGTTGAGCTCATCCACGGTCCAATCCCCCGGTCGCAACCCACCGGGTCCTGGAGCGTGGCTCTGGAACAGGAACCGGGAACCCTCTTGCTGGGACGAAAGGATGCCGGCAACCCGGGTGCGGACTCGCAAGCGGGAGGAAGGGAAGAGGGTCACCCCCGCCTGGGTCCTGGCCGCCCAGGTATTCTGGTCGATGCGTTCCCCGGTGGCGAGAGTGGTCCGTCCCGTTTCCCACACCATGCGGATTCGGAGGTCCGGGACCTGGCCCACTGCAGCCACGGGGGCCTGAAGGAGCAGGCACACGATGCCAATGAGAGAGAACGGGCCCGGTGCCCTGGTGCCCCGCCTGGCCCTGATGCCCCACCTGAAGTGTTGGATATGAGAAGTGACTGATGGGCTCACGTGAACAAGGCTTCCGTTTGGGGGTGGGCGTGGACGAAAAGCAGATCCAGTTGGTCAAGGTGGATTCATCACCGGCAGCAGGGCAACCCCATCTCCCGCCAGATCACGCGGCCCCCGGCGGGACCCAACCCCTCCGGTTGGTGATGGGGCGGCCGGAGGCGTAGCTTGAACCCATGATGACGGATGTGTCGCTCCCGCGATGGCTGGTGCTGTTTCTGGCGGTTCTGGCCGCATGGGCGGTTCTGGACCGGATCCTGGTTCCCTCCGTGCGCTGGTTCATCCGGCAACGCACCAACCGGGTCCTGGATCAGGTCCGGCACCGGCTGCGCCTGGAGATCCGACCTTTCCAGCAGACGAAACGCCAGGTGCTCATCGACCGCCTCCTTTTCAGTCCCAAGGTCATGGAGGCGGTGGAAGCGCACGCCCGCGAGGAAGGCATGCCCCGGGAGCTGGCTATGGCCCGGGCTGAGAGGTACGCCAGGGAGATCGTCCCCACCTTCAACGCATACCTCTACTTCCAGGTGGGGTACTGGTTGGCCCGGAGGTTGGCGGAGCTCCTGTACCGGGTGCGGGTGGGGTTCGTGGATGAGTCCGGACTGGAGGGGGTGGGGCCGGACGATACGGTGATTTTCGTCATGAACCACCGAAGCAACATGGACTACGTCCTGGTGGCCTATCTGGCCGCCGACCGGGCAGCCCTCAGCTACGCCGTGGGAGAATGGGCGCGTATCTGGCCCTTCCACATGCTCATCCGGTCCATGGGGGCCTACTTTGTCAGGAGGAACTCCCGGAACGCCCTGTATCGCCGGGTGCTGGAGGGGTATGTGGCCATGGCCACGGAGGCCGGGGTCACCCAGGCCATCTATCCTGAGGGGGGGCTTACCCGGGATGGCCTCACCCGTCCCCCCAAACTGGGGCTTCTGGAATATATGCTCCGGGGATTCAAGTCTCAGGGGAAGGGCGATCTGCTTCTGCTCCCGGTGGGCATCAACTACGATCGAACCCTGGAGGACCGAACCCTCCTGCGGGACGACAAGGAAGAAAGCCGCACCCGGCTCACCGCCAGGGCGCTGGGTACCACCACGTCCTTCCTCTGGCGAAACCTGGTGCTGGCTCTCGGGAACCGCTGGTACCGTTTCGGCTACGCCTGTGTGAACTTCGGGGCGCCCATTTCCCTCCGCACCTTTCTGGATCGGTTGGGCGTGGACGATCTGGAGGCCCTCTCCAGGGAAGAGCGGTTCCAGGTGGTGGAAGCGTTGGGCCAGGTGGTGATGGAGGGTGTGAAGGAGGTGATTCCCGTTCTCCCGGTGTCGTTGGTAGCTACCGTCCTGGTGGAAGATGGCCAGGAGCCACTCACGGCCATGGGGCTCAAGGCCCGCGTGGAGAGGCTCATCCAGAAGCTGGAAGAGCGTGGGGCTCACCTTTATGTGCCTCGCAAGGACCGGGATTATGCCTTCACGGTGGGCCTTCGGATGCTTACTCTTCGGAAGGTGGTGGTAGAAGAGGATGGCCTGTATCGCCCTGTGGCCCAGGAGCTTCCCTTGCTCCGATATTACGCCAATGCCATCCGGCATCACCTGGATGAAGCCCCCACGCCATGACGAAGTCCGTGCCACCTTCCGGATCACTCCCCCGCGCACCGGTGCACCTGCTTCAGGAAGCCGTCATTCGCGCTCCCGTGGAGAGGGTGTGGGGCTCCCTGGTGGATCTGAGCCAGTGGCCCATGTGGCATCCAGGTATTTCCAGACTGGGGGTGGAGGGAGAGTTGGAGGTGGGCACCCGGTTTCATTGGCGGATGAACGGGATGCACCTGCATGGAAGAGTCCTGGAGCTGGAGGCTCCCGTGCGGGCTCGGTGGGAGGTGAGGGGGATGGGGCTGGCGGGGGTCCAACTCTGGAAGCTGGAATCGGCGAAGGGCGTTACCCGGGTGACCATGGAGGAGGCAGTGGGGGGGTGGGTCCCGTTCCTGATGCGCGGGACGGTGGGGAAAACGATCCGGCTATCGCGGGAGGGCTGGATGGAGGCCCTGCGGAGGGTGTGTGAGACCACGCCCACGGACCTTGCTTCGCCGGCGCAGGGGTGACCGAGCGGGTCATGGATCTGGCTACCCGTTGGAACCGGTTGCGGTACTCCCTCTACGCCCCCTTCTATGACGGCTTCGTACGCTTTCCCAGAGCCAGAGCCCGGGCCATCCAGGGGCTGGAGCTTCAGCCTCACCAGCGCGTGCTGCTGGTGGGCGCCGGAACCGGCCTGGATCTGGCTCAACTTCCTCCCGACGTCGAGGTGTTGGCGGGAGATCTCTCCCCGGCGATGGTCAAGCGAATGGCCCGCCGGGGCTCCCGCCTGGGAGTGACCGGGGAGTATCGGGTTATGGACGGTCAGGAGTTGCTCCTTCCGGAGGGCGGCTTCGACGCTGCCGTCCTCCATCTCATCGTGGCGGTGATTCCCCGTCCACGCCCTCTTCTGGAGGCGGTGGCACACGCGGTTCGACCCGGTGGAAGAGTTTCCATCATGGATAAATTCGCTCCGGAGGAAGGACCTTCTTCACTCAGTCGGCGGCTGCTGGACCTCCCGGCCCGGCTTCTGGCTACCCATCTGAACCGCCGCCTGAACCCCCTCCTGGAGGGGTTGCCGTTCCGGGTTCTCGAGAGGGAGGGGGTGGCTCTGGGGGGGTTCTTTCAACGTGTCCTGCTGGAGCGAGTCGGCTAGGAGCGTGTCCGGGTAATGGGGTGGCGTGGGAGGTGTCGGTGGATTGAACCGATTCAGGAGGTGGTTTCGCCGCCACTGCATCCGAGCCGGGTTCCGGAGAGGGTTGGATGTCAGGGGATGGGGCAGAGTGGCCGCCAGGGTGACGGCTTCGAACCGCGTGAGATCCCTGGCCGACTTTCCAAAATATGCCTGGCTGGCGGCTTCCGCTCCGAAGATGCCAGGGCCCCACTCCGCCACGTTCAGGTAGAGCTCGAGGATCCGTTCCTTCCCCAGGATCCGCTCCAGCCTGAACGTGATGATCACCTCTCTGGCCTTTCGAATGAGGGAGCGTTCCGGGGTGAGGTAGAGGTTCTTCGCCAGTTGCTGGGTGAGGGTGCTTCTCCCTCGGATCTCTTCGGCGTTCTCCCGAGCGTACCGCAGGGCCGCCAGGAGAGCGGCCCGGTCCTCGGGGTCTCGGAGCCTGGGGGGAAGGTTTCCCGTGTAATTGAGTTCCTGGGCCACAGCCTCCCAGTCGAAGCCGCCGTGGGTCGGGAAGCGGTCATCTTCGGCACCCACCACCACCCGCTGGAGGTGAGGAGATATGGAGTCCAACGGGACCGGGAGATACCGGAGGTTCATCGAGTCGCCCGCGGCTCGAGCCTGCCGGATGCGGTGCTCCATGAAGGAGGTCAGTGGGGGGAAGTCATTCCGAAGGCCCCAAGGCCATGGTTGGATGAGCCAGAAGCCAAGCGGGACCCAGATGGGTGCGAGCAGGATGAGCAGAACCACCCCTCGTGGCCCGGCCAATCTGCTGCGCCTGGTCCTGGGGTTTTGCCGGCCGCGGCGACCTCGGGAGGGGGAAGAGAAGGTGCCCATGTATTGACCATATGGGGGTGGGACTTCCGGGGGAAGATTGCCAGCCCGGGGATGGGAGCCGATCTTGAGGCCCTATGAAGATTGCTTACCTGGACGGGGCTCGCTTCCGGCGATCTCTCCTTGCTGCTTGCCGGCATACGGAGCGCCAGCGTGGAGAGCTGAACCGCATCAACGTTTTTCCCGTGGCGGATGGAGATACGGGCACCAATCTGGCGTTGACGGTCCGTGCCATTGCCGATGAGCTGCGCCAAAGTCGTTCCCGTGAACTCCACCTGGTGGCAGGAGAGGTGGCCAACGCGGCCGTCATGGGAGCCCGGGGAAACAGCGGTATGATGCTGTCGCACTTCCTGGTGGGGTTCTCCCAGAGGGTGGGAGAACAAGACCGAGTCACTCCGGCGGAGTTCACCTGGGCCATGGTGGCTGGGGTGGAGGCCCTGGAGTCGGCCATCGAGCGACCGGTGGAGGGTACCATCCTCACCGTGATGCGAGATACGGCCCGGGCCGCAGAGCAGAACCAGGCAGACGACTTCGTACCCTTCCTGCAACGTCTGGTGCAGGAAGCCCGGGAGTCTCTGGATCGCACGCCGAGTCTGCTGCCGGCCCTGAAGGAATCGGGAGTGGTGGATGCCGGCGCAAAGGGATTCTTTCACCTCCTGGAGGGAGTACTCCTGCTCATCCACGGCGAACTGGTGGCTGAGGGAGCAGAAGATCGCGCTCCGATCCCCGAGGTGGATGGGGAAGTGACGGGCGTGGGGGCCGCATCCCAGCAGGAGTCTACAGAGACCTACCGGTATTGCACGGAGGCCCTGGTCCGGGGAGACGCTCTCCCCTCGGCCGAGGTGGTGAAGAAGCAGCTCCGACCGCTGGGAGATTCCCTCCTGGCCATCCGGAGTGGCGATATTTTGAAGGTGCATATCCACGCCGATGAACCGGAAGAGGTGTTTCGACGCCTCTCGGCCCTGGGGAAACTGGTGACCCGGAAGGCGGAGGATATGTGGGCCCAGACCCAGGCGGCCGGAGCTGCCGGGCACGCCGGGAGGTTGGTGCGACGACCCGTGTCCGTAGTGACGGAGAGTGCCAATGACCTGCCCCGGGAGGTCCTTCAGGCCCATGGGATCCACGTGGTTCCCCTCCTTCTCATCGACGGTGACGAGGTCTTGCGGGATGGGGTGGACATCTCCACCGAGGCATTCACGCGTACCCTGAAGGAAGGGGGGGATCTTCCCACCACGTCCCAGCCGTCCCCGGCAGACATCCTGAAGACCTTCGAGGCCGCGGCCCAGGATGGGGAAGCGGTCGTGGCCGTGGCCCTGAGCTCGGGTCTCTCGGGCACTTTCGCCTCCACGGAGGCGGCGGCGGCCCGCTTCCAGGACGCTCCCGTTCACCTGGTAGATAGCCGGGGAGCTTCGTTGCTTCAGGGGCTTCTGGTTCTGAAGGCGGCGGAGCTGGGAGAGATGGGCATGCCCGCGTCCGAGATTCCCGGAGCCATCAGCCATCTACGAGATCGCTCGGGGATGCTATTCACGGTGGACACCTTCGACCGCCTCTTGGCTTCCGGCCGGGTGAATTGGCAGAAGGCGCTCCTGGGTCGGGTCATGAAAATCAAGCCCATCCTGGAGCTCACCGACGAGGGGAAGGTAGCCCCGGCCGGAAAAGTTCTGGGGCGGGGTCGGGTCATGGATGCCATGATGGATGCCATGGCGGCCCGGATGCCGGCGCAGGCTTCCCGGCGGCGCTTCGGTCTGGTCCACGTGGGCCGACCGGAGATTCTGGAAGAGGCGGCCGGCAGGATCCGGGATGACTGGGGTGCCGACGTGGAGATCCTCACCTCCCCTGCTACCTCCGTGCTGGCTACTCATCTGGGCATCGGAGCCTGGGGTGTGGCCTGGATGGCGGAGGACTGACGGCACCCATGGAGCAGGAGTTGGGGAGCCCCATTTTCGCACAGGGGACAGAGGCCCTCTGGGCATTCGTTGCCTATCTGGCCATGCTGGTCATCATCGGAGCCTACTCCGCCCGTTTCTCGTCCAGTGGCATCGGCGAGTTCTTCGTGGGCGGCCGGAAGATGAACCGGGTGGTGGTGGCCCTTTCAGCGGTGGTTTCCGGCCGGAGCGCCTGGCTCCTCCTGGGGGTCACGGGGATGGCGTGGACCATGGGGGCCTCCGCCATCTGGGCCGTGGCGGGCTACACGGTGGTGGAGTTCTTCCTCTTCTTCTATTTCGCCGGGCGGCTGCGGCGGTTCAGCGAAGTCCACGACTGCATCACGCTGCCCGACTTCTTCGCCGCCCGGTTCGGGGATGAGAACGGCCGCCTCCGCATGACCCTGGCGCTGGTCATCCTCATGTTCATGGTGGCCTACGTCTCGGCGCAGTTCGCCGGCGGGGGGAAGGCCATCGGAGCCAGCTTCGGTCTGGACCCCACCACAGGCGTCATCATCACGGCCGTCATCGTGCTGGGGTACACCATGGTGGGCGGATTCCTGGCCGTGAGCCTCACGGATACCATCCAGGCGTTCTTCATGATCGGAGCGTTGGTCACCCTCCCCCTGTTGGCGGTCCACAACTCCGGGGGCTGGGGGCCGGTGGTGGATGAACTCCTCCTGCTGGACGCCACCTTCCTGGACCCCATGGCTCTGAGTTTCGGGGCATTTCTGGGCATGGCGGGAATCGGGCTGGGATCTCCCGGAAACCCGCATATCCTGGTCAGGTACATGTCCATCGACGATCCGGAGCAGCTGCGTTTCGCCGCCTGGGTTGGAACCTTCTGGAACGTGGTCATGGGGGCAGGAGCCGTGCTTATCGGTGTGGTGGGGAGGGTGTACTTCCCGGAGGTTTCCCTTCTCCCGGCGGGGGACACGGAGAACCTCTACCCCGTTCTGGCCCAGCAGAAGCTCCATCCCATCCTGTTCGGCGCCGTGTTGGCGTCCATCTTCGCGGCCATCATGTCCACCGCCGACTCCCAGCTCCTGGTGGCTGCCTCCAGCTTGGTGCGGGATGTCTACGAGAAGGTGTTGAAGAAGGGCGTCGAACTACCGGAGGGGCATCTGGTGAGAGTGTCCCGAGGAGTGGTGGCGCTTCTCGTATTGGCTGCGCTGCTTCTGGGGATTGTTGCGGAGCAGTTGGTGTTCTGGCTGGTCCTTTTCGCCTGGGCGGGACTGGGTGCCGCGCTGGGGCCCACCATGGTTCTGGCCCTCTATTGGCGGGGCACCACCCGAGAGGGGATCTTTGCGGGCCTCATCACCGGGACGCTCACCACCTTTGTGTGGTATCTTACGCCGGTTCTGAAAGGTGCACTTTACGAATTGATTCCCGCTTTCTTCGTCTCGTTGCTGGCCACCGTGGTTGTGAGCCGACTCACGACGCCGGGAGAGACGACAGAAGCGGGGTTTGAAGCTATGGAGCGCAGGAGATGAAAGTTGTGATGACGAAGTGGGTGATGGCATGGATGGCTCTCGGTGGGGTGTGCGTTCTGGGGCCGGCAGCCTCCTTGGCGGCTCAGGACGCCGATGGGACTTCGGCGGCCTGGACCACGGAAGCCCGGACTACCGCACCTTCCGTCGAGGTGGCGGAGGTGGATACGCCGCCGGTTGTGGATGGCCGCCTGGATGACGGGTTCTGGCAGGAGGGCGCAGTGCTGGGAAGATTCGTCCAGCGCTTCCCCTTCGATGGGCGTCCTTCCTCGGAGCGCACGGAAGTGCGTGTGCTGCGCCACGGCGACGCCCTGTACGTGGGCGTCTGGGCCTTCGATTCGGACCCGTCTGGAATCGTGGTGGGCGAGGGTATCCGGGACTCCCAGTTGGATGACAGTGACGCCGTGGTGCTTCTTCTGGACACCTTTCTGGACCGAACCAACGGGTTCGTCTTCGGGACAAACCCCGCGGGCATCGAATACGATGGTCAGGTGGCCAACCAGGGGCAGGGTGGAGGCGGAGGCATGGGGTTCGGAGGCCGAGCCCGGGGAGGCTCCGGGGGGGGATTCAACGTGAACTGGGATGGGAATTGGCAAGTGGCCACCTCCCGGGATGCCGACGGTTGGTACGCTGAGTTTCGCATCCCTTTCAGCACCCTCCGCTACGGCCCCGATGACGTCCAGAGCTGGGGCTTCAACGTCATGAGACGCATCCGAAGACACAACGAGGAGTCGTTCTGGTCTCCCGTGCCCCGACAGTTCAACCTCTACCGGGTTTCGGCCGCCGGCGTCCTGACCGGACTGACGCCCCCTGCGCTGAGGACGCTTTCCGTAACTCCCTATCTGCTGGGGTCTGCGAGTCGGGACTACCGGGCCGGGGACACGGAGTTCTCGTACCCCGGCGACGTGGGGGGCGACGCCAAGGTGCAGGTCACGCCCGGTCTTACCCTGGACCTCACGTACAACACCGATTTCGCTCAAGTGGAGGTGGACGAAGCCCAGGTGAACCTCACGCGGTTCTCCATCTCGTTCCCGGAGAAGCGGCCATTTTTTCTGGAGAATTCGGGCTTCTTCAACGTGGGAACCGGTGGTGCGGAGCTGTTCTTCAGCCGCCGCATCGGGATCAATCAGGGCCTTTCTGTTCCCATCCAGGGAGGAGGGCGGCTTTCCGGGCGGGCCGGAGGGCTGAATGTGGGTCTCCTCCACATCCGTACCGACGACGCCCTTCTGGATGGATTTGCGCCGGTGGGGGGGGAGGCCTTCTCGGTGGTGCGACTGGCCCGGGAACTGCCCAACCGGTCGCGAGTGGGCACGTTCTTCTCAGACCGGGGAGACACGGGTGGGGGGGGGTCCGAGAACCGGACCTACGCTGTTGATGGTCAGTTGGGTCTGGGAGAGAACGTGACCCTGAGCAGCTTCCTGGCTCGAACGGAGACGCCGGGAATGGAGGGGCGGGACCACGCCTTCAACCTGAGCGGCAACTTCGGGTCCCGGGATTGGCGTCTCATGGCGAACTATCGGGAGCTGGGAGAAGACTTCAACCCCCAGATGGGCTTCGCCCCGCGCACGGGATACCGCTACTACCAGGGCATGTGGATGTACTATTGGCGGCCTGACTGGCTTCTCCGGGAGATCCGTCCCCACATGTCATATGCTACCCACCGGAGCCTGGCCACCGGGTTTGAGGAGACGACCCGCGTGCACGTGGACGCCCACTTCGAATTTCCCTCCGGACTCTTCTTCTCCCCGGCCTACAACTGGAACAGGGAGGGGCTGGAGGAGCCGTTCACCATCGCAGATGGGGTGACGGTGGCTCCCGGCACCTACGAGGGTTGGGAAGCGGCATGGGAGTTCAACACCGATGAGAGCGCTCCGGTGTCCCTGAGCACCGGCATCACCTGGGGAAGCTTTCTGTCTGGCACCCGGAGGGGAACCCGAGCCACCATCACTGCGCGGCGCGGTTCCAGTATTTCCACGGCCCTGAGGGTGGAGCACAATGATGTGGAGTTGGCGGAAGGCTCATTTTCAGCGACCCTGGTGGGTTTGCGCCTGGCCTACTTCTTCACCCCCCGGGTGAACCTCCAGTCTCTGGTGCAGTACTCCGATCAACTGGATACCTGGTCTGCGAACCTCCGATTCGGCTGGCAGAATACCGCAGGGACCGGGCTCTTCCTGGTGTTCAACGATGCTCGGGGCTTTGATACGCTGGAGGGACCATTGAATCGCTCAGTGACCCTGAAATATTCCCGGCAGTTCGACGTCTTGACCTGGTGACCAGGAGCGTGTCCGGGTAATGGGGCGAGCCGCGTTACCTTGACACGCTCTCAGGGAGCTTCCAGCCGCCCGGCCACCAGAAGATCGTACGCGGCCCGCTGAGCCGGGGTGGGCTCCGGAGGGAGGCCCACCAGGCGCGCCATCTCTCGGCGGTCATCCGGGAGGTGGAGAATGAGGCTGGGACTCCAGCCGTCTTCCCACGTGGTGGCGAGACCGGACTCGTCGATGGCGACGGTCCGACCTGGAGTCTGGAGCCGGGCCAGGAGCGCCCCGTACTCCAGCCACGCCCCCAGCGGTTCGCACTCCCCCCCGGCGATGGACGGGATGAGCTTCTCCTGATAGTGCTGCACCGCCGTGCGGTAGGCGTCGGGGTTGTGGCCCCTCAGGCGCTTCAATTCGTCCCGGTAGAATTCCCTGGGATCTCGGGCTCCGGCAGCTTGAAGCGCGTTCTGGAAGCGACGTTCGGCCTCTCCATCATCACTCATGCAGGGACCTCCGATTGCTGTCCAACCCCCCGTTTGTATACCTTCGGGATCCCCCCTTTTTGGAGGACATCATGGAGATCCCAGGATTCCCCAGTCATAGACTCGTACAGCCCGATGACTTCATGGAGCTCACCTGGGAGATGTTCGGTGAACTCTGTCGAGCCTTGGCATTGCGGGTGGCCCGTGAGTTCGAGCCGGAAATCGTAGTGGGCATCGCTCGAGCCGGGGTGATTCCAGGAGCCATCGTGGCCTCCATTCTCCAGGTGGATTTCTACTCCATGAAGATCTCCCGGAAGGAGGGGGGTGAGCGGGTCCGAGAGCGACCTGCCGTGCTTTCGGCCGCGCCGTCCCAGGCCCGGGGCAAACGGGTCCTCATCGTGGATGAAGTAACCACCACAGGCGACACGCTTCGGTTGGCCCTGGCTGCGGTGCGCGACGTGCAGCCTGCCGAGGTGCGCACCGCCACCAGCTTCATCCGTCCCGGAGGGTATCGCTCGGACTTCTTCAGTCTGGAGACCGACCAGACCCTCATCTTCCCTTGGGACCGCAAGATTTTCCAGGAAGGCGAATTGGTGGTGAACCCCCGCTACCGCGAGGTCCTGGAGGAGTAGTCCCGGCTCCACCGCTACTCTCCCGTGGGTTCCAGGCGGAGAATGGCTCCCTCCCTGTGGTCCGTGAGAAGGTAGATGAATCCGTCGGGTCCCTGTCGGACATCTCGAATGCGGACTCCCAACTCCCCCAGAAGGGTCTCCTGGTGGACGGGTATGTTTCCCTGAAACACCACCCGCCGGAGATGCTGTCCTGCCAGTGCACCGTTGAAGACGTTCCCCTTCCACGCCGGGAACGGGTCGCCCGTGTAGAAGGCCATCCCTGACACCGCTATGGACGGCGTCCAGTGCAGCAAGGGCTGCTCCATCCCCGGCGCATGCGTGAGCTCTGTTAG
The DNA here is from genome assembly GCA_040905545.1 of Gemmatimonadota bacterium. Taxonomy (GTDB): domain Bacteria; phylum Gemmatimonadota; class Gemmatimonadetes; order Longimicrobiales; family Gaopeijiaceae; genus JBBDRI01. Next base: position 85,094 of record JBBDRI010000035.1, on the reverse strand, counting down.
GACTGAACCGTCGTAGTTGATCCCGTAGCTGATGACGGGCCAGCCGTAGTTCCTTCCCGCCCGGATGATGTTGATTTCGTCACCGCCTCGGGGGCCATGCTCATTCTCCCACAGCTCGCCGGTTTCCGGATGGAGGGCCATGCCCTGAGGACTCCGAATCCCGTAGGCGAAGATTTCCGGGAGGGCGTCGCTTCGACCCAGGAAGGGGTTCCCCGGCGCAGGGTCCCCTTCAGCAGTGAGTCGAAGGATTGTGCCGTGGTGATTCCCAGGATCCTGCGCCTCATCCATGATGCCCCGATCACCTATGCTCATGAAGAGGTGCCCGTCGCCATCCCAGACCAGCCGGGAGCCGAAGTGGGCACCACTGGTGGAGGTCGTTCGGGCCACGAACAGCTCCTCCACTCCCGTGAGATTCGTCCCCTCCAGCACGCCTCTGGAGAGGGCGGTGGTGACTCCATTCTCGGCGGTGCGGGAGTATGTGAGGTAGACGTATTCGTTGGAGGCGAAGTCCGGATGGAGAGATATGTCCAGCAAGCCGCCCTGGCCGTGAGGCTCAACCTGCGGTACACCGGTGAGGGGAGCATCCAAGAGCGTGCCATCCCGTACCATCCGGAGCCGACCAGGACGTTCCGTGACCAGCAGGTCGCCGTTGGGTAGGAAAGCCAGGCCCCACGGATGTTCCAGACCCTCCGCCACCGTCACCACCCGGAAGTCATGTTCCTGGGAGGTGTGGACCCCTTCGGACTGGGCTTCCACCGGATGGGGTTGGGTGCAGGCTACCAGGGAGAAGAGCAGGACCATGAAAAGAGGGGCTCTGAGTGGAGCCTGGAATCCCCACCCTTGGCGGTGTCTGACGGATGTGGGATTCGGGATGGATGAGCGACGCATGTGTAGCCTCCGTGGCAGGGCCGGTTGGCTCTCCTACCCGCCAGCGCCAGGGGCGATCCCGGGTCTGCCAGGACCCGCTCCTATCCCCCCAGTTCCCGCACCACCGTCTCCAACCCCGCCACGCCCTCCACGTCCTGTGGCAGGTAGGGCACCCGGAAGCGGGGCAGTCCAGCGAAGGAGGAGTCGATTTCCTCCAGGTACCGGGCTTCCTGCTCTCTCCGGGCCCTCAGGAACGCTCCTTCCGCCTCTTCCGGGAGGACCCGGTTCACCACGATTCCCAACACGGCCATCTTGTGTTCCCGGAGGAAGGCCAGGGTCTTCCGGCTTTCCAGGATGGGCAGCTTTTCGGGAATGAGGACCAGGATGAAGGCCGTGGTCTCGGGGTCCAGAATGAGGCGGCGCGCCCGGGTGAAGCTGCGGCGTCGCGTGAGGAGGGTTTCGTGGATCTGCCGGTCGCGGGGGTTTTCCGGAGCATCGGCCACTCCATCGATGATGGAGAGTTCGTCGCCACTGCCGGCCTTTTCCCGAGGACCTCCGGCCAGCCGCTGGAGGGCGGCTCCCAGCTCTCGGGACCGCTCTCGTCCTCGCAGCAGCCCATCTACCCAGGCCGACATGATCTCCGGCAGGGTGAGGAGGCGAAGGGTGTGACCTGTGGGAGCTGTGTCGAAAAGGATCCTGTCATACCGTTGGCCTGCCCAGGTCATGATCTCGGCCACGCGATCCAGGAGGGCAGCCTCCACGGCACCGGGGGAATGGCGCGTCAGGTGCAGTTGCCGCTCCACATCGGGGAAGCGGTCCGGACCTACCAGGGTCCGCATGGATTCCCGTACCTGGCCCAGATAGCGCTCCACCTCCCCCTCCGGATCGATCTCCAGGGCCGTGAGACCGGGAATCACCTGGGTTTCCGAATCGCCGACAGACATTCCGAAGAGGTCGCCCAGGGAGTGGGCCGGATCGGTGGATACCAGGAGGACTTTTTCACCTCGCCGGGCAAGGGCGAGCCCCAGCGCTCCCGCAGTGGTTGTCTTGCCCACCCCCCCTTTTCCTCCGATGAAGAGGATTCGCTGGCTTCCCAGGTGGGTCAACAACACCGGAAATTGTCCAGCGGTGACCGTTCCATCCCCATCCGGGTGTGCCAGTCGTGGAAGCGGTCGTAAAGGACTGGGAGGAGTTCCAGGGTGTAATACGAAGCCGGGTTGGGAATCCCCATCATTTCCGAGAACACCAGGAGGAGAAAGAGGTCGTCCTCCTCCCGGCGTGCTCTGGCCAGGGCTCCCCGATGGGGAGCTTCGTAGTACTCCCGAACCAGTTCACCCACCCGGCGAAGCCGTGCTTCCCAACCCGACGCGTCTTCCATGATCTCCCTTGAGCTACCCTCTGGCGGCCTTGACTTCGTTCCGGGCCCGCCGGAGGGCCGCCAACGCTTCCAGGCCCACGAAGATGGTGGCCACCAGGATGAGTACGTCCATGCCCACCAGAAAGTAGCTTCCCCGCTCCCAGAAGGCTTTGAGCTGCACCAGGAGGGCCAGGATGGTCATGGTGATGATGAAGACGAAAGGTACCATGGTGTAGGCAGTTGGGCGGCCCTTCCTCATGAGGAATACGCTCAGGACCAGTAGGGTAAGCCCCGCCAGGAGCTGGTTCGTGGTCCCAAAGAGTGGCCAGATGACCAATCCACCTGCACCGCCTCCACCGGCCCCGAAGGCCAGGGCCAGACAGGTGATGACTGCCAGAGTGGTGGATAGGAAGCGGCCATTCAGAGCTGGAATCTCGTAGATCTGGCCCCACTCCTGGATGATGTACCGCTGCAACCGTACGCCGGTGTCCATGGTGGTGGCGGCGAAGAGGACGGCCATGGTGGCCAGGAGCGTCTGACCGAAATGGACCGGAAGTCCCAGGCCGCCTGAGATGATGGCTCCTCCTCCCAGCACGAAGGCGTCCAGGCCGTTGGCGGCGAAGGTGCTGTAGAAGGTGTTCCAGTCACCCAGGGTGGCGAAGCCCGCCGTACACGCCAGGATGGCCGCCAGGGCCAGGGCACCTTCACCCACTGACCCCAGATACCCCACGAAGGGCACCTCGGTCTCGTTGTTCAGCTGTTTGGAGGTGGTGCCTGAAGCCACCAGCCCATGGAAGCCGGAGATGGCCCCACAGGCGATGGTCACGAACAGGAGCGGAATGAGGGGGGGCGCATCCGCCGGAACTGCGGGGTTCAGCGCCGGCGCCACGATGGTGGGATTGAAGAGGATGAGGGCCGTGAAGAAGATGGCCAGGCCTATGAAAAGCTGGATCCCGTTGATGTAATCCCGAGGCTGCAGGAGCATCCAGACGGGGAGGAGCGACGCGATCCACGCGTACCCGAACAAGAGGAGCACCCACATCACCGGCGCCCCCAGGCCGGCCACCTGATCCGGGAGGCTTACCGGAACCGCGTCACCCACGAACATGGAAGCGTAGAGCAGGATGAGAGCGATGACGGAGGGCCAGAGCAGCGGCACCCCTTTCCGGTAGAGCACGTACCCGATGGCCAACGCCACGGCGATGACGAACCAGGCCGGGATCACACTGGATGGGAAGCTCACGAAGAGGTTCGCGATGATGATGGCGAAGACGGCGTTTACCATGAGAAGAAGGAGGAAGATGACGATCATGAAGAGGGCCCTGGCTCTCTTCCCCACCACCGACTCCGTGAGGGCACCTATGGACTGTCCCCGGTTCCGCACACTGGCCCACAGAGCGCCGGCGTCGTGCATTCCGGCGAAGAAGATCGTTCCAAAGACCACCCACAAGAACGCCGGCAGCCAGCCCCAGACCACGGCGATGGCGGGCCCCACGATGGGTGCTGCTCCCGCCACCGAGGTGAAGTGGTGGCCCCAGAGCACCCACTTGTTGGTGGGCACGTAGTCCACACCATCCTCCATGGCGTGCGCCGGGGTCTGGAAATTCGGATCCAGCTGAAAGATCCGCCGCCCGATGAAGCGGGCGTAGAAGCGGTACCCCAGGGCAAAGGCCGACAGACCCAAGGCGGCCAGGAGAACGGCATTCATTCGCAGCTCCTCATGATGTGTGTTGGTTGGAGGGTGTGCGGTGCGGGAACGGTCCCGGTGGGGGAGAGCCTACGCTCCCTGGCCACCAGGGGCCAGATCCTCGTCACGAATCCTGAATTCGTCTGACAGTTCGGGGTGGGCATCCTGACCCACCGCGCGTCCTGCGATGAGATCGCCCAGCACGGGCCCGAACTTGAAACCTTCGGCACTCCCCCCTCCTGCCAACCAGACATTCTCGTAGCCCGGATGCCGGTCGATGATCCAGTTCCTGGTGACGCTGGACTCATAGTGGCAGGCCCGGGTCTCTACGATGGGCTGTTGGTGAAGGGCCGGAAAATATTCCCCCAGGAGCTCGATAGCCTGCTCGTGATATTCCTCCGGGATGTGTCGGCTGGCTTCATCAGGGTCGTCCGAACCCCGCCCGCCCGTGCGGATGCGGAAGCCTCGGTAGTCGGGTGGAATGGCGGGCCACCCCGTGGCCCCAGGAATCCCGTAGCTGGGCAGATGGGGATGGGAGAACCGCGTATCTCCCGGTGGCGTGCCGAAGTAGTAGACATGACCCATGAAGAGGCGGATGCGTTGAGCCATGAGATCGGGGAACGCCTTGGGGAACCATGGTCCCAGGGCAAAGATGAAAAGGTCCGCTTCCAGGGCGTCTCCCGGCTGGAGACACAGATCCAGGAGCCGACCGCTCTGCTGTCGCCCGGGCTCGGCCAGTGCGGTAACCACCTGGCCGCCCGCCTCCCGGAAGCGGAGAGAGACCCGCCGGATGGCTGCCCGGGCCCTGGCTACGCCAGCCCCCGGTTCGTACAGGACAGCGCCCACACCCTCAGTCCGGAGTTGAGGCCAGCGGTAGGCCACCTCGTCCGGGGTGAGCACTTCGAAGGGAATCCCGTTTCGCTCCCACGTCTCTTGCACCTCGGTCATCTGATCGGTCCAGTCGGGCCTGAGGATGAGGTCGCCGGTATTGTAGAAGACGTGCTCATCCGGATCGGGGGCAAACTGGGCATCGAAGTCACGCCACCTCTGGATGGCCCGGTGGGCCCAGGAGGTCCAGAGGTCCCGGCCACCGTAGCTGGTTCGGATGCCCCGGGTTTCGTCTCCCGAAGGGGCTCGGGAATTCCCCGGTCCGTAGAGGTCCACCACCGTGACCTGGAAACCCATTTCCTGGAGCCGCAGAGCGGTCCATCCCCCGAACGCACCGGCCCCCACCACCGCAACGCGTGTCTCGCTGCGCCGGGTCAGTACCCCCGGAGCGGAAAGGGTGGATGATGTTGAAGCGGCCAGGGAGGAAGCCGGGGTGGCCAGGATGCCCCCGGCTCCCACGGTGGCAGCCGCCCCCACTCCAGCGGTCTTCAGGAATCGCCGACGGTCCATGCCTTTGGCATTCTTCATGGGTCTGTTCCTCCTACTGGAGGGCCGCGATGCACTCGATCTCCACCTGTGCATTCACCGGGAGCTCTCGCACTGCTATGGCCGATCGGGCCGGAGGCGTGTCGGGAAAGTAGTCCACGTAGACCTCGTTCATCCCCTGGTAGTCGGCCATGTCCACGAGGAATACGGTGCACTTCACCACATCGTCCATGGTGGCCCCCGCCAAGGCCAACCGATCCCGGATGGAGTCCAGCGACTGGCGGGTGGAGGCGCCGATGTCGCCCTCGGGGCTGCGACCGATGACTCCCGAGAGGAAGAGAAGGTTGCCAGTGTGCACCGCTGTGGAGAAGAGGGGAGATCCCTGACTCCCCGGGGGGTTGATTCCCTCCTTGTGGGGACCCGAGCCGCCCGAAGCGCACGCTAGCAGGGAGAAGGGCAAGAGGAGTGTGACCAGAGGGAGGGCGGACGAACGGGCCATGGGGTGCTCCTTTCGGGGAGGTGTGAGGGATGGGGAGGGGTGGCGTCTGCACCAGGGTGGAGACGCGCAGGTGGGAGAGACCTTCAACCCGCTTGCATGGAATGTAGGAACTCCTCGTTGGTCTCGGTTCGCTTCATCCGCTCCAGGAGGAACTCAATGGCTTCCGTGGACGGCATGTCGGACAGGAAATTCCTGAGGAGATACACGCGGTTCAATTCCGTCTCCGAAAGGAGGAGTTCTTCCTTTCGCGTACCGGAGCGATTCAGGTCGATGGATGGGAAGATCCGCTTTTCAGCGATGTGGCGATCCAGAACCAACTCCATATTGCCGGTACCCTTGAACTCTTCAAAGATCACGTCATCCATCCGGCTCCCCGTCTCCACAAGGGCAGTAGCCACGATGGTAAGGGAGCCGCCCCCCTCGATGTTCCGGGCCGCCCCGAAGAATCGCTTCGGCTTCTGGAGTGCGTTGGAATCCACACCCCCTGAGAGGATCCTTCCCGAGTGGGGCATGGTGGTGTTGTAGGCCCGGGCCAGGCGTGTGATGGAATCCAGGAGGATCACCACATCCTTCCCGTTCTCAACCAGGCGCTTGGCCTTTTCGATGACCATTTCGGCCACCTGCGTGTGGCGCTCCGCCGGCTCATCGAAGGTGGAGGCGATGACCTCGGCATCCACGTGCTCCTGCATATCCGTCACCTCCTCGGGCCGCTCATCGATGAGGAGAACGATGAGATAGACGTCGGGCGCATTCGCTCGGATGGCATTGGCCATCTGCTGGAGAAGCATGGTTTTTCCGGCCTTGGGCGGCGATACGATGAGGCCCCGCTGCCCCTTTCCGATGGGGGCGATGAGGTCTACCACCCGCATGGAGAGCCCTTCCCCCTCCTGCTCCAGACGCAGGCGGGATTCTGGATATCGAGGGCGCAGGTTATCGAATGAACTCCGCTGCCGGGCATGATCCGGTTCGTCCAGATTGACTTGCTCCACCCGAAGAAGCGCAAGGTATCGCTCACCCGATTTTGGTGGACGGACCTGACCCTTGATGGTGTCTCCCGTCCGCAGGCTGAAGCGTTTGATCTGGGACGGTGAGACGTAGATATCGTCAGGACCGTGGAGATAATTCCAGTCGGGGGAACGGAGGAATCCGTAGCCCTCCGGGAGGATCTCCAGAACTCCCTCGGCTCGGACTTCCCGGCTTCGATCTTCCAGGAGCGCCTGTTCGATCCGGAAGAGAAGATCCTGCTTCCTGAGGTCCGAGTAGTTCGAGATGCACAGCTCCTCGGCCAGGTCGTGGAGGTCGGGGATGCTCTTGCGTTTGAGTTCGGAGATATCCACTGGCGTCTTGGGAATCCCTGAGGCCTGAAAGCCGGGGTCGGGAGGGGGGAAGAGGGGAAGGGGGTTAGGAGCGTGTCCCGAACGGCGAGGAAGACGGCAGGAACCGGGGACCGGGGGGGGAGTCGCCTCCGCATTGGAAGCGGATGGGTCCGTCTTTGCCGTGGCATTCTAAGTCGCCACCCCGCAGGGGTCAAGAAAACAGATCTGCTCCCGGCGGGATGGGATTTTTCGTGATTCTTCGCCGGTTCGGGTTCCCACGCCTTCCCCACGGGGTCAAGTATCCAACGGGTATTGTTGACAGGGACGCCGCAAGCGAAAACATTCGTTTTTCCCGGGGTGGCCAACCATAGGATCCAGATCAGCTTTTGAGGGGGTGGGATGGCGCGGCACAATCGAGAGGGCGTGGGCACTGACCAGCGGGGGTTCGACTACTCCATCAGCTACCAACCCGATTCCCTTCGACAGGTGAAGGTCACCCGCCTCCTTCCCAACGGCCGGCAGTCTACCATGACTCTCTTCCGTAACCCCGCTGGGCGAAGCGAGGCTCCCCCAGGGGAGCAGGTCCGGACGCGAATCACGTGCCAGGCCCAGAATCTGGATGTGGAAGTGGCGTTCCGGGGGGCAGGTCGGGAAGTGAGGCAGCTCCAGGTGCAGGTAGGGGTACCGGGAAATGGCCGCCATGGGAGTGGCGAGGATCTCGTCGTCTTCACCCTGGATCACGATCTTCCGGAACCGTTGTCCCACCGGAGCGTATCCCAGTAGATGACGCAGCGCATGTTGGCTCCCTTCACTGCCCTCGGTGGAGGTGTTCTGAAGCTGGCCCGGGGAGTGGGCCAGTGGGGTGTCCTCACCCTGGAAACCGGTCGGGCCCTCAGGGAGGTCCCCATCTGGGGGCGGCTCCTCCTGGGCCAGATGGCCCGGGTGGGGGTGGATTCCGTTCCCATCGCCCTCTTCGTGGCTTGCTTCACGGGCATCGTCCTTTCCCTTCAGGCGTCCTACACCTTCACCGGCGCCATTCCCCTCTACTTCGTAGGCACGTTGGTGGGGAAGACCATGATGCTGGAGTTGGGGCCGGTGCTGACGGGTTTGGCTCTCTCCGGTCGCGTGGGGGCGAACATCGCGGCGGAGTTGGGCACCATGCGCGTCACCGAGCAGGTGGACGCCCTGGAGACCTTGGCCTATGATCCTGTGGCTTACTTGGTGGTGCCCAGGGTTCTGGCTGGGATCATCATGTTCCCGGTGGTGACCATCCTGGCCATCGCCATGGGAATCGGGTCGGGTTGGGTCACGGCTCTCCAACTCCTGGATATGACGTCTCAGGAGTTCTACCGAGGGGTGACCCTGTTTTTTGTCCCGTTCGACGTTCGGTATGCTGCAATAAAGGCCCTCAGCTTCGGCTTCACCGTTTGCTCGGTGGGGTGCTTCTTCGGCTTTACCACCCAGGGGGGTGCCGAAGGGGTGGGGCGGTCCACCACCCGGGCCGTGGTGGTGAGCAGCATGGTGATTCTGGTGCTGGATGCCTTCTGGGCAGTGGTGCTCCTGTGAGTATCCAGTTGAAGGATATCTACAAGGCCTTTGGGGAAAAGGAGGTCCTCCGGGGGTTCACTCTGGAGATCCGGGACGGCGAGACCCTCACCGTACTGGGGCAATCGGGGTCGGGGAAGTCCGTCATGTTGAAACACATTGTGGGACTCCTCACCCCTGATTCGGGCGAGGCGTGGGTGGACGGACTCCATGTCGGAAGCCTTTCCAGGGAGGAGCTGTATCGCCTCCGGCGGAAGGTGGGGTATGTGTTCCAGTTTGCAGCCCTCTTCGACTCCATGACCATTGCCGAGAACGTAGGCCTGGGGTTGGTGCGAATTGGCGAGATGAGCCGGGCGGAGATCCTGGAGCGGGTGGAAGAGTGTCTTCAACTGGTAGATCTTGTTGGCTACGAGGAACGGTATCCTTCGGAGCTGTCGGGAGGCCAGAAGAAGCGGGCGGGCCTCGCTCGGGCCATCGCCACCCGGCCGGCCTACGTGCTCTATGACGAACCCACCACCGGACTGGATCCCGTGACCAAGACCGTCATCGATCGGCTGATTCTCCGAACCCGGGACGAACTGGGGGTTACCGGGGTGGTCATCACCCACGACATGGAGAGTGCATACCGGGTTTCAGACCGGATCGCTATGCTCTATGAAGGAAGGATTCGATTCGTAGGGACGCCTGATGAACTCCGGGCCTGCCAGGACCCGGTGGTACAGGGCTTCATCCAGGGTGAGCCGGAGCTTTTGGAGGCAACGACGTGAAGCGGTTGAACGAGACCATGGTGGGGGTGGTGCTGGTCCTGGGTGTGGTGGTGGCCGTGGCCGGTACGCTCTTCCTCCAGGGTGTGGACTGGCGGGGAAACCAGGTGGAGTTGGAGGGCCTTTTTTATGAGGTGGGTCTGATCCAGCCTGGGAATCCGGTCCGTGTACGGGGGGTTCGCATCGGCCGGGTAGCCGGTGTGGATGTCATGCCAGGGGGAGAAGCCGTCCGCGTGCGGGTCCAGGTGGATTCCCAGGTGGCTCTTCCTCAGGATGCGGGGATGATCCTGGCCCCGGAGTCCATGTTCGGGGACTGGCAGGCCGAGATCGTGTCCCGGGAGCAATACCCCAGTCTCCGGTTCTACGAGAACCCGCCTGTGGGGGTCATTCCAGGCTATTCACTCCCCGATATCACCCGGCTCACCGCCGCTGCCGACCGCATCGCCGAGAACCTCACCGTGCTCACCGACCGGGTTACAATGGCGTTCACGGAAGAGACGGCCCTGAACATTGCTCGGGCCATCGACAACATTGAGGATGTGAGCAATCGACTCTCGGACCTGGTAGAGACCCAGGCTTCAGGGTTCTCCCAGGTGTTCAGCCAGGTCCAGGGGTCCGCCGAGGAATTGGGGATGGCGGCGGCTGCGGCCCGTCGCTCGTTCCAGCGGGTGGATGGTCTGGTGGGGTCGGGTGAGATCGATTCTGTTCTGGTGAACGCCCGGGATGCCTCCCGGAATTTGTCGGAACTGTCTCGAGACCTCACCCAGACGAACCAGGAGTTCCAGGGCATGTTGGGTCGGGCCGATTCAGCGTTCCAGTCGGTGAATCGACTCACCGCCAGGGTGGAGGCCGGCGAGGGATCGCTGGGCCGGATGCTCTCGGACTCAGGAATGGTTCTGCAGGTAGAGTCAGCGTTGGCTCAGCTCCAGCAGCTCCTTCAGGACGTTCGGGAAAATCCGCAACGCTACGTCCGACTCTCCATTTTCTGATGACCATGGGTGACGGAAGGGTCCGAACCATGGAGGAGCGCAGCGCCGGGGGCGTGGTCATCCGTTGGCTGGAGGGTGAGGCTCACGTCCTCCTTATCCGGGATCCGTACCGAAACTGGGGCCTTCCCAAGGGCCACATCGAGGGCCAGGAGACTGCCGGACGCACGGCCCTCAGGGAAGTCCAGGAAGAGACGGGCCTCACCGATCTCTCTCTGGGGGCTGAGCTGGGGGTCATCGATTGGTACTTCTCCCAGCGAGGTCGGCGGATCCACAAATTCTGCCACTTCTTTCTCATGGTGTCGCAGTCGGGTGAGACCGTTCCAGAGGTGAGTGAGGGAATCACAGAGTGTCGATGGCTTCCCATGACCGAGGCCATACGGCGGGTGAGCTACGGAAATGCCCGGGAGATGATCCGGGCAGCCTCGAGATCTGTGGCCACTTCCCAACCTTCCCCTTCCCCCGGGCCGGGAAACGGCATGCAGGCGGGAGGACATTCCTGATGCCGCCGGACGACACCGAGGACACGGGGCGTTCCCGCCGCACATCCCCACCGCTGGACATGGTGGGACTCCTCCAGGCCAGTGCTGTTCTACTGGTGTTGGCGTTCTTCTTGTGGAGCCTCAGAGCCACCCTCTCACCTTTTCTGCTCTTCTGGGTGCTGCTGGGCGCCCTTCTCCCGTTCCGTGGCACCATTCCCTTTCGCGTTTTGGGAGGGGTGGCCAGCGTCCTGACCCTCATCTGGCTCCTTGCGGAAGCGGGTTCCGTGCTGGCTCCCTTCGTTCTGGGGATGATCCTGGCCTACATCCTGAACCCTCTGGTAGTGCGGGTGGGGGCCCTGGGACTCTCCCGGACCTGGGCCATCGTGGCCCTCCTGGTGCCGGCTCTGGGAGGGCTCACGCTGGCACTCGTCTGGGGCCTCCCCGCTCTGGGGGCACAGTTCTCCGATCTCATTGAGCGGCTACCCACCATGATCTCCCGAGCAGACGGATGGACCGCGTCGTTTCGGGACTGGGTCGCCAGCCTGGCCATCCCCGGTATGGAGAGGTTGGCTTCCTTCGAATCCGCCGACATGCTGACGTTCCTGAACGATCGGAAAGCCGTGGTGGGGGAATGGTTGTTGGGAGGGGCATTGGGAGTGGGCCGTGGGGTGGGCTTCGTACTTTCCATTCTGGGTTTCGTGTTGCTGACTCCGGTGATCACCTTCTACCTCTTGCGCGACTGGGAAGTGTTGCAGGCCCGCCTGGAAGGGCTTCTCCCCCGGCGCTCCCGGGAAGAAGTCATGACCTTCGCTCGGGAGTATGATGAGGGGGTGGGAGCGTACCTGCAGGGACAGTTGCTGGTGTCCCTTACGGTGGGCGCCTTGACGGCCATGGGGCTCTGGTTGGCCCAGTTCCCCTACGCCCTCCTCCTGGGGCTGGTGGTGGCCATCTTCAGCGTGGTGCCGTACCTCGGTCTGGTGTTGAGCCTGATCCCGGCCCTGCTCATTGCCGTGGTATCCCCACCGGTGGGCCTGTCGCTCCTGAAGGTGGCGGTGGTCTACGGGGTAGCGCAGGGGCTGGAGAGTTCAGTCATCAGCCCCCGAATCGTTGGCGACTCCACGGGACTCAATCCGGTGTGGGTGGTGTTCGCCTTGGCCCTGGGGGGACTCTTCTTCGGGTTCGTCGGCCTGCTCCTGGCGGTTCCTGCGGCAGTGGGCGTGAAGCTCCTGGTGGTGCGGGCCCTTGATCGCTACCGGCGTTCATCGCTCTACGGGGCCGACGGAGAGGCCGATCCACTGGCATGAAGCCACGGGAACCCATGGGCCAGAAGACGCTTGAGGGACTCCAGGAGCGTTTCCGGGTAACGCGGCTCGCCCCATTACCCGGACACGCTCCTAGTATGGGTTTGCCTGACGTTTCGTCTTCCGCCACTTCCCCACAGCGCCGTTTTACCCTTTACTTTTCCACCATCTCATGGCTCCCTCGCTGCTGGGGGGACTTTGCACATTCATTGCATCCGGAGCGGCTGCGTGGCTTCCCAGAGCCCAGACATCACCGATATCACCATCCTGGGTGGCGGTCCCACCGGACTGTTCGCCGCCTTCTATGCGGGTATGCGCGGCGTATCGTGCCGCATCGTGGATTCCCTCCCCGAGTTGGGGGGGCAGCTGACGGCTCTCTACCCTGAGAAATACATCTTCGACGTGGGTGGGTTTCCCAAGATCCTGGCTCGGGATCTGGCGGTGGAACTCGTCAATCAGGCCATGCAGTTCCACCCGGATGTGGTTCTGGATGAGGAGATAAGGGAGTTGCATCGGGAGGGGCCCCTCCTTCGCCTGGTGGGGCGGAGTGGAGAATTTCTCACCCGGGCCTTCATCATCGCTGGGGGGAAGGGTGCCTTCGAACCCCGGAAGCTGGAAGTGCCGGGGTACGACGACTTGTTGGGGAAGGGCGTACATTACGCTGTGAAATCTCCGGACTATTTCTCCGGCAAACGCCTGCTCATCGTGGGTGGCGGGGATTCGGCCCTGGACTGGGCTCTGGCCCTGAAGGATCAGGCTGCTCGGGTGGTGTTGGCCCACCGGAGAGATGGGTTCCGGGCCCATGAACGCTCGCTCCAACTCCTGGAGGAGGCCCGGGTGGAAGGGAAAGTGGAGGTCTGGACCTTCCACGAAGTGGCCGAGATCCACGGTGAGGGAGCGGTGGAAGGGGCAACGGTCTTCGACAACCGCACCGGTGACCGCACCCACCTGGAAGTTGACGCCGTGCTCACCTTCCTGGGATTCAAGCCCGACCTGGGCCCCATGAAGAGTTGGGGGTTGGACATCAACGGGAACCGGATCGTCGTGAGCCAGCTTATGGAAACGAACCTGCCCGGTGTCTTCGGGGCGGGCGATGTGGTGGAATACTCGGGAAAGCTGGATCTCATCGCCACGGGCTTCGCCGAAGCCGCCATCGCTGTGAATAATGCGGTGCATCACATCGATCCCAAGGCCCGGGTGAACCCCGGTCATTCCACGAATTTGAAGGTCTTCAAACAAGAGGGGACGAACCCATGACCGACCTACGACGGGAGAAGCTGGTGATCATCGGTTCCGGGCCTGCGGCCTGGACCGCCGCCATCTATGCCGCCCGAGCCAACCTTTCTCCCCTGGTCTTCGAGGGGGCCGGGAGTCGAACCATGATTCCCGGGGGACAGCTCATGTTCACCACTGAGGTGGAGAACTACCCTGGGTTCCCCGGTGGGATCACCGGTCCTGAAATGATGGCGGCCTTCCGGGAGCAGGCCGTGAGGTTCGATACTCGGGTGGAGACCGATGATGTGGTGGAGGTGGATTTTTCCGTCTATCCCCGGCTCCTCCGTACCCTGGGGGGCGAAGAGGTGGAGGCCGATGCGGTCATCGTGGCCACGGGGGCCAACGCCAAGTGGATAGGGGTACCTGGCGAGGAGGAGTTGGCTCGCACCGGGGGTGGGGTTTCCGCCTGCGCCGTGTGCGACGGGGCTTTGCCCCACTTCCGAAACCGGGTGCTGGCGGTGGTGGGAGGCGGGGATTCCGCCATGGAGGAGGCGCTCTACCTCACCAACTTCGCAAGCGAAGTGGTTCTCATTCATCGGCGAGATGAGTTCCGAGCCTCCCAGATCATGCAGGAGCGAGCTCTGGCCAACGAGAAGATCACTGTCCGGTGGAACACGGTAGTGACCGAGGTTCTGGGGAAGGGCGAGATCCAGGCGCTTCGCCTGAAGGATACCGTCACCGGCGAGACGGGAGAACTGGAGGTGGGAGGGCTCTTCGTGGCCATCGGCCACGAACCCAACTCCGCGTTCCTGGGAGGCCAGGTGGCGTTGAAGGAGAATGGATATATCCTGCCCGCCACATCGTGGCGCACGGCCACGTCCGTACCCGGAGTCTTCGCCGCCGGGGACGTCATGGACGACTACTACCGTCAGGCGGTGACGGCGGCAGGGAGTGGATGCATGGCTGCCCTGGAGGCGGAGCGATGGCTGGCCCATGGCGGGGCTGAGGCTTTGGTTCCAGAAGGAGCTAAAGCCACCGGGTCTCTCCAGTAGTTCGACAGGCGGCACGGAGCGTCGAAGCCTCCTACACCTCCAGCTGTCTTCCCCCATCCACCACGATGACCTCGCCGGTGATGTAGGGCGATCGGTCCAGGAAGAGAACTGTGCGAACCACATCCTCCGGCGTTCCCAGGCGCTTGAGAGCCGAGCGCTGGGCGGAGGCCCGGAGGTCTTCCTCCGAATAATCTTCCGGCGGTAGGACTGCCCCCGGGGCCACGGCGTTTACCCGTACATGGGGTGCCAGGGCCCGGGCCATGACCCGGGTAAGGTGGAGAAGGGCCGCCTTGGAGACGGAATGATGCGGGTACCGAATCCAGGGCTGGAGGGCCGAGAGGTCGACGATGTTCACCACCGATCCCCGGGAATGGGCCAGAAGGGGGGCCAGGCGCTTCACCAACAGGAAGGGCCCCTTCAGATTCACGGCCATCACGCGGTCCCACTCCTCCTCCGCCACATCCAGGAGCGGACCTTCCTGGAAGAGTGAGGCGTTGTTCACCAGAAGATCCAGACGGCCGTAACGGGCCTCTACCTCCTGGGCCACCTTCTCCACCTCGGCGCTCTGCGAAACGTCTGCCTGTACCAGGAGTATGGATCGTCCGGCTCCCTCCACGCGTATGCGCAGTTCCTGTGCTGCGGTGCCGGAAGAATGGTAGTTCACGGCCAGGTCGAAAGCCTCGTCAGCCAGGCCGAAGGCGATGGCGCGACCCAGGCGCACGGCTCCGCCTGTGACCAGAGCCACCCGGTGGCGGTTGGGGCTGGCCCAGCCGTCTGGACGATGGAATGAGCGCTTGACTGGTTCGTTCACGGAGTCACTCTCCATGAAAAGAAGAGGAATTGGAGCATGAGCGACGCAATGCTGGATGGAAAGGTGGCAGTGGTCACGGGAAGCACCAAGGGGATCGGGCTGGCTGTGGCCAAAGCCCTGATGGACGCGGGGGCTTCCGTAGCCGTGAGCTCGGGTACCGCAGCCAATGTGGCTGCGGTAGTGGAGGAACTGGCCCCTGGGGGCCGTGACCGGGTGGTGGGAGTTCCCTGCGATGTTCGTAGCTCGGACGATTGCCGGAAGCTCATGGAACGAACGGTGGCGGAGTTCGGACGCCTGGATATCCTGGTGAACAATGCGGGTCTGGGCCGATTCGCTTCCATCCGGGAGATGGATCCCGCTGACTGGCAGGTACAGATTGATACGAATCTGAACGGAGTTTTCCACTGTTCCAAGGCAGCGCTATCGCACCTGGAGGCATCCGGCGACGGGTGGATCGTGAATGTGGCCTCCCTGGCCAGCCGGAACCCCTTTGCCGGAGGGGTGGCATACAACGCAAGCAAGTTCGGCCTCCTGGGCATGACGGAGGCCATGATGCTGGATCTCCGTCATCACGGCGTGAGGGTCACCGCCATCCTGCCCGGGAGTGTGAACACCCACTTCTTCGACGGGGAGTATCACCCTGAGGACGACTGGAAACTGGGGGCCGAGGATGTCGCCCGGGCCGTCCTGGACATTCTGGCATATCCCGGCCGCGCCCTTCCCAGCCGGATTGAACTGCGTCCATCCCGGCCGCCCAGGAAATAGTTCCTCCCGCTCCCGGACCCGGGCGTAGACTCCCCCGGGTTCCCGGCCCATCTTTTCTACTGTCCTGACCCCCATCGTTTATCTGCTTCATCTGGAGCTACGGAACCCCGTCATGTCCAATCCATTCCGCACCGAGAAGGATTCCCTGGGCGAAGTCCAGGTCCCCCGCGATGCCCTCTATGGCGCCCAGACCCAGCGGGCGGTGGAGAATTTCCCCATCAGCGGCCAACGCTTTGGCCGACCCTTCATCCGTGCTCTGGGGCTCATCAAGGAGGCTGCTGCCCGGGCGAATGGGGCGTTGGGTACGGTGGAGGCCCCGGTGGCCGACGCCGTGGCCCAGGCAGCCAGGGAGGTGTCACAAGGCCAGTGGGACGGCGAGTTCGTGGTGGATATCTATCAGACGGGTTCGGGCACCTCCACGAACATGAATGCCAATGAGGTCATGGCCACCCGCGCCACCCAACTGCTGGGCCGGGAAGGCTTCAGGGTGCACCCCAACGACCATGTGAACTTTGGTCAGTCATCCAACGATGTCATTCCCACGGCCATCCATGTATCGGCCCGCCTCAGCCTCCAGGAAGAGTTGTTGCCGGCTCTGGCGGAGCTGAACCACGCCCTCTCCGCGAAAGCAGAGGAGTTCGACGGTGTCATGAAGTCTGGCCGGACCCATCTCATGGATGCCACCCCGGTGCGGCTGGGCCAGGAGTTCGCAGGTTACGCCGCGCAACTCTCCAGGGGGATGCAGCGGGTCTGGAGGGGGGCGGAGGAGTTGGATGAGCTGGCCCTTGGGGGAACGGCCGTGGGCACCGGAATCAATACCCATCCCGAATTCGCCCGCCGGGCCATCGCCTGGATGGCCGAAGAGACGGGCATCCCCTTCCGGGAGGCCGAGAATCATTTCGAGGCTCAGGGAGCCCGGGACGCCGTGGTGAGTGCCCACGGGGCATTGAACACCGTGGCGGTGTCTCTCTTGAAGATCGCAGACGACATCCGCTGGCTGGCCAGTGGGCCCACGTCGGGGATTTCGGAAATCCTGTTGCCGGCCATCCAACCGGGGAGCTCCATCATGCCCGGGAAGGTGAACCCCGTACTCTCGGAAGCCCTCATGATGGCCTCCGCCCGGGTGGCCGGGAACCATACCACCATTACCCTGGGAGGAGGGAGGGGGAATTTCGAGTTGAACGTGATGCTCCCCGTCCTGGCTCACGCTCTTTTGGAGTCCATCACGGTTCTGGCCGGAGGCGCTCGGGCGTTTACCATGGGCTGTGTGAAGGGAATCCGGGCCAATGAGGCACGGTGCCAGGAACTGCTGGAGTTGAATCCATCCATTGCCACGGCGCTGAATCCCTACATCGGATACGATCGGGCGGTCGAGGTAGCCAAGGAGGCTGCCCGGGAGGGTGTTTCGGTGCGGGAAGTCGTGGTACGTCGGGCGCTCCTGCCGGAAGGGAAGATCGATGAGGCATTGGATGTGAGGAGCATGACGGAAACCGGGCTTCCGGAGAGCACTTCGTGAGCGCTGCCCCCGTGGGTGCTTCCATGGAGAGCTCTGCCGACGCCCCCACCCGGGATGAACTGGGGGCCCATGTCTCCGCAGCGGGGGGAGTGCACCTCTGCCCCCAGCGGGCGTTGGATATTGATTCGGTGAACCTCCAGCTCTTCACGAAGCAGCCATCGCGCTGGGCCGATCCCGAGGTGGATGACACCCTGGCCCATGCGTACCGGTCCGCCCGCATGGAGGCGGGACTGGAGGCCCACGGAGCGCACGACTCCTATCTCATCAACCTCTCCACCCCGAATCCGAAGCTCTGGGAGCGGTCGTACGCCTGTTTCCGGAGCGAACTGATCCGCTGCGCTCGGCTGGAGCTGGGGTTCCTGGTGACTCACCCCGGCAATGCCACCGATGGAGACGAAGCCTCGGGTCTGGCCCGAAATGCCGAGGGGGTGACCCGGGCCCTGGAAGAGGTGGAAGGTCCCACCCGTGTCCTGCTGGAGCTCACCGCCGGCTCAGGTACCACTGTGGGAGCCACCCTGGAGAATCTCCGGACCATCCTGGACGGCATCCCGACGACCCTCCGCTCTCGGGTGGGAATCTGTTTCGACACCTGCCATGCGCTGGCTGCCGGGTACGACCTGGTGGATGACTACGATGGGGTCTGGGCTCAGGTGGACGACGTCCTGGGTCTGGACCGGGTGGGACTTTTCCATCTGAACGATTCCAAGCATCCCCTGGGGTCTCGAAAGGACCGTCATGAGGAGATCGGGAAAGGATACCTGGGTGAGGAACCCTTCCGGCGCATCATGGCAGATTCCCGATTCCAGGAGGTGCCGAAGGTCCTGGAAACGCCCAAGGGGGATGACATGGTCGTGAACGATCGACGGGCCTTGCAGCTCCTCCGATCCTATCGTCAGGCGGGGGTGAAATGATTTTCTGGACCTCCCGGGGGGGGAGTGATATATTGTGAGCGAGGACGTACCGGTAGGCATCGTTATTGAGCCAACACATCTGAAGCCGGGACTGCATCCTGCGGCGGACGACATGCCCCTCACGGGGACTTCGGAAGCTTTGGGGAAGTCACCAAACCATTAGACCCGGGCTTCAATACCACCCTGCCGGTGCGTTACTCCGGGCCGGCACCCACGTGGAGCCGGCCCTTTTTTTTCCCGTGCCTTCCACACCCCATCAAACTCGCCTTCAGCCTTTTGGAGACACGCCATGCCAAGGGTTCAGGTCACGCGGCGGGTCCACTTCAGCGCGGCCCACCGTCTTTTTCGCCCCGAGTGGTCGGAGGAGCGAAACCTCCAGGTGTTCGGTGCCTGTTCCAACCCCCTGGGTCATGGCCACAACTACGAGGTGGATGTCACCGTAGAGGGACCGGTAGACCCTGAAACCGGGTATGTCCTGGACCTGAAAATCCTGAAGGAGCTTCTTGAGGAACGGGTGCTCCAGGACGTGGACCACAGGAATCTCAACGAGGAAGTTCCCTGGCTGGCGGGGAAGAATCCCACCACCGAGAATCTTGTGGTGGCCATCTGGCGGCGCATCGCGCCGGCCTTGCCCCCGGCCATCGAACTGGTGCGCATCGTCCTCTGGGAGACACCACGGAACTATGTGGAGTACAGGGGGGATTGAGGAGGCTACGCACCTTCCCCCCCAGGACGGGGAATGGCCCCCGCCTCTGTCCCTTTTTTACCTGAGAGAAGACCCATGACCATGGAGAAGGAGTTGGTGGTCTCTCCCCCTGTGGAACCACCCGCTGTAGGCACCTCTGAGATGCCGGATCTGGCCTCACTGCCCTTCACGGATCTGGTAGCGGAGATGCTTCGGCGACTGGGAGAGGATCCTGAGCGGGAGGGTCTCCTGAAGACCCCTGAGAGGGTGGAGAAATCGCTGCGCTTCCTCACACGAGGATATGGTCTTCGGGCCCAGGACGTGGTGGGTGATGCCCTCTTCCAGGAGGAACATCACAACATGGTCCTGGTGAAGGACATCGAGATGTACTCTCTTTGCGAACACCATATGCTGCCCTTCTTCGGGAAGGTGCATGTGGCGTATATCCCCGACGGCAAGATCATGGGATTGAGCAAGACCGCCCGGTTGGTGGAGACTTTCGCCAGGCGACTTCAGGTGCAGGAGCGCCTCACGGAGGAGATCGCCCAGAGCCTCTGGGATGTGGTCCAGCCCCAGGGGGTGGGAGTGGTCATCGAGGCCCATCACCTGTGCATGATGATGCGCGGGGTGGAGAAGCAGAATTCCAGCACCATCACCTCGGCCATGCGAGGTGCCTTCCTGGAGGATTCCCGGACCCGGGAGGAGTTCCTGCGCCTGGCCATGAACCCTTCCCGCGTGTTGCGATGAGGGCAGATCCGGGCGAGGTGGACCCCCGCCCTGGAGCGGGTCTCCAGGGGAAGGTGGCTTTGGTGACGGGTGCCAGCCGGGGAATCGGGGAGGCGGTGGCACGTGGACTGGCCCGGGCGGGTGCCACGGTGTTTGCCCTGGCTAGAACCGAGGAGGCACTGGAGGCTCTGGCCGTGAGCGCCGGTGTCAGGCCCTTCCCGGCAGACGTGACCCGGGAGTCCGCGGTGCGAGCGGCCTTCGCCCACATCCGGGACGAGATGGGGAGGGGGCCGGAGTTGGTGGTGAATTCGGCGGGTGTGTTTACCCTGGCACCACTTGCTGAGACACCCCTGGAGGAACTGGACCGGAACTGGAATGTGAACACCCGAGGGACGTTTCTCGTGTTGCGGGAGGCCCTCCCGGAGATGCTGGAGCGGAAGCAGGGGCTTCTCATCCAGGTCGGATCCATCTCCGGACGCAAGGCGTTTCCCTGGAACGGGGCCTACAGCGCTTCCAAGTTCGGGCTCCGAGGCCTCCATGAGGTTCTCATGGAGGAGATCCGGGGTACCGGGGTGAGAGCCACCCTACTGGAACCGGCTGCCACGGATACCCCCATCTGGGACCCCATGACTCCCGACCAGGACCCCAATCTCCCTCCTCGGGCCGCGATGTTGCGACCCGAGGATGTTGCCGAGGCCGTTCTCTTCTTGGCGAATACCCGCCAGGGAGTGCAGATTCCACTGCTCCAGATTGAGTCCTCGCAGGGGGCCGAGTGACCACCCTCGCCACTTTCGAGCACCACGCTCCTCAACCACCTACCACGTATTGACCATGTACACTGTTTCTGTCCAGGCCCACTACGACTCCGCACATTTCCTCAGAAACTACAAGGGGAAGTGCGAGCGCCTCCATGGTCACCGCTACGTAGTGGAGGTGGCACTCCAGACCGACCGGTTGAACGAGTCGGGGATCGCCTTCGATTTCGTGGACCTGAAGGCCATTCTCCGGGAGTTGGCGGACGGTCTGGACCATCAGAACCTGAACGACATACCGCCCTTCGATGAGTTGGAATCCAGTGCGGAGAATCAGGCTCGCTACTTCTTTGAGGAGCTGGAGAAGCGGCTTCCAAGGGAACTGGCCCACGGGCTCCTCTATGCCCGTGTGTGGGAGACCCCCAACCAGTGGGCCCAGTACGGCCCTTCCCCCGCCGGAGTGCCGGCCCATCGGGCCCCGCAGATATCCTGAACTTGTCGGAATCCGAATCCCACGGAGGGGCGAATCCGGGTCCGAGCCCGGACCAGGGTAAGGGCGGCCTGCAGCTGGGGGTGGCCGAGCGTCTCAGGTGCCCCCGGTGTGGTCCGGCATATCCCCTCATCCTCCTGGCTACGCAGGCTGGGGGTCAGCGGGTGCAGACTGGAGAGCTGGGATGTCCGAACTGTCGGGATCGATATCCGGTGAAGCAGGGCATTGCCGATCTCCGGCAGGCCAGGGAACGGTTGGGGAGTCAGTCTGGTGATCACATTCGGGATGGAACTCCTCCAGTCGAAGTGTCCTCCCGGCTGGATCTTCCCACGTCATCGTTGGCGGCGCTTCTGGGCGTGACCCAGGGCCCGGCCCGGATCCTCCTGGTGGGGATGGAAGCCACCGTAGCTTCTGGACTCCTGGAAGCCATGCAGATTGAAGAGGGGGTGGAGGTGGTGGTGGCGGGTCCTATGGGGAAGGTCCCGAATGGCCTACTGTCTCCCTGTCCGGCGGGGGTGGTGGTGGTCGGTGGGAGCCTTCCATTCCAGGAGGGAGGTTTTCACGCGGTGGCGGTGGATTCGGATGTTGGAGCCCGGTGGTTGGACCAACTGCCCCCCCTCCTCCGGTCCGGTGCCAGACTCGTGGTGGTTCGGCCTGGGCCGGAACATCCGGAGCGCCTCAGGTCCCTGGGTCTGGCCCTCCTCCTGAATGACCCGCGCGCCGCTGTGGGGGTTGCCACGTGAAAACCCGCACCGTTGCATACCTTTCGGGGGGTCACTACGTTCCCATGAGCCCTGCTCCCCCACTCCTTCACCCCACTCACGGATCTCCATGACCTGGTGGAAGAAGCTCCTTGGCGGCGACGAAACGTCGAACCAGGTGGACTATTACAAGGAAGGCCTCGACCTCCTGAAGGCGGGAGCCTTCCACGAGGCTCTCACGTCATTTCGTCTGGCTTTGAAGGAGACCCCCAGTGATCCAGTGGTACTCCAGCAGATTGCCATTGCCTACACCCGCATCGGCATGACGGAAGAGGCGGCCAAGACCTATCGGCATGTGTTGGAGCGGGATCCATCGGCGACGGGAGCCCACTATGGGCTGGCCTATCTGCTTCTTCGCGGGGGTTCAGAGCGCGAGGCGGTGCATCATCTGAAAGCCTTCCTGGCGGATCCCCCGGTGGGGCCCGAGGCCACCCGCCACGTGGCCCACGCCCGCGACACACTGGCTCAACTCCATGGTGAAACACCCGTCCCCGAGGCTGATGCCTACTGAGGGAGTTGCGCGCGATACTCCCTCGCCCATGGAGAAGCGGGTCACCCTTCGCTGGACTGGCCAGGGGCTTCGCTTCCAGGGAGAGGGTGGCAAGGGCCCCCCCGTACCTTTCGACGGGAAGGGCGAGGAAGGACTGTCACCCATGGACGCCCTCTTGCTCAGTGTGGCAGGCTGCATGGCCATAGACATCCGGGATATCCTGGAGAAGGGCCGGGTACCACTGAGCGCACTGGATGTGGTGGTGGAGGGTGAACGGGCCGCCTCCCCCCCACGCCGGTACGTGAGGTTGCGCCTGACGGTGAACACCCAGGGGGTGCCTGCGGGCTCCGAGTCCAAGCTCCACCGGGCCGTGGAGCTCTCCCGGGATCGCTATTGCAGCGTCCTTCATTCTCTGCGTAGCGACCTCCCTCTGGAGGTCGTGATTCAGAATTCTTGAGGTAGGACCGTACACTTCCCAACGCACCCGCAGCAGGGGAAATGGGGTGGGCGGCTTGCCAGGAGCTTAGGATGGGAACGAGAGACAGCTACTCCACACCCGGCGACCTCACTCCCGGCACCCTCATCGACCTGTTCTTCGAGGCGGTGGATGCTTTTCCCCAGGCTGACGCCTACCAGTATCCCGTGGGGACGGAATGGAAGGGCATCTCCTATGCCCAGGTCCTCCACACCGTTCAGGAAGTGGCAGGAGGGCTTAGGGGGTTGGGGCTCTCTCGGGGGAGCCGCGCCGCCATTCTTTCGGAGAACCGCCCGGAGTGGGCCCTCGCCGACTGGGGATGCCTGTGTGCCGGGGTGGAAGATATCCCCATCTACGCCACACTGATTCCCTCCCAGGTGGCCTACATCCTGGAGAACTCCCAGGCCCGGGTGGTCTTCGTCTCCACAGCCGATCAGTTGGCGAAGGTGCAGGAGGCCCGGAAGGAGGCGCCCCAGGTGAGCGCGGTGGTGGTTTTCGACCCACCGAACGACCAGGAACTCCCGGACGGAGTCCTCTCCTGGGAAGCTTTTCTCCAGCAGGGCCGAAGTGAGATCCAGGGTGAGTCCGAGGAGGCGTTCAGGGCGGAGGCCCTTTCGGCGCAGCCCGGGGATGTGGCCACCATCCTCTATACGTCAGGCACCACGGGAGACCCCAAGGGGGTGATGCTCACCCACAACAACCTGGGCTCCAACGTCCGGGCCAGCCGTCAAGCGCTACGCACGGGTCCAGACGATCTCACGCTGAGCTTCCTGCCCCTGTCCCACGTGTTCCAGCGAATGGTGGACTACCTCCTCTTCAATACCGGATGCACCATCGCGTATGCACGTTCACTGGATACGGTGGCGGAAGACCTCAAGTTGGTCCGGCCCACCCTCTGCGTGTCGGTGCCGCGCCTGTACGAGAAGGTCTACAACAAGGTCACCTCGGCTACCGGGGTGAAGGGATTCCTGGTGCAGTGGGCCCGGGAGGTGGGGGATGCCTGGACCGAGGAAACCCAGGCAGGCCGGACTCCGGGCCCCGTCCTGAAAGTGGTGTACGCGCTGGCCGACCGCCTGGTGTTCAGGAAGATCCGGGCTGCCGTGGGTGGGCGACTCAACTTCTTCGTGAGTGGTGGGGCACCACTTTCCCCCGATATCGCTCGGTTCTTCTACGCAGCGGGTGTGCCCATCCTGGAGGGATATGGACTCACCGAGACGAGTCCGGTGACGAACGTGAACACCTTGAAGGACTTTCGGATCGGGACCGTGGGAAAACCCGTTCCTGGAACGGAAATCCGGATTGCTGCGGATGGAGAGATCCTGGTGCGGGGCCCCCAGGTCATGAAGGGGTACCTGAACAATCCGGAGGCCACCCGGGAGGTCATCTCCGAGGACGGGTGGTTCCACACCGGAGATATCGGCGTGCTGGACGATGACGGCTTCCTGAAGATCACAGATCGGAAGAAGGACATCATCGTCACTGCAGGAGGAAAGAACATCGCTCCGCAGCCCATCGAAAACCGGGTGAAGTTGAACCGCTACGTGGAGCAGGCTGTGATGTTGGGAGATCGACGGAAATTTCCGTCCCTTCTCCTGGTGCCCGCTTTCCCCGTGCTGGAGGCGTGGGCGCGGGAGGAGGGGTTGGCGGTGGGGGAAGGAAGGGAGGCGCTCCTGTCCCTACCCGCTACGCAGGAGCTTCTTATGAAGGAGGTCCAGGCGGTGTTGGCGGATTTTGCCAACTTCGAGACCCCGAAGAAGATCGGGCTGTTGACCGAGGAGTTCACCATCGAGGATGGTTCCCTCACCCCCACCCAGAAGGTTCGCCGCAAGATCGTCGAACGGCGGTACCAGAAGCTCATCGACGCCTTCTATGCGCCGGAGAATATCCAGCGGACCGTCCTTCTGGCCTGGGAGTTTCCGGGGTGAGCGATCCTCCTCAGCCTGCCTCCGGAACGGAGGTGCAGGTGGTCCTGGTGACGGCTCCAGACACGGAATCGGCGCAGAGCCTGGGTCGCGCGGTGGTGGAGGAGCAGCTGGCCGCGTGCGTGAACCTGATTCCCGGAGTCCATTCCATATACCGCTGGGAAGGCAGTGTGGAGACGGATGACGAGGTTCTCCTCCTGGTGAAGACCACCCGGAGCCGGCTGGACGCCCTCATCCACCGTGTTCACGATTTGCACCCCTACGACCTTCCCGAAGTGCTGGCGTTGCCCGTCACGGCTGGGCTGGAGGGTTACCTCGCATGGGTGGGGGATGAGACTCGGGCTGGGGGAAGGCATGTCGGCTCGTAGGCGTCGCCGGCCGTGGCGGTCGGACGAGGAGCTCGATCTGGGACTCACCGGCGGCTCCGAGGGATCGGATCCGCCACCGGCTTCGGACGGTCCTGAGGAAGGGCCCCAAGGGGACGGGTCTCGGCTGGGAGTGTCTTCGGAAGAGATGCCCCAGGAAGAGGTGTCTCAGGAGGAAATGCCTCAGGAGGAGGAACCCCAGGAGGAATTCGGCCTGATGTCCCCTCAGGTGGTGTCTCCCACTGAGGACCATGGGGAAGAGGAAGTCTCGGTTCCCGACGCTCCCACGGTGTCCCCACCGCCTACAGGAGACACCCTGGCTCGGGCCCGGGATGCGGTGGAGGCAGGGCGCGTGAACGACGCCATCCACATCTACGAGGAGTTCCTCACGCTGAACCCTCGACACGTGAAGGCCCAGAACAATCTCGGCGTTCTCTACGACGAGCTGGGGCTCCACGAGCGGGCACTGGAGTTGTTGGAGGCCGCTCGGAAGGCCGAACCCGACAACGTGGAGATCGTCACGAATCTGGGGGCGTGTCTGGGGAGCCTGGGGCAGTACGAGGCCGCGGAGCGCGAGTTGCGTCGTGCCCTCCGACTGGACCCCGAGAACGTGGATGTGCGGGCGAACCTGGGATTCCTGTTCTATCGGCGCGGCCTGTATGCCCAGGCGGAGGTGGAGTTGGCCTGGGTTTGCGAGAGGGAGGCAGACCACATCTCGGCCCACTACTACCGGGGGGAGGCTCTCAACCGGTTGGGGCAGGTGGATGCCGCCATGGAGATGTTGGAGCAGGTCACCCAGCTCCACCCTGGACACTCCAAGGCGTTCTATACCCTGGGAATTCTTCTGGACAAGAAGAACCTCCCCCGGGAAGCAGCCCAGATGTACCGGAAGGCCCGAGACCTTGCCTCCACTACCTGAATCGGGTCCCATGGGAGGGCGCCCCACTGCGGGCTCCCATGGCTGGCAGGTCTGCGTGGTGACGCAAGCTCCCATGCTCCTGGAGGTGGAGGCCATCCTTCGGGCTGTGAGTGGTGCCCTGGATCCGGTGACCCCGTTGAGCCGAAGCTTGGAGCGAGCTGCCGGACCGGACCTGCTGAAGCGACTCCAGGCCATGGGAGAGATCCCCGTGGGGGGAGCCGTGGTCACTCCCGGAGGCGACCTGAACGCCACCTTTCTCATCCATGCCGTGATCCAGTCCCGGGATGAGGCTCCCTCGCCGGATACGGTTCGCAAGGCTCTGGTGAACGGCCTCCGCAGGGCCGGCGAGTTGGGCGTGGCCAGCCTGGCTCTACCCGCGCTGGGGGTGGGTGCCGGGGCCCTGGATGCCGAAGCTTCGGCCCGGCTTACGGTGGACACCTTCCGGGACCACATGGGTATCTCGCCAGGGCCTTCCAGACTCTACATAACCGTAAACGACGGATACGAGAGTGAGGCCTTTCAGAGGGAGTTGGACCGGGCTTTTCCTCTGGCCGTCTTCGATCACAGTTGAACCTCGGTGGTGCATATGCGTTCCGGAAGGACGATCCTGGGCTTTCTGGTGCTGGTCATATGGGTAGGGATGGTGGGCTGGCAGATTCGAAGGGAATACTTCCAGCCTGAGCTGACCCGCCTTCTGGCAGCCACGGTAAATCTGGCTCCCGGCACCAATTTCTACACCATTCAGATGGACGGAAGAGCGGTGGGCTTGGCCACTTCCCGGCTGGACACCATCCCCACCGGTTTCTTGCTGGACGACCTGCTGTCGCTGGAGCTCCAGGCCCTGGGCCAGCCCGGCGGGGCCGTGATGCGTACCCAGGTGCAGCTGAGCCCTGCGCTGCAGATGGAGCGGTTCTCCTTTTCCCTGGATTCCGAGGGTGGGCGCTTCTCGGCAGAGGGGACTGTTACGGGAGATACCCTTCTCCAGGTCACGCTGGACGCAGGAGGGGGGGTGCAGAACGTTACCCACCGCCTCACCGAGGCGCCCATCTTCTCCAGCGTGCTTCCCATCAGGGTGGCCATGGGAGAGCAGTTGACGGTGGGTGCCCGGTACCGATATCCCATCTTCGATCCCACCACCCTCTCCACCCGTACGGTGGAGGTGGAGGTCATGGAGGAGGCCCGACTCCCTGTGGTGGATTCGGCTTTTCTGGACGAAGATTCCCGGCGCTGGCTTCCGGCGAGTGTGGATACGGTGGATGCCTGGCGCCTTCAGGAGAGTTATGGCGGGATGCAGATCGAAAGCTGGGTAGACAGCTACGGCCGGATTGTCCGGTCCGCTTCGGCCATGGGTTTCACCATGGAACGGACGGAATTCGAACTCGCCCAGCAAGCACAGAACGAGGACGGGGAGATGCCCTTCACACCTTCGTCCGATGTGATCTTCCAGACGGCCATCCAGAGCAATCGCGATCTGGGTGAGGTGGAGAGCCACCCGGAACTCCGCTTTCTCCTGTCCGGGGTGGACCTGGACGGCTTTGATCTGGACGGCCAGCGGCAGGAACTCCGAGGGGACACCCTCATCGTCCGCCGGGAGATCTGGAATGAGCTGACACCCGGATACCAGCTCCCGTATCCCCGAATGGATCTGCGGGAAGCCCTGGTGCCGGAGCCCCTCATCCAGAGCGACGATCCCCGGATTCTGGCGGCTGCCCAGTCGGCCGCCGGCTTCCGCAGGCGGGGAGGCGGAGATCCCCGGGAGGTGGCCGTGCGCCTCTCGGATTGGGTCTATCGGGCGCTGGACAAGAACGTGGTCTTCTCCATCCCCAGTGCCCTGCAGGTGCTGGAGAGTCGGGGCGGCGACTGCAACGAGCACACCGTGCTCTATGTGGCCATGGCCCGAGCCCTGGGGCTGCCTGCCCGGACGGCCGTGGGGTTGGTCTATCTGAACGGCGATTTCTTCTACCACGCCTGGCCGGAAGTCTGGTTGGGAGAGTGGGTGGCGGTGGATCCCACCTTCGGTCAGGCCCCGGCGGACGCCGCGCATCTCCGCTTCGTCACCGGCGGGCTGGCCCAACAGGTGGAGATCATTCGGCTCATCGGAAACCTGAACATCGAGGTTTTGGATATGGATGAAGGTGTGGTCGGTTCATGAAGGCCTCCTCGGCAGGTCCCATCCTCGCGTTGGAAGGGGTGGTGAAACGCTATGGGGATTTCACGGCCGTGGCGGGGGTGGATCTCACCGTCGCCAAGGGGGAGATCTTCGGTTTCCTGGGTCCCAACGGAGCCGGAAAGACCACCACCATCCGAATGGTGGCCGGCATCCTGCAGCCCACCTCGGGCCGCATCTCCATCGGAGGCGATGATCTGGCCACCGATCCCCTGGCTGCCAAGGGGAGAGTGGGATACATCCCAGACCGGCCCTTCCTGTACGAGAAGCTCTCAGGAGGAGAGTTCCTCCGGTTCGTGGCCGGACTCTGGGGCCGGCACGGGCCTGAAGTGGAAGCCAGGATGGATAGGCTCCTGGAGCTGTTTCGGCTTTCCGAGTGGAAGGATGAACTCATCGAGAGCTATTCCCACGGAATGCGCCAGAAACTGCTCATCTCCTCCGCTCTTATCCATGAGCCGGAGTTGATCGTGGTGGACGAGCCCATGGTGGGGTTGGATCCGCGTTCTGCTCGGATCCTCAAAGATCTTCTCCGGACCTTCGTGGAAGGAGGGGGCACGGTCTTTCTCTCCACCCACACCCTGGAAGTGGCCGAGGCGCTCTGCGATCGGATCGCCATCATCAACCAGGGACAGATCATCGCCATGGGCACCATGGACGAACTCCGGGCGGGAGCGCAGGCCGGCGAAGCCCACCTCGAGGAGATCTTCCTGAAGGTCACCGGAGGCGAGGAAATGGCCGATGTGGTGGCGTCCCTTCAGGCTGCGGTGGGGGCATGACGGGAGGTTCGCTCCGCCTTCTCCTGCGGCCAAAGGTCCGGGCCCGGCTGAATCGAGCCCGCACAGATCGTGGGCGTGCCTTCAAGGGGTTGGTGCTGGGAGGTGTGGGAGCTTTCTTCTGGATGGGGATCTTTGCCCTCATCTTTCGGATGCTCCTCTACTTCCGGGGTACCCAGGGAATCGGGGATCTCCTGGCGGGAAAGCTGCTGGCCATGGCCCTTCTCACCTTTCTGGCCATTCTCCTGCTGTCCAACGTCATTGCGGCGCTCTCCACCTTCTTCCTTTCCAGAGATCTGGAGCTCCTTCTGGCGGCACCGGTGGACGGATTCCATGTCTACGGGGCACGCCTCACGGAGACCATGGTGAATTCGTCTTGGATGGTGCTTCTCCTGGCCGTGCCTCTCCTGGCCGCATACGGCGTGGTCTATGGCGCAGGGCCCGGATACTATCTGCTGGCCGTGGGGGTGATGGTGCCATACCTCCTTCTCCCAGCCGTAGTGGGGAGCGCAGTCACCCTCATCCTGGTGAACATCTTTCCCGCCCGGCGCACCCGGGATCTCTTGGCTCTGGTGAGTTTGTTGGCCGTGGGCGGACTGGTGGCGCTGGTTCGCTTCGTCCGACCGGAGCGGCTCATGCGGCCCGAGGAATTTCGCAGTCTGGTGGACTTCATGGCCCTGCTCCGGGCGCCCTCGTCGCCCTGGCTCCCCAGTGAGTGGGCTTCCCAGGCGCTACTGTCGCACCTTACCGGTGGGTTCGATCTCTTTCCGCTGGCGCTTCTGGCAAGCACCGCCGCGGCCTTCGTGGTCATGGGTGCGTGGCTCCATGGACGCTACTACGCCTCGGGGTTCACTCGAGCCCAGGAGGGGGCTGAGCTTCGGGCGGGGCGCAGCCGCTCACGCCGCTTGGAGGCACTCCTGGCCCCCCTTCGTCCCCGGACGAGGGAGCTGGTGGCCAAAGAGATCCGCGTATTCTTCCGGGATTCCACACAGTGGTCCCAGCTCATCCTGCTGGGGGTGCTGGTGGTGGTCTACATCTACAACATCCAGGTACTTCCCATCAGCACGGGCCCCGAGATTTCCTTCTTCCTGGTGAACCTCATCTCGTTCTTGAACCTGGGGTTGGCGGGTTTCGTGGTGGCCGCCATCGCCGCCCGTTTCGTCTTCCCGGCCATGTCGCTGGAAGGGCGGATGACCTGGCTTCTGCGCTCTTCGCCCCTGGATACTCGAAGCCTCTTCTGGTCCAAGTACTGGGTGGGAACCCTTCCCCTTCTGGTGGTGGCTCTGCCCCTCATCGTGGCTACCAACCTCATTCTGGGGGTGTCGCCATTTGTCTTCTGGCTCACCACCGTTTCCATGGTGGCGGCCACCTTTGCCCTCACCGCCATGGCCCTGGCCTTCGGTGCTCTCTACCCCAACTACGAAACGGAGAATGCCGCGGAGATCCCAACGTCGTTCGGCGGGCTCCTCTTCATGATGGCGGCCGTGGGGTATCTGGCCGGCGTGGTGCTGTTGCAAGCCTGGCCGGTCTACTTCTTCCTCACGGCCCGCTTCCAGGGCGCATCGTTCCTGGATGCGGGGCTGGTGCCGCTGCTGGTGGGGCTCTCGGGGGCACTGCTCCTCACGGGGGTTTCAGCCGGACTGGCACTCCGGGCCGGGATCCGACGGGTGGAGGCCTCCGACGCTCTGGTGGGGGCCTGACTTCCCGCCGCACGGGCAGGAGGGGGCCTGCCCCACCGCGCCGGTTGGACAGGGCGGCGGATCGTTGCGATATTGGGGACGTGAGCGGGCCCTTCTTATCTGGCGGTCAACCCAACCCTCGGCTGAATCCATGAATTTTCTTCCAGGCGGATACACCTTCACCCACCTCATCTTCTGGTCGGTGGTCTTGATGGTTGCCGTGGGCACCAACTTCGTGCCCATCGTACTCACAGCGGGGCTCACGCTTCTCCTCCTGGAGTCCTTGGGTAAGGGCTGATCCAGGCGGGTGGTACTTCTCCTTCAGATTGTCGGCGCGGTAGCGGCCCTGGGCTTTGGCCTGTGGCTGGGGATGCCCAAATCCTACCGGCCACACTGGGACGGCATCGAGGAGGCCATGGGGAAGGAAAAGCCCCGGGCCAAGGCCACCCGGCACTTCACGTTCCTGGGCTTCCTCCAGAAGCGGCAGGAGAAGGGCTCCGAACGGCGTTTGCGCCGGGACCGGCGGAGCCGCAAGCCCTTCGATCTCTCCTGAGTCGGAAGCGCTACCCCAGCAGCCGGTTCACTCCCACCAGAATGAGCCCGATACTGGCACCCAGCACGTATCCCAGCCGCACGATGAGTCGGAGTTCCCGCTCGGTGACCCGTCGAACCAGCTCCTCCATTTTCTCCACGGGGAAGTGCTTCACCTTCTCTTCCACTCGTCGGGCGACGTCCAGCCGCCTGGCCAACTCCGGCACTTGCCCCTGTATCCAGGTCCAGATGGGCTCCTCCAGGGCCTCCCGGAGGCGTTCCCGGCTCCCTGATGGGAGCCATCGGGAAGGGCGTCCCAGGGGACGCTCCATGGCCATATCGGCCAATCTGTGGATGCCCTCCCCATAGGCCCTTCGCGCCTCGGCGCTTCGGGCGATCTGCACCAACCACTGGGCTGCCTGCTCCGGTGGGATTCCGGAGAGGAGTTCCCCCCACTGCTTCTCCCCGGTGCGCTCCAGGGCAGAGCTGAGCTTCTCCAACAGGAACGCCCGAGTCCCCGGTTCCCGGAGGAGAGCCACCACCCAGCGGGAGACGGTTTCCTGGGCTTCCACCACACTGATGTCGTCGCTGGGTCCCAGAACCGATGATACGGGTCGTCCCATGAAGTCCACGATGGCCTGGTTCACACCCCGGGCCATGGCGGATTGGACGGCGGGGTCCTGCAGCAGTTCGGCCAGGTGCTCGGCACCCTCCGCCTCCACGGTGGCCAGGACCCGGTCCACCGTCTCCTCGTTCATGACCAGGCGGGCCACCACCCGCTGATGGAATCGAAGGTCCCGCAGGAAGCGCTGCAGCATCTCATGGACGGTTCGTTGGAAGCGCTCCCGGGTCTGGGGATCTTCCAACAGCGAGCTGAGCCGGCCGATGGCCAGCGGAAGATAGGCCTGGATGGCCTTCTCCAGAGCTCCCACCATGCCCTGGGGAAGCACTTCCTGGAACGTTCTGTCCGGTTCCAGGAGCCGCCCTGCAAGCTGCTTCAACGCCTCGTCCACGCTCCGTTCCAGCGCTTCTCCCTCCACCACGTCGCTGAGCCACCGCTCCGCCCCCTCCCGCATGGCGAGCCCCCGCTCCGGGGTGAGGAGGTGGGCCACCGGCAGGGATGCCACCACATCCATGAGCCCTGTCACCCTCCGCTCCATGAAGCGGAGGAATTCGGGGGAGTCCAACCAACCGTCCAGCCGTTGCACCGCCAGATCCGCGGCTCCATGGGCCAGGCTACGGATCTCGGCTTCCCGAGACGGAGTCAGAAGCTGAGTGACGGGGCCCCGCTCCGTCTCCAGGAGCTTGCTCAGGATGTCGTCCAGCCGTTGTTGGAAGGCAGCTTGAAATTCCGGATTTCCAAGCGTTCGAGTGAGATCGTCCTGGGTGAGCAGTCGATCTCCCACGGTCTTTCCGATGGCCCTGGCCAGCCGTTCCTGATTCTTGGGGACGGCCCCCTGGAGGAAGGTGAGCTCTCGTGACCCCAGCCGGGGTGGCCGGTGTGGATGAAAGAGCATCCAGATGGCCAGAGTATTGGTCAGGCCGCCGGCCAGAGCCCCGAAGAGGATGGGGAGGAGAGTCTGGAGCAGTTCGGGAGATACGGCCATGTCTCCGCTCACGGTTGCTGGTGGCGGAGGAGGCCCTGGATGGGAAAGAGCCGGCCGTCCAGGGTTACCGTACCTTCCAGGTAGAAGAAACCCTCCACCGGAAGGAGGGGGCTCGTACCTTCACCTGCCGTCAACTGCATGCTCAGGGCCGTCAGTTCCCCGGTGAGTCGACCGTCGCTGGACGCAAAGGTCCAGGCCACGGGGACGTCTCTCCTGGCGCGCTCGAAAGGGCGCATGAGGCTCCATTCCACGAAGAGTTGCGGCCAGGTGAGGTCTTGTAAGGCGAATCGGGTCCAGCCCCTATAGGGCGTGCCGGAGCGCACCTCCCCAATCTGTGGCTCCTCCAGGACCACCTGGAGGGAATCACCGGAGATGAGGATGGCCCAGTCCCCCGCCGGGGAGGCTTCCGTGGTACGGCTTCGGGCCAGGTCCAGAAGGAGGCCTGGTTCATCCAGGGCCGGCAGGATGAGGGATCCGTCGTGGAGTCGGATGGTCTCGCCACCGGGCCCGGCCCATTCCGTGCGCAGATTTCCAAATTCCAGGTCCAGCCTACGTCCCCCCTCCCGAAACACCATGCGGTCCAATGCGTCGCCCAGATCCACCACGAGGCGGATGGATGGGGTGGGCAGGAGTCTCCACGGAGTACGGGAAGGAGGAGTGTCCCAGGCCTCGTCCACGAAGGGGTCGAAGGTGCCGTCCGTCACCACCCAGCCCTGGGATTGGCGGATTACCCCCCCGGGACGGGTGCGGGTGATGAAGCTCCATGGGAGCATGATGGAGGTGTCAGGCCTCGCGGCCATGAAGACGAAGTGCCGTTCGTATACCCGGCCCGGTCCCGGATCCGAAACCTCACCCTGACCCTGGGGAAGAGGAGCTTCCTCCGTAGGGGCCGGGGAAGGAGAGCATCCGGCTCCCACCACCAGCAGGGCAGCGGCCAGGGCGGTCCTGAGGCGGATTCGGAACCGGTTCATGGTCGGGGGAAGGGAAGGGAGGTCACCGGGAGGAAGGTAGTGGGCGACTTGCTCCGGCGGGAGGGCGTTCCTATCATCGAGCGCCTTCTCCTGAGAGCCGTGGGAGGCACCCCGTGGCCTCCGGGCCATGACACGGGAGGCGCACCACCCGTTCATGAGGCTCCGCTCGTTCATCTGGAGGGACATGGTCCATGCAGCTGTATACGAAGATCCTCATCGGTTTGGTTGCAGGCACCGTGGCCGGCTTCCTGGCCAACTTCCTGGATATCATCTGGCTCCAGAGCTTGTTCGCGGCCATGGAGCCCATCGGGACGGCGTTCATTCGCCTCATCACCATGATCGTGGTGCCGCTGGTGGTGGCCAGCCTCCTGGTGGGGACCGCATCCCTGGGGGATCTGGCGAAGCTGGGTCGCATCGGCGGGAAGACGGTGGCCTACTATCTGTGCACCACAGCGGTTGCCGTGACCATCGGCCTGGTTCTCTCCAATGTCATGAAGCCGGGCTCTCGCATCGATCCCACCACCCGAGACTCCCTGGCATCACAGTTTGAAGGCGAGGCGGCCGGGGCCATGGTGCTGGCGGAGCAGGCACCCACGGTGGTGGAGACGCTGCTGTCCATGATCCCCCGGAACCCGGTGCAGGCCGCCGCCGAACTGGATCTCCTACCCCTCATCTTCTTCACCATCATCTTCGGGGCGGCCATCAGCGTGGTGGCGCCGGCTCGACGGGATGCGGTCATTACCTTCTTCCAGGGTGTCAACGATGCATCCATGGTGGTCATCGACTGGGTGATGAAGCTGGCTCCTTACGCGGTCTTCGCCCTCATTGCGGCGGTGGTGTCCCGCTTCGGCATCGACCTTCTCCAGAGCCTTCTCCTGTATTCCCTGGTGGTGGTGGCGGGACTCCTGATCCACGCCGTGGTGACGTATGGTTTGGTCCTCCGTTTTCTTGCGGGGATGAACGTGTTCGCCTTTTTCCGTCGGATCGCTCAGGCGCCACTGGTGGCCTTCTCCACCTCCTCTTCCAACGCCACCCTTCCGGTGACCATGGAGACCGCGGAGGAGGAAGTGGGAATCTCCAAGGAGGTGTCTTCCTTCGTGCTTCCTCTGGGTGCCACTATCAACATGGACGGCACGGCGTTGTATCAGGCCGTGGCCGTCATGTTCATTGCTCAGATCTACGGGATCGACATCAGCATCGGACAGCAGCTGGTTGTGGTCCTCACCGCCACCCTGGCCTCCATTGGGGCTGCCGGGGTGCCCAGCGCCGGCATCATCACCCTCATCATCGTGCTGAACGCTGTGGGTCTGGGCCAACATGTCCAGGCGGGAATCGCCCTCATCTTGGGAGTGGATCGGATTCTGGATATGGTGCGGACGGCGGTAAACGTCACCGGCGACCTGACGGCAGCTACCGTGGTGGCCCGAAGCGAAGGGGAGGAACTGTCTCTCACCCGGGGGCAGGCGTTGGTGGGGTGAAGCTCCATCTGTGACGGTGGGGATGCTCCCGGGAAGGGAGGCGGGGTCAGACTCCGAGACGCCGGTCCAGCGATCGGAGGAACGCCACGACGTGGCGCCGGCTGGCTCCCAGGTCTCTCCTGGCTGTGGGCTTGCAGCATCGGACATGCAAACAGGTCTGTCCGTCAGGGTCCAGCCAGATATGTACGGCTACTTCATGGGGCTGGCGGGTGAGGGGTGACGCCACCTCGCCGGTGGCCTCTCCGGCATCCTCGTCGGCATGGGTGAGGCGCCAGCCCGAGATCCCGCCCCGCAGCAGAAAGAGCACCGCCTCCCATACCCGAGCAAAGGGCACTGCGTACCTCCGCCCCCGGAGCTCCGGCTCCGGATGGTCTGGCCGGGTCTTGGTCTCGGCCGTGGTGAAGAGGCGGAGCACACTCAATGTCCTGCAGGCGCTCCACGCTCGCCCAGGCCGTATCTCACCGTCACCGTGGCGGTAACGGTCTGGGATCCCGCCTCCACCGGAGTGGTGGGAACGGTTCGGGCCATGGCCATCTCCATGCCGCCGTAAAAGCGAGGTCCCGGCAGTTGACTGCCTCCCCGCACCTCCAGGGGTGGTCCCAGTTCCACTCCTAGGGCTTGCGCCATGACCAGGGCCTCGCTGTGGGCCCGGTCCACTGCCATGCGGAGGGCCTCCAGCCGCGCTTCCCGGGTATCCCGAGCCTGGAACGCCAACCCCGCCACCCGGTTGGCGCCGGCGTCCAGGGCGGCGTCGATGAGCTCGCCCACGGCCTCCACGCCGGAGAGGGTTACCCGAATCTGGTTCCGGGCGCGGTATCCGTCGATGCGCGGGGCCGAGTCTCCGGATGAAGGTCGGCGGTAGAGGGGCTCCACCATGTAGCCGAAGGTTTCCAGGCGGGCATTGGGACCTCCTCCCACCCGGAGGGCCTGACGCACCCCCTCCATGAGATTGGCGTTGGCGGTGCCTGCGGCCCGGGCCGTCCCGGCCTCCGTCTCCACGGCGAAGGTCAGGACGGCTTCGTCCGTCTCCACCATCACCTCGCCGGAACCCGTCACCTCCACGAAGCCCGGCTCCGTCCCGTCCGGCGAGTGGTGCTCGGCCATGTGGTGGACATGCTGCCCATGGGCACCGTCGCCCATGACCTGGAGGGCCCCCACGGGGGTCGCCACCCAGAAGCCGAGGGCCAGCGTGAGGACGAGTGGGCGAGGTCCAGGAGGGCAAAGTGAGGGCGGGTGGACTGGCATGGGTGCTCCCTGGTGGGAGGGCGACTGGATCCCCTGGTCCAGCCGAACCGGAGATCCCCTCACCGCATCAGACGAATAGAACCGGAGGACGCAGATTAGGAGGACGCAGATGAGAAGGAGAGACTGTTGAACCGCTGACTCACCACAGGTGTTCCGTTTTCGTTCCCGAGCTGTCTCCGGGAGGGTCGAATTTGCGGCCCCACAAGGGTAGACGCTCTCAGGCCGGGTGCATATTGTTCATCCCATGAAAGCCATTATTCCCATGGCGGGGAAGGGTACCCGCCTCCGACCCCACACCTTCCAGACCCCCAAGCCTCTCCTTCCCGTGGGAGGCCGTCCGGTAATGAGTTATCTCCTGGACGACCTCCGAGAACTCGGGGTGGACGAGATCGTGTTCGTGGTGGGCTACCTCCAGGATGTGGTCCGGGAGTACATCGCCCGGGAATACCCCGAATTCACCGCCCACTTCGTGGTGCAGGAGGTCCAGGACGGAACCGCCGGCGCGGTGAAGCTGGCAGAGCCGTGGGCCGACGACGAGCTCCTCATCGTGTTCGTGGATACCCTCTTCGACGCCGACCTGGCGATGGTGAAGGATCTGGACCCTGAATGGGCCGGGGTGATCTGGGCCAAGGAGGTGGAAGACTATCAGCGCTTCGGGGTGATTCTCACGGACGACTCCGGGGCCATGACCCGCATCGTGGAAAAGCCCAGCGAACCCATCTCCCGGCTGGCCAACATCGGCCTCTACTACATCCGGGACTGGAAGCTCCTCTTCCAGGGGATTGACCATGTGCTGGCCGGGGGTCTGGAAGGGGCCAGCGAGTACTACCTCACCGATGCCTTCCAGTACATGGTGGAGCAGGGGGCTCGCATTCGGACGGCTCCCGTGGCCGGCTGGTACGACTGCGGCAAGCCCGAGACCATCCTGGAGACGAATCACCACCTGCTTCAGACCACCCAGGGCGGAGTGGATCCGTCGGCTCGTGTGGAGGGGAGCACCGTCCGGGGGGCCGTCCGCTTGGAGAGTGGGGTGGTGGTGGAGAATTCCACGGTGGGCCCCAATGTGACACTGGGAAAGGGTACCCGGGTGGTGAATTCCACCCTCAGGGATGTCATGGTGGGCGAGGGGTGTGAACTGCTGGATGTGGATCTCCACGACTCCATCATGGGTGACCGGGTGCGGGCCCGGGGCGTGTCGGGAGCGGTGGGGCTGGCTTCGGATTCCTACCTGGAGCCCTGACCTCCGTCGCCTCGGACCTGGTGGACGCTGAATCGGTTGTCTCGCAAGGTGCGGGCCCTGAAGCGGACCCTGAACTGGTGCCTCAGAAGTCGTTGGCGTAGCCCACGAATTTGTAGTGCCCGCCTCGCTCCCAGATGCTCCCGAAAAGCTGGATGCTCACGGTGTCGCCTTCGAAGAGGTGGACCACCCGGCAGTTGTGCCAGAGCCGATTTTGCCCCTCGACTTCGGCTTCCTCCGGACATTCGTACGACAGATAGTTCACCTCCTGCCCCCCGTATCGCCGGAGCAGGCGAGTGAACCCCCTCCCCGTCACGTTCTGGTTCTGGTACCAGACCAAAGCAGGGCTCAAACGGTAAGGGGGCTCCGTGTAGCGCGACGTTGGGTAGTACAGGTACCCGAATTCCCGGGGCGTCATGGATAGCCGGGTCAGGTCAACGGTGTCGGCGGCTTCCAGCGACTCGATGAAGCGGGACACCAAGGCATCCCGGCTGGATTCCCCTCCCGCCAGTTCCGTCACCTCTCCGGGATACGCCTCCTGGAAGCGTCG
This sequence comes from Gemmatimonadota bacterium, assembly GCA_040905545.1. Taxonomy (GTDB): domain Bacteria; phylum Gemmatimonadota; class Gemmatimonadetes; order Longimicrobiales; family Gaopeijiaceae; genus JBBDRI01. The sequence continues at coordinate 46,823 of JBBDRI010000035.1, read as the reverse complement.
GATCTCCTCTTCCACGGGGAATACGGAGTCCACCACGGTGGCGGGTGCGGTAGTCTGAGCCTCATGGGCTGCCACCTCGGCCCCGGGTCGACTGACATCTCCCCCACACCCGAACAGGGCCGTCGTAAGCAGGAGGAGACCGGCAAGGGATGTCCGCTCTGGATCAATGGAATTGAACATCTGCGTAGCTCAGGGTTGAGAATCAAGTGTGCCTGGAAGCAGGGAAGGGCCGACACCCGAAGGTGCCGACCCTCCCCTTCACTTCAGAGTTGACTTAGAACCGACGGTAGTTCGTCCAACCATCCCACCAGGCGGGACCATTGGGGTCAGCCGCGCCCCGGTACGAGGTACCCATGACCGCTCCGGCCGCTACATCCTGCAGGGCCTGGGGCAGCACGGAGAAGTCTTCCAGGCCACCCGTGGCAATGGGCGATCCGGCCGCCGGCCGCCAGTCGAAATCGGCTCCGGTGGCGTCCCGGGTGTCGGAAGGAATCGAAGCGAAGAGGTCCAACGGTGCCACCTCTCCGGCCTCCAGATTGTTGGCCGCCATGTCCGCAGTGAACTGCCTGGAGGGCAAGCTGGCGTTTTCCGGATCTCCCGGGAGGAAAACGTCGTTCACCCCGGAGAAGTAGATGCTGTTGAAAGCAAGGATACCGGCATCCATCCGATTCATGGTCTCCTGGCCCCGGAAGGAGAGGCCCGCGCGGGAGTAGCGCACCACAACCCCGTTCACGTAGAGACCGCCCATACCCCTGCGGATCTGCATCCCGATGTTGCCGGAAGGCGTCTCCCAGGCTCCCGGAGGTGCACCCACCAGGGTGAAGTTGGCGAAGACCGGGGTGGTAAACGGTTCCGACGCCCCCCGGTTGTCGTTCCCGGCGTTGCAGTTGGAGGCCCAGCAGCCGTCATTTTCGAAGCCCTGGGGGTCGGAGGCTGCGCCACCGGCCAGATTCGGCCTGGGCTCGGGGCGGATGGACTGGAAGGCGATGAGGTACTGCAACCGGCCCACGAAGCCCTCCGAGGCGTCGAAGTGGTCGTCAGACGTCTCGTAGGAGATGAGGTACTTTGCGTCGACTGCACCGCCGAACCACTCGAAACCGTCATCCAGGCCCAGTAGCGTCTGGACGAATTCGATGGTGGTGCCGCTGCCCACAGCCGCCATGGTGATGGAGTTCAACTCCTCGTTGGGAGCGGTGGGGAAGCCGGCGAATTCCACCCGGACGTAACGCAGGATTCCGGAGCTGTCGCTGTTGTCCGTGCCGCCGGAGTAGTCCTGCAACGGATTCACCACATCATCCGTCCCGGTGCCCTCGAGGAAAGTGGGGATCCCTCGGTTGGTGATGCCGTTGCCGATGATGATGAGTCCGCCCCAATCTCCCGGCTGTCGCTGGCCTTCGGGGCGTTCCGAGGTGAAGACAATGGGAGCATCCGCGGTCCCGTCTGCGATGATCCGGGAGCCCCTCAGGACGAAGAGAGATGACCCCGGGATGTCAAAGTCCGCTACAATCTTCGTGCCGGCTTCGATGGTGAGGGTGGCGCCGTTGGCCACCTGAACGAAGCCGGAGAGTTGGTAAACGGTGTCGGCGAAGAGGGTCCGGTCTGCCGTGATGTTGGCAGAGATGGTGGCCTCCTTCGGCCCTTCCGCCGGCGGCTCAGGCGTGGTCACCACGGCCTCGCCCGAGAAGGCGCTGGTGCCGGCGCTTCCGGTGGCGGCAACCCGGTACCGGTACGTGGTTTCAGCCGAGACACCGGTATCCGGGAAGCCGGCGCTGGAAGGAGTGCCTACCTGGGCGAAGCTTCCGCCCGAGGCACCGGGGGCCCGCTCCACCACGTATCCGGTGGCTCCGCTCACGGCCGTCCAGGACACCTGAACGGATGTGGGACCCGTAGCCGACACCGCGATCCCACTGGGTACTGCGGGAGGCTCGGGAGTGGGAGTGGGTCCGACGAGGTCGGCATCGTCGTCACATGCCGCGGCGAACCCCACGGACAGGGCCAGGCCCAGCGTGAGGAGCTTTCGGGTACTCAACCTCATGGTGATTCTCCTTCTCAGGTGTGGGTCGCGTCCACGGGATTCGTCCCGGGACACTGGGGTTGGAGATCCTGCAGGACGCAGACCCGGAACATCAGAACTGCCAGCTCAGACCGAACGACACGCTCCGGCCCGTTCGGTGGTAGTTCCGGGTCACGGTCCCCTGGACCACTTCGTATGGGGCGTCCAGGAGATTCTTCAGGTCGATCTTCGCGGCTGCGCCGCCCGCCATGGGAAAGCGCAGGGACAGATCCACCACGTTGCGGGGCTGCTCGAACACATCATCCACATCGGTTCCAGACGCCCGTGCATTCACGATGCGGGGCCCAACCACGTTGTAGAGGGCCGTGGCGCTGATGCGTCCGGTGCGGTTGGCGTAGGTGACACCGCCGTTCAGGACGTAGGGGGCTTGCCCCACCATCCTCCGAGCATCCCGATCCAGCGGATTCCCGGTGTTCACCTTGCTCTCCATCAACGTGGCGTTGGCGAAGAGTGAAAGTGGTTCCAGGGCAGCGGCGGCGAACGCCAGGTTCTTCACCACCTCCACCTCCACCCCATAGTTTTCTGCGCTCTCGGCGTTTTCGAATGTCCGGGTGTCGGTACCGGAGCGACCAAGGAAACGCTGTTCTATAGGGTTCTGGAACCGTTTTGCGAAGACACCCAGGGAGATGACCTCGGCCAGGCCGGGGTACCATTCCCAGCGGACGTCGTAGTTGTCGATGAGGGTGCGCTCCAGGTTCTGGTTTCCAATGACCTGTTCGCCACCCAGGACCTCCCGATAGGTGATGGGGGCCAGCTCCCGGTATTCGGGGCGGGCCAGGGTGCGGGTGGCCGACAACCGGAGCTTCTGGTTCTCGAAGATGTCCAGGTTCAGGGCCACCGCCGGGAGTACATCCGTATAGTCGCGCTGGGTCAGAGCGTCCTGACCCAGATTGTTCTGGGAGGTCACCGTAAGGGAGTACTGTTCCAACCGGGCACCTCCCACCAGCCGGGCCCATGAGGCAAGTCCCAGGTCCATCATCCCGTAGCCGGCGGTGAGGCGATCTTCGGCGGAGTAGGATCCTCCGGAGAGTTCCCGGGAGAGAAGAAAGTTGGCGTCCTCATCGGTGGCGAAGCGACCGTCGAAGATCTCCTCGGGAGGGAGCTGCCAGCGAGGGTCGGTGGGGGCCCAGAAAAAGGACTGGATGCGAAATCCGGAACTCAAAGCCTCCCGGTCCACTTCCCGGGCCCGGGCACCGGCCCGGAACTGGTGGGACCGTCCCCCCAGGCGGAAGTCGAAGTTGTAGTCGGCTCCCGCCTCCCAGGCGCTCTCGTCCAAGTTGCTGAAGGTCCGGACCGCCCCTTCGAAGTCGTTGAACCAGACGGGCACCTCCGGATCCAACCACCGCACGAATTCCGAACGGTCTGGCTCGTCGCGGCTCACCGCCGACGAGGTGAGTGACCAGTCCAATCGGTGGTTGGGGTGAAGCTGATGCTCCCCCAGGAGTTGATTGGACCGAACGGTGCGCTCCGTGTAGGTGAGCCGGTCCACCTGGACCCTGGACTGGCTGTTCTCGTCGGTGCCGGTCTCCTGGCGGGCCTGGTTGTCGGCGGTGCGGTTGTAGGTGTTGTTCAGCGACAGCCGCGAGTTTCGGCCCAACTGGGTGGAGAAGTTGGCGATCCCGCCCCAGAGCACGGATTGGCTTCCCGTTTCTCCGGCATAGGAGTCGAACTCCGTCCCTCCTGCGCCGGCCTTCGCCCGGCGCTCCTCCAGATTCACATCATTGGAGAGGGAGTAGGTGGCAGACATGAGGTATCCCACCTCCTGGTCCAGAAAGGGGAGGGGATCGTTGCCGCCCAGGGTGGCGGTGGCGGAGACGGGAAGCCACCCGCTGTTCTCGCGCACCGACCACCGATTCCGGAAGGAGTTCACCACTTGATTCACCGCAGGTCCGCGCTGGGCATTGTCAGGCATATTCCGCGCCACATCCGGGAGGAGCCGGGGCTCCGTGGCCATGCCCAGCCACTCGCCACCGGATCGGGGTGCCCAGAGGATGTCCTTGCCCACGATGTCCGGGTGGAATCCCGACGAGGTGGAGAAGGAGAATTGCCGGCGGATGGGGAAGTCCCGGGTGCGGATGTTCACGGAGGCCCCGGAGAAGTCTCCCGGTTGATCCGGAGTGAACGTCTTGGAGGTGGTGATGCTCTGGATCATGTTGGACGGAAAGAGATCCAGGGGAACTACTTTCCGCTCGGGCTCCGGGCTGGGAATGCGAGAGCCGTTCAGGGAAGATGTGGTATACCGCTCCCCCAACCCCCGCACGAAGACGTACTTGCCGTCCTGGACGGAAACGCCGCTCACCCGCTTGATGGCGTCCGCCGCATCACTATCGGGGCTGCGGGCCATCTGCTCGGAGGTGATGGCGTTCTGGACCCCCGTGGCGTTTCGCTGCTGGGAGAGGGCCATGGCCTGGCTTCCGCGTTCCTGCTGAGCCGTGACGGTGATCCCTTGCAGCTGTACCGCCGCAGGATCCAGGGTGATGTCCATTCGGACGGCGCCGTCCTCCGGAACCACCACGCCCCGGATGGTCTTCGTGCCGAAGCCCAACATGGTGACCTGCAGCTCCACCGTCCCGGAAGGCGCCCGGGCTATCTGGTAGCGGCCCTCCAGGCCCGCCATGGATCCGACGGAGGTGCCCACCACCTGGATCTGTGCTCCAGGGAGGGGACGCAGGCCTTCGCTGTCCATCACCTGTCCCATGATCCGCCCCTCTGCGGCCTGACCGTCAAGGCTTCCGAATCCGGAAGCCAGCAGAAGTACCGTGGCTGCGAGGGTTTTGAATTGCCCGTGTCTCATGATCTCTTCACCTGGCTGGGTGTTGTTGTTGGAACCGTCGGCGGGTGGGCCGCTGAAGTCCGGAACCGACATTCCATCGATCTGCGTCCTGGCCCCCGACGACGGGCCTGCTTTGGCCCGCAGAGAATGGATAGGCCTGCGGTGTAACAGACGTGCAAAGGGTTCGGCGATGATCGGGTGACGGCTTTCCACCAAAAGCGTGCACGCACTGTGACACGAGAGAGGCTGCGGGCCCGCGAGTTACTGGAGCGTTACGGGCAGAGGCGCCGGGCCGTTACCCACGGGGGCGATTCTTACGTTGAGAACTTGCGGAGCACCCGCCTGGCGGCTGACCTTCGACATGAGGTTGACGGCGGCCCGAGCCAGGAAGGGATTCATGAAGCAAGAGGAGCTGGTACACGATTGGAATCGCCAACCGGATGGTTTCGACTGGAGCTCAGTCTCCCACGTGGAGCTGGACGACGAGACTCTCCGGGATGGCCTTCAGAACTCATCGGTTGTGGATCCACCCCTGGAGCGGAAGGTGGAGTTGCTCCACCTGATGGACGGCCTGGGTATCGATGCCGTGGCAGTGGGTCTCCCGGGAGCTGGGCCACGAGCCCGGGAAGCCACCGAACGGCTGGCTCGGGAAATTGTGGAGGCCCGGCTCTCCATCCGGCCCAATTGTGCCGCCCGCACGGTGGTGGCCGACATCCAACCGGTGGCGGAGATCTCCCAGCGAGTGGGCATCCCCATCGAGGCCTGCACGTTCATCGGCTCTTCCCCCATCCGGCAGTACGCCGAGGAATGGACCCTGGACCGAATGCTCAGGGCCACCGAAGCCGCAGTGACCTTTGCGGTAGGGGAAGGGCTACCGGTGATGTTCGTGACGGAAGACACGGTGCGGGCCCATCCCGACACGTTGAAAGCCCTCTACTCCGCAGCCATTCGCTGCGGGGCCCGACGGATCTGTCTGGCGGATACCGTGGGGCATGCCACCCCCCATGGGGTGCGGGCCCTGGTGCGATTCGTACGACGAGAGATTATCGAGCCTTCCGGAGAGGCGGTGAAGCTGGATTGGCATGGGCATCGGGATCGGGGGCTGGGCCTGGCCAACGCCCTTACCGCAGTGGAGGCCGGGGTGGACCGGGTTCACGGAACGGCCCTGGGAATGGGCGAACGGGTCGGGAACGTGGAAATGGACCAGCTCCTGGTGAATCTCAGGCTGCTGGGTATTCGGCAGGGAGATCTCACGCTCCTCCCCCGTTACTGTCAGGTGGCATCCCAGGCGTGTGGAATCGAGATCCCCACGGGGTATCCCGTAGTGGGGAGGGACGCGTTCCGGACGGGTACCGGGGTTCACGCGGCAGCCATTGTGAAGGCCGACGCCAAGGGCGACAGCTGGCTGGCGGATCTCATCTACTCCGGCGTGCCGGCGTCGTGGGTGGGCCGGGAGCAGGAGATCGAGGTGAGCCCCATGTCGGGTCTCTCCAACGTGAAGTACTGGCTCCGGAAACGGGGCCTGGCTGCGGATGACGAAGAGATCTGTACCCGCATTCTCACGACGGCCAAAGCGGCCGACCACACCCTTACGGAATCGGAGCTTCAAGCCCTGGTGCACGGGCCCGCAGCTCTCTGACGCGGTTCACGAGGCAGGGGCAGGCGCACTCCCCGAGCTCGCGGGCCTGGGAGGATCACCATGCTGGATCTAACGGAGTCGTTCCCCATGGATGCAACCCGAACCGAGCGAAACCCGGCGCCACGGGTCCTGGTGGTGGAAGATGAACCCGATATTGCCGCCCTCATTGCGTATCAGCTTACCCGGGAGGGATTCCGGGTGGAGACCGTGTCCAATGGCACGGATGCCCTGGCGGCGGTGCATCGGGGAGTCCCCGATCTGCTGGTTCTGGATCGGATGCTTCCGGGGCTCTCGGGAGATGAAGTACTTCAGGGGCTGCGAAGGGACCCTGCCACCAAATCACTTCCCGTGCTCATGCTCACAGCGAAACGGGAGCAGGAAGACCGCATCAAGGGCCTGGAGTTGGGGGCTGATGACTACCTCACCAAGCCGTTTTCTCCCCGAGAACTCGTGTTACGGGTCCAGTCCATTCTGCGTCGCATCGGACAGCCTGCGCCGGAATCGGGCGGAAGGGTTCTCCGGGTGGGCCCCCTGGCGCTGGACGAGGGATCCCATCAGGCTGCGTTGGATGGAGAGGAGGTGGGCTTGACCCCCACGGAGTTCCGGCTGCTCCAGGCTCTCATGGAGCGTCGAGGCCGGACACAGAGTCGGCGGCAGCTTCTGGAACGGGCGTGGGATGTGGAGGCGGACATCTCCGACAGGATCCAGACCCGCACGGTGGACATGCATATCCGACGCCTCAGGAGCAAGCTGGGGAGGGTGGGCGATTGGGTGGAGACCGTCCGTGGGTTTGGATACCGCCTCCGCGTCCCTGAGGGTGAAAGCCGAGGCGGGTCGGAGTGAGTGCGTTCCCCGGCTCCGTGGTGACATGAAGAGGAGTGGCAGGTAGGTGCGCCTCCGACACTCGCTGCTCCTGTCCTTCCTGGCTCTTCTGGGAGGAGTGCTTGTGTTTGCTGGACTCCAGGTCCACCGGGCCCAGTCTCTGGAGTCCAGGGAGGCAGCCCGCCAGGGGATGCTCCGGGATCTACCCCTGGCCGCTCTGGCGCTTGATGCACTGGAAGGTGTCGACCCCCAGACCCAGGTCCAGAGGCTCTCGGGAGCCACCGGTTTCCGGGTCACCCTGGTGGACAGTCTGGGTACTGTGCTGGGTGACTCCCATGTCGCCTCCGAACTCATCCCAAGGATGGAGAACCATCTCTCTCGCCCGGAGGTGATGGGGGCGTTCGAATCAGGATCGGCCCTGGAAGAGCGAATCAGCATACACACAGGGACCCAGATGCTTGCGGGTGCCCTCAGGCTGGAAGGAGCCGATGGACCCTATGTGCTCCGCCTGGGGGTTCCCGTCTCCCAGGCTTACGGTTCCAGCGGTCCCCTCCTTCGCTGGCTGCTCCTGGCGGGCCTGTTGGGTGTGGCACTGGCCGTGCTCCTCACGGTGGTCCTCACTCTTCGGATTACGCAGCCTCTCAGTGCGCTGACGCATCACGTGGGCCGGATGGCGGACGGAGGCAGCGAAGTGCGGGTCCCTCGTGTCCAATCCCTCCCCGAGTTGGCACCCCTGTCGGGGGCGTTGAGCCGACTGGCGGATGAAATCTTCGGCCGGGTCCGGGAGGTGGTTCGGGAGCGGGACGAGATGCAGGGACTCATTGACTCCATCGCCGAAGGGGTCATCGCTCTCACGGACGATGCCCGGGTGCTGCGTATGAACCATGCTGCGGAGGTGCTTCTGGGTGTTCCTGCCAAGTCGGTGCCCTTCGCTCCGGTGGGCTCCATGGTACGCCAAACGGAGTTGCGCAGCATCCTGGAAGAGTCGGTGGTGCGGCCTGTGTCGGCCCAGGAAGTCATGGTAGGCGACCGTTCCCTGTTGGTGAACTCCCGGATTCCCAGTTGGGGGGGAGCCGTAGTGACCTTTCTGGATGTCACGGACCTGCGTCGCATGGAACAGGTGCGGCGTGACTTCGTGGCCAACGCTTCCCATGAGCTCAAGACACCCCTCACTGCCATGAGGGGCTTTGCGGAGACACTCCTGGATGGAGATCCCCCGGACGACCTCCGGCGGGAGTTCTTGGGTTCCATCCGATCCAACACCCTCCGGCTGCAGGCCCTGGTGGACGACCTCTTGGATCTTTCCCGTCTGGAGTCCGGGGGGTGGCGAGCGCGTCGGGAAGAGGTGGATGTCACGGGCTCCGTCAGGGAGATCTGGGAGGAATTTCTGAACCAGGGGAGAGGCGCCGCCATCGACTTCCAGGTGGAAGGGGAGGCTCTGGCGGTGGGCGACGAGCACGCCATCGCCCAGATTTTCAGAAATCTCCTGGAAAATGCCTTGCGCTACACTCCCGAGAGGGGTCGGATTCGGGTTCAGGTCCTCCCTGTGGGTGACGAGGTGCAAGTCTCCGTTACCGATTCCGGGAGTGGAATCCCGTCGGCGGCTCTCCCCCGGATCTTCGAGCGCTTCTATCGGGTGGACCAGTCCCGGGCCCGGGATCAAGGCGGCACCGGCCTGGGACTGGCCATCGTGCGACATCTGGTCTCTTCCATGGGCGGAGAGGTGGGCGCCGACAGCATCCTGGGGGAGGGGACCACGATCTGGTTCACCCTTCCCCTGGTCCTGGAAGTGGGAGATGAGGGCGATGGGGGCCGAGAGGATGACGAAGGCCGAGAGGGTGACGAGCAGCACTCCGGTAATCGCTGAGGCCCAAGTGCTCTGAGGGCGGATCCGGAATCCGTGAGCCGGGTAGGAAGGCCATGACCTCAGATCGCGCAAGAAGGCATTTCCACGAAGAGTTGGACTCTCTCCAGAATCGGTTGCTGGAGATGGCCGGTCTCACGGAGGAAGTCCTGCGAGTGGCTGTGGACGCCCTGATCCAGAGAAATCTGGAGATGGCAGACCGGGTCATCGCCGCAGACGACGCCATCGACCGGCTGGAGCTCGAGCTGGATGAGAAAGCCCTGGAACTCCTGGCCCTTCAGCAGCCCATGGCCGTGGATCTCCGGCGGATTATCTCCACCTTGAAGATCTCCAACGATCTGGAGCGGGTGGGTGATCATGCGGTGAAGATCGGCCATGCCACGCGGAGGCTGGCGGATCATCCACCGCTCCCCGTGCTCCCCGAGGTGGAGGAGATGGCCAGGCATGCCATGGTCATGCTGGCCGACGCACTGGCGGCGTATGTGAAGCGGGATCCTGTTCTGGCCAGGGCGGTGAGAGACCGGGATGCCCGGGTGAATGCTCTGCGACGCTCTACCCACCGCCTCCTCATCAGCCATATGTTGGAAGATCCCCGGCGGATCACACCCGCTCTGGAACTGCTCATCGTGGCTCAGAGTCTGGAGCGCGTGGGAGATCTGGCCACCAACATGGCGGAAGAACTGGTGTTCCTGGTGGAGGGCCAGACCATCAAGCATCACTGATGCCGCCGCCGGATCCTGCCCCCCACAGAAGGAGCCCTCAAACATGGACCCTGGAGTGGAAGGTGTTCCCGGTTCGACCCGGGATGGGGAAACCAGATCTCTGGCCTCCCAGGTGGAGGAGTTGCTGGACCAGGTAGAGACCCAGCCACGCCCTGCATCTCTGGGTGGGGAGCTTCGTGGACGGGTGGCCATCGTCACTGGAGGGAGCTCGGGCATCGGTAGGGCCGTGGCCCTCTCGTTGGCTGCGGCGGGTGTGGATGTGGCCTTCACCTTCCTCAATGACGGCGATCCCCGGTCGGCTCTGGATGCGGAGCGCACCCTGGATGAGTTGGAACGCCAGGGGGTACGGGCTCTCTGTCACCCCTGCGACAATCGGCGCCCGGAAGAGATCCGGGCCTTCGTTCCATGGGTTCTGGGACAGATGGGTGGCCTGCATATTCTGGTGAACAACGCCGGGGTTGGTCGGGATCGGGCTCTCTGGCGGATGGAGGACGAAGCGTGGGAAACGGTCATCGCCACCAACCTTTCGGGTGCCTTCTACTTCACGCGCGAGGTGGCACCCCATTTCAGAGAGCAGGAGTGGGGGAAGATCGTGAACGTCTCCTCGGTCCACGCCTACCGGGGGGAATTCGGGTTGGCCAACTACGCATCCTCCAAGGCGGGACTGCTGGGGCTGACCCGGAGCGCGGCCCTGGAATTGGGCCCTTCGAATGTGAACGTGAACGTGGTGGCTCCTGGCTACATCCGCACCACCCGCCTCACGGAGGGAGTCCCGCCGGAAATCCTGGATCGGGCGCGAGATCAGTCTTCGCTGGGTCGTCTGGGAGATCCCCAGGATGTGGCGAATGTGGTGATGTTCCTGTGCACCGAGGCCGCACGGCACATCACCGGGGCCGTCATCCCGGTGGACGGGGGATACCTCCTGTAACGTCACAGGCCGTGTCGTTGTAGGGAACCGTGCCCAACAGTGGGGTACGACTGGGCCGAGGAGCGTGCCAGCCCGAGCCGGTGATGTCACCGGCCGGAACCGGGTAATCCTCACGTCCAACGTCAATTCTTCGGAAGGTCCAACTCATGGCATCTCAGGCCAATCGCCACGCGGTCGTCAGCACCAATCTCGGCACATTCAAGATAGAGCTCTTCGAAGATCGTGCTCCTGTTACCACGGGGAACTTCGTGAGCCTGATAGAGAAGGGCTTCTACGATGGGGTGATCTTCCATCGCATCATCGAGGGGTTCATGTTGCAGGGGGGAGACCCGGGGGGTACCGGTCGCGGAGGACCCGGTTATACCATCGACGATGAGTTTCATCCCGAGCTCCGTCACGACGCGCCGGGGGTTCTCTCCATGGCGAATGCGGGACCCAACACCGGAGGATCGCAGTTCTTCGTGACCCTGGCTGCTACGCCGTGGCTGGATGACCGCCATGCCGTGTTCGGGAAAGTGGTGGAAGGGATGGATGTGGTGGAGGCCATCGGGGGAACTGCCACGGGTCCCGGCGATCGCCCCCTCTCCGACGTGATGATGGAGCGAGTGAGCCTGGAGTCGGTTTGAGCGGAGATCCCACGGACCGCACCACGGACCCACCCAGCCGGGTGGAGCGCTCAAAGGGAGAGTGGAAATCCCTTCTCCCTTTAGAGGTGTACCGAGTGGCCCGGAAGGGCGGCACGGAGCGGGCGTTCACCGGAGCCTACTGGAACCACAAGGACGCAGGCGTTTACGTCTGTGCGTGCTGTCAGACCGCCCTATTTTCGTCTCGCGCCAAATACGATTCGGGGACGGGTTGGCCGTCCTTCTGGGACGTGGTGGGCGAGGCCCATGTCCGAACCCGGGAAGACCGATCGCTCTTCATGCGAAGGGTGGAAGTTCTCTGTGCGGCCTGTGATGCTCACCTGGGGCACGTGTTTCCGGATGGACCCGAGCCCACAGGCCTCCGATATTGCGTCAACTCGACCTCCCTGGAGTTCCAGGAAGGGAAGGCGGAGGATCCGGGATTTTGAGATCCAGAGCCTTGAGGTTGATGGCCCGTGAGGTAGCGGGAAGCAGCCCCCGCTCCGGGTTGCGGCCCGGCCTCAGGGCGGGAGCGCTTTCATTGCTTCTGGCGTGGGGGTGCTCCGGGATTTCGGGTGGAAGCTCGGCTCCCCCTTCTCCCGGGGAGTTTTCCGGCTCGGTGCCGGATCTCCGGGGAAGCAGGGTGCTGGTCCTCCCGGTGCAGTCGGTGGAGGGATTTCCTCCGGGTACTGGGTCTCCGGCGGCGGATGCGGAGTTGGCTTTCGCCCTGGGGGAACGGGGTCCAGCGGTGGAGTGGGTGCTGCCGGATGAGATCCGCAGGGTTCTGGCTCGTTCCCCCGGCGTCCAGGTCACACCGGATGCGCTGCCTGTGGGACCCTTCCTGCGGGGATCGGTACAGCGGGTGGGGGATCCGTTGTTCGGAGACCTCATCCGCCTCTCGGCTCTCACCTCCACCCAGGTGGCTCTCATTCCGGTGAGGGTGAGATCGGGTCAGGATGCTGTGGACGGAACCTGGCGAGTGGAGATCCTGGGCACGTTTCTGGACGTCCGCTCCGGGCGCGTGCTATGGACGGGGGTGGTGGATGGGAGGGGAGGTACGGGTCTGAGCTTCGAGGGAGAGCTGCTGGTGGCAGCAGACTCATTCGCACGAACGGTTGTGAGATGAAGGTGACGAGACGATGAAAGAATGGCGATTTCCCCGGTTTGCCCTGTTTACGCCGCGGTTTCTCAGGCTGGGCCCGGGGAACGGATGGCTGGTAGCCTTTGGGGCGCTGGCTCTGGCGGCGTGTGGCCCCGACATGGATACCACCATCCCGGGACCCCAGACGGTCCGAGAGTACTACGGCGAGGCGCCGGGACTCCAGGTGGAGATCTCCGGGAACGTGGCCCGGATATCCTTGATCCAGGGGAACGACCAGCTTCGCCGGGGGGGAACCCTCTGGGCCAAGGCCGGCCCCTATATCTATCTCTTTTCCCCCCAGACCCGGCGACTCCTGTCGGAGCATCCGGGGTTGGGTGGAGTTCGGGTCACCACCCGCACCCCCGCAGGCACCTGGATTGCCGAAGCGCTTCTGACCGCAGATCGCATGACGGGCGCCGGCTGGGCTCGGGCCCTCTCTGCCGGTCACGACGCTCGTACGGAGGGAGGGGAATCCCCCGGACTCATGTCGACGCTGGTCCGGTATGGTGAAGACCTCACCGAATTCCGATATAATCCTGCGTATGCTCGATAGCGCAGCGGGATGAGCCCATCCCCGCAGGAGTCCTGGAGTGCTCAGGATCCTCCCCGGCCCCATTCCAAGGAGTAGGTTCCAGTCATGAGTCAGACGGTCACAGTGATTCCCGGCGATGGAATCGGTCCAGAAGTTACCCAGGCAGTGCTCACCATCCTCCAGGAGGCAGGTGCCGACCTGGAATTCGACGAGCAACTGGCGGGAGTAGCGGCGCTGGAGCCGTTCAAGAACCCTTTGCCGGAAATGACGTTGGATTCCATCCGCCGGAACAGGGTGGCCCTCAAAGGCCCACTCACCACCCCCGTGGGTTCCGGTTTCCGGTCCATCAATGTGGCCCTGCGGAAGGAGTTCGATCTGTACGCCAACGTGCGGCCGGTGAAGACCATGGTCCCCGGGGGCCGCTACGAAGACATCGATCTCTGCCTCATCCGGGAGAATACGGAGGGCCTATACGTGGGGGTGGAGCACTACATCGGGCTGGAGGGAGACCCCCGGGCCGCCGCCGAATCGGTGATGATCATCACCCGGCATGGGGTGGAGAGAATCGTCGAATATGCCTTCCAGTACGCCAGGAAGCACGGACGGAAGAAGGTGACCCTGGCCCACAAGGCCAACATCCTGAAATACACCCAGGGGCTCTTCCTGGATGTGGGACGGGAGGTGGCGGCGAAATACGAGGGCGAGATCGAGTTCGAAGATCGCATCATCGACGCCACGGCCATGCTGCTGGTACTGAATCCCTATCAGTTCGATGTTCTGGTCATGGAAAATATGTTCGGAGACATTCTCTCGGACCTCATGGCCGGATTGGTGGGTGGATTGGGGATGGCGCCGGCGGGGAACATCGGGAAGGAGGCCTCCATGTTTGAAGCCGTACATGGCTCTGCGCCGGACATCGCCGGGAAGGGAATCGCCAACCCCACCGCGTTCCTGCTGGCAGCGTGCCTCATGCTGGATCACCTGGAGATGTTCGAGACCTCCGCTCGGATCCGATCTGCGCTACAGACGGTGCTTCAATCCGGAGAGAACCTGACCGTGGATCTGGGTGGGGCGGTTTCCACACAGGACTTCACCCGGGCGGTGGTCCGGGCCCTGGACTGAGGATCACCCGGTGAGCGAAGCACCCACCTGGCGAGATCGGTTTCCCGAGGAGGTCACCTGTATTCGCTGCCTGGAGGTGAAGCCCGCGTACGACCTGGACCGGCTCCTCTGGTGCGATGAGTGCAAGGCCCTGGCCCAGGCCCGAGCCGGCAGGATGAGCTGGGGCGTGGGTGTGGCCATCGCTCTGGTGGCAGCGGCATGGGTGTGGGTTACCGTGCGCCCTTCGGCGGACCTCATCCCCGGGGCATGGTTGGGCACCTTCCTGGCGACTGTGTGGGTGGCTTCCCGGGTTAGCAAGGAGGTGATCTATGGCGCCATGCGCTTCCAAAACCGGAGGGCGGTGGAGGCCACACCGCCCGCGTTTCCAGACCCTTCCGACACTTCCCGTGAACCCCAGAACTGACGAGATGCCAACATGAGCTTTCAGGGTGTGGACTTCTACGATCTGGATGCCTCTCTGGGGGAAGAGGAGAAGATGATCCGGGAGGCGGTTCGGGAATGGGTGGATGACCGCGTAATGCCGGTGATCAAGGAAGCCTATGTGGAGCGGCGCTTCCCCCGGGAACTGGTGCCCGACATGGGAGAGTTGGGGGTGCTGGGGGCGAATCTGCCCGAGGAGTACGGATGTGCCGGACTGAACAACGTGGCCTACGGTCTCATCATGCAGGAGTTGGAGCGGGGAGATTCAGGTATCCGATCGTTCGCGTCCGTACAGGGGGCGCTGGTGATGTACCCCATCCATGCCTTTGGGAGTGAGGAACAGAAGCGCCACTGGCTGCCCCGGCTGGCCACGGGCGAAGCCATCGGCTGTTTCGGCCTCACGGAGCCGGATTACGGTTCGAATCCAGGTGGGATGATCACCACCGCCCGTCGGACGAATGCCGGATGGCTCCTGAACGGCACCAAGATGTGGATCACCAACGGCTCCATGGCCCAGGTTGCGGTGGTATGGGCCCAAACGGGGGAGCTGGGAGATGCCTCATCCATCCGGGGCTTTGTGGTCCCCACCGATACCCCGGGGTTCACGGCCACCGACCAGAAGGGGAAACTCTCGCTGCTGGCCTCTGATACCTCGGAGCTGCACCTCCAGGATGTGGAGCTCCCGGAAAGCGCCCTCATGCCCGGGACGTCGGGTTTGAAGAGCCCTCTCATGTGCCTCACCCAGGCTCGCTACGGCATTGCCTGGGGGGCGGTGGGGGCGGCCATGGCGTGCTACGACGAGGCGGTGCGCTACGCCGGTGAGCGGGTCATGTTCGATGGGCCCATCGGGGGAAAACAGATCCAGCAGGTGCGTTTGGCGGAGATGCTCACCGGCATCACCCAGGGCCAGCTCATGGCGCTTCAGTTGGGTCGCCTGAAGGACAAGGGGACCATGACCCCCACGCAGGTGTCCATGGCCAAACGGGCCAACGTGGACATGGCGTGCGAAGTGGCCCGGGAGGCCCGGCGTCTTCTGGGGGGAAATGGGATCCTGGTGGAGTACTCGGCCATGCGGCACATGGCGAATCTGGAATCGGTCTACACGTACGAGGGTACCCACGACATCCACGGGCTCATCTTGGGGCACGCCATCACGGGCTTGGCGGCGTACTGACCCGTGGGTCCATGGGAACGGTGATGGGTCGCTTCTCCCTTCCACTTCCGGCCAATTGGACGTATCTTTTCCCCCTCTCGGAACACCCCTACCCGGGCGCGTCACGAAAAGGCACCCTGCGCCGCTAGCTCAATTGGCAGAGCAACTGACTCTTAATCAGTAGGTTCTTGGTTCGATTCCAAGGCGGCGCACTCCGACAATCGCCACGACTTGCGGCCCTTCGGACTCATCTCCGAGGGGCCGTTTTTCGTGCCCGTTGTCAAGTCAAGGTCAACCCAAGGTCATCTGCGGGGAGGAGGGCGTGACCGGGCACGGGGCAACGGGGACCACTCCGCAACAGCCCGTTCGGGGGGTGACCCTGGTTTCCCGGGTCTCGTATCTTCCCATGGGGTCGGATTCCTCTCAGTAGGGGCAGCTTCGTCATGAGCCAGGTTCTCATCTTCCTCGCAATCGGTCTCCTCGTGGTGAGCACTCTCTTCCTTGCGGGAGGGATCTCGGCGCTCAGGCGAAAGCGGTGGCTCGGCTCCCTGGGAAGCACCGGGACGGGGGCTCTCTTCCTCTCCGTGGCAGCGCTCGCTGCCACTCTGGGGGTCTCCACCCAGGGCTACCGGGCCCTGACCCTGGAGGAGGTGGCGGCCACCATCACCACGGTTCCCACGGGACCCGGGGCTTTCCAGGCGTATGTGGAGTTTCCCGACGGTACGGACACCACCTACCACGTCTTTGGAGACCAGCTCCTGGTGGACGCCCACATCCTGAAATGGCACCCGTTGGCGAATGTGCTGGGGGTCCACACGCACTACGCTCTGGACCGACTGGCGGGCCGGTACATCGAACTGGAAGACGAGCGCACCCGGGAGCGAAGCGTGCACGCCCTCAAGGCCGACACCCCTGCTGATCTCTATTACCTGGCCAGGCGCTACACCCTCCTCGCCTTCCTGGTGGACACGGAATACGGCTCGGCCACCTACATCGAGGTGCAGCGCCCGGCCCGGTTCGAAGTGAGGGTGTCCACCACCGGACTGCTCATCCGGGAGACGCAGTACTAGAGGCCGGGTCCTCCGGAGGCTAAAGGGTGATAGGAACGGTCAGCGCTGCATTACTCTGAACGGAGTAGTCCAAACGGCTGATTTCGGCTCCATGGCCGCACTTCCAGATTGGGAGAGTACGTTCTTCCGACTTGCGCTTGGAGGTGTCCCGATGGATGAACTTCTGACCATGAGGCGGGGCACTCCCATAGGCGAGGAGCTCCCGTACTCGAAGACCCGCTACTCGAAGCCCCCCCCAAATCGCCCTGTCAAGACGTCTTCAGACCCGATGGCCTTGGATCTGGTGACGGAACTGGTGCACGACATCAGATCACCTCTCGCGGCCATCATGGTTCTTTCGGCGCAGCTGTCCCGGTCCGGCGACGTCAGCGACCATCATCGTCGCCAGTTGACCATGGTATACAGTGCAGCGCTGGGGATGGAAGCCCTTATGGGGGACGCGATGGAGCTGGCCACGGGAGGTGGCCAGTTATCCACCGAGGAGCCCGCACTTTTCTCCGTGGGTGAGGTCATCCAGTGGGTTGCGGACATGGTGGCGCCCATTGCAGTAGGGAAGGGGGTTGAACTGCGCACCTCGTTCCCCGACGAGGAGTTGCGCTGGGGCCACCGTGCTCCCCTTGGCCGGATCCTGCTCAATTTGGCCACCAATGCCCTCCACTCCACCGATGAGGGCCATGTGGAGATCATTGCGACGCCCTCGGCGAAGGGTAGCGTCGTCCCCTTTGCCGTGCGCGACACGGGGCGGGGTATCGCCCCCGCTGCCCTTGAGGCCCTCCTTCAGAGGGTCCGACTCCCCGAGGAAACGGGCAAGTACCCCCGCAGCGGCCTGGGGCTGCCCATCTGCCGGAGGCTGCTGCGAGCCATGGGGTCCGAGCTCGAAGTGGAGTCAAGGCCCGACTGTGGCACTCGATTCCACTTCAGGCTGGACCTGCCACTCCGTGGGTCGTTCCCGGGCCGACTGGACTGAATCCGGGCGGCCCGCCTCCCTATTCGTCGCCCAACGGCTGTGGCTTCAGCCCCTCTGGACCCACCGCCTGAAAAACCGCCTCCAGCGCTCCCATTACCAGGGGCCAGGTAGAGGTTCCCGGCACGATCATCTCGAAGTGCCCTGACTCGGCGGCCCGAACCACTTCCACCGCGACTTCAGCCCTCTCCTCCCGAACCCGGTCCAACCACGCTTCGGCGATGGGCGTCCAGGTATCATCGTGCTCCCCCAGCACCACCACCTGGGGCACGCTCAGAGGAGGCAATCGCATGGGAGAGACGGCCGCGTAACGGTCTGGAGCCTCGTCGGGGCTGCCCCCCAGGAGCTGCTGGATCACGTTCCCGCAGATCCCCACCTGGTGGAGGCGTTCCAGATCGGCCGCCGGAGCCAATCCCAAGAACCCGTGGATAGGGAGCGGGTTCGGACTCCAGAGGGGGCTCTCTCGCGGCACATGGGCGCGGGATGCCAGCCAGAGGGCGAAGCTTCCCCCGGCAGAATGGCCGGCGGCAACCACCCGATCCAGGTCCAGGGGGAAGTCCCGAGCCAGGGTACGGAGATGGTCCCCTCCCGCCGCCACGTCCAGGAAGGTGTTGGGCCACCCTCCAGCGGGATCTCCCACCCTCCGGTATTCCACGCTCCACACCGCATAGCCAGCTTCGGCCCACGCTGCCTCCAAGGAGCCCGTATGTCCGATCCCGTACTCCGAGAGCCAGCATCCTCCATGCACGAACAGGACCACGGGGAAAGGACCCTCACCGCCGGGGAGGCGCAGATGCCCAAACTGGAGCGGGTCCGGGCCGTACGCCACGCGGTGGGTGGGTGGTGGCGTCTCCATGGCCATCACCTCGGCCGCAGTGATGAGGTTCTGGGCCTCGAGGGGTGAGCCGGACATCATGGTGGCGATGAGAATCGCAGCCAGGGGTGGCGATGGGGTGACGGCTTGAACTCCTGCGCAAACTGGTCCGAACTGCACCTCCTTAGGTGGTGGTGTGCTCTGTCGACTACGCATTACGTGATGTAGCGCATGTCCAAACGCTGGAAATCTTCGGCACGCAACACCACCGGTGTGAAGTACTCATACCCACGAGCGAAATAGCTCTCCACGAACTGTAGCAGCGCAGCATACTGCGTTTCCGAGAGTTGATCCACGGCATCACCTGTGGCAGTGCAATTCTGGATAACGCCGCCATGCTTGAGGAAATCGTCCCAGTGTTCAATGGACTCGGTTACCTCTGGGGGCAACTTTGCAGCCTCAACGGATTTCCTGTTGGCAGCTACGAACATCGCCCAAGCCTGAGCCGCATCGATACGATTCTTGGATCTATGGTATCCCATTCCAGGTCCCGAGGGTTGGCCAGCGAGAATAGAGGACCAACCTGCTCAGGCCCGATGCCGCCCGTCAAGCCATCCGCTCGTCCGCACGAGTTCTAGCCGCTGCTTGGGTTCGTCACGACGCGGTGAAAGAACTCCATCAGCTCCACCAGGACCTCCCCACGCAGCGGCTGAAGCACCACCTTTCTCTTTCGTTGGACGCTCCAGCGCTCACGGCTTTCCTCACCGGCCTCCGTTCCTTTCCTCTCCTCGCGTTCTTTGGTCATTTCCTCCCCCTTTCCTGGACCCCGTTGGCCTTGCCAATCTACTTCCATGAGAAATCGGGGGCACTAGATACCAGCCAACCCGTGACAGCCGCAACTCCTTGTCATGTGGCTCTCGCGGAGCGTAGGATACGCGGCTGCGGCAACTTTAGCGTCCTGAGTCAGAGATACGTCGGCATCCGTTCGCCGCTGCATCCACCCTGGCGACGTTGCCCCTTCTCAGCATGGCCCTGCTATTCTTCGGCGTCGCGCCTTGCCAGGCCGGCGCTGCGGCACCCTCCGTGCTTCAACGTATCTCTGACTCAGCACATTAGGAGGCTACGTGAACTGGAAGGAAGTCATCACAGTTGGAGGAGTGATCGGCTCGCTCCTCTTCGTCGGGTTCGAGATCAGAGAGAATACTCGAGCGGTCCGCGGAGCAACGATCCAGGCGATCGCTGACCAGAGCTTCCAGTACAACATTGAACTCGTCCAGGATGAAAACTGGATGCGGCTGATGGCCATGGTTTGGGAAGACACGATCAGCGTCAGCACCCTGGGGCCAGAGGATCGGGTGCGGCTGTCCTGGGGACTTGTCGCTTCGACTCGGATCATGGAAAACCGCTACCGGCAGGTCCAATTGGGCATCCTCGGTGAGGAGGCCCTGGGGCAACTCGGTGGGGCGACCAATCAGAATTGGTACGGTAGCCGAATGTTCCGTGATTGGTGGGCGTCCGCCAACCCAGAGGCGCGATGGTCAGCCGACTTCGTCGCCTTTATGGAAAGGGACGTAATCGGCATCTCCCGGTGACAACACCAAGGGTGCTCCAGGAACCACACAATGACCCTGTAAATTTTGCTCCCGAACCGCGAAGCCTACCCTGTCCGCAGCAAGCCGTTGTTGGAAGGCGCGCCGCCGCGCCCCTGGGAACCCTTGACCGCGGCGACCCAATGGTCTGATATTCAGAGTATCAGGAGGTCTGTATGCCAGTCAAGGAAGCAGGACGCGTTGGAAAGCGGGGCACGCTGGTCATTCCGGCCAAGCTCCGGAGGATCTTTGGGATCGAAGAGGGATCCGAGTTGATCGCCGAGGAAACGCCTGAGGGAATTCTACTCAGGCCAGCAGTGACGATCGCGCTTGAACTCTATGTGCCGGAGCGGAAAGCGGAGTTCCTTCTCACGAACTCTGTAGATGCTCAGGACTATGCTCGCGCCGTGGCGGAAGTGCGAGCTTTGGGCCTCGACCCCGAGGCCATCCCGCATCAGAAGCCCGAAAACGATTGATCGGTGGATCGGCTCTTCCTCGACGCCAACATCCTCTTCTCTGCTGCCTATCACCAGGATGCGGGCGTTCGTCGCCTTTGGGACGTTCCGCAGATCACTCTGGTGACCTCAGAGTACGCCGTGGCCGAGACACGGAGAAACCTCGCCAATCCGGACCAGCTCAGTCGCCTCGACGCTCTCTTGAAACCGGTTCAGGTGGAGCCGGCGAGAACCCTTGACCCTGCTCTGCGAAGAGAGATCGAGCTTCGCGAGAAGGACTGGCCCATTCTCGGAGGAGCAGTCGCTGCTGGGGCAACGCACCTGATCACCGGCGACCTGAGGGACTTCGGGCCCTTCATGGGTCAGTCGGTTCTCGGCGTGCTTGTGTTGACACCCGCCCGATACCTCAACTCCACCCGGTAGATGAGTGCCTTCTAACGCACTGGCGTTAAGCTGCGGCGCGCGAAGTGCGCTGACAGGTTCACGCCCCCGTTATACAGCGCGCGTTGACAGTTACCGGGTCGTGAGGGCCGACATCGTGCCCAGCTACTCCTTCTAGCCGTTACTCCGTGCACCGGACTCCAACCCCGCCCTGCGCCCGGCGGTACAATGGGCTCAACTGCGCTCCAACGAGTTCGCCGTTCCAAAACCGTTTCCGCGAGTCTTGGCCATGGGTAGCAAGGCCCTTTTACGTAGACCATCCGAAAACGGACCCGCGGCTCTAGCGGAACCCGGAGCACGGCCAAGCACGCTACGTCCACGGGAGTCACGCCCGGCCCACGCGCCCGGAGGAACCCGGCGACGCTATCGGGTTCGTTTCTCTTGATCTGACTTTGACTGAGTCTGTGGCAGCGCTGATCGCGGAATCCTCGACGCGCGCGGGCCTTCGCAGCAGCGTAGTCGCGGCGGCCGAGCCGCTACGGCAGGCACGTCAGAGAGAGTTGACGATTCCGCCGGCGGGGAAGCCAGTCACCTCGCAGCGGCCCAGCCACTCCTGCAGCGCGCCGAAGTCCTCCCACGAGGAGTCGGCGAGCTCAAAATGGTGCTGCACGCCCGCTTCGGATGCGTAGACCTCGGTGAGCACGAAGACGGTGCGTCCGGTCGGCTCGGAGGAGGTGTCAAAGGGGTCGGAGAGTTCGGGAGCGATGGCCACGTCGTAGTTGATCAGGGCCTTTTCGCCCTCGCGGGGGTGGGTCTTCTCCATCCACGGTCCGTGGCTCGCGAAGATCCGCTGGCCTTCCGCGACCTGATCCTCGGGGGCGGTGATCACGTAGTTGAGCAACACCTTGCCTTTCCGGGCCATTGTTTCCTCCAGCGTGTAGGTGTACGGCGTGCCGACAATACAATGGGCACTCTGTAGTGCTTTCCTTAGTAGGGCCCGCACCGGCGGATGTCAAGCAAACTCATGTGGTAACCGGAGGGGCTGTGCTCCTCACCCTGAATATCCGACGAACCCGAACGGACCAGCCCAGGCCCGGATGACTGCAGGACGAGGCAGCAAATGCCGGCCAACTCCATGTTGCCGAACGACTCGGTATGCGGATTCTTGCCATGCTGTAGCAGAATCCCCGAGTGACTCGCGCCCCCGAGGTGACTCGCGCTGTATAACGACTCTGGAATTCTGCTGTCAGGAGCATCATGCCGACCCGGGGTCACGTGTTGCAAGACACGTGGCCTCGGAGCTCAACGCCGACCCTGCAGCAGCAATTCCCTGTTAGGCCTCACCCCCGGCTACGCCATCGGCTGGGCGACTGCCTGGTGTGGAGGCATGCGATGATGTCGATGACGCCATCGTCGATGCGGTAATAGAGGGCATAGGGGAAGCGAGAGAGGAGGGCTCGCCTAAGGCCCGCCGCGATCTCTGGAAACGCCCCCGGTAGTTCCGCGACAAGATCGAGGATCTGTTCGAGAGAGCCCACGAAGGCGTCGCCGAGGCCTGGACTCTGCGCGTCGTACCACTCCCGGGCCAGGGAAACGTCGTCGGCCGCCTCCGTACGGAAGCGGACCCTCACAGCTACCCGGCGCCCCGAAGTCGGCTGCGGACCTCTTCCCAGGGAACGAATTGAGGGTCCGGTGCCTCCAGCCGTCGCTCCAGTTCCTGGACATGCCATTCGGGAATCGGCACATCGGCTGGGCTAGCGGCGATCGAGTCCCAAGCATCGCCAAGGAGCGCAATCCGCTCGTCGGGTGGCAACCGCAGGATCTCAGCCAGAAGGGCTTTCTTGATCATGACCTGAATCTCGGCCTCCTCTTGGGAACAGGCAATGTCCGGTTGGGCAGCGGTGAGGCCTAACTCCCCGGGCGTAACCTGCGGCGCGCGAAGCGCGCTGTCAGGTTTACGCCCTCGTTATGTGGCGCCACCACCATCACTTGAGGGCGATGGTGGTTTTCCTAACTTTCCGAACGCAAGCACCGGCACTCCTGCGGGAGGCTTCTCAGTCTGAATGGACCGCCAACGGCTCATGTCCCTTGGCACCCATTCCTTCACCGTCCGACGCTCCCTCTGCACCCAATCCGGACGATAGTAGAGACGAAGCGCTATGCAGGCCACTGCATTCTGGAAACGAAACCGCGCGTCGGCACTCTCAAGACCTGGGCCCGCTGGCAGATCGGACTCAAGCGACGTGCACAGCCCTACAATTCTCGCATCATCGAAGGTAAGCCCATGCTTCGCATGTGCGAACTCATTGCGCACCTTTCTGATGAGGGAGATCTCGCGGCATTCATAGTCATCAATAAGTCCGAGCGCTCGGCAAAGGTCAATTCGAGCCGAAAAGGTTCCCAGCGGCGCGGTCGCGCCATTGAGCAGGCGTTCAGAAACCTTGCCTTGCGCAAGGAACGCACCGAGCGTGCGCGCGAGCTGCTCATCTATAACGGCTGCTCCGACGAGTGGCAGTCCCCGATCAGTCTCGCGAGACAGCTCGGCAAGGAACGAAGATATGTCGGCCAGATGCTCTTCCTTCATCCGCGATCACCCTTCTTCAAAGCCACATACCGCACCGAGCGCAACCTGTAGGAGCCGAAGGCGACCGTGCGGTTTACGCTCCCGTCATGTGGCACTCAGCGATGGGCCCTGCCCTCGCGCCAGATACTGATCTCGTCCCTGAGAATGTTGACGATGAGCGTCATGTCGAGTCGCGGAAAATAGTAGGCCTTGAGGATATCCGGGTTTCCCCGATCCACCATGAGCTCCTCGTAGGCCCCAAACCGCTGGGTCCAATCGTTCGGAACCCAAGGATCGCCCATTCCCACATTCTCCATCACCCACCTCTGGGAATCGAGCTTAAATTGGGCATCGCTGGCCGCTTCGCCCGACCCGACAAGGTCGAGTGGGGCTGTGGCTCGCAGCTCGTGGGTGATCCCGGATTCACGGGAACGCTCATCTTGGGGCCCCCACCGGGGGTAGAATGAAACCTCAGCGTCGTATCGGCCAGTCGGCAGATCCTCCGTGGACAACATCACTTCGCCGGTGCCTGCAGTCAGGCGGACTCGTTCGCTTTTCCCAATCCATACATCATCAGGCGCCTGACCCTGGAGCGACAGACCAGCCATGACCTCAATGACTCCAGGAATATTGGTTGTCATGTTGAGCCTGACCATGGCATCAGGAAGGATCTCGGGGGTGACAACGATCTCGTAGTCGGCGGGATCTGTGACCGCGGCAGGCCCAGGGGGCCCGAGCTGCCCCGCCGCTGCCAATCCTTCGTCCCCAGCGTTCCCCGGAGAGGGCTCCTCTGGTGAGCAAGCAGCTACGGCGATTGTGAAGCCTAAGATGAGTATCGACTTCGGATGTGTTACCGGAAGCATTTCGCATATCCTCCTTCTCTAAAGATACTCATCGCTGTGCCACATAACGCCTTGGGCGTAACCTGCGGCGCGCGAAGCGCGCTGACAGGTTCACGCCCTCGTTAGCTAGGATATTGCTCCGACCCGCCATTGGTAGTCATCGCTTCATCACGTCTGCTGCAAGCTGAAGTCGTCGCATCTGTTGAGCACGCGCCCCAACATCGGTGGGTTGGGCGAGAAACGCTGCCAAGGCCTGTGGGCTGCCAACGATCTTCGGATTTCGGAGCATGAAGAGGAGGTAGTGCTCAACTATGCCCTTGAGCACAAACGTCATCCGTTCAGGATGTTCCTCGTTGCTTCCTTTGTGGACGAGTTCGTTCCGCCGTCGTCGCATCTCCTCTAGTTGCAGCCGCACATACCATCGATCGGAGTAAAGGTAGGAGGCCCTTCGGATGAGCTGATCATACCTAGACGGGTTGCCGGTAAGGTCCTCCAGGATCGCCCAGGTCTGTAGGAAGGCGTTGGCTCGGTTGCGCTGGTCCAACGCTTGGCAATAGCGGATCCAGAGACCCTCTACCTTTCTGCGATCCGGCACGCGGCGCAAGCGGGTTCGGCACCACGTCTCCATTTCCCGCAGCTTCCCCTTCTTTTCCTCGCCGAGCGTTTCCGTGAACTCCCCCTCGCGGAAATCGGGCTCATACCAGAACGAGTCCCGTGCACTGCTTCCGTCGGGATAGTGCACTGTGTGAATGGGACCTAGGCGGATCTTGTTGATCGGTGGGACGTCATCGCCCATACGGATGCTCCAGATTCCGCGGTGGAGGCCCAGATTCCAGAATGATCGAAGCAGCTCAAGGCGTTGCAATGCGAGATCTGCAGCGTCCATCGGATCTCGTGCCCTCACGTGGACGCGGACTGCGGTGCGTGAGAAGAATCTCTTGTCGTTCCAGCGGTGCCTGACAACGAGGTCGGGAGTGCCGAATCGTGGGGGCGGGAAGCGCGAGAACGTGAACGTCGCGCCGTCAAGCCGGATCGTCGGAAAATCGTGTAGATCTCGGGCGCTCAACGAGGTAAGTAGCACAAAGCCTTCGAGCGGCTTCCGAAGGAACGAGGACTCCAGTCCCGACAAGGCCTCCACGAAGCGAGACGGCGACGTGGGATCGGCCTTAAAGGAGTCGATGAGCGCCCGTCGAACCAGAGTCTGCGCCGTTCTAGGCGTAATGTCGCAGTGCAGGGAGAGACGAGACACGAGGAGAGACGAACTAGTCTCGGGCTCACCCCAGCTATGCAGGTTGACGCCGCCTTCCGCATTGCGCTCGAAAACGTCGTGAAACAACCACTTGAGGATGCGCAATGCCTCGCTCTTGGAGCGATCGTCGAGCCAACGAGCCACGGCCGTCTCTCCCTCAGGTTGATATTCTAGCTAACTCCCTTTGGGCCGCCCACCCGCCGTTCAACCTGACTCACCCGGGGCGCTTACCCCTTCCCCTGACGCCATTCAAACGACCGGGGCCGGGCGGCCCTTGACCCGCTAAGGTGTTGGGACCCTTCCGGCTTCGCAAGAACTTCGTTGATGTGTTGTACTGCCCCGGGCGCCGCCTATCGTGCCGACGGGATTTCTCGGTTGGGCTGCAGGTGGGCGCAGTGAAGAAGTGCAACGGGGGAGACGATATCACAACCCATCGCGAGGGCTCCGGACGCCTCCCCCTCCCCGGTTCAGAACGTGTGTAGCGAACGAATGCCTGAGGGTGTGGGGGCTCTCACCCAGATGTCGTTTCTGTCCATCCCCACGGCGCTCTCGAATAGGTCGCCCCGCTCCCCGTCCGCAGGGGTACGCCGACCAGCAGGGTCCAAGCGCGCCCGGGCGCCCGGACGTTTGAGCGGGAACGTCGACACGGGGGGGGCTTCACCCGGCCGGCCTCTGGACTGCACTGGACCCTGGGGACCGGGAACAGCGGCTCAGGGAGGGCCCGTCCTCCGGAACTCGACACCGCTCAGGGTCACCGACCCGGCGGGTCCGTTGCCCTCGGGAAAGCTGAAGGTCGCGACCTCGCCGCCCCCGGCCAGCTCGACGCGGAGCTGATTCGCGGCGGCATCGAAGACCTCCGCGCGGCTCCCCAGCACCCCGATCCGCATCTCCAGGCCTTCGGCCACCACCCGCCACTCCATAGTTCCGAGGATCGGGCTCGAATAGACGCCGGCGTAGTCGGCGAGGGGGCGGCGGAGTGGGGCGAGCCGGGCCGCCCGCTCGGCCAGGTGGTCGGCCACCTGCCGCCGTCCCGCCTCGGCCTGCCCCACGAGCGCCTCCAGGCGGGAGGTCATTTGCTGTTCGATCCCTGGTTTGGCCAGGAGTCGGTCATAGACGTACGTGGCCAGCAGATCTGCGGCGGGGCTCGCCGGCCCTCCTCCGTTCACCAGCACCACCACACCGATCCGGTGGGCCGGCATGAACGACATGTGGGACCGGTACCCTTGGAACGAACCGAACCGGTGGATCAGCGTGTCGTCGCCGTAGGTCCCGAGGTCCCAGCCGAAGCCCCAGCCGTGGCGGAGGAACGGCCCGAACCTCCGGTCCTGCGCAGTGTGGAGCCGGTGGGTGAGGGCCAAGGGCTCGGCGGGAAGGCGGGGCTCACCGTTCAAACGTCCGGCGCTCTGGTGCGCCGCCAGGTATCGGGCCAGGTCCCGGGCCGAGGCGAAATGCCCTCCGGCCGCGTGGAGGGTCGCGTCCTCCTTGGCCAGCGGGACGGCCGCGAACCCATTGGCCCCGAAGCCGTGGGGGAGCGCGAGCCGGTCCGGGTCCAGGCGGGACCTCCAGGCGCTGGTGCTGGTCATCCCCAGCGGCTCGAGGACGAGCCGCTGGACCACGTCCTTCCAGCTCTCCTCGTAGACCGCCTCCAGCACCAGACCCAGGAGGTTGTAGCCGAGGTTGTTGTAGTCGAAGGTGCCGTACGCACCGGTCGGCCGGTGAAGGCGGAGGAGTTCCAGGAGTTCCTCCCGAGAAAATTCCCCCGTGAACGCGGTGCGCAGCACGACGGGACCACTGCCCGAAAGCCCGTGGGTGAGGGTGAGGAGGTCCCTGACCCGGATCCGATCCCGGTCCATGCCCTCGGGCAAGCGGGCCCCAGGAAGGTACGAGACCATCGGGGCGTCCAGGTCCAGCTCCCCCCGGTGGGCCGCGAGCACCGCAGCGGTGGCCGTGAGCGACTTGGTGCTCGACGCGATGTAGAACGGAGTGTCGTCGGTCACCGGGCGACCCGTGTCCAGATCCGCGACGCCGAATCCCTCGACGTACGCGACGCGGTCGCCCAGGGCTACGGCGAGCCCCACCCCGGGCGTGAGCCCCGCCTCCACGATCCGCCGGGCCCACCGGTCCACGTCTTCGCGCCACTCGCCCCCTATCACAGCCTGGCCCCGGGCGCCGGGCGCCATCGTAGCCAGGCCTGTGGCCACCATCGCCGCCGCCAGCGTGCATCGTCGCATCCGGTCCTCCATGCATCCGGGGATCGTCCCACGTCCGACCCAGGATAGCGGGCGGAACCCGACATGGCTTGAACGGAGCTAACGCAGGAGGCGTCGGAACTCGGAAGGGGTGACACCCGCGACGCGTCGGAACTCGCGGCAGAGGTGGGGATGGTCGGCGTGGCCCGTCGCGAACGCGATCCGGGAGAGCGAGTCCGACCTGGCGTCCGCGATCCGGGCCGCCGCCCGCCGGACCCGTTCCCTGCGCCGGTACTCAGTGACGGTCCAGCCGTAGTGCTCGCGGAACGCACGGGACACCGAGACCGGATGCACGCCGACCTCACCTGCCAACGCCTGGATTGTGATCCCGTCCTCGAGTCGATCATCGAGTTCTTCGCGCACCCGGGCCAGCCATCCCGGCGGGCTGGATCGCCGGCCCGGCCGGCGGTCCAGGGCTGCCACCGCCTCGAGGACGCTCTCTTCCACCTCCGGATCGCGGGCTTCCCCATGGGCCAGACGGCGCGCCAGGGACACGAGAGGTGCCGCGGCGCCTGCGTCATGGAACCAGCGCCAACCGTCCAGACTGCCCCGGCCCACACGCTGAGCGGCCTCGGGATCGATGGACACCTGCAGGGTCCGGGCCCCTCGAGGCCCCACCTCGTCCGCGTGTCGCACCCCGGCCGCCTTCACCACCACGCTCAGCGGCTGCGCGAACTCCTCTCCCCGGCTGGTCATCTCTCGGATCGTCCCGGAGAGCAGGATCGTAAGCCCGGTCTGGTGGTGGGAATGCGGCGGCTGCCGCTGGCCGGCGGGGTAGTCGATCTGCCGGAGGGTGAACGGTCCGGCCGTACGGGCCGGCCCGACGTGGGCCGGTACGTCGCGAGGGGAACTCATACCGCATCGTACGTGGCGAGCTCCCGTACGGTTCCAGACTTCGTGAGGGGACCCGGGGCGTCCGTCCCCGAGGTCGCCGACCTGGCGACGCCACCGCCCGGAACATGCGCTCGCCCGCATTCGCATCGACATTTGTCGAACACAGCAGCCTGCCCCCGTCTTCTGACCCCCAACCGGAACGCGATCGCCGTGTCCGACCGGATCCCCGACGCCGAGCTCGAGGTCCTCACCGTGGTCCAGCGCGAAAAGGGCGCGACGGCCCGCGAGGTCCTTCGGGCCATCCGCTCCTTCCGGCCGCTGGCGCACTCGTCCGTGATGACGCTTCTGGGCCGGCTCGAGGAACGTGGCTTGGTGCGTGGGGAACCGGCTGAACGCAGGGAATTCCGGTTCATCGCCACGGGGACCCGGAACGAGGCCGTGGAGCCGCTGCTCAGGCGACTGCTCGATCGGGTGTTCGAGGGCGACGCCGCAGGCCTCGTGGCGGCGCTGTTCGAGACCCGCCCCCCGACCGCCGACGAGGTGGCCCGGCTGGAGACGCTCCTGGCGAATCTGAGCGAGTCCCTGAGTCCGGAGGATGGGCCGTGATGGAGATGTGGGGTGCCGGCGTGGCGGCGACGGCCCTCGAGGCCGGCCTCCTCGGGGTCTGCCTCATCCTCGCCGTGGCGATCCTCCGGCCCGATCCACGGTGGGCGGCGGCGCTCCTCCTGCTCGGACTCGCGGGCTTCGTGGTGCCGCGTGTGGTCAGGCTTCCGCTTCCGCGCCCTGCATCTGCTGCGCGGTCGCCGGACGGTGAAGCGGATCCTGGCACGGGCCGAGGCCGTCCGGAGCGGCCCCGTACATGACGCGCTTCGGGAGGTGGCCGCCTGGTACGCGATCCCGACGCCGCGCCTGTTCCTCACGGACGGTCCAGGTCCCCTGGCCGTCGGCATCCGAAATCCGGCCGTCCTGGTCCCGCGGGGGATGACCGAGACCCTCGGCCGCGACACCCTCCAGATGGTTCTTGCCCACGAGGCTGCACACGTCGCCCGTCGAGACACCCTGTCCGCTCCGCTCCGGATTCTGGCCGTCTCGGCCTGGTGCTTCCATCCGGTGGCTTGGGCCCTCACGGGTCTCCACCGCCGGGCAGCCGAGGATGCATGCGACGACCTGGTGATCGGTCGGACCGGTCGCCGGGGCTATTGCAACGCCCTGCTCGCCGCCGCTCGCACCGGGCACGACCGGGCTGGGAGGGCATCCCCTCGGGCGACGCTTCCGCAGGATTCTGGGTGGCAGTACCGCCACCCCCGCCCGCACCAGGCTCCTGTTCGCCGTCACTGCAGCCTCCGTGCTCGCCGTTCCCACCCGGTTCCTGGCCTTCGAGACAGGGACCCACTCTGAAGGAGATCGCCCAGTGGTCGTCGAGCACGTGGTCCGCCACGAGTACACCGTGGTGCACGAGCACATCACCCGATGACTCGACCTCTTTTTTCTTCGCCCATAGATCGACATTTGTCGAGCGTACTTTCGAGGAGAAAATCCATGCCACACTTCGTCCGGCCGGTCCTCACATTCGCCCTCGCCGCCGCCCTGACCCTCCTTCCCCCGTTCCTTCCCTTCGCGTCGCTCCACCCGTTGGCGTCGTCCCGCCTGGCCGCTCAGGAGATCACCTGGGAGCCCTGGGTCCTCGATGTCGGAAACGAGAGGCATGAGGCCGAGATGGGCCATCTGACCGTGCCAGAGGTCCGTGGGACGCCGGCCGGCGCCGAAGGTGGATCCGGCTCTGTGATCCTCGCCTTCGTCCGTCTCGCCAGCCGTTCCGACGAACCGGGTCCTCCGATTGTATACCTGGACGGAGGACCCGGTGGAAAGGGAGTGGGGATCGCGCAGGTGCCCGCGTACTGGCGGCTCTTCGACTCGCTGCGAGACGTCGCCGACGTGATTCTGCTCTCACAGCGCGGGACCGGACTCTCGGCACCCCAGTTCGTCTGCGGCCTGAGCGGCCCGCTCCCGACGGACGTATTCACGACCCGGGATCGTATGATGGAAGTTCTCGAACCCGAGGTGGAAAGCTGTGCCGGATCGTGGCGCGAGCGGGGGGTCGACCTTTCCGGATACACGACCCTCGAGAGCGCCGACGACCTGGAGTCCCTTCGGAGGGCGCTCGGTGCCGAACGGCTGAACCTCCTTGCCTTCAGCTACGGCACACACCTGGCCCTGGCCACCCTGCGCCGTCACCCCCAACGGATCCACCGCGCCGTCCTGATCGGCACGGAGGGGCTCGCGGCGACCTACAAGCTGCCGAGCACCCTCGACGCCCAGCTCCACCATCTCGCCGCGCGGGTCGCCCGGGATCCGGAGGGCGCGGCTGCCACACCGGATCTGGCCGCAGCGATAGATTCGCTGCTGGCGCGCCTCTCATGGGAATCCTGATGGACTGCGCCTCCGGCGCCTCCCGGAACCGGATGGCGCGGATCCGGGCCGAGTCATCGATGTCCACCCTGGGCGCCATGAGCAACGTCTGGTTCCCCGAGGTCTGCCGGACCGTTCCCGAGGCCCGCCTGCCCGATGACTTCCGGGTCGAGTTCACGAGCACCGTTCCCACTCTCTCCCTGAGCGGCACCCTGGACTCCAACACCCCTCCCTACCAGGCCCATCACGCAGCCTGGGGCTGGGCCGCCGCGACCCACATCGTGGCGGAGGGGGCCGGGCACGAGACGCTCATGCCGTTCGCGCCGGTTCAGGGGGTGATCGTCGAGTTCTTCCGCGGCGAAGACGTGCGAGGACGACGGATCGACGTGCCGGAAGTGGACTTCCTCGGCGTGGCGGAGGCGCTTCGACGGATGGGCGCGTGCGCGCTCTGGACCTTCAGAATTGGTCCCGCCCGCCGCCCCCGTCCAGGCGTGGGCTTACCCAGGGGAAAGAGCGCCGGACGAGTTACGACTCAGAGAGACCGGAGCACCTCGGCGTGGAGAGCCCGAGTCTCAGGGGAGGGCCCCACCCCCAACTCATGGGAGATCAACTCCCGGCACCGCTCGTAGACCCTCAAGGCCTCCGCACCATTTCCCGCTGCGGCGTGCGCCCGCATGAGAAGGCGGTATCCCGATTCCCGGAAGGGCTCGAGGGTGACCAGATCTCGGGCCGCCTCCAGGGCCAGGGTGTACTCCTTGTTCCACAGATACACCTCGGCTCGGCACTCCAGAGCCCGCGCCAGGATGCCCCGGAGGCGGTCCCGTCGTTCTTCTATCCATCGCCCCTTCTCTCCGGGAAGGAAGGGGCGGCGGGCGATGTGGTGCGCCACGGCGGAGGGACCGTAAGCGGCCCGGGGGTCTCCCACCCTGAAGGCAGCCTCGGCCTGGTGGATCGCGTCCAGGGCGGCTTCGTGATCCACCCAACTCCCAGGTGGCAGGTGCAGCTCGTAACACCCCGCGCTGCCCCGGAGGACCTCGCTCCCATCCAACTCGATCCGTCCCAGGAGCGATCGGAGCTTGCTCGCCAATGAGCTGAGCGCCTGATCCCAGGACCCGGGAGGCGAGCCGTCCCAGAGCACGTCGGCCAGGGCCGAGCGCGAAACGGGACCGTCCCGTTCGCTGACCAGACACGCGAAGGCGGTACGTCCCTGCTGGCCGGGAAAATCTTCCGGCTCCAGGCGCACGCCCCGGGCTTCGACCGTCATCCGGCCAGACAGATGGATTCTCACAGGAGTTGGCCCCAAGATTTCTCCAACCTCCTCCCCAGCGGTCGCCAACCCGCGTGGACTATCCTGTCGATATGGGCCCGAACCGCGGGCTCCTTCACTTCTTTCAAGGAAGGTATCCCATGGCGACCAAACAGGTTTCCTGCGACTGCGGGAAGGTAATCCGGGAGGAATCCGACGACCAGCTTGTGGCGGAGGTCCAGAGGCACGCCCGCCGGGTTCACGCCATGGAGCTCACACGGGACCAGGTGATAGCCATGGCCGAACCAGTGCCCGGCGCGGGATCTTGACTCGTCGGTGGAGGGGGATCCTGGCCTGCGCCTGCGCATGCCTCCTCGGATTCGGCTCTATCCCGACTCCGGCCCCCGCGCTGTCCCCCCGCCCCACCCCCTCAACGGAGGCTGACATGTCCCGGAGCATCCTCGTCCACATCACCCATGGCCCCGAGCACCCGACCCGTGCGGCTCTGGGCTTTGCTGTGGCACGGGCCGCGCAGGAGGCGGGGCATTCGGTCACGATGTTCCTCGCCGGCGACGCGGTGCAACTCGTGCGTTCTGGGGTCGTGGACCACCTCCACGGGCTCGGAACCGGGAGCCTCGGGGAACTTCTTCCGGCAGTCATGGCCGGAGGCGCGAAGCTCTATCTCTCCGGCGGATCCAGCGGGGCTCGGGGAGTGACCCAGGCCGACCTGAACGGGATTCGAGTCGAGCTCGCCGGCCCTGCGGAGCTCGTGCGGCTCGCCCTGGAGCACGACCGGATGTTCACGTATTAGTCACCTCCAGCACCGATGCACACGCCCCCCCCGGAGGAGGGTCGCTACCGTCACCGGGGTTCCTACGGCTCCGTAGGCCCTGAGGGCCCGCCGCCACCCCCCGCCTCCGCCAGGCAGCGTTCAGCGCCCCCACGCGGAACATGCGGGCCTACGAGCTGGTCCTCCAGGCGCGGCGGCTTTTCCATTCGTGGCACCCCGACGAGATCCGGCGTTCCATCTCATTGTAGGAAGACGCCGTCGCCCCGCATCCAGCAATCTGCGGCTACATCATAGATTTCGGCATGTGCTGTGGCGCCGCCAGTCGTACAACCACCAGCGATCAGAACACGCCCGCCCTGGAGCAGTGTAGCAGGATGACTCGCGCGTGGAAGGGAGGGAGACGAAATTTAGAGAGAAAACCGGCCAGAGTTTGGGGAACGCACAACCCGGACAGGAGAAAATCCTTGTTTGACAGAAACGGGACCAGGACGCCATTCACCCAAGGGTCGCCTACCGAGAAGCCAACTCCGCCTGGAGCCGTTCGCGCAGCGACCATGCTTCATGGTGGAACTCCACCATGAACTGGTCGAGGCCCTGCCACTCCCAGAGCATCTCCTGAACGAGTCCCAACATCTGCTCGTTGGCTCGTAGCCTACCCTCCAGTTCCTGTCCGAAGGCAGCCCACTCCTCTGGGGCCGGTGCGGATCGGTCTAAGTTCCAGGCATCGGAATTGAGCGGAAGCCAGGCTGCCGTGACCCGTCGGTACTCGATGAACGCCGCGAACTCAGGACCTTGAAGTCTGGGCTTCCATTCCGCGATGCCATCGTAGTAGGCTAGCACGTCGCGCTTGAGGCTCTGATTCCGGAGGAGCCGAATCCTCCCGGAGTTCACCAGCTCGTCCAGGGTTCCCGAACTCCAGGACGGGTAGTTCACCCAACTGGCGTAATGCACCCCCTCGGCCAGGGTCGCGAACGGATTAGCGACGGGTACGCCGGTGATCGCTCCAAGTACCTGCTGGGCCGCGCGAACTGACACCGCCGTAAAATCCCGAGCGTATTCGTACTCCGCGATATCGCGGTCGAGATCCTCCACGAGCGACCGATAATACTCGACTTCCTGCCTTAGTTCCGCACGGTTCTCGCGCCATTCGTCCACTCCCAACGCCACCAAGACGCCGAGCACGATCGTCAAGAACTCCCCCGCGAAGCGCAGGAGAAGTGAGAGGTGACGGGACTCGGACATGTGCCGGCGCCTGGGTCTTGGTGGCGGTCGCCCTTGGGCTCTCAGAGGACTACCGCAGAACGGGGTTTCTGTCTAACACCTCGGGTTTCTGCTTCAGGATCACGCTGTCGATTCGGAGCGCGAGCCGCCAGGCAACGGCGGCTAAATGGTTGCCTTCCTTGCACCCTTGGTCCATCCCCACCATCCAGCGACAATGCCCAATAATATTCCAGCAAACAGCAACCAGACCGTCGGCACTGCTGCGAATCGATAGGCAAGTCCGTGATAGACTTCGGTCTTGCCGAACCAGTGGAACGCAAGGAGTGTGAAGACCAGGTAACCGATCCCGAGAATTCCTGGCATGAGGGGTTTGCCATGCTTCCTGTCCCAGACAAGCCAGATCCCCATCAATACAAGTGTCCCTCCAATTACCACATCAAGGGCCTCACCAAAGCGATACAACTCCTCGGGTGATCTGATGGTAAATCCCGGAACAAAGCCCGTAAACAGCCTGACAATAGATGGTGCAATCAACGGTACAATTGTCACTAACATATACCGAGCGTGTAGATGCACCTTGTATCGATGGCGAAGCGCCAGGGCATAGACCAAGGCCACATAGAGCACGGCACCCCAGTCGCCCGGAGAAAGCCGAAGACCGAACATCTCCTTGAACATGTCTTCCTTGACAATCGTGATCTGCGTCACCCACAGACCAGCGGCCAGGAACAATGGCATGATGACAAAGCTGGTCTTGCCAGCCAGGGCATGCTGTTCACGCCGATTATTGTGGATCGCCCATGATTGCCATATCAGAAGCAGCATCCAGACTGTAGCTGTAATGCCATGCATATGATGGCCGGGAGGCGCTTCATTCAGAATACCGAAATAACTTGGGTAGAACGCAACTATAGTTACTGCCAGAAACGCGATCAAATACCAATGGGCTCGTGGAAAGGGCATGACCGTGGTTCCTCCTTGTACATTCTCCGAGGCTGGATAATCGCACAAATTGTGCTTCTATTAGCCAGGCGGGCCGAATCAGTGCCTGCAAATCATGTCGAAGGTAAAGAAATCCGATCCTCGTAGGCCGCTGCCTACCGCCTCGGGCGGAAGCTGCGCGGCTGGTTCCGTGAAGGATTCACCCAAGGGCCCTTCCGCGCCAGCTTCAGGCATATCGATGAGATTACGACAGCGCTTCGTCCAGACTCCTGAGGGCCAGCGGCCAGTTCTCCTGGTGCGCGTCGCGCGACTTCTCGGAGACGAAACCGGAGTGGGTCAAGCTGACCTTGGTAGCCTTGCCTTTGGAGGCGAGCTCAATCCGAAGGACTGTCTCGGCTCCTTCTGTTCCCTCGGCGGTCCCGTTTCCCGTCATCCACGTCATTTCGATGAGCTGGTTCTCCTTGACATCGAGGAATCGGCCGTAGTGGGGATGCCTGCCCCAGTCATCCCGATTGTAGAAGAAGTATGGGCGCCCTGGCTCGGGCACCAAGGCGAGCGTTCCGGCCTGGGCGAACCAGGTGTCGAAGCGTTTTGTCCAGGCGGCGAAGACTTCTTCTGGCCTGGCGTTGACCGTGTACTCACAGGTCATTCGCAGTGGCCGAGTGGAGAGATCGGGACGGGGGATTGAGCTCATGGGAACCTCATGGCGAGACGTGGATCTTCCCAGGACGATACCACGGCGGAGTGAAATGAAGCGTCCGCCTTGTATGTCGACGAATCGACATCTTCAGAAGTAGAATAGGGTGCGGCAGCCCGTTGCGCCTAGGGTACTTCAGATACCGTGCGTTAGCCGGGGCGCCGCACCTTCAGTGCGATCGTACGATCTCGAACAGTCGCCTGGGCCGCCGAGCCCGAATCGTGCAAGATTGAGACACCGCGATCGCGTCCCTCCAGCCGGGAGGTCCGGGTGAACGAGAGCGATTTGGTGTTCGTAGGTATCGATGTCTCCAAGGCTCACCTGGACATCGCCGTGCACGGCGAGTCCGAAGTGCGCCGAGTAACCAATGACGAGTCGGGGATCGAGGCGCTCGTAACTCAGCTCGCCGAACGCCGACCTTCGCTCGTTGTGCTGGAAGCTACCGGCGGCTTCGAGATGCCCGTTGCGGTGGCGCTCGCCGCGGCTCAGGTGCCTCTCGTCATCGCGAACTCCCGCCAGACCCGCGACTTTGCCCGGAGCACCGGCCAGCTCGCGAAGACCGATGCTATTGATGCTCAAGGGCTCGCGCTTTTCGCGGCCCGCGTCCGGCCCGAGGTCCGTGAACTGCGCTCGGAAGACGCTCAGGCCCTGGATGCTCTCATCGCCCGGCGCCGCCAAATCATCGGCATGCTCACGCAGGAGAAGAACCGTCTCGGCTTCGCGCTCAAGCCCGTCCAGAAGGGCATCAACAAGCACATTAGCTGGCTCGAACGCCAACTCGCCGACGTGGACGCCGACCTGGACGTCCGCATCCGCAAGAGCCCACTCTGGGCCGCGAAACGCGATCTCCTGCAGTCGGTTCCGGGGGTCGGGGCCAACCTCTCCCGCACTCTGATCGCAGAACTCCCTGAGCTCGGGAGACTCTCCCACAAGGAGATCGCCGCCCTCGTCGGCGTGGCACCTCGAGCGCACGACAGCGGCAAGTTCCGCGGCAAGCGCATGATCTGGGGAGGCCGAGCACCCGTGCGCTCCGCGCTCTTCATGAGCATCCTCAGCGCCACGCGCTGGAACCCCGTAATCCGACTCTTCTATGAGCGGTTGCGAAGCCAGGGAAAATCGGGTCGCGTCGCTCAGATCGCCTGCATGCGAAAGCTTCTCGTGATCCTCAATGCCATGGTTCGTGACGGCCGTTCCTGGGACCCGAACATCCCCCTCGACCAGCTCAAACTTCAACACAGTTGCTAACGCCCTGGGCGCAACCTGCGCCGCGCGAAGCGCGTTGCCAGGTTCACGACCTCGTTATACCTCGAGGATCGTGGCGATCTGACGACGCAGTTCGGGGATGTGGTTCTGGACCACGTCTCATACGATCTCGTAGTCGACGCCGAAGTAGTCATGGATGAGACGATCGCGCATCCCAGCCATAGCCCGCCATCCGATGTCGGAGTGATCGGCCCTGAAGCTGTCAGGTACCTTCTTCGCCGCTTCGCGAATGATTTCGAGACTCCGGACGAAAGCACGTTGGAGTGTCTCGTCCGTAACGAAGTCCGTGGAGGTTAGCCCCTCGCTCGTGGCACAAAGATACTCCGACTCCGCGAGGATGTGGCCCAGGTAGTCATGCGGCTCGAAGGACATCTTCTACCTCGGCCAAAATTCGCGGCCCAATAAAGGGCGAGAGCGCCTCCGTCGTGACGACTTCGACCGGACACCCGAGTCGCTTCTCAAGCAGGTCAGATAGGGCGAGAAAGCGGTCATACGACTTTCTGCCCGGAGCGAACCGAACAAGGAGATCCACATCGCTGTCCGGTCGGGCCTCATTGCGGAGCACCGAGCCATACAGCGCCAATCGCTCGACCCCGAGCGCTCGGATTTCCCGTTCCGCGGCTCGGAGTCGGCGGATGGCCTTCTCTCTGGTCAGCGGCATAGAAGACATGGGATCAATCTACCGGAACCCCGGGGCTCCGAAAATGCTTTTCCGAGGGATAACGGCCCGGGGCTAACCTGCGCGGTCCGGACGCTGGCCGTCAATCACGACTCTCATCCGCGTCAGGTTCAGCCCCTTGTTAGCCCACGACGGGAGATCACAGGGCGCAGACACGGAAGTCGACCTCTTCGGGAAGAAGGCGGCTATGGCCTCAGATGCTCCTGGAAGTAGCGGCGGTAGGCCTCGAAGCGATAGCGTTCCCACTGCTCGGTGTCGGGGTACCAGTGGCCCCACCCCGGCAGGACGATGAGGTCATAGGGTTTGCCGGCGCGAGTCAGCGCATCCACCATCTTCATCGCATGGGAAAACGGCACGGAGAGGTCGTGCGTCCCGTGGACCAGCAACAGCTTGCCTTTCAGATTGCCGGCTAGCGAAAGGTTCGAAGCCTCTTCAAAGGCTTCCTTGTTGCTTTCGGGCGAGCCCAGCACGTAGAAGTTCGGGTGGCCGTACGAGTCGATGACCGCATTCACGGCGATACCGACATGAAAGACGTCGGGAGCCTGCAACATGGCGCGGATGGCATGGTAGCCCCATTGGGAACGTCCGAATACGCCCACGCGACTCAGATCCATATAGGGGCGCTCAGCCGCCAAGCCTTTAAGGGCGGCGACGTAATCGGGAACCTCATAGCGGCCGATCCTTCGGGCAGTCACTGGGTCGTCGATGGAGCGCAGGTCCACTCGGAACACGATGAAACCCAACTGCGCCATCGCGTTCGTCGGGTCCTGGAGGAAGGTATGCCCGGAGCGCTCGCTTCCAGCATAAAGGATGATAGGATACTTCTTGCCAGGATCGAAGTCGAAAGGCTTGTAGAGCACTCCATACAGGTCAGTCTCGCCGTCCGCGGCCTTGACCACGAACTGTTCGGGAGGCGTCCAGAGCAATTCCTCAAGCCCGGTAACATCCGCAGTCGCCAGAGTCTGGAGCAGCGTGCCGTCGGCCCGGCGCAGTTCCACCGCGGGTGGGCGGTCCACGCTGGAGTGCGTGTCGAGGAAGAACTGCCCGGAGGGAGCGAAGCGGATCTCATGCTGCCCGGGCGCTTCGGTGAGCCGGGTGAAGCCATGGCCTTCCAGATTCACCCGATAGAGGTGCCGCTCGGTGTCGCCCCGCGCGGTGAAGTACACCCAACCGGAAGCTTCGTCCACCGAGACGACTCGTTCGACCGGGAATTCACCTCGAGTGAGAGGCCGGATCAGATTCCCGGCAATATCGTAGAGGTACAGGTGTCGCCAGCCGCTCCGTAGCGAGAACCATAGGAACCTCCTTCCATCCTCGAGCAAGGTGAAGGGCGTCTCGCCACGACCCGGGCCCACCGTAATAAAATAAACGGGGTGTTCTTCTTCGGTGAGCACGACACGTGTCGCGCCGGTGATCGCATCGACGGCCACGAGCGCCACGCCCCGATCGCCGGCCCAGCCATGAGCACGCATCCGAATGTACAACAGCTCGGAACCGTCCGGCAGCCAGCCCAGCACGAATATGCGCCGGTCGGCCTCCTCGCCCGTGTCGACGCGTACCCGTCTGCCCGAACGGACATCGAAGAGGAACAGCTCGGAGCGGGCGATGGGTTGGCCCGGTCTGCGGGGGAAGGAACGCCATTCCACCTCTTCGGTCGGGCCCAGCCAATCGACAAGTGGGATCTTCGGTGCATGACGAGAATCGATCTGCTCCGCGGCAAGGGTGAAGCCGCCCGGAGACCATGCGGCCGTGCGTAGCCGCCACTCGTGATCCCCGCCGGTACGGGTGAAGTCGTTCGGAGACCATGCGACCGTGCGTAACCGCCACTCGTGATCCCTGGCACCGTCGCTCGTGAGTTGGATCTCGCTGCCATCTTCGGTGGACCTCAACCAGAGGTCGTAATCCCGGACGGTCGCGATCCAGCGCCCGTCCGGAGAGGGCACTCCTCGGGTTTCCGAACTAGGCAGTTCGTCCTCCGACGGGAAGGCGGCCCGCTGGATGTCGTAGGTGTCCAGATCCAGAACGAATTCGGAGCCGTCGATGCCAAATCTGACTGCCTTCTCCCCACCCGTGAAGGTGAACCGGTCGAAGGGCATCCCGCGGTGAGGAGGCTCGTGTCCGAGCGTGGTGGCCAGTGCCCGGCGCAGACGATCGACGTCGAACAGCGGCCGCTTGGTGTCGGCGACGGGATCGACGATCCAGATGACCGCTTCCTCCGGATCGCCCTCGACGTACCAGAAGCTGTTGCCGTCTGCCATCCCGTGCGGCTCGATGGTCCCGCCCTTGACCGGGAAGAAGTCGAGGTAGCGGCGGTACATCGCCTCCCGCTCGGACTGATCTGTCTCCTGCGCCGATAACGGGTGAAAAGCGAGTAGGCCCATTACGATTGTGAGCCCATAGGTCATTCTTGGATTGCTCATCGATAGTCTCCTACGGCAGCGCGCCGTGTTCGCCGATCACTCATGTCGACCTCCAGTCGCGGCCCAACGCGTTGGCATTCACCTGCGCCGCGCGAAGCGCGCTGTCAGGTGCAACGCCTCGTTGGGCGGCCGTGGTGACTGTTCACTGCGGACGCGTGCGGCGTTCGGGATGTGACGATACGGAGTCCCACGGAATTCCTGAAGTCACGGCGATCCTCTCTCGTCCGCCTCGAGCAACGCCTCCCGATCCACTACGCTCCCACCTTGGATCACATGCCAGATCCTGGCGCGTATTGCGGATGTTGTCGAGCGGGTTCGCGTCCAAATTGACGAGGTCCGCCCACTTGCCGACCTCAACGGTCCCGGTCTCCCGATCGGCGCCGAGCGCGCGCGACGTTTTAGTGGCACCCTCGTGTTCTCCCGCGGATCGACCTTCCAGATGGTCGTGGCCTCAGGCGTGCCTTCGGCGTACCAGAAGCTGCTGCCGTCGGCCATCCAGCGGGGCGTGATCGAGCCGCCCTTCACATGGGACGCGAAGTTCACGTAGGCCTCGTACATCGCCTCGCGCTCTGCTTGTGTAGCTTGCTGCGCGTGCGCCGGCGTGGCGAGAACGAGGGCGCAGAGGAGGGGAACAGCCAGGATTCTTTTCATGTTGACCTCGGACATCATGGCCGGCCGCGCTCCCTGACCGCCTCGTACAGCACCCGCCCGTCCGCCTGGGCGGGTGGTGAGATTCCGAGCAGCGAGCTCAACGTCGGCGCGATGTCGGTCGGCGCCGCCTCACCCCTGAATACCCGCGCATGAAACGGCGCTCCATAGAAGATGAGCGGCACGTGCGTGTCGTAGCTGTAGATGGTGCCGTGGCCGGCGCCCTGGCCCGGGCCGGCCACGAACGGCGCGGTGATCATATACAGGTCCCCTGAGCGACCCGGGAAGTACGCGAGCTCGTATGCTCGGGCGGTCACGGGGTCGGTCCTGCTGAAGTGTGGGCCATGATAGCCGATGAACACGCCGAGCGTCAGCGCGGCATCGCCGGCCACCTCGACGACCTCGGCCAGGCTAACACCCTTCTGCCGAAGCGTGGCGTAATTGAAGTCCCCCCACTCCAGGAGCCAGTCGCCCTCACCCCAGCGCTCGGTGAGCGCACGATCCATCACCACCGGGATGTCCCTCCAGTCGCTTCGCTTCGGGTGCAGTCCAGCGCGTTCCGCCTGTTCGAACGATGGGGACATGCCGTGATCCGATGTCAGCACCACCCAGTACCGGTCCCGCCCAACGACCTCATCGAGAAAGTCGAGCAGCCGCGCGACCTGGCGGTCCGTTCCGACGATGATTTCCTCGATCTCGGCCGAATACGGCCCCCACGTGTGCCCGGACCGGTCGGCCGCGAACAGGTAGATGTACAGGAGGTCCGGCGTCGCATCGGCTCCGAGGCCCTCGTGTCGTACCAGATCGAGGGCGAAGTCCATCGTTATCTCGTCCGCGTACGGCGTGCGGGCGAGGCGCCCATAATATTCCGGGTCGGGACCGTCCGGCGCGGGAGCCAGATCCACGGCGACGTCATCGGCGACGCGCCACTGGCCGCCGTACCACCGGTCGACCTCCCGCCGCCGGTTGAACTCGTCTGCCCACCGTGGCAGCGCGTCGTAGTAATACCGGCTGCTGACGAAGTTGCCGTTGCTACGGTCCAGTCCGAAGGCGCCATCGGCCGTCCTGCCCCCGAACAGCACGGCGTCGCCGACCCCGCCCAGGAGCCCGATGCCCTGGACGGCATGGACCTTCGGTGCGTTGCCCATGGCAAGCTTGAGCTCATCGCCCAGCGTGCTGCCGAGAAGGCTCAGCGGTGATGCCCCCGCGTGTCCGACCAGTGGCACGCCGTCGGAAACACCGCCGACCAGAGGGTAGTCCTCGTCGGCAAGGACGTGGCGCCGCCGCCCGGTGTCGGGCTCGATCCAGCTGACCGCGCTCACGCCGTGCCGGCTGGGGGTCGTCCCCGTCGCGATGGTCGCCGAGCTCTGGAAGTGATGTGCGCGCGCGAACGTGTAGCGGGTATTGCTGAAGACGGCCCCGCCCTCGAGGAGGCGGTTGAGACCGGACGGTCCGAACCGGTGCCGAAAGCGAGACAGATAGTCGTACCGCATGCCGCTCGCGACCAGGACGACCACCAGCGCCGGCAGCTCCTGGTTAATTACCAAACGCGGCGTCTCCCCGACAGTTTGTCTTCGGGTCTGGTCGGGTGATTCGGCCACGAGCGGTTGGGCCCCAGCGCCGAGAAGCGCCAGGAGAAATGCAAGGATCCTCCAGCGCCTCCGGCACGGGCGTGGAACGTCGGTCGGCCGTACCAGATCGGCTCCCACGGAGTTCATGGCATCCTCCCATCTTGATGAAGCGCCTGCATCATCGAACGAACGGCCAGCGGGTCGATCACCTCGCCGCCCCTGACCACCCGCCACACCGTCTGGGTGTTGCGGATGTCTTCGAGCGGGTCGCGGTCGAGGATCACCAGGTCCGCAAGCTTGCCGGCCTCGATGGTGCCTATCTGGTCCGTCGCGCCCAGCACCGCCGCCGCCACGGAGGTGGCGGCCTCGATGGCCTCCATGGGCGTAAGGCCGATGCCGACCAGCTCCTCCAGCTCCCAGTGAATCGACCACGGCAGGAGCACGTCGGCGCCGGCCGCGATCGTGACGCCGCCGGCCTTCAGTCGGGCGGCCGCCCGGCGGGTGGCGTCGGCCAGGAGCGCCTGGGTGCGCAGCGAAGCCCTCGGGCGGCCCACAAAGGCGCGCATGAACGGGCTGATGAGCGAGCGCCGCTCCGCGGCCTCGAGCATCCCCGGATCCTGCGCGACGCGCTGCACAGATGCGAACGCCAAGATGGTGGGTACGACCCACAATCCCGCCTCTCGATAGAGCGCCACAATGTCGTCGTACAGGGTTCCGTCGGAGCGATCGCCCGACCCGCCGAGGTGCTCCTTCCCCGAGAGACCCGCGGCGATCAGCGGCAAGGAGGTGGCGACGTGGCCGCTCACGCTCAGTCCGTGCGCGCGTACGGCCGAGACGAAGTCGAAGCCGGCCTCGGTGTATCTGGAGGAGTACAGCTTGATGTAGTCGGCGCCGAACCCGCGGGCGAGGGCCAGCGCGCGCTCGATCGACTCCTGCGCGGCGTGCGTCTGATTGATGTGTCCCGAAATGCCGGCTCGCACGGGCGTGACCGTCCTGAACTGAAAGCCGCCGAACACGACGCGCGGTCCCGCCATCACATCCGCCTCGATCGCCTCGCGCAGCGCGGCCGTGCGCGCGATCGGGGAGAAGGCATCGCGGATCGTCGTCACG
The DNA here is from genome assembly GCA_040905545.1 of Gemmatimonadota bacterium. Taxonomy (GTDB): domain Bacteria; phylum Gemmatimonadota; class Gemmatimonadetes; order Longimicrobiales; family Gaopeijiaceae; genus JBBDRI01. Next base: position 3,004 of record JBBDRI010000035.1, on the reverse strand, counting down.
CCGAACGAGAGCAGCCCGGGAAGAAGGAGGTCGTCCCAGACGTGTACGTGCAGGTCGATCAGACCCGGCATCGCCGTCCGGCCGGCCGCGTCCACCACCTGATACCGGCCCGGGGCGACCATGTCTCCGGCGGGCGCGATGCGCTGGATGCGGCCGTCGGCGACCCGGACGTCGCTCAGCCCGGCCGGCGGCCGGCCCGTCCCGTCGATCAGCCGAACGTTGCGGATCAGCAGCGGCTCGCCGGGCGAGGCGACATCGTAGGAAAGGGGCCAGCCCAGCGTCTCGATCCCGCCTTCCGGCCGCGCCAGGCGGAAGCCGTCCGCGGAGAGGAAGAGGATCGTGCCGTCGCGCGAGATGCTGGGGTACAGGGCGGGCTGGGAGGACACCGCGCGTTCCTCGGCCAGGGCGCCGCCCGCCTCCAGCCGCGCGCTCCAGAGCCGATTGTCCCGGATGTAGGCGACCGTCCCACCCGGGCTCCACTGGATGAATGTCCGCCCCCCGTCCTCCGAGAACAGCTCTCGTCGTTCGCCGCCCAGCAGGTGCAGTGTCCCGACCACGAGGACGCCGGCCGCGTCGGGGCTCCATTGCCCCACCTCCTGGCCGTACGGGAAAAGGAAATGCCAGGACTGCGGCAGCACGGTTACCTCACGGCTTTCTCCGAGGTCCGTGAGGGCGGCCCGACCGGTATCGGCCTGCATGACGCGCAGGGTCGCCGACGGAGGGGCGGATTCATGCACGAAGGCGATCCACCTTCCGTCCGGTGACCATGACGGTCGCAGCGCCGCCCCGTCGAACTCCGTGAGTCGGCTGGTGGTCCCCGCACGGACCTCCGTCACGTACAGGTTCTCGGCACCCTTGAGCCCGCCGCTCCAGACGATGCGCGTTCCGTCCGGCGACCAGGACGGGGCATCGCCACCGATCGGGATGTCGGCCACGGCACGCGGCGCGCTCCCGAAATCCCACAGCCAGAGCTTGCCGAGGGCGATGATCGCCGCGCGCATGCCGTCCGGGGCGATCGCCACTCCCATGTGCCCGCGCGCCGCGCGCCGTCCGGTGCCGCCCAGCCGGACGGATGCCATCGGCGTATCGCGCCGCTCGAAGGCGACCCGCGCGTGGAACGGGATCTCGCTTCTCGTTCCGTCCGCGGCCGCGACGCGCCACAGCCGCCCCTCGGCGCTGTAGAGAACGGCATGCCCGTCCGCCGACCAGCGGATCGGCTGGGTGACCAGACCGGAGTGGTCGGTGAGCTGGCGGATGCCGCCGTCCGGGTCGCGCAGCCAGACCTGCTGACTGCCCGCGCAATCCGGTGCGACGAATGCCAGCAGTCTGCCATCCGGGGCGGGGGCGGGGGCCGACGCCCGCACGTCGGCTGGACTCAGGCGAACCGCTTGACCTCCGTTCGCCGGCGCCTGCCAAACCGCGCCGCCCGGGCCCCAGCGGACGGCGTTGACGAACACGATGTGGCGTCCATCCGGTGTCCACCCAGGGTGTCGAGCTCCCGGCGAAGGGAGCCCGTCGATCTCGAGCCGGCGCACGAACGCGTCGCCCATGTCGAGGATGTGGACGGCGTCGGCGTCATCCGGGCCGCGGATGAAGGCCAGTCGCGATCCGTCCGGCGACCAGGCCGGGGTGATGTCGTTGTGCCATGTCGTCAGCCGGCGGGGCGTCCCTCCAGCCGAGGGCATTACCCAGAGTCCCGGGCCGCCAGGGCGATCGGAGCGGAACGCGATCCACTTCCCGTCGGGCGAAAGGACCGGATCGGTATCTTCGGCACGGTCCCGCACGGCGTCCGTCAGCGCACGCGCCTCGCCTCCCTCTGCCGGCAGCACCCAGAGCTGACCGAGGAGATCGAATACGATCGAACCGTCTGCGCGGCTCACGTCGAAGGCGAGTCGGGTGCCTTCCGAGACCGTGAAATCGATCCGTGCCGCCGGCTCGGCCGGCGCAGGGGGCACCGGCGGAGGCGCGGCAACGCAGCTTAGGCCAAGGGCGGCGCAGCAGGCGGGTGCCAGCAGCGGGGTCCGACGATGTGGCGAAGCGCTGGTCGCTGTCATCCTTTCACCTCTTCGTTGTCGGCAGCCGTGCTATTGACGGCGGCCGCTCATCTCAAGCAGTGACTCCCAGTCCACCAACCGCCCGCCCTGGATCACCCTCCAGATCCGTTGCGTATTGCGGATGTCCTCGAGCGGGTCCGCGTCCAGAAGGACGAGGTCTGCCAGCCTGCCGACCTCGATGGTGCTGATCTCCTCATAGGCGCCGAGGACGCGGGCCGCGTTCCGGTCGCCGCCACCAGCGCCTCCATCCGCGACAGCCCCACCCCGACCAGCTCCTCCAGTTCCCAGTGCAGCGGCCAGGGAAGATCGACGTCCGTCCCGGCCGCCAGCAGCACGTCGGCCCGGTGGAGCCTGCGGGTGTTCTCTCGCGCCCTGGCCGCCGACCGCTCCCAGCCGCGCGCGTCAGCGGTGAGCGGCCGGGCCCCACCGCCCTCACTCGGCAGTAGCCACAGCTGGCCCAGGAGGTCGAACACGACCGTGCGGCCGTCGGGCGAGAGGTCGAAGGCGAACTTCGTACCTTGACGAACCTCGATCGTGACCGTGTCGGTGCGGGTGCCCGGGGCCACGGACGGTAAGTGCTCTCGGCCGGTCGACGCGCAGTTACCGAAGAGAAGAGCGAGCACCGCAAGCGAAGCCGCGAGGCCGGTTGACATGCCAGGAAAAGAAGTCATGACGGGACTCCTCGTTTAGAACGACGGTGCCTCAATTCGGACTGACCGAACCTGACACCTCCGACAGCCTCCCAGAGCCGCCGTTGTCCGCTTCCCAGTTAATTGGACAAGACCATGAAACCATCACGTCGGTCACACCGCTTTGCAATAAGAGTCGGGCCGCCCAACGCCTCGGGCGTAAGCTGCGCGGCCCGAGTTCTCAGGGTCAAATCATTGCATCGTTCCGCGTCAGCTTCACGCCCTCGTTAGACAGCGCCTCCGTCACAAGCAGACGTACTC
>JBBDRI010000034.1:0-32826 GCA_040905545.1 Gemmatimonadota bacterium | reverse complement strand
ACCATCATCTCCAAAGTCCAAAGAGGTAACGAGACTTTGGCGGCACTACACTAGGAGCGTGTCCGGGTAATGGAAGGCGGCTCACCCCACTACCCGGACGCGGTCATAGGGGTTGGAGAACCACACCGGCAGCGTGTAAACTCCTGTTTTGCCTTTCCCGCCGCTACGTTTCCTCCCTCATGACCGAAGAAAGACTCAGCCCGGGACGGGCATACGGCTTCCTGAGGCGCCTCACTCCACGTCTCCGCCCCCATGGCAAGGCCCTGGGGTGGGCAGGTGTCCTCATCCTGTTGGGAACGGTCTTCGGTCTGGCCTTTCCCCTGGTGGTGCGGGAACTCCTGGATGCCGCTTTCCTGGAAGGTGATGCTCGACTTCTGAACCAGGTGGCCCTGGGTCTCCTGGTGCTCTTCACCCTCCAGGCAGTGGTGAACTTCGGCCAGAGCTACCTCACGGCATCGGTATCGGAGCGGGTGGTGGCAGGGTTGCGCAAGGATCTCTTCTCCCACCTGGTGCATCAGCCTCCAGGGTATTTCACGGGTCGCCGGGTGGGTGAGCTTTCATCCAGACTGGCATCTGACACAGGGCTGGTGCAGGGCGTGCTCCGGTTCGGAGTACCGGAGTTGGTGCGGCAGCTACTTTTCCTGGTGGGTGCGCTGGTGCTGGTTACCATCACCCATCCCCGACTGACCCTGGTCACATTCACCACCATCCCCGTGGCGGCGTTGGTGGGCTGGCTCCTGGGCCGCCGGGTCCGAAGGATAAGCACCCGGATCCAGGACCGTCTGGCGGCTGCGGTGGCCCGGGGAGAGCAGGTCTTCACCCAGATCCGCACAGTTCAGAGCTTCACCCGGGAGGGGTGGGAGGAGGAGCGGTTCAACCAGGAAGTGAATGCCACCCAGGACCAGGGCCTGGAGCGGGCCATGGCCCGGGCCAGTCTCACCGGAGCGGTGACCCTGGCGGCTTTCGGAGCGGTGGTCCTGGTGCTCTGGGAGGGAGGCCGCCTGGTGTTGGCGGGAGCCCTTACCCCTGGAACCCTGGTGGCCTTCCTCCTCTACGCGGTCACCATCGCAGGGGCCATTTCTTCGTTGGCGGGATTCTGGGGGAATCTCCAGGAGGCTGCAGGGGCGGCCCGAAACATCCTGGACCTGTTGGATGATCCGCTGGAGATGGAAGATCCGTCCGATCCCCTGCCTCTTCCAACACCTCTGCGCGGACGGGTGAAATACGAAGGCGTGTCATTCCGGTATGGCCCGGAGCTGCCCCTCGTCCTCCACGGCGCAAATGTTGAGCTGGAGCCGGGAGAACGGGTGGCTCTGGTGGGCAGTTCCGGTGCCGGCAAGAGCACTCTCGCCTCCCTCTTGCCGCGCTTTTTCGATCCTGAAGAGGGGCGAATTCTTCTGGACGGGGTGGACATTCGCAGTCTGTCTCGCCGGGATCTCCGTTCTGTCATCGGTCTGGTGCCCCAGGAGCCCATGCTCTTTGCCGGCACGGTGGCCGAGAATCTGGAATACGGGCGGGCGGGTGCTACGCTGGAAGAAATGGAGGAGGCAGCTCGGGCTGCCCATGCCCATGACTTCATCCAGGCTCTTCCCCATGGCTACTCCCAGGCGGTGGGTGAACGAGGCGTTACCCTCAGTGCAGGCCAGCGCCAGCGCCTGGCCATCGCTCGGATCATCCTGAAGCGGGCCCGCATCCTCATCCTGGACGAGGCGTCCAGCAGCCTGGACGCGGAGAGCGAGCGCCTGGTGCAGGACGCCCTGGATCGACTCATGGTGGGCCGTACGACTCTGGTCATCGCCCACCGCCTCTCAACGGTGCTCCAGGCTGACCGGATCCTGGTGCTGGGGGGTGGAATGATTCAGGATCAGGGACGCCACGACGAGCTCCTGGAGAGGAGCGAGATATACGGCCGACTCTATCGGCAGCAGTTTCAGCAGGCTCTGGCAACCTGGGGGGGCGTCGAACCGTCCTGACGCATCTCCTGCGCGTTTCTCCGGCGAAGGGAATTCAATGACCTCACCCATCAGACCTCCCCGAATTCCCATACCCCTGCGCCCCACCCACACCCTCCGGTTCATCCGACGTCTGGTGCGTCGTGTGGTGGTGAGTCCCGGAGCGCCACCCGGGACTCTCGTGCAGGTGGGACCCGAGCCCATCCATCCGGTGGTGGTTCGAATACTCCACTATACGGAAAGTGGGATCATCCGGGAGAAGGAAGTGGAGGGGGGCGATGCCATGGTAGCGGCAGGTGCCTCCTGGGTTGAACACACTCCCTCTGGGCAAGACATAAGCCCTGGGGAAACCGGAGTGGCATGGGTAGACGTGGAAGGGGTGTCCCACGCCGAGGCTCTGAACCGATTCCAGGAGTCCACCGGGATCCATCCCCTGGTCATGGAGGATATCATGGCCGTGGGCCAGCGGCCCAAGTTGGAGGAGTATGACGACTACCTCTTCATCCTTCTGCGAATGCTTCGGTGGGATGAGGAGAAGGGGGCTGTGGAGGAAGAGCAGGTGAGTGTTCTGGTGGGACGCGGGAGGCTCCTCACCTTTCGAGAGACGCCAGGAGATCTATTTCAGGTCATCCGGGAACGGATTCGAGGGGGAAAGGGGCGGATCCGAAAAGGTGGGGCCGACTACCTGGCGTACGCTGTAGTGGATCTGGTGGTGGATTCCTGTTTTGAGGTGTTGGAGCGGTTGGGAGAACGTCTGGAGCAAGCGGAGGAGGAGATCCTGGTGAACCCCGTTCCGGAGCTCTTGCAGCAGATCCGCTTCTTGAAGCGGGAATTGCTCCTCCTGCGGCGGTCCATCTGGCCTCTCAGAGAAATGCTGGGAGAACTGGAACGTGGAGAGTTGGAGATGGTGGACCCTGCCACCCGGCCGTATCTGAAGGATACGTATGACCATGTGGTCCACGTCATGGACACGGTGGACGCTCTCAGGGACATGACTGCCGGAACTCTGGATCTCTATGTATCTACGCTGGGGCACCGTTCCAACGAGGTCATGAAGGTACTCACTGTGATCGCCAGCATATTCATTCCCCTCACGTTCATTGCCGGAGTCTACGGGATGAACTTCCACTTCATGCCGGAGCTCGCTCGGCCCTGGGCCTATCCCGCCGTGTTGCTTCTGATGGCAGCGCTGGGCGTGGGGATGTATCTGTTCTTCCGATACCGACGGTGGATCTGAAGCAGGTTCCCGGGTTCTGTCGGTCAGGGGGTGGCAGCCAACACTTCCTCTTCCTCCTGGGAGGTGGCCGCCAAACCCCTCTCCAGGTGGATCACTCCTTCTTCCAGCCAGTTGTACCGTCCCTCCATGAGTTTCCGGGCGGCGGAGTATCCAGCCATGTCATCATTTCCGAAGACGCTTCTGAAGTGCTGGGAGATCCGGCGCCGGGATTGACGGCAAAAGAGATCGGCCAGCTCCACGGCTGGTTCACCTTTCTCCCCCGCATTCTCCAGTTTTCTAGCCTGCACGCACGCGGCCGTCATGACGAAGAGCTCAGTGCCGATGTCCACCAATCGGCCCAGAACGGCCTGGCGCTTTTCCAACCCCGCTCCGAACCGGACCATGGCGTGGAACAGGGTCCTGGAGAGGCGTCGGGAAGTGCGTTCCACGAACCGGAGGTGTGTTGCCAGCGCCCCGAATTCCGAGTATCTGGGCCAACGGCCCCATCCCAGCCAGCGGGACGGATACCACCAGGCGTAATGGACACCCGCTCGCACGAGGCCCTTGAGCCGGGCACCCACGGGAGCTCGAGGGTCCACCACGTCTCCGGCCACTTTCAGGTGGTGGTCCACTGCCTCCCGGGCGATGAAGAGGCGCATGATCTCGCTTGAGCCCTCGAAGATGAGGTTGATGCGAAGGTCTCGCACGGCGCGTTCCACCGGATAGGGGATCTCACCCCGGGCCCTTAGTGAGTCCGCGGTTTCGTAACCCCGCCCGCCTCGAATCTGAAGGGCATCGTTGCCCAATTCCCAGGCGGTCTCCGAATGCCACAGCTTCGCCATGGCGGCCTCCAGCCGAATGTCGAAGCGCTTCGCATCGGCCATGGCCGAGGTGAGGTCCACCACGGCTTGCATGGCGAAGGTATTCGCGGCCATGGCGCCCAGCATCTGGGCCACCGCGTCGTGCTTCCCCACCGGCTGACCCCACTGAGACCGCTCCGCGCCCCATTCCCGGGAAACCCGCAGCAGGCTCTTGCTTCCCGCCGCGCAGAATGCTGGGAGCGAAAGGCGGCCGGTGTTCAGGGTGATGAGTGCCAGTTTGAGGCCCTTTCCCTCTCCCCAGAGGAGGTTCTCCTTGGGGACCCGGACATTCCGAAAGCGCATGACCCCGTTGGAAAGCCCCTTCAGCCCCATGAAGTGACAATGGTGAACCACCTCCACCCCTTCCCAATCCGCCTCCACGATGAAGGCGGAAATGGGTCTCCGCCCCTTGTCGTCCGGATCCCGGGCGGGGGTCCGCGCCATGACCACCATGAGTTCCGCCCTGGGCCCGTTGGTGGTCCACAGCTTCTCGCCGTTGAGGATGTATGCGGAGCCATCGGGGGTAGGCTCGGCGGTGGTGGACATATTGGCAGGGTCGGAGCCGGCATCCACCTCCGTCAACGCGAAGGCGGAGAGTGCCCCCCGGGCGATGCGAGGGAGATACTTCCGCTTCTGCTCCTCCGTGCCGAACAGCGCTAGCGGTTGGGGCACTCCGATGGACTGGTGGGCGGACAGGAACGCACCGGTGGAGGCACAGCAACTGGCTACGATTCCCAGTGCCTGATTGTAGCTGCGCTGAGAGAGGCCAAGCCCACCAAACTCCCGTGGAATCTTGATTCCAAACGCGCCCAGTTCCCGGAGACCATCCAGGACCTCCTCGGGAACGTGCCCTTCCCGATCGATGGCATCCCCATCGATGTGTTCCCGGGAGAAGCTCGTCAGGCGGGCCAGGAAGTCGGCTCCGCGCTCCTCCTCCTCCGGATCGGCGGATGGCGGGGGGTGAATGAGATCCAATTCCAGCCGACCGTCGAACAGGCCTGCGGCGAAGCTGGCCAGTTCCCATTTCTGTTCACGGGCCGCCTCGGCCACGTCTCGGGATTCCTGCTCGGTGGCCAGAGGAGTTCCCGCGGAACTCGGAGAGGAGGGGTGGGCGGACATGGAGCCTCCTGGATATGGAAGAAGCGACTTCTGGGTATTACCCGGTGGTAGGGGCTCCGGATCCCTGAGGGGTCTCCTGGAGAAGAGTTTCGAAGCTGCTCATCTGAGCCTCGCCATCCACTTCACCCAGGGCCATGATCTGTTTCAGGTATCCAGGGTCGAACAGTAGGAAGCTGAGAAGATCGGGGCTCCGGGTTTCCTTCGTACCCAGACCGCGGGTGAGGAATCTGAATGCCGGAGGGAGGGCCTCCTCGTGCTCCCCCGCCATGCGGCCCAGATCACGGGAGGGGCGCATGGTGAGGAGTTCCACCGGGCGAAGCCCCCTCCGAGCCTCTCCTCCCAGGGGCTCCAGAAGTTCATTCAACGCCTCCAAACGATGCGCATCCTGATCCAGAAGGTCCAGGAAGACGGCATTCAGCATGGACCCAGCCACCTGAGCGGGCGGAGGGTAGCCGGGTATGTCCCTTTCACTCTCCTCCTGAATGCTCCTCCGGTGCCGAGTGGAGATGGCCAGGAGTCGAGATGCACCCAGATGGAGGGCCGGAGAGAGGGGAGCGGTGAGGCGGATTCCCCCGTCACCGTGCCACTCGTCGCCCAGGCGCACAGCCGGGAAGAAGAGTGGCAGTGCCGATGATGCCATTACGTGGTCCACCGTGAGTTGGTCGAGGCGGGCCTCCCGTTGAGGCCGCTCCCACGGTTGGATGTCCGACACTCCTTCCACCCAGGTAATGGAACGCCCGGTGCTGTAGCTGGACGTGCTGAGAGCCACGGCCCGGAGGCGACCGGCTTCGAGATTGCGTTGGATTCCCACCAGCCGCCCATTTTCATTGGGAAGGTGGGTGTGGAGAAAGCGTTGCAGGGGGGCGGTATCCACCAGGCTTCGGAGGTTCGCTTCACCGATTCGACCACCGGAGACGAGCTTCAGTCCCCAGCGGAACACGTTCCAGAAGAGCGATCGGCCGTCAACCCGGATGACCTGGGCCAGGGTGAGGCGCGACCAGAGCCGGGCCAGATCTTCCACCCCCTCCTGGAAGGTTCCGGGATGGGAAGCCAGGAACGCTGCGTTGATGGCACCGGCCGAGACTCCCGTGAGGATGGGTACTTCCAGGCGGGGGTACCTCCGGGCCAGCGCACAGAGAAGTCCCACCTGGTATGCGGCTCTGGCGCCGCCGCCCCCCATGACCAGGCCCAGGCCTCCGTGAGGGGTGTTGGAAGGCTCTGCTGAGTCTAGATTCATGGAGTGCTCAAGGGGGTCATCCACCGGTCCCCAGAAGGGGGCGGCCGATGGCCGTGACCCCGGCCCAGATGAGGAGAAGAGCCACCACTGCGAAGATGAGGTGGGGCAGATGGGTCCGCTCCGCCTCCACGCGCCTCTTGTTCACGGAAACGGGAATCTGGGCCACGGCGGCCGCGAGGACCATGACGATGATGTGACCGGTGAGGGCCGGCGAGAATCGTCCAGTGAAGAGAAGAGCCAGCCCCAGGAGCACCTGGAGGTGAAGGGTTCCGGCAAAGGCCGAGGCAAGGCCTCGAGTGAGGCCCCCGTATGGCTTTCTGGTAGCCAGCGCCAGTGCCGTTTGGACGATCACCACCACCCCCAACAGAAGAACGAGGTAGCGTAGACCGGAATGGGCGTGAAAGAGCATGATGATGTGGTCAGAGTGGGGGTGGGCGAAGGTCCAGCTTCATCTACTGAAGATGCGGCAGCCGGCGGGTGGAGAAAAGAACCTACCGCCATTCCCCTGCCGAATGCCCCCAATCCGGAGGCGGCCCTGGCTGCCATTGGAGCGTTGCCGTATCCGGCCCTCCTTCGCAGCGCAACAGCACCGGACTCGAGGTCCGGCTACTCTTATCTGTGCGCAATTCCGTCCCGGGTACTCCAGCTTGGACCCCTCGGGGTTCAACGATTCGTTCACCGGGAAGGGGGGATCCACGGGGAGGTCCTGTCGCTGAGTCCGTTCGACGCCCTGGAGGGGGAGCTGGCTCTGCATGAGGGGCTCGCTCTTCCCTCTCTCCCCCCGTTCCAGGGAGGTGCCGTTGGGTATCTGGGGTATGAGATGGGAAGTCATCTGGAACCCCTCTGGGTTCCCGCCGGCTCTGGCCCGGGGTTGCCTCAGATGCACATGGCATTCTATCCCGAAGTGGTGGCGTGGGACCATGCGAAGGGGACCTGCTGGTACTTTTCCCGCAGAAGGGAAGAACCGGGGCCGCTCCTGGATGCCCTTCGAGGCCACGAGGCGGACACCTTGAACGACCTGGGCTCATGGCCATCGCTGTCAGGAAAGGCCATGGGTCCCCATCCATCGTATCCGGTGCCCGGACTTCCCGGCATCCGGTCCACCATTTCCAGAGACAGTTACCTGGAGAAGGTGGAACAGGTGCGGCAGCTGATTCTGGAAGGTGAGATCTTCCAGGCGAACCTCACGCAGGCGTTCCACCGGGAGTGGAAGGGAGATTCCATCGCCCTCTTCTCTCATCTGGTGGAGCATTACCCTGCACCGTTCGCGGCCTATCTTCGTCTGGCCGGAACCGAACCCGGCGCCGCGGCTGTGGTGAGTACCTCTCCTGAGAGTTTCCTCCGGGTCACGGGAAGACCGGGTCCACAGGTGGTCCGGACCCGACCCATCAAGGGTACAGCCCCCCGTGCTCTGGATGCGGCGACGGATGCCCGAAACGCTCGGGCGCTGCAGAGCAGCGAGAAGGATCGGTCCGAGAACGTCATGATCGTGGACCTCCTTCGGAACGATCTCTCCCGGGTGTGTGAGGATGCTTCGGTGGTGGTGACGGAACTATGCCAACTGGAGAGTCACCCATCGGTGCACCATCTGGTATCTACTATCCAGGGAGTGCTCCATCAGCACGCCGGGGTTGTGGATCTGCTTCGGGCCACCTTTCCCTGTGGGAGCATCACCGGAGCGCCCAAGCTCAGGGCCATGGAGATTCTCACGCAAATGGAGCCCACCGCCCGTGAGGTCTATACCGGGGCGCTGGGGTGGTTGGGCTGCGACGGCGCGGCGGAACTCAGCGTGGCCATCCGTACCATCACCTTGCGTGAAGGGGTGGCGTGGTTCCCTGCAGGAGGTGGCGTGGTGTTGGAGTCCGACCCGATGGCGGAGTACGACGAGACGGTGGCCAAGGTCCGGGGAATTCTGAATGCCCTTGAGGCCACCGCGTGATCCTGGTGGTGGATAACTTCGACTCCTTTGTCCACAACCTGGCCCGCTATATCCGGTTGGAGGGGGGGGAGACCCGGGTGGTGCGGGCTGATGTCCTCACGCGAGAAATGATGAGGGAGCTGGTTCCGGAGAGGGTGGTTCTGTCGCCGGGGCCGGGGGTCCCTGGAGCTGCTGGCATCTCCCTTGAGACGACTGATCTCGTGCCTCCCGGCCTCCCCATCCTGGGCGTCTGCCTGGGGCATCAATGTCTGGCCCAGGCCATGGGGGGGCGCGTGGCCACGTCGTTGCATCCCACGCACGGCCGCGCATCCCTCATTCATCACGGGGGAACGGGCCTCTTCACGGGTCTGCCGAATCCGTTTCCCGGCGGAAGGTATCACTCCCTCTCGGTGGAGCCGGATACCCTTCCCACCCATCTCCTGGCCGAGGCGTGGACCGATCATGGGGAGATCATGGCGTTCCGACATGTGGACCGCCCGGTTTGGGGGCTCCAGTTCCATCCGGAGTCGGTGCTGACTCCAAATGGGGGTATGATCCTGGCGAACTTTCTCCGGCTTCCCTCCAGCGGCTGGGGTGCCCGTGGCTGAGCCTGGCAGTCATGGCGGTGGCATCGCAGCTCTTCCTTCCCGGGTGGACGGACGGTGGGTGGGTCCCGGGCAACCCGCACTCACTGCAACGGATGGAGCCCTCCTGTTGGGGATGGGGGTGTTCGAGACCCTCATGGTTCACCGGGGAGTGGCGTTTCGGTTGCCACAGCATCTGGACCGGCTCAGGCGGGCGGCAGTGCGCTTCGCCATTCCCCTTCCCCAAAATGTCGAAGAGGAGATCCAGCTCTTCCTGAAGGTTCTTCGGCCCTTCGACCAGGCGGCTCTCAGAGTCACCCTCATCGGCGGCCATGGAACGGGGCCCGACTCCGATCCCGGGAAGCCTCGGCTCCTTATCCATGCTCGGACGCCGGGATCCGTGCCCATCCGAGGGATATCTGTGGCCCGGGCCGGTTCGCCTGTGAATCCTCTGGGAGCGACCACCGGCTTCAAGACCTTGAATTACCTGGAGGCCTTGGACGCTCGAAGGGTTGCCCGACTGAAGGGGGCAGACGATGCTCTGCGCACTAATCTATGGGGGGAGGTGGTGGGGGGCGCCATGGCGAATGTCTTCGTTCTCCGAAGGGGGGTGCTGCTCACCCCAAACCTGGAGTCGGGTACACTCCCAGGCATCACCCGGGGGGTGGTGCGGGAGCTCACGGCTGAGGGGACGGTGCCATTGGTGGAGAGGGGCCTCGGCCTCCGGGAGTTGCTGGAGGCGGATGAAATCTTCTTCACCAACTCCCTGAAAGGGATCGTGCCCGTGGTGTCCGTGGACGGTGGGGAGGTGGGAGATGGGGTGCCCGGGCCCTTCACCCGAGGTCTGGAAGAGGCGTACGTCAAGCGGGTGGCAGAGGAGACCGGGAGGCCGGAGTAAGGGCCCCCATCACCGCCTGCCTCACCTGGGGATGCAGGTCATCCAGCCCCAGGAGCCAGCGGAGGTAGTCGCCTTCCTCCCGTGCCACTTCCTCCAGGGTGCGGCCCCGGTGCTTTCCCTTGCGGAAGAGCAGGGGAGGCTTGTCGCCCTGAAACCACTGCTCCAACGGACTCCGAATGGGCCGGACCTCATCGCAAAATGCATGAAGGCCCGCCAGGGTTCGAGGAAGCTGGGAATAGCGGTGCAACTGGGCTCCCAGCACCTCCAAGGTGGTGCGGATATCTCCCAGCGCCGAGTGGGCGTCTTCATGTTCACGCCCCAGATAGTACTGGGCTGCGGCACCGAGGTCGCGGGGCTCCAGCGCATGATAGATGGCCTGCACATCTATCGTCCGCCGGTCTTCCATGGGGAAGTCCACTCCGCCCCGATGGAACTCTTCCAGCAGCATGGGAAGGTCGAAGCGTCGGATGTTGAAGCCTGCCAGATCGCAGGGCTCCAGGAGGTCTGCAAGACTGCGGGCCCGGGCTGCGAACGGGGGTTCGTTGGCCACATCGGCATCGGCGATGCCGTGGACAGCAGTGGCTCCCGGAGGGATGGGGATTCCAGGGTTGAAGCGTCGGACCCGTTCCTCCACGTCTCCGGAAGGAGAGAGCCGCAGCACGGCCAGCTCCACGATCCGATCTCGCCGGGTATCCAGCCCTGTGGTTTCCAGATCCAGTACCGCCAGGGGACGGTCCAGACTCAGCGGGAAGCCGGCTTCCTCCATTGCCTTTCTAGGCCTCTTCCCGAGGTAGCCCCAGAGCCTCCCGCACCAACCGGTCCTGCTCTGCGGCATGGGCCTTCGCCCGCCCTTCCGCCGGACTCGAGCGTTCGGGCCGAGCTACATACCGAAGCGGGATATTACGCGGCACCACGGCGCGAAGTCGGGGTCCGATGTAGGAAAGCGCTCCCATATTTCGCGGTTCCTCCTGGGCCCATATGACTTCCTCCAGGGCCGACAGCCGGCCCACGTGCACCTCCAGCTCCTCGGCGGGGAAGGGGTAGAGCTCCTCCACTCTTCCCAGAGCCACGCCCTGGGCCCCGTCTTCCTTCTGGGCGGTGGCGAGTAGGTCGTAGTAGAGCTTTCCGCTGCAGAGCACCAGGCGACGCACCTCTGATTCCCGCTCCCTGATCCGGGGGTCGGGAAGCAACCGGCGAAAACTCCCCCGGGTCAGTTCTGAAACAGGGGAGGAGGCCATGGGATGCCGGAGGAGGCTCTTGGGTGTCATGACCACCAAAGGCCTTGCCGGAGAAGCCAGGGCCTGTCGCCGGAGGAGGTGGAAATACTGGGCCGGAGTGGTGGGGTAGGCCACCCTGAGATTGTCTTCCGCACAGAGCTGAAGGAACCGCTCCAGCCGGGCGCTGGAGTGTTCCGGACCCTGGCCCTCATGGCCATGGGGAAGGAGGAGCGTCAAACGGGAATCCTGGCTCCATTTGGCCCGCCCGGAAGCGATGAACTGGTCCAGGATGGGTTGGGCCACGTTCACGAAATCCCCGAACTGGGCCTCCCAAAGGGTGAGCCCCTGGGGTAGGGCCACCGAATAACCGTAGTCGAAGCCCAGAACCGCCACTTCAGAGAGCGGTGAATTGTACACTTCGAAGCGCGCATTCCCTACGTGTTCCAGAGGCACGGTGGTGGCACCGTTCTCCACGTCGTGAAGCACCAGGTGCCGTTGGGAGAACGTGCCCCGCTGGGAATCCTGCCCGGAGAGGCGCAAAGGAATGCCATCTTCCAGCAAAGCGCCAAAGGCCAGGACTTCACCGTGCGCCCACTCCAACTCCGTATCCTCCGAGAAGTCCCGGGTACGTCGCTCCAACTGGCGGGCCAACTTGGGGTGGATGGTAAAGCTATCGGGAACCCGGAGGGCGGCCGCGTTCAGCTCTGCCAATCGTTCCATGGTCACGGCGGTGTCTGCTTCAACGGGGCGCGCCTCCTCGGGCTGGGGGGCCGCCAGGGTGGCGCCTGGGGGACCGGCCGTCTCCTGAACGGCCTCCTGGTCCTCGCGGAACGCTGCCTGGACGCGGTCATCCATGGCCTCCGCCTCGTCCACGGAGAGCACACCTTCGTCAGTGAGACGCTGGGCCCAGAGGGTTCGCACGGTGGGATGCTCGGCAATCTGAGCGTAGAGGGCGGGCTGGGTGTATGCCGGTTCGTCTCCCTCATTGTGCCCGTGCCGACGGTACCCCATGAGGTCGATGAGGATGTCGTCATGGAAGCGGGCCCGATATGCCATGGCCAGCCGTACGGCCGCCAGGCAGGCCGCAGCATCATCCGCGTTCACATGGATGACCGGAATATCGTAGCCTTTGGCCAGATCACTGGAATATCGGGTGGAGCGGGCATCGATGGGGTTGGTTGTGAAGCCCACCTGGTTGTTGGCAATGATGTGGATGGTGCCACCGGTGGCGTAGCCTCTCAGCCGGGCCAGATTGAGGCTCTCTGCCACTACTCCTTCCGCGGCGAAGGCCGCGTCCCCGTGGATGAGCACGGGAACGACCCGATCCAGGTCCTGCTGGCTCCCTGGTGCATGGGGGGGCGGGAACTGCTGAGCCCGGGCCATGCCGGATACCACCGGGTTCACGAACTCCAGGTGACTGGGATTTGGAGACAGGGTAACGCGGATGTCGCTTCCGCTCCGCAGGTCGTAATCGCCAGAGGCCCCGTGATGGTACTTCACGTCGCCGGTTCCGGCGCTCATGAGGTTGTTGGGGCCCGGGGCCTGGGGTGCCCCCTCGAACTCCCTGAGAATGGAACGGAAGGAGATGCCCACGATGTGGGTCAGCACATTCAGCCGACCCCGATGGGCCATGCCCAGAATCACTTCCCGGGTTCCCAGGCGTCCGGCTTCTTCCAGAGCCACGTCGAGCATGGGTACCAGCATGTCGGTGCCCTCCACCGAGAACCGCTTCTGACCCAGATAGGCCCGGTGCAGGAAGCGTTCCATGCCCTCCACCTGCGTGAGGCGCTCCAGGAGCCAGAGCTTGTCCTCCCGGGACATCTCTTGGGTGTGGACCCCGGACTCCACCTCGTTCCAGAGCCACACCACCTTTTCCGGATCTTCCAGATGCTCGAACTGGTAGCCGATGGTGTCGCAGTATATCTCCCGGAGACGCTGAATGGTCGCGGGGATGGGATCGGTTCTTCCATTGCCCAGCACCACCGATGTGGGAACCCGCTCCAGTTCACGCATGGAGGTTCCGAAGAACGATGGGTCGAGTTGGGGATGGCCGGGGGGCTCCGTACCCAGCGGGTCCAGCCGGGCCGCCTGGTGACCATGATCCCGGAGCGCCTGGATGAGACTGGTGGCCCGGGCCACCACGGGTAGGAATGCTTGGAGTCCAGCGTCTCCAGGTGTAGGAGACTCCGACGCCACACCGGCCTGGCGCACTGGGGGTGTGGGAGCCATGGCAGAGACCGCCGAAGCCGCGCCTGTCGTCCCATTTGCAGCCAGTCCCTCGGGCACGAGCAACCCTTCCTGCAGGGCGGCGCCTATCCCTCGCTTGAAGATCTCCTGCCACTCACCAGGCACGGAATCGGGATTCCGGGAAAAGCGTTCATACAGGTCCTGCACGTAGCCGACGTTGTATCCGTCGAAAAGATCGTTGGAAGACATGGGAGGGGGAGTCCTGGTGTCGGGTCCCGGACCATCCGGACCCATCTGGATCGAGACTGAATGCAGAGTGACGATGGCCATCTCCTAAAAGTACCCAATTCCCGGCCAGAAGCGAGATATGCCAGGAGAAAAGTGAAGACTTGACCGCTGGGTAGAGGAGGTTTACTTTGAGCGAGAGTTGAGAACCGTTCTCAATCTCATGTCCGATTTCCCTACAGTAATCCGTGTGTCTGTCATGGCACTGCTCTGGAGTTTCCCCCTTATGTTCTTTCTGTCAAAGAGATTGCAGTCCGTTTCCTGCTCTGCCTCCCGAAGCATCCTCACTGTGATTCTCCTCACCTTGCTCGCGCCCTTCAACCCGCTGCCAGGCTGGGCCGGCGGGCTTGCCGCGGTTGAACCCCTTCAGGATCTCGCCCGCGTAAGGGGAACCGTAGTAGCGGCGGAAACCGGCACCCCTCTTCCAGGGGTGGCGGTGGTGGCGGTGAACGGAACCGCCCGGGCGGAGACTGATGCATTCGGACACTTCAACCTGGGTGGTTTGGATGAAGGAAATTCCGAGATCCGCTTCACTCGCCTGGGGTACGAGCCCCAGTCCCTTCAGATCCAGTTGACGGCCGGTGTCACCTCGAACTTGACGGTGGTCATGGAGCCGTCCCCACTGGCGTTGAACCCCGTGCTCGTTCTCATGGACCGCACCCGGATGGTGGGCGACCCCCTGAACCTCGCTGCGGTCCCAGGGTCGGCCCACTTCCTGAGCCGCCAGGATCTGGAGTCCCAGAGC
Source organism: Gemmatimonadota bacterium (assembly GCA_040905545.1). Taxonomy (GTDB): domain Bacteria; phylum Gemmatimonadota; class Gemmatimonadetes; order Longimicrobiales; family Gaopeijiaceae; genus JBBDRI01. The sequence goes on along the minus strand of JBBDRI010000034.1, from coordinate 18,608 downwards.
AACGTGTTTGACAACATCCACGATGTGCTTCGCCAGATTCCTGGAGTGAATGTCCAGGACGAGGAGGGGTACGGGCTTCGTCCCCACATTGGTCTTCGGGGGACGGGGGCGGAGCGAGCCTCCAACGTGACCCTCATGGAAGACGGGATTCTGGTGGCTCCGGCCCCGTATGCGGCTCCGGCGGCGTACTACTTTCCCACCACCGGGAGGATGGAGGCTGTGGAGGTCCGGAAGGGGGCCAGCCAAATTCGGTACGGCCCGCGGACCCTGGGGGGAGCCGTCAACCTGGTTTCGACGTCCATTCCAGATGAGTTCGGTTGGAATATGGAACTGGGTGGGGGACAGGATGCCACGCTGAAGGGGCAGGGCACCGTGGGGGGGAGCTCTCGCCATGCCGGCTGGATGTTCCAGACCTACCAGATCCGTACGGACGGCTTCAAGGAGCTCCAGGGCGGTGGGGATACCGGGTTCCGCGTGGGAGACTATCTGGGAAAGCTGAGGGTGAACACGAATCCGGATGCTTCCCTCTATCAGGAGCTGGAGCTGAAAGTCGGCTTCTACGACCAGCTGTCCAATGAGACGTATCTCGGTCTCACGGAAACGGACTTCCGCACGAGCCCGAACCTCCGGTACGCCGGATCGCAACCCGATGTCATGGATGTGGACCAGCGTCAACTGCGTCTGCGCCACTTCCTCACCGCAGGCAGCCGCTTCGATCTGGTGACGGACGTGTACAGAAGCGACGTGACTCGACAGTGGTACAAGCTTCAGTCAGTACTTGGCGCCGGGATTTCGGGGGTTCTTCGAGCGCCGCAGAACAATTCCGATGCTCTGGCTGTGCTCAAGGGCGCGGATTCGGATCCCGATGTCCTCCGCGTCCGGGCCAACAACCGGGAGTACTACTCCCAGGGCGTCCAGTCCGTGGCAGGCATCCGGATCCCAGGGGAGCGGGTGGAGCAGAATCTGGAAGTCGGTATCAGGTTCCATGAAGACCAGGAGGACCGCCTCCAGTTCGAAGACGGATATCAGATGGTGAACGGGGTCATGGTCCGCACCTCCCAGGGTGCCCCTGGGAGTCAGGCCAACCGGGTGGGAGAGGCCCGGGCGTGGGCTTTCTTCCTTCAGAACCAGATGGAAATGGGTAGGTGGACCGTCACCCCGGGGGTGCGGTACGAGAGCATCGAGCTGGCCCGAATGGACTACAACAGTGACGATCCGGACCGAGTCGTAGCTCCCCGGGTGCGAGAGAACTCGGTCACGGCCCTGATTCCAGGCGTGGGTGTTACGTACGCGATTTCCCCCCGCACCCATCTCTTCGGTGGAATCCACAAGGGCTTCGGCCCTCCAGGCCCGGGTGCCGACCAGGAGACCCGGGTGGAGGAGAGCGTGAATTACGAGCTCGGTGCGCGTATTCGTCGCACCAGCCTGGGGTTGCAGGCTGCTGCCTTCTACTCGGATTACTCCAACATCCTGGGCCAGTCCACTCTGGCTACCGGTGGCGACGGTACAGGTGACCTGTTCAATGGCGGTGCAGTGGAGACCGTGGGGGTTGAGTTGTCTGCCGATTACGACCCTACTGCGGGCCGAGGGCTGGCCGTGCGCCTCCCCGTCCGGGTTGCGTACACCTGGACCCAGGCCACCTTCCAGAGTGCTTTCGACAGTTCGTATGGTCCGTGGGGAACGGTGGAGATCGGGGACCGCCTCCCCTACCTCCCGGAGCACCTTCTCTCGGCACAGGTCACGCTGCAACATGGACCCTGGGATCTCACCCTGGCTGGGAACGGAGCCACGGCCATGCGCACGGAAGCAGGCACGGGTCCCATCGAAGCCGAGTCCGGCTCTGACGGCTTCCTGGTGCTCAATCTCTCCGGGGAGTATCGCTTGCCCACCGGAGGGACCATGTTTGCGGGCGTCCAGAACCTGGCGAACCAGCAGTACGTGGTGAGCCGTCGCCCTGCGGGTGCCCGGCCGGGCCTGCCCCGGACCTTCCACGCGGGGGTGCGGGTAACGCGCTGACCGGCCACTCCGGCCGGGGTGGCCCGGTTGGAGGGATGGTCCGTGAGGGAAGCACAGTCCACAACTGAGAGAGGGAAGGCGGGGGTTCTGGAGACGATTCAGGACGCCCCCTTCCCTCTCTACGTGAACCCCACCTGGAGAGAGCGTTTTCCCTGGTTGCTCCAGGGCACCACTGGAAGGGGATCGCTTCAAGGCAGCCCGGAGATGGAGGATGGATCGCTCCGGCGCCACCCCGATTTCCGGCTCTTCGGACCAAACGCGACCGAGGATCCCCTCCTGGCCTGGCGCCGTCTCCGGGAATGGAGTGCATTCCCACTGGTCGTCCATAGTCAACAACCCCACGGCACGGCGGTTCTCACCCACCGGGGGGGAGGACAGGGTCTGGTGCTGGGACCGGACGCCGACGGGCATCTCACCGCCGATCCCGGCGTGCTTCTGGCAATCACCGTGGCAGACTGCGTGCCGGTCTTCATAGTGGTGCCCCAACTTCCTGCGGTGGCCTTGCTGCACGCCGGCTGGCGAGGCGTGGCTCAGGGTGCCCTGGCGTCGCTGCTGGAGGAATTGAAGGCTCGTCTGGGAACCCCTCCACAACAGGTGGAGCTGCACCTCGGCCCGGCCATCTGTGGAGAATGCTATCAGGTGGGACGCGATGTAGCCGAGGCTCTGGGGGAGAGCTTGCCTTCGGGGTTGGCGGAGAGCAGGGTGGATCTGCGAACCATCCTCATGCGGCAGGCGGAGAGCCTGGGGGTCCCAGGGGGCGCCGTGACGGTTTCGGAGCACTGCACCCTTTGCGGCCCTGGACACTTCTACTCCCATCGGGGCGGCGCGCCGGAGCGGCAGGTGGCGATCATGGGAATCCGGTGGAGCGCGGCGGCGTGATGGCCCCCGTAATTCGTGGGCGCTAGAACGGAGGGAGGAGAGGCCGGGAACCCCAGGAGGCCGCCACTGTCGGGAACCAACGCTCCCCCTCCAGGGCTTTGTGGGGCGTGCCGTCACGTGCGCAGGATCGAGAGTCGGAAGGGATCGGTCTTCCTTCTATGTTCTCTCTCGCAGACGGACTCCCGTTATCGCAAGTACCCTCCTCTCCCGGTTTGGAGCTGTGCCGGCTTTGAGCCCCAGGACACCACAGAGGACGCTACATGAGTGAACCCATTCCCCTTCTTTCGCCGGGGCTGGCGTGGTCCATCCTAGTGGCCATTGGCGTGGTGCTTGGGCTTCTCGTCCCTTTGGCAATTCACCGGACCGTCCTGGTGAACCGCTGGCACCGTAGCCGGGACACTGCACCTGGCTTCCCACCGCGCTCCCATGGGCCCTGGCCCTCCATCACGGTGCAGCTGCCCGTATACAACGAGCCTCGTGTCGTGGAGCGGTTACTGGATGCGGCGTGTTCGCTGGACTATCCCCGGGAATCCCTGGAGGTCCAGCTGCTGGATGACTCCACTGATGGCAGTCATGGGGTGGCGGCAGCCCGGGTTCGATACTGGAGGGAACAGGGCGTGGATGTGAAGCATCTGCGTCGACCCCTGCGGACGGGCTTCAAGGCCGGGGCGTTGGCTTTCGGATTGGAGCGGGCCAAGGGTGAGTTCCTCCTTATCCTGGATGCAGATTTTGTCCCGTCTCCCGATCTCCTGAAGGCGCTTCTTCCCCCGTTTCAAGATGCTGCCGTGGGTATGGTGCAGGCGCGCTGGGATCATTTGAATGAGAATGAGAACCCCCTCACTCGTGCCCAGGCCCTTATGCTCGATGCCCACTTCGTCTTCGAGCATGGTGGGCGGCAGGCCGCCGGGTGCTTCTTCAACTTCAACGGAACGGCGGGTATGTGGCGTCGTTCGGCCATTCAGGATGCAGGGGGCTGGTCTGCAGAGACTCTCACGGAAGACCTGGACCTGAGCTACAGAGCCCAGCTCAAGGGTTGGCGATTCGTGTATCTGGACGATGTCCGGGTGCCGGCGGAGCTGCCGGCGGGAGTAACGGCCCTGGAGGGACAACAGCGGCGATGGGCCCAGGGCGGGATCCAAACGGGGGTCAAGCTCCTTCCCCGCATCTTTCGAAGCCCGCTCCCGGCAAGGATGAAGCTGGAGGCTCTCATACACATGGGCGGGCATATGGCCCACCCCCTCACCCTGATCCTGGGGTTTCTCCTGTTCCCGTCAGCGCTGGCTCGACAGGCCCTGGGACTGGAGAAATTGTTGTTTCTGGACATGGTGGCCTTCTCAGCAGCTACCCTGCCGTTTCTGCTCTTCTATTGGTTTGCCGGCCGTACGCGCGGGCGCCGCGCCGGTGAGATCGTACCCGCTGTCCCCATCACCATCGCGGTGGGGATCGGCCTCACAGCGTCCGTGTCCCTCGCTGTCGTCAGAGGGCTGGTAGGCAAACGAGATCCCTTCATCCGGACTCCCAAGGTGGGGTCCTCCCCTGCTGGCGCAGCGAGATCCGCTGGTCTGCTTCTGGGAGAGCGGGGGAGTGCATTCAACATGAAGGGAGTTCTGACACTCTACCATCTGGGGACGGTTCTCCTGGGGGCGTGGATGGGCTTCTACGGATCCATTCCTTTCTACCTGCTCTTCGCCTGTGGCTATGGGGGGCTATGGTGGGGTGAGTGGCGGAGTAAGCCGCCGGCCCCATCCAGCTCCCCAAAGCCGGTGGGCAATCCGTCGCGGGCCCATGCGTGACCCGGGTCCCGTTCAGATCCTTTTTCTCGTTCCGGCCTTGAACGAAGAGGAGGCGTTGTCGCTCCTCCTACCTACGATCGGTGACGCGGTGCGGCAGGTGGACGAGAAGGCGGTTTTTCAGGTGGTCGTGGTGGACAATGGTTCAAGCGATTCCACTTCGGCCGTTTCCCGTGCACATGGTGCCGTGGTGGTACACGAGGCCCAGCATGGATACGGAGCGGCCTGCCTGGCGGGACTGGCCCACGCGAAAAAGGCTCTCTCGCCTCCCCGGTGGGTGGTCTTCCTGGATGCGGATCATGGTCCGCTGGGCCAGGAGCTCGGGAGTATCCTCGCGCCCTTGTTCCGGGAGGAGGCGCAGCTGGTGTTGGGGGTTCGCCAGGGGCACCCGGGGGAACGGCGTCCCCTCCACGCCCGATGGGGTACCACCCTCATGCTGGGGATGAGCCGTTTCCTGGGCGGGGGAGATCACACCGATCTCCCTCCTTTCCGGGCCATCACATGGTCGGTCCTGGAGGCCCTGGAGATGGATGACCGTACATGGGGTTGGACCATCCAGATGCAGGTCCGAGCTCATCGGGCCGGGATCAGAGTGGTGGAGGTGCCGGTAAACCATCGACCCCGGCTGGCGGGTCGCTCCAAGATCTCCGGTTCCCTTTCCACCTCCCTCAAGGTGGGGTGGGTGATGTTCACGACGCTCCTCCGGGAGCGAGGCCGTCCAGGAAGCCCAGGATGGCGTCCAGAGCTGCCCGGGGCTGCTCCTCCTGGGGAAGGTGACCGCATTCCTTCAATACCACGAGATTTGCCCTCGGAATGAGGCCCTCCAGGGCGCGGCCCTGACTCACGGGCACCACATGGTCGGATGCGCCCCAGAGGAGGAGCACAGGGAGGGTGAGTTGCCCCAGCTGGGCTGCCAGCGCACGACCCGCTTCCACATCCAGACTTCGAGCCGCTTCCAGAAGGGTTCGCCTGACCCGAAAGGAACGAAGGCCCTCCGTATAGCGTTCCACGACGCCATCGGTGATACATGCTGGGTCATGGACGATTTCCCTGAGGACCCTGCGGATGAGCAATCGGGAGGGAGCAAGAGCCAGGCCCAACTCCCCCAGAAACGGGATCCGGGCCAGGGAGATATACCGAGGCAGATACTGGGGAAGGACGGCCCCTGCCATGAGGATGAGGGCACTTACCCGTCCCGGTTCCTCACGCTGAAGTGTCAATGCCATGGCAGTGGCTACGCCCCCGCCCAGCGAGTGACCCAGAAGCACAGGACGGCCCTCCACCTCACGGTGGAGCCATTCCAACAGGATCGCAGCGTGGTGGTTGGGTGTGAACTTCCCGGATGGTGGCGCCGGCGACTGACCGAAGCCCGGAAGATCGACCCGGTAGATCCGGTGCCGTTGGGTCATCTCCGGAAGCCAGGCGTCCCATGTGAACGAGCCGGCTCCGTAGCCGTGGATGAGCACCAGAGGACGGCCGCCAATGGGGCCAGATACCTCCCAGAACAGACGGGGTCTGTCGTCGAGGTCACGGAAGACGGGCAAAGGTGTCACCTCCAGAGGTTAGAGCCGGCACGCAACCTACTGGCGTTCCCGCTCCGTGGCATCTTCCAGACCCCTTTACGACCCCCTCGACGTTCGGTACAATCCCGTTACTGGAAACCGGGTTATTTTCCAATTCCACGTCGGAGCCCCCGAGCTCTCCACGGCCCGCTGGGCCGGGATTCCGCATTCTCCAATTCCCCCCACCTGCCCAGCCCGGACACGCTGCTGCTGGGCAAAGGCTCATCCACAGCAACGCCAAACGCCATATGAGCGATACCACTGAGCAGGGCGCTCGTCGTCTCCGAGAGGGATCTCCCGACCTCAAGGCCATTTGCACCCGGGTGGAAAGTCTCCTGGAGCCTCAGGAAGTCCCGCACGCGCTGCGTCTGGCCGAGCTTTTCTTCTCAAAGGCCCCCCGGGATTACCTGGGCCATCGGAGTAGCGACGCCCAGGCCCATGTCCTTGCCGGCGTCTACCGCTTCCTGGCTCAGCCTATGGGAGACCTTCCCAAGGTCCAGGTCTTTGTGCCAGATGTGGACAACGAAGGATGGCATGGTCCGGTCACGGTCATCCGCACCAACGTCTCCGAGCGACCCTTCGTGGTGGACTCCATAAGGGAGTTCCTGGCGTCCCAGGACCTGGCCATCGGGAACATGGTATATCCGGTGCTCCTGGTGGATCGAGATGAGGAAGGGCGTATCGTGGCACTGGGACCCTCGGAGAGCGCAGGGAGGCGGGAGTCTCTGGTGCACTGCGAAGTGGTGGGGGAGCAGGATCCGGACTCCATCCGATTCCTGCAGGAGGAGCTCCAGCGTCGGCTGGTAGACGTGGTGCGAGCTACCGACGACTTCCCAAAGATGGTGAAGGCGTTGGATCGCACCGTGACAAGCTTGGCAGAGCAGTCCCAGAATCTCCCCCAGCGCAAGGCTGAGTTTGAGGAGATTCAGGCATTCCTGCGCTGGCTCCGGGACGGCGCCTTCGTCTTCCTGGGCTATCGTGGGTACGATCTCGTGGGTGGTCCGGGGTCGGAAGATCGACTGGCGAAGGTGGAGGAGGGATCCGGCCTGGGCATCCTCAGGGATGAGAGCGAATCCCGATTCGCTGAGGGTGTGAAGATCGCGTCTCTCCCTGGAGATCTCCGGCGGCTCATGGACCAGGGTCCCACCCTCATCATCAGCAAGACCAATGCCTCCTCCACGGTGCATCGCCGGGTCCGGATGGACTACATCGGAGTGAAGAAGCTGGACGACATGGGGCGCATTGTGGGTGAACGCCGGTTCATGGGTCTCTTTACCTCCAGGGCCTACAATGAGCGGGCAGAGCAGGTCCCCATTCTTCGGGAGAAGCTGACCAGGGTGCTGGAAGAGGCAGGAGTTCGGGTAGGATCTCACGACTACAAGGAGATCCACACGATTTTCAACTCCTTCCCGACAGAAGACCTCTTTCTGGCATCGGTGGAAGAGATCACAAAGGATGTCCAGGCTGTGCTCACCATGTACCACTCCCATGGTGCACGCGTTACCCTCCGACGGGATCCTCTGAACCGGGGGACGTCGGTCATGGTGATCCTGGCAAAGGAACGCTTCTCCGGGGAGGTCCGGAAGTCCATCGAAGAGCTCCTCATCGATCATTTTCAGGGGGAAGTGCTCAACTACCACCTGGCTCTGGGCGAAGGAGAGCAAGCCCGACTCCACTTCTACCTGAGTGCGCCGCCGGAACGCCTGGAAACGGTAGAGGCCGTAGATCTGGAGCGGGCCATTGGCGAGATCATTCGAAGCTGGGAAGATCGCGTGCGGGAGGGGTTGGAGCGCTTTCGCCCCAGCGAGGAGGCGCGCCGTCTGGCCGGCGTTTACGGTGAGGCGGTGAGTCCGGAATACCGAGCCGCTACCGACCCATTGGTGGCCGTGGAGGATGTTCTGGAGTTGGAGGCCATGGAGTCAACCGGCAGGGACGTGGCCATCGCCCTGGCGAACCGTGACGCAAAGACCTTTTCCGACGGGGAGGAGTTGTCGGAGTTGCGACTTTTTCTCCGGGGCGAGCGCCTGATACTCTCTGAGTTCATGCCCATCCTGGAAGATGCAGGTCTCCGGGTCATTGCCGTGACCCCATTTCAGATACAGGGTCGTGGGGTGCCGGGGGCGAGTATCTACTCCTTCCATGTCCAGGATCCTGCCGGCGGACTCCTTGACGTGAATGGCGGGGGCCGCCTCCTCTCGGAGCTGATTCTCGCAGTGCGCCGGGGCGACGCATCGTCGGACTCCCTGAACTCCCTGGTGGTATTGGCTGGGTTGGCCTGGCGGGAGATCGAGGTCCTGCGGGCATACGCCAGCTATGCTTTCCAGGTGGGGGCCGTACCCAGCCGCGTATCCCTGCCCGTGGCCCTGGTGAAGCACCCCGATGTGGCTCGCATCCTGTTACATCGCTTCGAGGTGCGTTTTGGCCTCGACGAAGGCTCCCCTGACGAACGAGCGACGCGGCTTGGCGAGATCCAGGCTCAATTCCTCGAGTCACTGAACAAAGTCACCGTATTGGGAGACGACCGCGCCCTTCGGCGTCTGGCCCTCCTCATCGATGGCACCGTTCGTACCAATTACTTCCGCAATGGCGGAAGAGACCCGTCTCGGACGTCGGGAGGCGTTCCCTATATCTCGTTCAAGGTTGCGACGCGAGGACTGGAAGGTGTGCCCCGCACCCGAGTCCTGTATGAGGTCTGGGTGAGGTCACCCCGAATGGAGGGAGTGCACCTTCGGGGAGCCCGGGTTGCCAGGGGCGGGATCCGGTACTCCGATCGTCCAGATGATTTCCGGACGGAGGTGCTGGGACTGGTGAAGACCCAGATGGTGAAGAACGCCGTCATCGTGCCTGCGGGATCCAAAGGGGGCTTTGTGACCCTCAGACAACTCCCACCGGAGGCCATGGCGGATGAGGCCAGGGAGCAGTATTGCACTCTCATCCGAGGTCTTCTGGACCTCACGGACAACCTGGTGGAAGGGCGGCACGTTCCCCCGGAGGGCGTATTCTGCCACGATCGTGCGGACCCCTACCTGGTAGTGGCCGCCGACAAGGGGACGGCCAAGTATTCGGATGTGGCCAATGGTGTTGCAGAAGAGTACGGGTTCTGGCTGGGTGATGCCTTCGCGTCAGGGGGATCCAATGGCTACGACCACAAGGAAGTGGGAATCACGGCCGGAGGAGCGTGGGAATGTGTTCGACGGCACTTTCTGGAACGCGGAAAGGATATCCAGTCGGAGCCCTTCACCGTGGTTGGCATTGGTGATATGAGCGGGGATGTGTTCGGAAACGGGATGCTCCTGTCCCGACAGATCCGGCTGCTTGCTGCCTTTGATCATCGGCACGTCTTCCTGGATCCCAACCCCGACCCGGAGCGTTCCTACCAGGAACGGGAGCGCATGTTTGCCCTGGGCCCGTCGTCGTGGGAAGATTATGGTCGAGATGTCCTGAGCGAGGGCGGAATGATCATCTCTCGGGGCGCGAAGAAGGTGGAGTTGACCCCTCAGGCGCGCGAGATCCTTGGACTTCCCGACGATGCGGAACCCCTGGACGGGGAGGGGCTGGTGCGGACCGTTCTAAAAGCACCCGTGGAACTCCTCTGGAATGGAGGGATCGGCACGTACGTTCGGTCATCCGATGAGCACAACGCGGAGGTGGGAGACGCATCCAACGACGCCGTGCGCATCAATGCCCTTGAACTGAGAGCGAAAGTGGTGGGCGAGGGAGGGAACCTGGGATTCACCCAGAAGGCCCGGGTGGAGGCGGCACTCAATGGTGTGCTCCTGAATACCGATGCCATCGATAACTCAGGGGGGGTAGATCTCTCCGACCGGGAGGTGAATCTCAAGATTCTCCTGAATGGAGCTGTGCAGCAGGGCATCCTTCCCGTGGAGGACCGAAATCCTCTCTTGACCGAACTCCAGAGTTCGGTAGCTCAACAGGTTCTGGAGGACAACCGTTCTCAGAGTCGAGCCATTTCTCTGGATCTTGCCCGTTCTGCAGAGGGACTGGACGACTTTCGAGATCTCATCTCCGCCCTGGAGAAGGAAGGCTTCCTCGACCGGGCAGACGAGAGTCTTCCCACCTGGGAAGCCATCCAGGAGCGCGTGGAGGCGGGGATGGGGCTGACTCGACCGGAGCTCTGCATCTTGTTGGCATACGCGAAACTCCACCTCATGAGCTCTCTACTTCGCGGGAAGCTCCTCGATGAGGAGTTGACCGAGAGTTATCTGTTGGGGTATTTCCCCGGACCTGCCGTTGCCCGGGCCGGTGGGGCAGCCAGGCATCATCGCCTCCGGAGGGAGATCATCGCGAGCCAGCTCACGTCGGAGTTGGTGGACCTCATGGGGGCCACGTTCATACATCGGGTGGCCCGGGACACCGGGAGAACCTCTCATGAAGTGGCGCAGGCCTGGCTGGTGGCAGCTCGGTTGGCGGGCCACCGTGCCCTTCTGGATCGTCTGAAGGGTTCCGAGACCAGCATCCCGTTGGAGGTCGTGTACCGCTGGTACCTGGGTCTTGCTCGGGTCCTGGATCGGACGGCCCGGTGGGTCCTGGCCAACTCCGATATGGAGCAAAGTCCCGAGGCCACCATCAAAGCCAGCGTCGACGGGTTGGCCCGTTTGAGGGAGCGTTTCCCTGAGATCGTTACCGGTGAAGACCGGGAGCTATTTCACGAGTTGGTGGACGAGTTGGAGTCTGCCGGGGTAGACTCTGAATTTGCCCGAAACCTCATCACCTTGCGTTTTCTGGACCAGTTGCTGGAGATCCTGAGGGTAGTGAGGGACTCTGGCGCCGATCCCGTGGATGCAGCCCGGGTGTTCTATCAGGTTTCGGATCTCACCCAGGTGCCATGGACCCGGCAAGCCATCTTTGCCGCCGCCGCCGACGATCGCTGGGAGCAGCGGGCCGCCCAGGTGTTGGCCGACGACCTCACATGGGCCCACCAGCGCGTCGCCGCCTGGGTGATGGGGCAGCAGGAGACCCTGGGCAGTCTGGAGGCGGCCATGGACGAGTTGACTCGGCGCAGGAGCCGGGAACTCCAGAGACTTCTCGACCTCCTGGATGAGGTCCGAGGTCAGGAGAAGATCTCTCTCATGGCCCTTTCGGTAGTGGTTCGGGAACTGATCTTCCTGGCCGAGCGCCTGGATCGCCCTGCAACTGCGAAAGCCCCCGTCTCAGATTGAGCGAGGGCGTTCCGGGTCTTCACTGCGGCGGGCTGAGGTTGGCCAGGTCAGTTGGTTCGTCCAGCGTCCATAGCTCGATCCACGTAGCTGTCGACCTGGGCCAGCAACTTCACCGCTCCGTGTGGCCCATCTGAGGCGATGCGAGCTGTGAGGTCGGTGGCGAAATCCATGAAGACCTTGCGAACCGCGTCCCGGGAGTCTGCCTTGCTTCCCTTTCTACCGCGCCCTCTGGTCCGGTTGCCAGGCGCGCCGCCCTTCCGTCCACCGGTTCGCTTCCGCGCTTTTCGGCGCTTCACCTGCAGAGGATAGCGGGCATGGAACTGGCGTAGCGAGAGTTCGCGTACCCCTGCACTCAGCGTCTTAGCTTTCTCGTGCAGTTCCGTTGCGGTGGCCTCTGGATTCTCCTCCAGTTCCGCCTCCACCATGGCCATGATGGTTGCATCTGCCTTGGACACGGGACCCCCTCGTCTCATTTCAGATCGGTCCGGGCGGGTGCCGGACGCATATGTGATGATGGAGATTCATTCCAAGTGACTGAATCCCACTCGGCGAATAGTAATACCCGAGTAGCCTGTTTCCAATCTCATTGTCATTATCAACTATGGGGTTATATCAGACACCAATCATTTCGATGCATTTTTTGTCAATTTTCGATCCGCACCTGCAGGCCAAAAGTATCGTGGAATAGACTCTGCTTTCGGGAAACGGCCCAGCGTTCCAGCAGGAGGTCACCCTCGCCCTCGAGTTCCAGTGTCAGGTCCAGTGCCGAGGCGTGCACCTTCACCGACTGCACCAGCTGCAGACGTTGTCGATCCAGCGCGTCGGCCAGGCGAAGAATGGAAGCCAGTTGATCGACTCGGACCCGCAGGTCCTGCGGAAGTCGAGCGTAGTCGGAATGGCTCAAAGAAGGCGAACTTTTTCGATGATACCGAGCCACATTGGCCACTGTCAGAATCTCGTCGGCCGATAGACTCGGGAGATCGCTCTTCGAGATGAGGTAGAGGGAATGACGATGATGTCGCTTGTGGGCCACGAATGTGCCCACATCGTGGAGCAGCGCGGCGACCTTCAGCAGCAGCCGGTCCCGAGCGCCCAGTCCATGGAGTTTCACCAATTGGTCGAAAAGGGAGAGAGCCATGCGCGCCACATGCGCACCATGGGCTTCATCGAACATGAAGCGGCGGCCCAACGAGATGGCCGCGGAGGTGAGTTGAGACTCGTAGCGGGCTTCCGCCCCTGCGTGGGATGTGAGCGTGTCCATGAGATCCAGAAGGAGCCCATCCTTCACTCCAACATGAGGCACCAGGATCTCCCGGGCCCCGGTGAGCTCGGCAAGGCGGAGATAGACCAGGGCCGCAGGAAGAATCACATCAGCCCGATCCTCCCGGAGATTCAGCTGGGACATGCGATCTCGAAATGACAAACGAGCCAGGAGTTCGCTGGCAGCCCGGAGGTCGGGCACCGGGAGGGTGCTGACCCCCCTATCATCAGGTAGGGAGGCGGTCAGTTTGGCCAGGGCTTCGATGTTGCCTCCGGTGGCAATGAAACCGGCGGGTTCCCAGTATTGGGAGGGTGCGGGGATCCGGATGATGGAGACATACTCTTCCAGAAGCCTCTGGAATCTACCGGGGTCGGCGTCTGCCTCCGCCAGTTCCTCCAGAAGCCGCACGGAGCCCATGGTGTGGGACTCGCTCCAGAGCATCCCCACATCGTCCACAAGTGACACCTCCACACTCCCTCCCCCCAGGTCGGCCAGTACCCATTTCCCCCGGGAGAGGTCGACCCGACTGGCCACCGCATTGTGGACCAGCCTGGCTTCCTCGGATCCACCGATGACGTCCAGCCGGAACCCGGTTTCTCGATAGATCCGGTCCACCAGTAGCGGACCATTGCGAGCCTCTCGCACAGCACTGGTAGCCACGGCGCGATGGTGATGGATGCCCAGCGATTCCACTCGCTCCCGGAAGTGCACAAAGGCCCGGACGGCCGCGTCCATGGTTTCCGGCGCCAGGCGTCCGTTCAGGAACACCTGGTGTCCCAACCTCACCGGTACCCTCTCGTACTCCAGGGTAGTGGAGCGGTCTGGAGAAACGAACTCCTGCGCCTGGAAGCGGATGGCATTGGATCCGGTGTCCACCGCAGCCACCCGGAGAGGGAAGGCGGCATCTGGAGGGACAGGCGAAGCGGACGATAGCGGCATCCTTGCAAGGTAATGGTATGCAGACGGCATGAACCAGACGACACTTCCGGTGGGTTTCTCTGCGAAAGGCCAGTGGGTGGGGGAGGCCGGTAGGTGGGCGGGGCGGTATATTTCTTTCATCTTGCCTTCATGCTCGCGGTCACAAAGGTTCCGGGGGGGAATACCTATGGATGACTTGCTTCAAAGTCCTTATCGCACCCTCCACCTCGTTGGGATGGATGGATGACACCACCCACCCTGGACCATGTCCTCGCGCCGAGACCTCTCTCGGTTGGAGTTTCGGGGAGGTGCACGGCCCGCCAGGGAGTCACGCTGGTGGAGCTATTGGTGGTCATGAGTATTGTGGCCATCACACTTACCCTTGGAATTCAGGCGTATTCCAGCTACTCCGATCAGAACGCTGCCCAACGGGCTGGTGAGATGTTCACTCGAGATCTGGGGGTGACTCGCAGTACGGCCGTCCGCGAGCGGCAATCAGTGAGTCTCTGTCTTCAGGTGGATTCCATGCGGTACGAGATCGTCACCGCCGCCGGGAGGAGTGTGGCTATTCGACATTTCGGGGAAGGCTCACCTCATCGCCTCTCGGGCATGGAACTGAATCTCACGGGGGAGTGCGTGATCTTCGACCGCCGGGGGCTGGCGGATCTCACGGGGGCGTCGGGTGCCGTGGGTACGCTGGAACTGCGGTCCAACTCCGCCACTTCGTTGGTTACCTTCAACGCCATGGGGGTGACCCGGGTGGAGGCCCGGTGACGGGGATCAGGGGGGCTCGTTCTGGAGGGGACATTCCGGGCCGGGATGTGCACCTCTCCGGGTCCGGAGGGTTCACCCTCATCGAAGTGGTGGCGTCTCTGGTGATCTTCGCGGCGGGCGTTCTGGTGGCCACCGAGCTTACCACCCGACTTTCCCAGTTGGTGAGAGATGCCGGAATTCGGTCTCAGGCCATCGTCCTGGCTCAGGCCCGCTTGGATTCCTTGCAGACTGTCCCCTTCGCGACGCTGGGCGAAGGCCTGGTGGAGGATACCACCGAGCTACAGGGGCGGAGCTATCGGGTCCTCATCTCAGTGGTTCCCGATGGCTTCAGGCTGGTCACTCTGGACGTTGTCGTGACTCCGGCAGATCCCCCCGGGCCGGAGCACAGGGTCACCACCTTTAGGCCAGCCCCATGGTAGGCCGGCCGGAAAGTCGTGAGGTTAGCGGCCGCTCTCACGCCGGGAAGCGTCCTGGGCGTCGCAGGGGGTTTTCCCTCATAGAGGCTCTGGTAGCCCTCACTTTGGGTGCAGTGGTCATGGGGCTGGTGATGTCGGTTTTCGTGGCGCAGAATCGGTTCTACCGACATACGGTGGTACAGAGTCAGGTCCAGGACCATGTGCGGATGGTGACGGAGATCATTACTCAGGAGTTTCGTCAGGTGACCCGGGGCGGGGTCCTTACGGCTCAGCCCCGTGAGCTGGTGGTGAGGGTTCCGCTGGCTGTGGGCATGGTATGTGACTTGGTGGATCCCGTCACCAAGGGCAAGGGTGGGAAAGGGAAGGTATCCACGCCGGGATCCGCGTCCATCTATTTCCCCCTGGAGGGAGACACCGTGGAGGGAGCGCGTGTGTCCGGGTATGCAGTAAGGGAAGTGGATGGTAGTTGGACGTACAGCTCCAGCACCTGGGACGCCCTCTCACCGTCTTCTGCACCCACCAATGTCTGCGGGGTAATGGGGGGGTGGGTAGGGGGAGATGCGGGAAACTATCTCTCCCTCTCCGGCGGGGTCCCTGGGGTGGCTGAGCCCGGCGAGCTGTTGGGGCTCTTCGAGGAGGTGGAGTTCTTCCTGGATGACTCCGAGTTGGCCCCGGGATCCCAGGCGGTGTTCCGTCGTAGGGCGGGGGCGAGCGCAACCGAGATCGCCACCGGAGTGACTGATGAGGCGGGTTTCCAGTATCGAATGGTAAACGGCACCCTTCAGGATGACGTGACTGGGCTGGGTAACCTGAGCCAGGTGGTGGGAATCCGCTTCACGGCCGGGTCCACCTCGCAATCTGTGGGCGGGGTACCCGGTGTAGAACCATTTGAATACGGGTGGGTGGTGGATGTGCCTCTCAGGAACCTGAATTGACGCCATGATTCATGCCCATCACCCGGACAAAAGCCGCCAGGGCTTCACGCTGGCAGTGGTTGTCTTCCTTCTGTTCGCCATCGGGGTGGCGGCGGCCACCGGCTTCCAGGTGGCGGCCTCCGAACAGGCCATGGCCATGCACAGCTCTGACGGCGCCCGTGCCCGGGCTGTAGCCGAAGCGGGTTTGGGGCTCTTCGTGGGCGAGCATGTGGGCATGGTGGTGCCCACAGATACCGTCTACAACCTGGATGGTGGGACGGCCACCATCACCGCTTGGCGGGTTTCGGATGTGGCAGCATGGGATCCGGTCTACGCCATCTCCTCTCGCGGCGAAGTGCTGGACCCTCGCTTCGCCTCCGCCCCAGCCGTTCGGGTGGTGCGTGAATTTCATGCACTTCGGCGGGTTCCCATCGTTCCCTTGGGCGCTTTCACCCATTCCGGGTGGGTGATCTCTCAGGGCGCTGATGTCAGCGGACACGACGAAGCCTCGCCGGGGGAGTGCTTCGGAGCAGGTGCGTCCATCGCAGGGATTGCCGTTGGCACCGGCTTCTTCAACCTGGGTGGGTCCATTTCCGGCTCCCCCAACGTATGGAATCTCGGATCTCAAGCGAATCTATGGAACGCTCTGGAGATGATTCCATGGACGGCTCTGATCCATCCGGAATTCCCGGTGGACTATGAGAATCCCGCAGCTTGGCCCACCCCCCTTCCAGGGGTCTATCCCTCCATCCGTTGGAACGGGAACCTCGCCGCTACTCAGGCCCGAAGCGGACGTGGGGTACTCATTGTGGACGGTTTTCTAAACCTGCAGGACGATTTCGAATGGGACGGCGTTATTCTGGCCCGGGGAATGTACAGTCCAGCCAGTAGCATCGATTTCGAGATCGAAGGGATGCTGGTGGTGGGGCTGGCGGGGGCCCCATCCGCTACTTGGCTTCGGTCGGGCGAGATCGAGTACAACTCATGCCAAGTAAGGGCGGCCATGCAGCGGCTGGCGTACTTCCAGCCGGTGGCGAGTAGTTGGTGGGAGGCTCTTTGACCCACGTCGGGGGCCCAACTACAAAGGTATCGGGACGGCCGGATTAGCTTCACCCTTCGGGTTCGCAGATCCGGCCGTATAACAAAAAGAAACCCCACCACCGCTGACGCGATGGTGGGGACCCTCTCGGTATCGGGACGGCCGGATTCGAACCGGCGACCCCCTGAACCCCATTCAGGTGCGCTACCGGGCTGCGCCACGTCCCGTCGTACTGTGCTGAGCGGGACAATATAGCGGCAGTGGGAAGCGAGACTCAACCCTCAGTCGTTGCGCCGTGCCGTGGGGACTCAGGATTCCAACCGGTATCCCACGCCCCTTACGGTGGTGAGCCGCCGCGGCTCGGATGGGTTGGCCTCGAGCTTTCTCCTGAGACGATGAACAGTGGCGGCGAGCACGGCCTCACTTCCCTGGTCCGGTCCCCATATGGACTGGAGCAGCTCCTCACGGCTCACCACCGTCCCGGCCGCATCCATGAGAGCGTGGATGAGTTCGAACTCTCTCCCGGTGAGGGAACTGGATCGGTTGTTCAGCCACACCTCCCGATGCTGGACGTCCACTTCAATGTCTCCGAACCTGCGGCTCCCGGCGGAGCTGCTGAGCCCCCGCTTGGATCTGGTCGACCGGACGATCTCCGCTCTGACCAGCACGGAAGCCAGGGTGTGGGGTGGAGGAACCACATCGTGTGCCCCTGCCTGTAGCCCGGTCTCCACCGTGCCCCACTCCCAGTCGTTGGCGAGATAGAGAATCGCAGCCCGTGGTGCCTGTACCTCCAGCGAACGGATCCGGGTACTCAACGAATGCGGGTCAGACCGTTGACTTCCCACGAGGACCAAGCCTACCGGCAAGTGGTCCATGACGTCCATCAGCCCGTCCCATTCGTCGGGGTGCAAGGTCCGGTAGCCCTCTTGCTTCAGCTCAGATCGAAGCTCATGCATCCGCCTGTCACAATCCACGAACAGCACGACCTCCCGATCCGGAAAGGGCGGCAGATCGACTGTTCCCACGCTGGGCGAACTGGACTCGCGCAGGCCGGCGTGCCTGCCATTCGCAGATGATGACCCCACGGTAATCATGATTCTCACCTTTCGTGAAGGTTTCAAAGTCGGGGAATTGATGAGTTCCGACTTCGACGAAACAATGGAACCCGCCCATCGGGGCATGTCCCATTTTGTACGACGAGAAATGCTCCCAAAAGGTTGCAGAGCCCAACAGCCATGGCCTGGTGAGGGCCCGGTTTTTCCCTCTCACACAGGGTTGACACCCCCCGAGGGCCTGGGTATACTTCCGGTCCTTTGGTGCGGGGTGGAGCAGTCAGGTAGCTCGTCGGGCTCATAACCCGAAGGTCGCGGGTTCGAATCCCGCCCCCGCTATAAAAATCAGAAGTATCGGAGCGCCGCCTTGGGCGGCGTTCGCACGTTGGAAGGGTAGCCGCTCAACAGGGAGCGAACCCTGCGAACCCAGGGATGGGGGCCAATGTCCGAACCGAACCAGCTGGTGGAAGTGGCAGGTGCAGCCTTCGGGTTGTCCGGCCGATTCAGCGGATGGTTCCCCACGGATACGTGGTCTAGCAGTCTTTCCCGAACGAGCGGGTGGCGTCTCCGGTAGCACGAACGCCACCAGATACGAAACCCGCTCGAGGCAAGTTGCCCGAGCGGGGTTTTTTTTGGGCCAGGTAGCTCAGTTGGTAGAGCACACGACTGAAAATCGTGGTGTCGGCGGTTCGATTCCGTCCCTGGCCATGGGCGGGTTCCTCTGCGGAATCCACAGAGGTCCGTAGCTCAACTGGTAGAGCACCGGTCTCCAAAACCGGCGGTTGGGGGTTCGAGTCCCTCCGGGCC
>JBBDRI010000033.1:0-33082 GCA_040905545.1 Gemmatimonadota bacterium | reverse complement strand
GTTGGCACGCTTCACCGATGCTACGGCATGGCTTTCAGCGCGCCGCCTCGCCCGCTACCGCAAGACCCCGTCCCGGTGGTCCCTGTACTTCTTCAACGGCCTTCTAATAGGCGGGTGAAAGACGAACCGCGCGAACATGGGTGGGCGCTGCCGGGCGGCCCCGGGGGAAGATGGGCCAGTAACTCACACGCAGTTCAAGGCCCAGCCCCGTCTGATTGAACGAGAGTAGGGTGACGTGGTTCCCCTTCTGGGAGTGGATGGCCGGCGTGTCACAGGCGAACCGCTTTCCCAGAACGTCATGGGCGAGGAAGAGTGGAGGGTCATGGGGATCAGCATGCCGCACCCATGGCTCGGGAGATCGCCCCAGCAGGCCCCTCGCCGCGGATCCCCAAGCCTTGAGTTGATCTGCCCCGATGGTGGTTACCAGGGAGGTGGGAGACGAGATCACCTCGTAGAACTTCGCCTTCTGGCGGCGGTCTCGGGTCTCCATCATTCGCCCCCAATGCACGTCACCGGTGATGCACAGTACCGGCCGCCCCTGGTCGCCCAGCCATTCCAACTGGCGCACTACGTCCCCGTAGTCGCCGTAGTTGGCCAGGGTCCGGTCGGCCAATCGGGCCTTCAACCACCCGGCAGGTTCGTCGAAGAGGGACTGGCCGGTGACCACGGCGCCCGTCAGGCCCTGGTCCGCCACACGACGGGTCCATTCTCTAAATTGGTTTAGAACCGTCGGGTGGACGGAGCGAGAGCGATCTTCCGTCCGGTAGGTGCGGGAGTCCAGCATGAAGATGGAGAGGGGGTGGACGTCCAACTCCACGGCTCGCTCCAGGCCTTCCGGCCGAGCCAGTTGGAAGCCCTGGTACATAGCACACGCCGCACGGCGCCAGGCTTCTCGGCCCCCCGCCGTGTAGGTGGCGGGGATGGCCACGGCGGGATGGGGGAAGTTGTTCCAGTACTCGTGATCGTCCGGGGTGGCGGCCACCGGGGCAGCCCGGAGAATCCGGGAGTACCCCTTGTCTCCCGCCCAATTGGTCCGGTAGTCCTCCTCGAACTTTTCCGCGAGGTGCTCCGCGTTGCCCGGGTACCGTTTGAGGGTGGGGAGGTCCAGGTAGACCTGATCTCCCAGGAGAAGGGTCAGGTGGGGCCGCATGTCGCCCCCCATCTGGGCCACCAATTCGCCGGCCAGCCCTCCTCGATCCTCCGTTGAGTGGAAGCAGGAGACCAGCAGCACGTTGAATGGCGCGTCGAACGCTCCGGGGATCTGTTCCGGCAAGGCCCTGACGGTGAGGGTGTCGGTGCCAGCGTCGCGGGCCCTCACCCCCACCCGGTAGCTCCGTCCGGGCTGGATGCTTCCCTGGAACTCGTATATGCCGGTGAAGCCTCGGGGCACTCGGGGGTCTACCAGGCTCTCATCCCGGACGGATCGCAGCGGTTGAAGCGTTGTAGGAACCGCCGGCTCCCCGTCCAGGGTCCAGGTCAGGCCAGGAGCTTCGATTCGCCCGAATGCACCCACCCAGACCCGGAGGCAGTTGCTGGGGGCAGCTCGAGGGTGGAGCACCAGATTCATTCCGGACCGGTCTCCTTCGGGAAGGGGTGGTGAGCGCCGTGGGGACACTAGAACAGCGGTGAATCGGCTGCAAGGTGGAGCCCGGGACTTGCAGAACCTCCGTGCATGCCCCCTCTTGCCCCCCCATGGACGACTCCGAACGCTTCGAGGCCTACTGGCGGGCGAACCTCCGGATCATGGGACCCCTGCTGGCCGTCTGGTTCCTGGTGTCCTTCGGGGCGGGGATCATCTGGGTGGAGCCGTTGAACGCCTATCGTCTGCCAGGATCCGGTTTCCCTCTGGGTTTCTGGTTCGCCCAGCAGGGTTCCATCATCACCTTCGTGATCCTCATTTTCGTCTATGTGGCTCTCATGAACCGGGCCGACCGGAAATACGACGTGGAGGAGGAGTGAGGGGGCCCGGAGGCCGGAATCCGGGGGCCTGCCATGGGGAGCACAGTGGGGGCCTCCCTGAGGAGTCACGCCCATGAACGTCCAGGCGTGGACCTTCGTCCTGGTGGCGGCTTCGTTCGCCCTCTACATCGGCATCGCCGTCTGGGCCCGGGCGTCGTCCACCGCGGATTTCTACGTGGCGGGGAAGGGCGTCTCCCCGGTGGCCAACGGGATGGCCACCGCCGCAGACTGGATGTCGGCGGCGTCGTTCATCTCCATGGCGGGCCTCATCTCGTTTCTGGGGTACGACGGCTCCGTCTACCTCATGGGGTGGACCGGAGGCTACGTCCTTCTGGCCCTCCTATTGGCGCCCTACCTGAGGAAGTTCGGGAAGTTCACCGTGCCGGACTTCGTGGGAGATCGCTACTACTCCCAGGTAGCCCGGGTGGTGGCGGTGATCTGCGCCATCTTTGTGAGCTTCACCTACGTTTCGGGACAGATGCGAGGGGTGGGGATCGTGTTCTCCCGCTTCCTGGAAGTGCCCGTGGAGGCGGGGGTGGCCGTGGGGATGGTCATCGTCTTTTCGTACGCCGTTCTGGGGGGAATGAAGGGGATCACCTACACCCAGGTGGCCCAGTACTGCGTCCTCATCTTCGCCTACATGGTGCCGGCCATTTTCCTCTCCATCATGCTCACGGGGAATCCCATTCCCCAGATCGGGATGGGGGGGGTGGATGTGGCCAGCGGAGAACTCCTTTTGGATCGGTTGAACGGCCTCCACGCCGAGTTGGGTTTCGCTCCGTACACCGATGGGAGCAAGTCCCGGCTGGACATCTTCGCCATCACCGCTGCCCTCATGGTGGGGACTGCGGGGCTTCCCCACGTCATCATCCGGTTCTTCACGGTGCCTCGGGTGCGGGACGCCCGGATCTCCGCGGGGTGGGCGCTCCTGTTCATTGCCATCCTCTACACCACCGCTCCGGCCGTGGCCGTCTTCGCTCGAAGCACCCTCCTCAGCACGGTGGCCCATCAGCCGTATTCGGAGGTACCATCCTGGTTCACCACATGGGAGGGAACCGGACTCATCCAGTTCAACGACCTGAATGAGGACGGACTGATCCAGTTCGTAGGACCGGGTGCCGTGGATGCCACGGGGGGGGCCGTGGCCAACGAGTTGGAGATCGACCGGGACATCATGGTCCTGGCCGCGCCGGAAGTTGCCGGTCTCCCGGCGTGGGTAGTGGGGCTCGTCGCGGCGGGCGGCTTGGCCGCGGCCCTGTCCACAGCCGCAGGTCTCCTCCTGGTGGTGTCGTCGGCCGTGAGCCATGACCTCCTGAAGCGAGGGATCCGGCCGGATATCTCCGAAAAGGGAGAGCTCAGGGCGGCTCGCATCAGTGCTGCTGCGGCCGTCCTGGTGGCCGGCTACCTGGGGATAAATCCGCCTGGCTTTGTGGCGCAGGTGGTAGCTTTTGCCTTCGGGTTGGCGGCTGCCTCGTTCTTCCCGGTCATCACCCTGGGGATCTTCTCCCGGCGGATGAACCGGGAGGGGGCCATAGCGGGGATGCTCACAGGCCTCACCTTTACCGGCAGTTACATCGTCTGGTTCACCTTCCTCCATCCCGAGTTGAACTCCGCCGAGCACTGGCTCTGGGGGATTTCCCCCGAAGGGATCGGGATGGTGGGGATGCTCCTGAATTTCGGAGTTGCCGTGGCCGTGGCTGCCACCACGAAACCCCCACCGGATCACATTCAGGAACTGGTGGACTCCATCCGGGTTCCTCGGGGAGCAGGGCCGGCCACCGAGATCCAGGCGTAGCCTTCGGTGGGACCGGGAGTGTCGTTCATCCGAAGGGAGGAGTTCCATGCAGGCAAGACGGTTTCTCATCACGGGTGGCAGCCAGGGCATTGGCGCCGCTCTCGTGGATCAGGCTCGAGCGGCGGGCCACCAGGTGGTGTTCACCGGCCGGAATGAGGATCGGATCCGGGAGGTTGCGGGGAATACCGGTGCTCATGGGATTGCGGCGGATGTGGCCCGACCGGAGGACAACGCTCGAACCGTCACCACGTGTCTGGACCGCATGGGCGGCATCGATGTGCTGGTGAACAACGCCGGCTACGCGGTTCGGGGAGAGATCGGTGATCTGGATGTGGATGCCATGCGGGCCATGTTCGAAGTGAACGTGTTTGGCCTGGTGGATCTCACGAACCGGGTGGTTCCCCTGATGAAAGAGCAGGAGGAAGGAGACATCATCAACATCGCCTCCACTTCCGGAATGAAGGGTGGGCCGGGTGCCACCGCTTACGGCGGGAGCAAGTGGGCCTTGCGGGGAATCAGCCAGTGCTGGCAGGCCGAACTGCGCCCCCACGGCATCCGTGTGGTGAGCGTGTGCCCGTCGGAGGTTCAGACGGATTTCGGTGGCCGCACGGGCCGAAACAACCCGAACAAGCTCTACGCCGACGACATCGCCGCCACCATCATGGCGGCCCTGACCATGCCCCGGCGGGCCCTCTGGCCCGAGCTGGCCGTCTTCGCCAACAACCCGTGGAAGGAAGACTGATCCCGGGAACGAACCGGGGAGGCCGGCGGGCCGCCGTCAGAACACCGTTCTCTCCCGGGGCTCCAGCTTCGCCCCCCAGAGACCCGAGTTGAAGTCCGTGAAGAAGATGTGCCCCTTGTACGGCATGGCATTCATGACGAAAGGGGCGTTGGCCGTGAACCCCTGGGGGTCGTAGGGCTTGAAGACGGCGATCTCTCGCCCCTGTTCCGCCAGATTCCCCAGCAGTTCGCCTGACACGTCAACGATCCGGACGCCTCCGTCGTAGTAGGCCTGGTAGAGGATGTCGTTCTCCACGATGATGTCGTGAGTGCCGTAGTCCTCCAGGTGGTATCGAGCCACCTTCCGGGGATTCATGGGGTCGGTGAAGTCCACGATATGGGTGTAGCCCGCCGAAGTCTGGGCAATGCCCCCTTCAGATCCCAGGGTGGCCCGGTAATCCGTTCCCTCCCAAACCCGTCCCGCCCGGTTCATCACTTCATCACCGGCGAAGAGGTAGACCTTCCCGGTGGTCTCCTGGACGTACGGGTAGATCTCATGGCCGGTATTCAGGGGGACGGTGTTGATGAGGACGGGGTTTTCGATGGTGCCTCCCCACCGCCCGTTCCCCACGTCCACAACCACGATTCCCACTCCCCCCTGTGCCGAGTAGGCGATCCCCTCGTGGACCCACAGGTCGTGGATCCGAGCGTTCGGGTGGCGGTACTCGCTCACATAGCGGGGGTTGTAGATGTCCGACATGTCGATGATGATGTACTTCTGTCCCCCGGAGATGGCGAAGAGGTGGTCATCGGTGGCGAACATGTTGTGGACGCCGCCGGTGAGCTCGTAGTCGAAGGTGGAGGCGATGGTGGGGTGGGCGGGGTTGGAGATGTCCAGAATCACCACCCCGTTCACCCGGTTGGAAGCGCCTTCCCGGGAGAGAACCGCGTACCGGGCGGAGGGTGACACCGTCACGTCGTTGATGGTCCGGGCGTCGATCTGCACCGAGTCGGTGCGGAAGATGTTGGAGGGGTCCGTGATGTCGAAGATGAGGGCCCACCCACCGCCACCCCACGTCCCCACCACGGCGTAGTCCCGCCCGTCGGCCCCTTCCCAGGGCCAGAGATCCGAGGTGGCGGTGGAGGTCACCGGTCCCTGGCCCGTCACCGTGAATCGCTGCCAGACGTCCCGCCCACTCACCTCCAACACGTGGCGGGCCACGGCGTTCCCGGAGTTGGCCACAACGGTGTAGCGGCCCGGGTGGTTGGCGGCGAAGCGGCCCCAATCGAGGATGCCGGCGGCCCCCGGGGCTTCCAGGGTGTCATGGGGGATGTAGCTGTAACTCCACTCCAGAGGGGCGTCGGGAACTTCCCGTCCCTGGGCGTCAAGGGCGCTGGCCTTCAGGTGGATGACGTCTCCGGTGGAAAGGGTCGTCTCTGCGATGTCCATGCGGATGGAGGCCACAGGGTTATCCCGTACGGCGTAGTCCAAACGGGCGGTGGCACCCTCGAAGGTGGCGGTGATGACCGCATCACCGGGGGTATGGGCTGTCACATTTCCAAAGCGGTCCGCCGAGGCCACCGAGGGGTTGGAAGAACTCCAGTCAGGAGTGATCTGGGGGCGCTCCAGCCCGTCGGCGTGGAAGCCCCGGGCGGTGTGTCCTTTCATGACCCCGGTATAGAGGGCTCCTGGCTCGGCCTCCACCTCCAGCCGGGTCACCGCCGGCCAACCCACCGTCACCGGGATCTCCAGGGTCACCGGCGGGGTTCCCGGCGCCCCGGACCAGGTGGCCACCACCGTGTGCTCCCCGGCCCGGAAGGCCCGGAGCAACCCGTCCTCGTAGAAGACGGCCTGCCGGGGACCCCCCACCCGGATGGCGGCGCCGGGCACTGGATTTCCAGCGGCGTCAAGCCCCGTGACCCGGAGAGGACGCTCCTCTCCTGCGTTCATGACGAGTTGCGCCGGCTCCGCCACCAGGCGGACCACGGGGGTCTCCTGGCTCCAGGCGCTCGTGCTCGGGATGGCCATGAGGGTGGCCAGGAGGATGCCGGGAGAGACACGCCGCGTTAGACTCATGTTCGGAATTCCTTTTGTCGCTCTGGGGGTGCGCTGAACCCTCGGACCCAATCTTCGGAGGAGTTGGCTCGATGATGCCTGAACCGCTCCCGCTGCGCAAGCTTCCAGGGAAGCTCCAGGGCAAGCTGCCTGAGGCGATGCCCACGTCGGACCTCGGGGTGCTGCTCCTCGTCATGCTCCTGGCCCTGGGCCTCCTTTCCACGGGAAGTCATGCGGCGGCGCAGTCCCCGGGATCTACCGGGGCGAACGAATCGCCCAATGCCAAGTATTGGGTATACGTAGGAGCGGAATCGGCAGACCTGGTGCACCGGATCCGCCTGGGCCCCCATGGCGCCCATGTGGAGAACACCTTCCGTGTGGGGGAACTGGCGGCGGAGATGGAGGGGCCCCACGGCCTGGTCATCTCTCCGGATGGGCGTTACCTCCACCTCACCACCGGTCACGGCTTACCCGATGGGAAGTACTGGAAGTTCGAGCTGGGTCCGGATTCGGTGGTGGCCCCGGGGGTAGATCTGGGGGTCTTTCCGGCCTCCATCGACGTCACCCCCGACGGGCTCTACACATTCTCCGCCAACTTCAACCTCCACGGGGACATGGTTCCATCCACCATTTCGGTGGTCTACACCCCGTCACCCATGGAGATGACCCGGGTGGTGACCTGCACCATGCCCCATGGCAGCCGGTTCGACGCCCGGGGGGACTTCCACTACTCCACCTGCATGATGGACGACCAGTTGGTGGAGATCGACACCCGGACCTTCCGGGTGTCGCGCCGATTCTCCCTGGCCCAAGAGGAGGAGGGGCCCCTCCCCCTGGACGCGGGGCTGGCCGGGCACGCCATGGAGGGTCACGGAGGCCTCGAAGCGCAGGGCGAGCGTACCGGTCATGGGGACCATGGGACGCACGGGACCGTGCCCCCGCCTCCGCCGGCGAGGCCCTTGGGGCCGGCGGCAGATCCCGCCGAGGTTGGGTACCGGGGGCTCCCCCACGTCATGGCGCCCAACTCGTGCTCTCCCACCTGGGTCCAGCCGTCTGCCGACGACCGCACGCTCTTCGTGGCCTGCAACAAGGCCGATGAGGTGGTGGAGGTGGACCGGGGGGAATGGCGGGTGGTTCGGCGGTTTGCCACCGGGCGGGGGCCGTACAATGTGGAGGTCACCCCCGACGGTCGCCTCCTTCTGGTGACCCTCAAGCAGGGGCATGGCTTCCAGGTGTTCGATCTGGCTACCGGCGAAGAGCGGGTGCTTTTGGAGAACAGCATCCGGGTGGCTCACGGAGTGGTGGTGAGCCCCGACTCCCGGTACGCATTCGTGAGCAGTGAGGGGGTGGGAGCCGAAGCTGGGATGGTGGACATCTACGACCTCCGGACCTTCACCCGCGTGGCGGCCGTCGCCGTGGGCCAGCAGGCTGCTGGGATCGCGTTCTGGAAGATGGAGCCGGCGGGCTCCCGCTAAGAACGTGTCCGGGTAACGCGGCCCGCCCCATTACCAGGATACGGTGTTACGGAAAGGGGATGTCGATCCGTGGTCCGAAACCGCAGTGGCTGGGGAGCGGATCCACCAGGGGGAAGGCCCCGACCCCAGGGCGGGTCACCACGATGACATACGGCCCCAGGGAGTGATTCGAATGGATGTGTATGTGCTCACATCCACGCTCTGTCGTGACGGGAACGTGGGGACCAGCGATCTGGTACCCCTGGATCTGAGACAACGGAACATTCACGCTGCCCTCGCCGGGGATAACAAGCCCTACTCCCCACTGGGTGACGGTGCCATCCGGGTGAAGCGTTTCCCCTGGGGCCAGGGGTCGCTGCCAGGGAGGCGGAGCATTCTGGCCTAAGCGATCGGCGGCGGAGGCGTAGGGCGCCAGGCCGTCTTCCGCCGTGAACTCCGCCACGTCCTGTCCGGCCATGGTGGCCGCCTGCACGAGGGTTTCGGTGGTGAGTTCCATGGTGGAGCCCAGCCGGGCCAGGAGGGCCGATGTGAAGAATCCTCCGCGCGGCAGTCCCAGTGCCATGTCTCCGCGGCCTGCGGCGCCCGCTACTTCGTCTTCAGCCGCCGATGCCAGTACGATCACTTCCCGGCCACCGAAGTGCTGGGGGAACCGCTCCACGAAGGTCTGCATGCGCTCCTGAAGCTTCGCGCTGAAGCAGAGGTCCGCCATGATGATGATCCGGCCGGCCCCACACTCGTTCCATGGGAGGATCTCGGGGTGCCATGGCACATAGCTGGCTCGGGTGCCATCCGCATTCGTCTCCGTCTGGATCTCCACGGATCCCATTCGGGTGCCGTGACCATGAAGGGAAATGATCACCGTGTCGTCAGGTCCTGCCTTCTGGCAGATGTCTCTGAACGAGTCCCGGATGGCCGAGATGGGAGAGCCCTCCTGCCCCGGGGGGGGTGGACGGTACTCATGGGCCATGCCGTTCAATTGCTGGGTGATCAGGTCATGGACATTATCGGCGTCCACGGGAAATCCTGCGTCGTTTGCTCCCTGGACTACGATGCCAAAGGTCTGCCCGGTTCCTCCTTCCGTGAGGATCGGTGCAGCGGAGGCGAGAGACGTCGCCATACCCACCGGCGCCACGGGACCGGGGTCAAAAATCAGGTCCGGCGACGACGCATTGGCTTCTGCATCAGCGTAGAACTGGCGGCCGTTCAGAGTGGGCCAGGACATGGCCGTTCGGATCGTTACCTGGCCGTCCGCGGCCCCCACCAGGAGGTACCGTACATCTTTCTGAAACCGAGCCCGGGGGTTGTCGTCCAGGTAGAAGAGCCAGCTCTCAGCCTGGAGGGCCTCCTCCGGTCGTCCCCCGTCGCCCTGAAGGGCCTCCCCTATGGAGACACCGGCAGGGAGGGGGTGTTGAGGGGCCAGGAGCCAGACCGCCGGGTTCTCTCCCAGCTCGGGTACGGCCGTTAGCGCCAGTTCCATGGCCTCCGCCCTTGCCACCGGGGGTTCTCCCAGGTTGAGGAGGGCGTCCGGATAGACCGTCACCGGGACCTGCGCGCCGGATGACCCCATCGCGATGGAGAGGTTTACAAGCCCCGGCGAAAGCCCGCCCAGCCGGAAGTACCCATCGCTGTACGAAGTGGAGGTCTGGGAGGTCTCCGTCAGCGTCACGGTGGCGCCTCCGGCAGGGTCGAGACCCATGGCATCGGCGGCGGAGCGGAGGATCCTGAGTCCCCCCGGCGCGCTTCCATCCAGGAAGACGAAGCCTTCCACCACACCATGCTCCAACGTGGGGGCCGGCAGATCATTGAAGCGGCCCTCCACCGAACGGTCTGCGGTCATGGTGACCTCGCAGGCTCCGTCTCCGGTGCATCCGGAGAACCAACCCGCAAAGCGGGAAGTGGTCTCGGGACTTGCCGTGAGAGTGACGACGGTGCCCTCCTGGAAGGTGCTGGAGCAGGACCCTCCATCTGAGGCGCATTGGATTCCCGCAGGAGCGCTGACAATGGTCCCGCTTCCCGAGCCGGCGACCTCCACCGTGAGGGTCCAGGCTGAAGTCTCCGGTGCGGTGGCCTCGGAGCATGCCACCGTCAGGAACATGAGCGTGGTAGTCAGCAACGCCCAGGGTGAATGCCTGTATCGGTTACGCGATATCATGGCCCAACTCCTCCCGGCATCGGTCCGTGTCGCTCCCAAACGCTTCATCCTGCGACTATCCCCATGGTTGTTTCGTCAGGAGGATTTTGCAACCAAAATTCTCAGAGCCATCCTACCAACCCAACCTTCTCTTACTGGAAAGGCTGGGGTGGTAGGTCATCCAGCAGTTCCCGGATCATCCGGTCGTCTCCGGTGACTTCCCAGTGGATAAGCGACACCGGGATCAGCCCGGCTGCATTTATCTCGTCAAAGAATGTTCGCATCCGGAAGTCATCTCCCAACTGCCGGGCCCGCTGGGCCATGGTCTCCTCCAGGAGACGGCCGCCGGTGACGTAGCTGGGGCCGTAACCCGGCTGCCTGAGGTACAGGTGCTGCTCGAAGCCCAGGAGGTCCAGGTCCCTTCGCATCCAGCCCCGGGGGGTCCAGTCCACATGGAGGTCCCCGGCCTCTTCCATGGTGAGATCGTTGGAGTGGGCGTAGAGGGATCCCAGCCCCCGAGCGGCCCGGGCCGCCAGCATGACCCAGACGATTTCCCGGGAGCGGGGATTATCGTCGTAGAGGCCGGCATGCATCATCCACTCCTCCATGACAGTGGCCATCCCCTCCGACCTGCTCATCCACACGTTGTAGAGGAGGGGTTCCCGTCGGATGGGGCTGGCGTGGGGCTCAGCCTGCATTCGGGCTGTGTCCCACCAGTGATACAGGTGGGTCCAGAGGGTCAGGGGGTCTCGATGGGTGGCCTGGGCGAAGAAGTTGCGGGTGGCAGGAGGAGAGTAGGAGGGGACGCGTTCCCGGAGCGCCCGTTCCATCCAGGGTTCCATGGTGAGGATGCCATGATCTTCCATGAACCGGAGATACTTCAGGATGGCGGCATCCTGCATCTCCTGGAACTCCTCCTCGGACATGGCCACCGGCAGCTGGGGAAGGTACTGGTTGCGGCTTTCCTCCAGCCGGAGGGAGGCGTGGGAGCGAGCCAGCTCCCTCCGCGTGACGGCCACCTCCTCCTCCCAGCTCATGGGGACCAGGAGGACGTTCCGAAGGAACCAGGTGTAATTCCGCCGTCCCAACCCCGATGGACCGGTCTTGGTGGGCGCTTCCTGCTCCAGCCACCCGGCGAAGGTTTCTGTGGCGCCCTGGGCCGTTTGGACTGCATCCACCAGTTCGGGAGTGGCCTGCCCCACCTGTTCCAGCCGCTCCACGAGCTGGCTCAGGGCGGCGCTCTGGTCCTCGAAGGCCCGGATTCCTCCTACCCAGAGGTCTTGGGCATTGCTTTCAGCCAGGTTCCCCCGGGCCTGCTCAAGGAGGGGGGGGATTCCCCTGAGCTGCTCCAGAAGCCGCTCTTCCTGCTCCGGCGGGAGGGGAGAGGTCTGGTCCAGCACGGTACGGGGCCAGACGGAGTATTCCCAGAGCCGGAGGGGGAAGTGGATGGTGGGTCCCTCCTCTGCCGGGGTGTCGCTCTGATAGGTGCGCACGGATGCGTAGTAGGCGGGGTCTCGTGCAAATGGGCGGAGCACCCGCAGATGGAAGTCCATCCCGTTCATCTCGGCCCTCACCAGGTGATAATCCACCTGCTGGGAAACCGGCCATCCGCTGGGATCCATGGTGGCCAGGCGGCGCTGTAACGCACCGAGCCCCTCCTGACGAGCGGCATTCGTCTCCGGTCGGTAGTCAGGTGCTCCGTCTACCAGCGGGGGAGGCTCGAAAGCCCGCCATTCCTGGAAGAGGGTGAGAAGGTCGCCGTAGGTGGCCGGTGCCCCGGGAGGCGATTCCGGCGTGTCTGCGGCGGGGGCGCAGGAGAGAACCACAAGGGCGACAAGTGCGGTACGGAGGGGTCGGAGCATGGGACGATTCCTGGACTGGGTCAGGGGGCATGCAGGAGGTGGCGTTCACTCTGCCAATTTGGGGCCGAGAGCGGGAATGGAACAAGAGAATAGAGAGAAGTGGCTCAAAGGGCCTTCTAAGCTCAGTGGACCTCCAGCAACTCCACCTGGAATACCAGCACCGCGTTGGGAGGTATGACCCCGCCACCGGCGCCTTGCGCCCCGTAGGCCAGCTCCGGCGGTATCACCAGCGTGCGGCTCCCCCCTTCCCGCATGCCAGGCAACCCTTCATCCCATCCTCGGATCACCCGGCCTACACCGACGCGGATGCGAAAGGGCGGCCCGCCCGGGCTGGAATCGAACGAGCGTCCGTCCGGGAAATACCCGGTGTAGTGGAGCACGGCGTCCTGCCCCGACTCCAGGAGGGTCCCTTCTCCCACCACATCGTCCCGGAAGTAGAGCCCGGAGCCTGTCCGTTCCATGGCGGTGAGGTCGATGGTCAGTTCGGAAGCGTAGCTCACCTCGGTGAGGTCTACAGCCGGCATGGAAGCCGTGCCTTCCTCTAAACCGGATCGAGCGGCCGGGGCATCTCCGCACGCCACGCTGCCTACCGTCAGGGCCAGCGCTGTGATTCCCGCCTGGAGGTTCATACGGGAGGGGCCAGGGACCACCCTGCCAAGCGAACGATTCGAACGATTCAAGGGATTCATGGACGAGTTCCGATCTGAGGGGAAAGGGAGGTGTGATGCTCCCTGGGTGGTAACCTACACGATCCCATCCCATGGGTGGAGGAGGCCAGAAGTTCTCTCTGGATCCAGTTCTCCTATCGCCCCATGACGATTCCCTCTCTACGTGGGTCCGCTCCACCGAAGAGCCCACCATCTGGCGCACGCTGAATGGCCTGCAGGCCGCTGGTGAGATCGGCCTCCCGGATCTCGTGCCCTCGGCTCCGAAGGTCCCGCAGCAGGTCGGGCGAGAAGCGCCCGCTCTCCAGCAGGGAGGGCCCATTGAAGTTGGCGAAGTTGGGAAGGTCGATGGCTTCCTGGGCGTTCAGGCCCCAGGCCAGCATCCCCACCAGCGCTTTGGTGGTATAGTGGATGATGGCGGCGCCCCCAGGCGAGCCCAGGCTGGCCACAAACGCTCCGGTGCTCCTGTGGAAGACCAGGGTAGGGGTCATGCTGGATCGGGGGCGTTTTCCCGCTTCCACCCGATTGGCGATGGGCTGTCCCCAAGAGTCGCGTGGTGACAGGGAAAAGTCGGTGAGCTCGTTGTTCAGGTGGAACCCACCGGGAAGTCCTGTGTCGCCGTCCGACATGAGGCCGCTTCCGAAGCCCGATTCGATGGTGGTGGTCATGGAAACCGCATTCCCCCGGGCATCCACGATGCTGATATGGCTGGTGCCGGCTTCCGGCTGGAGCGGCTGGCTGCCCAGGGCCACCGGGGCTGGGGCGGGATTTCCCGGACGGGCCTGACCCATGCTCCGACCGCCCATCAGCAGCGCCCTTTCTGTCAGATACTCGGGGTCCAGAAGGGTTTCCCAATCTCCCCCCGGTCCTTCCACGTAATTCGGATCCGCCACGTAACGATCCCGGTCGGCGAAAGCCAACTTGGAGGCCTCGAGATAGAGGTGGAGCCAGTCGGCTGTCGGGAGGGGTCCGTTCTCCGGTCCCGACGCCCCGGCGGCCTCCATGATCCCCAGAATCTGAAGGGCCGCAAGGTGGCCCGACGAAGGCGGTGGGAATCCACACAGGGAGTACTCTCGCCACGGAGTGCAGATGGCGTCCGTCTGGAAATCCTGGTCCGGATAAGCGGACAGATCCTGGGAGGTGAGCTCTCCGGGTCGTTCAGGGTGGCTTTGCACGCGAGCGGCTACGTCGGCAGCCACCGGCCCCTGGTAGAATGCCGGAGAACCCTCCTGCGCCATGCGGCGCAGCACCTCCGCCAACGCTGGGTTGTGAAGGGTGTGGCCCACGGGGTGAGGCTCCAGTTGCTCATCGAAGTAGAGCTCACGGGCCAAGGGGTTCTCAAGCAGCCGCGAATCTGCAGCCAGGAGGCTCCTCAGCCGGGGGCTTACGGGAAATCCTTCGGAAGCCAGGGTGATGGCCGGGATGAACAGGTTCTGCCAGGGTAGGCGGCCATGCACCCGGTGGGCCGCTTCCAGCATGGCTACGGTTCCCGGGACGCCCACCGAGAGACCGCTGGCGACGGCGTCGCCGTAGGGAAGGGGGGTTCCGTCGGGCGTGAGGAACATCTCCTCATGGGCGGCAGCCGGGGCGGTCTCCCGACCGTTCCAGGCCAGAAGTTCCGTGCCGTCCCAGTGGAGGAGGAAGGCACCCCCTCCGATACCGCTGGACTGGGGCTCCACCAGCGTGAGGACCATCTGCACGGCGATGGCGGCGTCCACGGCGGAGCCTCCAGCGTCCAGGATCTGGAAACCGGCATCGGTGGCCAGTGGGTTGGCCGCGGCTACGGCGAAACGGGAAGTGGCCCAGCCGGGCTTGGCCTGGTACCCCGTGGCCATCTCGGGTTGGGGAGGGATGGCGTAGGAGAGGGTGCCCGCGCCCTGATCCACGGGAGCGTCTCCCCGTAGGCCGTTCGCGTCCGAATCACCGGAGTCGGGAGGGCCGCAGCCGGCCACAAGAACTGAGCATGCGAAGCCGAGCAGGAGAACGGAGGCCGGAGAAGGAACACGGTCCCGGGCTTCGAGGAGTCTGGCGCAGGCGCTTGAGAGTTGGGTCATGCGCCGAAATTGCTCCACGAAGCGCAGGCCGGCAACTCGGCAAAGGTAGGCGTCGCTCCTACCTGGGAGATCCGCGGGGCTCCATCAGGTGAAGAGCCAGCGCCTTCCGGCTTCGAATGCCCAGCTTCTCGAAGATGTGTTCCACATGGGTGCGCACGGTGTGCGGGCTGATATCCAGCCGCCGAGCCACTCGGCCGTTGGACGCGCCTTGGGCCAGGTGCAGGGCTACCTCCGCTTCCCGGGGTGTCAGGCCGAAGCGCCGCTGCAGCTCCCTGGGTTCCGGCAGTTGGGGGGTCCGGCACCGCACCAGCACCAAGGCCAGGTCCGAACGCCCCACCTCTCCCACCGGCATACGCGTGGCGCGGAGGTCGAACCATCTGCCTCCGCCTGGAATCAGGCTACTTCCCAGGCCCTTGGGGGGAGGTTCCCCGTAGCCGGCACCGCGGGCCGCTCTGCTTCCAATCTGGCGGACGGCCGCCAGAAGGGAGCTTCCCGACATTCCCTCCAAGAGTCGGCAGAATGCCGGACTCTCGTGCACGACCTTCCCCCTCCCGTCTACCAAGAGGAGGGGGAGTCCCAGGTCTTCGGCCAGGCCGTCCAGCCGGAAGATGTCCAACCAATCATCTCCGAACGCAGGCCTCTCAGGCGGACCAGGAGTGGCACCCACCATGGCCTCGCCACGGGGAAGATCCACCGTCATGGCCCCCCGTGAAGGGTTCCCGCCGGCACGAAGAACTCGTGGTAGAAGGAGAAGTCCTCCACCTGCCGATCCAGCATCCGAACCACCATGCGATTGGACCAGACATCCAGCCCAGCCTTCTGCCGACGGTTGCGGGCAGCTTCCAGTTCGGACGATGAGAACGCCGGCCCCTCCGGCTCCATGCGCATGACCATGCCTTCGATGGCTTGCGCCCACTCGTCCAGGGGCGAAAGCAAAACCTCCTGGAGGCGAACCAGGCGACGAACATCCTCTCCTTCTAACGTCAGCGCCATGAGGGCACCCCGCTCATGAAGGGAATCACCGTTGCAAGAAAGGGACTCCGAAGCTGTGGACGCAAGGATTACATATCGAACAAATGTCCGATTGGGGCGAAAGGCTCGGCCCTGGAATCATTAAGGAAAGCTGGGTCGTCAGCAACACACCACCTGTGACACACCAGAAGGTCCGAGATGTCGGAGGATGCTGCGAAGGTACTCCTAACCGGAGCCAGCAGCGGCTTTGGACGACTGGGGGCGGAGGAGTTGGCTCGGCGTGGCCACACGGTTTTGGCCACCATGCGGGATCCGGACGGGCGAAACCGGGGCGCCAAGGCCGAACTCCTGGAACAGGCCGGGCGAAACAGTTGGGCTCTCCACGTCCTGGAGCTGGACGTCACCGATGAAGAATCGGTGAGGAGAGCTGTGGACGAGGCGGAGGAGGTGACGGGTGGGGTGGATGTGGTGATCAACAATGCGGGGTACGTGGCCATCGGGATCACGGAGGCGTACTCCACCGCCCAGTTCCAGGACTTGCTGAACACGAACCTGCTGGGGGTCCACCGGGTGAATCGGGCCGTGCTTCCGGGCATGCGCCGGCGGGAGCGGGGCCTTCTTATCCACGTCAGCTCGGGCGCTGGGAGAACCACCCCTCCCGCCGTGGGCATCTACTCCGCGTCCAAGTATGGGATGGAGGCGCTGGCAGAGGCGTACCGCTTCGAACTGGCCCCGTTTGGGATCGACTCGGTGGTGGTGGAACCGGGAATCTACGAGACCCCCACCTTCGAAAAGCTCCCCGAGCCGGATGACATGGAGCGGATAGACGACTACGGCACCCGGGGAAGTTTTGCGAATCGGGTGCGGGCTGCCTTCCAAGGGGCCATGAACGCCCCCGACGCCCCTTCCCCCGACGAGGTTGCAGAGATCTTCGCCGACCTGGTGGAGATGCCCCGCGGCTGACTCCCCTGGGGCTTCGCCGCCTGGAGATGGAGCGGGGAGTCATGGGCCTTGGCGACTCTCCATCTCCGCATACGGGGACGCCTCCATGTCACCTCAGTACCTCCAGCTCGCCATATCCGCCCCTACCGGCCCGTTCCTCCGGATCTGGTTCACGATGCGGGGAATGAACATCTGGTGGTAACGGAGGCGGGAGATGGCGTTGGGTTGGGTGTGGTCGCCATTCCAGCAGTGTTCCGCCCGGTCGCCGTAGTCCACTTCCCCGGCGTAATAGGGGTTGGTGGTGCTTTCCAGGAACGCCTCGGCCTCATAGACGGCGTTGTTCAGGTAGTAGTTGTCCATGTCGCCCACGTAGATGAAGAGCTTCCCCTCCAGCTTCTCGCCCAGCCCCGACTCCCAGTCTCGCTTCAGGATGTGGACCAGGTCGAAGTTCTCCCGCCAGTACTCCGCCACCTCCGGGTCGATCTCGCCGGTGCGCTTGTCCCAGAGCCGCCGGGGGTATCCGTCGGGACCCTGGGGCGAGTAGGTGGCCTCCCAGATGTCCCACTGCTGTCCCGAGCGGCCCTTGGTGCCCAGCACCAGTTCCA
Source organism: Gemmatimonadota bacterium (assembly GCA_040905545.1). Classification (GTDB taxonomy): domain Bacteria; phylum Gemmatimonadota; class Gemmatimonadetes; order Longimicrobiales; family Gaopeijiaceae; genus JBBDRI01. Next base: position 15,846 of record JBBDRI010000033.1, on the reverse strand, counting down.
GGTGGTTCATCTCCTCCAGGGTGGCGCTCACATGGCCCAGAAAATCGCGCCGACCGGGGCGGGGAGTGCGCTTCCACTCCGACTCCAGCCAGTAGGCGTTCCGGTCCGAGTAGATGTCCACCACGGTGTTGTGCCGGAAATCGATGGGGTCCGGGCACGCCACCCAGGCCCCGTTGAACTCGTCGGGGTAGAGCACCTGCACGGCCATGGAGATCCATCCGCCGGTGGATCCGCCGTAGGTGAAGCGGGCCCATCCCTCCCCGATGCCCCGGAACTGCCGTTCAATCTCCGGGATGAGTTCGTACATGATGGCATCTCCCCAGGGCCCCTGACTGGCGGAGTTCACCCCGTACGAGTCGTCGTAGTAGGGGGTGGGGTGCTGGATCTCAATGAGGATCACCCGGGGGAAGTCCGGGCCCGTCCAGTCCTGGTAGAACTCATAGGCATACTGCTCCTGGATATGGTTGTAGCAGTCCAGGCTGAAGCGGGCGGAGTAGACGCAGGGTTGGGTGGTATCGGCAGGCTCCGTGCGCCAGCCGGTGAAGTCGTAGCCGAAGTGACCCTGGTTCACCACCAGGGGGTACCGGGCGTCGGGATGGTCGTCGAAGCCGGCGGGAAGAAGCACATGAGCCCCCAGGAACATGGGGGCGCCGTAGAACTCCGTAAGCAGGTCGCTCTGGATCCGCACCCGTTTGATCCACTCCGTGTCTGCAGGCGGCTCGATGGGAGGGATCTCGGCGGCCAGGCTGAGACGCACGGTGCCACCCTGGGCCGGGTCGATGTCTACCCACACCGGAGTGCTGTAGAGGTTGCCCGGCTTCCGGTTCCACACCTGCCCCTCCCCCCGGTCTGGAGGCAGCTTCACCGTATGGCCCGTGGAGAGGTTGAAGGTTTCGTACCGGTTCAGGAGCGCCTGGACCCAGTACCGGCCCGTCGGCAACCCGGAAAGGCTCGCCAGGGGGTAGCCGAACACCGTGTCGGTGAGCACAGCCGGGGCCCCGGGTTCCCAGCCTTCCACATCGATCCCGAACACCAGTTGGGTACCCGGGCCGTCGCTGATGCGAAAGCGGGGCTCGGCGGTGGAATCGGTGGACAGCATGACCAGGAGGCGACCGTCCAGGGCCTCTCCAGCCAGTTCGGCCGGGAAGGTAACCTCCATGGAGAGGGGCGTTTCCGATCCTCCACAGGACGCCAGGAAAAGGAGGGCGAGCGATACGGAAGCTTTTGAGGCCGCGCCATGATGCATCTGGGTCTCCGAGCTGGTGGGAATCGGCCGGTCTGGCGACTGGAGGGGTTCCAGGTCGTACCGTGCGCTGCAACAACGCCGACTACCCGGCGAATGTGGGGCATGCTAAGCTTCCCTGTCCATCTTTGGACCTGGGCGGATTCCTCCCCCCGGGGTCCGCCGGGCGCCGCCGGGCCTCCCTGAGGTAGGGCCCCACTCCTGATCCTTCACACCAACGATGATATGGTCTCGTCACTTCTCATGGCCCTGCAACTGGCGGGCGCCACACCCCCTGCTCCCACGTTGGGCGAGCCGGCAGACTCCGTGCGTCTCAACGTAGAGATCCCCCGCCGCGCTGCGGAAGTGACGCTGGACGGGGTCCTGGATGAGGCGGTCTGGGGCGAGGCAGCTCTCCTCCAGGACTTCTACCAATACAGCCCTCAGGATGGGATCCCTGCCGCTGATTCCACCCGGGTCATGGTCTGGTATGCTCCCGATGCCATTTATTTTGGGGTACAGGCTTTCGGGGACCCGGCCTCGGTACGAGCCACGCTGGCAGAGCGAGACCGCATCGACAACGACGATCAGATCCTCATTCTCCTGGACACTTTCGGAGACGGAAGGCGGGCCACGGTGTTCGGGGTGAATCCCCTTGGGGTTCAAATGGACGGGATCCGACTGGAAGGGGAAACCGGACGTGCCGGGTTTTTCCGGGCAGAGGCGGAGGTTCATCCCCTGGACCGGAATCCCGATTTCACCTACGAAACCCGTGGTCGACTCACGGAGTTCGGCTATGAGGTGGAGGTCCGGATTCCCTTCAAGAGCCTCCGGTATAGCAGCGGAGAGCAGCAGGTCTGGGGGCTGAACATCATCCGTGTGGTTCAGGCTACCGGGCGCACCCACACCTGGTCCCGGGCCCGGCGCGGCCAGGCCTCTTTTCTGGGGCAGTCAGGCACCCTGACCGGGCTGCGGGAGCTGGATCGGGGTGTTGTGCTGGAGCTTCAGCCCGAGATCACCGGAAGGGTGGAGGGGTCGGCAGGCACGGATGGCGACTGGGGTTACGGTGGGGAAAGCCCTCAAGTTGGCGGGAACGTAACCTGGGGCATCTCCCAGAATCTCACCTTGAACGGATCCGTGCGTCCTGACTTCTCTCAGGTGGAGGCAGACGCCGGACGGCTGTCGTTCGACCCCCGGCAAGCCATCTCATTTCCGGAGAAACGTCCCTTCTTTCTGGAAGGGAGCGAACGGTTCCGGGTTCCCAACCAGCTCATCCATACCCGTCGCATTGTGCAGCCCGACGCGGCGGTGAAGCTGAATGGCCAGCTGGCGGGCTTCGAGGTGGGGGTGCTTTCCGCTCTGGACGATCCCTCGATCCAGGCCGACGGTGGGAGGCCCTGGTTCAACATCCTGAGACTTCAGCGGGACGTGGGGGCTTCTTCCACAGCCGGTTTGCTGTACACGGATCGGCGGGGATCCCAGGAGTCCAACCGGGTGGTGGGGGCCGATGCCCGGATGGTTCATGGGGCGTACACGCTGAACGCCCAAGCGGCGGGTAGCTTCAACAGCCATGGAGGTGTGACCGAACGCGGGCAACTGTGGGACCTGGGACTGGATCGGGCAGGGAGGACGTTCGGATTCACTACCCGGATCCGGGGCACCACAGACGACTTTCTCACCCGGGCCGGGTTCCTCTCCCGGACCGGTACGGCATCCATCCGCATGAGTCCCCGGTGGACCCGATTCGGGGGTACGGAGAGTCGTCTGGAGAGTTGGGCCACATCACTGGTATTCTCTGGATCATGGCTACATGAGGCAATGTGGAAAGGAGATACGCCAGAGGACATCAAGTTCCACTGGAACAACACCTTCACCTTTCGGGGGGGATGGTCGGTTACCGGCTCCCTGCTTCTGGAGCGCTTCTACTTCCCCCCCTACCTCTACGCAGACTATGCGGTGGAGCGGCAAACAGGGGCCATCCCCGATACGGTTCCCTTCGTGGGCACGCCCTCCATCGGGAATCTGGACCTCGTGCTCAACGTGGCCACGCCCCAGTGGAACCGGCTGGGAGCGACCTTCTTCGTGGTGGGTGGCCGGGACGAGAACTTCGACGAGTGGGCACCCGCCTATATCGTCATCGGAGAAGCGGGGGTGGACTGGCGTCCCAGTGACCAACTTCGCGTGAGCCCCACGTATGCTCGGCAGCAGTATATCCGACCGGACGATGGCTCCACCGTCCGGCAGCGAGACCTTCCACGGCTGAAGTTGGAGTACCAACTCACCCGGGCCATCTTCCTGCGGGCCGTGGCGCAGTACGACGCCGTCTGGAGGGATGCCCTCCGGGATGACACCCGCACGGGAGATCCCCTCCTCATCCGCAATCCCGTGTCGGGGGTCTACCAGCGCACCACCGAGGTGAGCCGGAACCACCTTCAGATGGATCTCCTCTTCTCCTGGCAGCCTACACCTGGCACCGTCCTCTTCGTGGGATACGGAAACGCGCTCTCCGATCCCACTGCCTTCGGGTTCCGCGAAGCGGCACGGGTGGAGGATGGGTTCTTCGCGAAGCTCAGTTACCGCTTCCAGAACTGACATGGAAAGGGTGTGAGGCCAGAACCCTCGCCCCGGGGCCCAGAACCCTCGCCCCGGGGCCCAGACTCCCCGCCCCGGGGGACAGACTCCCCGCCCCTACGGCCAGAGCCACCCGAATGCCCCTGCGGTAAGCAGGGCGTAGACCAGCCCATCGAAGGTATTCTTCAGGGTGGTGCTCCACTTCTTCCCGAACCAGATGGACTGGGGCCAGCTGTCCACGGCGTAGGCCACGAACGCTACGGTTCCTGCGACCCGGAAGACGGCCAGATAGTCGGCGCCGGCCGCCAGCGTGCGCCCGGTCAGGTAGGCAGTGATGAGGCTGATGGCCACGATGAAGGCGAACCACTTCATCAGCATGGGGCCCATTCGGGCGGGGCCGTTGGGGAGCACGGTAAGGACGGCCACCGGGCCATCGTTCTGCTTGGCGATGAAGGCGGGGTCAGCCATCTCCTTCATGCTCCCGGCCCGAGGGATGGCGTAGTCACCAGGTGGAATGTTCGCCCCCCGCAGGGCTGCCCGAACGGCATCTTCCGATGGCACTTCCGCCAGATCGCCGGCGTGGTAACCCAGAAACATGTGGATGACAGTGCTGGCCAGGAACACCAGGACGGACGCCACCAGAATGGGAAGCCAGAGCTCGGTAATGAGGACCATGCTGCCTCCTTGCTGAAGCCTGAGGTCGCCTCATGGGCCGGGTCGAGCGTCTCGCTTTAAGGCCCAGGCTGTGCAGATTAGCACTCCCGAAGGGAAAGCACACGAGGCTGTAGGAAAGGGGTGGGGAGCATCGAGTCCAGCGGTGTAGCCCAGGTCCCGCCGGGCGGCGAGCCCTCAGCGCGGCACGCGCTCCTCCAACTCGTCGAACCAGTTCAGGACCAGGATCAACTCGCGCGTCTCCCGCTCCTCCAGGCGAAGCATGAGGAATCTCTCGTCATCGGGCGAGATGTCGTAGAGCATGTGGTCCGCGGCCTGTGACATCAGGAACTCGGGTCCGATGGAGAAGAGGATCCGACGATCCTGGACCGTGAAGGATGGGCCCGTTGAGATCCGGACCTCAACCATCTCGTTGACCGCATTCACGTAGAAGATCCTGTCTCCACTTCGTGACCAGAGCGGCATGACCCCACCGTTCACGGATACGGTCCACTTCCCTGTGCCGACGTCCGGGAAAGGCCGCACGTAGATCTCGCTCCGTCCCGTCTCGTCCGACTGGTAGGCCAGCCAGCGCCCGTCGGGCGAGAGCATGATGGCCTGTTCGTAGGAATCGGTGGCGATCAGGGCAGTTGGCACGGTGTCTTCCCCCCGGCGCATCGCGACCACGTCCCTGCCAGGAGCCGCACCGGCCACGCTGTAGTGGGTCCCGATCCGCGCGATGATCCAGTCTCCGTCATCAGAGAGGATCCCTTCCAGGATCTGCCTCTCGTGTGCCAGCAGAAGCTCGGCGCTGCCGGTTCCGTCTCGGGATCGAGCGTAGAGCGCGCCAGGCCCTTCTTGCACAGCCACGTACGTCACCCGGCCGTCCCCGGTCCAGCGCGGACTCGTTTCCGGAACGCTTCTGGCTGTGAGCCGGGTCAGAGGCCCCTGCGGAAGCTGCTTGATCCAGACGTCCTCCACCACGACTCCCCTGATGCTCACGGCCAGCTGCCTGCCGTCCGGCGACAGCGAGAGGGCTGGGGCTCCTCCCGGATCGAAGCCCCAGTCGGAATCGATCACGCTCGCCGTTCCATCGCGATCCACCCAGACCGCCTGGTAGCGTCTCGATGTCGAGGCAGTAGCGTAGACGAGGGTGCCGTTCTCGGACACGACCAGGGGTGAATACAACACTCCGAACAGGATGTCCCGGATCAGAGGCACCCCCGCGCCGGTCAGCTGCATCTTCCCGGCATCGAACGGGGCGGCGGTGAGCTCGCCACTGGGCGTGAGGTACACGAGGTGTCCCGAACTCGTGACATGTGGCCGGACCCCGCCGGTTACCAGAGTGGTGACCTCGCCGCTCGAAAGCTTCACCGAACGGATGTCCCACGTATCTCCCACTTGGACTACGAAGAGAATCGCATTGCCCTCCGCCACGAAGTAGGGGTTGAAGTGGGGGCCACGATCGCCTTCCTGCCGCTGCGTGATCCGCTGAACCGGCCCCCCATCTCCCGGGATACGGCTGATGCCGCCGGTTTCCACATCCATGTAGTAGACGTATCCGTCTCCGCCCCAGTGGGGATAACCCCGAATCGATTCGTGGAGCACCCTGGGCACACCGCCCTCGAGCGGCGTGATCATCAAGCGCATGCCGCGGCCCTGGGGGCCGATGTCCACGTATGCGATCTCTTGATCGTCGGGGGAGAACGAGGGGTGGAAACCCGTCACGGTACCCGGAAGAGGCGAGGCGTTCGACTCACTCCAACGTCGTACCCACAGCTGGTGAGATCCCTCCTCGCTCGTTCCCTCGTACACCAGGATCGAGCCGTCTCTTGAAAGGTTCATGGTCCCGTGCCTCCCGACCACCAGCGGCTCCGGAAGCAGGACGGAGAGCCGGTGCGTCGGCGCCGGAGGTGGCGCCCGGGTGAGGGCCCACGACGAGACCAGGGCTAGCGCCACGGCGGTGGCCCCCGCCGCGAAGACCCCGGCCTGCCATCGACGGTGGACGGCGGGCGATACACCGGCCGTTTCCCCGTGTCGAAACGAGGGATCGACCAGCGCCTTCGCGAAGTCCCCCGCCTCCCGGAAGCGATCCGCCGGCAACCTTTCGAGGGCCTTTCGAATGGCCCCGTCCACGTTGGGTGGAACGGAGCTGCGGGCAGCCGCCGCAGAGACCGGGGCCCCCTGGATGAGCTTCGCGAAAATCGCCTGGACCGTCGCACCCGTGTAGGGAGGCTCACCCACGAGCATCTCGTAGAGGACGCCCGCCAAGGCGAAGATATCGCTGGGCGGTCCGACCACCTGATCGCCGGTAGCCTGCTCAGGCGACATGTAATGCGGGGTCCCGATGCTCAGCCCGGTCTCCGTCAAGCGTTCCCCACCGGCGCCTCCCACGGCAAGGGCGATCCCGAAGTCGGCGACCAGAGGCTCACCCCCGCTGAGAAGGATGTTCCCCGGCTTGATGTCGCGGTGCACAACCCCCGCCTCGTGTGCGGTCTGAAGCGCGTGGGCCACGGCCACGGCGATCGCAACCGCCTCGTCCACCGGGAGCTGTTTTTCACGATCAATCCGCTCCCGCAACGTCTCCCCCCGCACGTACGGCATCACGTAGAAGAGAAAGCCGTCGGCCTCGCCCGAGTCGAAGAGGGGGAGGATGTGCGGGTGCTGCAGGCCGGCCGTCGTCTCGATCTCGGAAAGGAAGCGCCGCGCCCCCACGACGGCGGCGAGTTCGGGCTTGAGGACTTTCAGGGCAACGGCGCGCTTGTGTCTCTCGTCATGAGCGAGAGAGACCGTTGCCATCCCACCCTCACCGAGCTCACGCTCGATCCGGTAGCGGCCTTCGAGGGCCTTGTTCAGGCGAGTAGTGGGGGCCGTCTCGTCCATCAATCAAGGTCGCGTCTTTCGCGGGAAACCGCGCCTTCGAGCTCGCCCTCCCCGGGATACATGAAGAGATCCGTGGGAACCACATGGATCAGGGTGGGAGTGCGTGCGTTCCGGATGTACTGGAGCGGCGATGTCGTCGTACCGCAGGGTGAAGTAGTCGCCCCGAGGGTGGTGAGCGCACGAAGGCGTGAAGACGCGGGCATGCCAACCTCTCGCGGCAAGAAATGGCCTCCCGCCGGGTATACGTTCGGACGAGAGAAGAAAGCTGACGGTAGAGGGGCTGGGACGGGTGGGCAAGACGTGCGGCGAGCTAGGGCACCGGCTTCCAGGCCAGACGGGTCAGGTCGATTCCATCCACAGCCGCTCGCGCATAGCGCGCGACTCAGCGAGGGCGGTGACTCCGGGGCGCGTCACGGTGAACAACCGCCGGGCCCCGTCGAAGGGGCCTCCAACCCCCCGCGTCACTCCGCCCCCAGCGCTTCCCCCACCCGCTTCCCGGAGAAGAGGCATCCCCCCAGGAACGAGCCCTCCAAGGAGCGGTAGCCATGCATTCCCCCCCCGCCGAAGCCGGCGGCTTCCCCGGCGGCGTAGAGTCCTGGGAAGACTTCCCCATCTGGCTTCAACACCCGCCCCTCCAGGTCGGTATGGAGGCCCCCCAGGCTCTTTCGGGTGAGGAGGTTCAGCCGGACGGCGATGAGGGGGCCGGCGGCGGGGTCCAGCAGGCGATGGGGCCTTGCCACTCTCAGGAGGCGGTCGCCCCGGTACTCCCGCGCCCGATGGATGGCGTTCCACTGGGCATCCTTGCCGAAGGGATTGGCCAGCTCTCCGTCCCGGGCCCGCACCTCCTCTTCCACCCGCGAGGGATCCAGCCGGGCTTCTCCCACCAACCCGTTCATGGCTTCCACCAACTCCGGGAGGGTTCGCCGCACCAGGAAGTCCTTCCCGCGCTCCTTGAAGTCCTCCACCGGACCCGGAGCCCCGGGGCCCAGCCGCTTCATGAGGAGTCGGAGGCTCTTTCCCGTGAGATCCGGATTCTGCTCCGAACCCGAGAGGGCGAACTCCTTCTCGATGATGCGCTGGGTGAGGATGAACCAGGAGTGGTCGAAGCCGGTGGTGCGGAGGTGCTCCAGGGTGCCCAGGGTGTCGAAGCCCGGGAAGTAGGGCGCGGGCAGGCGCCGTCCCCGGGCGTCCAACCAGAGGGATGAGGGGCCCGGGAGGATGCGGATTCCGTGGCGGCTCCAGATGGGGTCGAAGTTCCGGATGCCTTCCGTGTAGTGCCACATCCGGTCCCGGTTGATGAGGTGGGCGCCGGCGGCTTCGGCGGCGTCCAGCATGAGGCCGTCCACATGGTCGGGAACGCCGAAGAGAAGCTGCTCGGGGGGTGGGCCCATCCGCTCCGGCCAGTGCTTTCGCACCATGGCTTCGTTCCCCCCCATCCCGCCGGAGGTGAGGACCACGGCGTCGGCTCGGAGGGTGAAGGTGTCCACCGGTTGTCGGGAGGACGGCGCGCCTCTGGGAAGTTCCGGCTGATCCTCCAGCACCTCCCCCTCCACCCCCACCACTCGACCTCCCTCGGTGAGGAGACGGGTTACCCGATGTCGGAATCGAACGTCGGTCCGGGCGGCGGTGGGCCCCTGGCTGAGCCGGTGCGCGAACGCCTCCACCAGGGCGGGCCCCGTTCCCCAGACGATGTGGAAGCGAGGCACTGTGTTTCCCGGTCCCCGGGCCCCGTGCCCACCCCGCTCCGCCCACCCCACCACCGGGAAGAAGCCGACTCCGAAGCTTCGCACCCACTCCCGCTTCGGGCCCCCCGCCCACTCCACGTAGGCCCGGGCCCACTGCCGGGGCCAACGGTCTTCAGGGCGGTCAAAGCCCGCGGTCCCCTCCCAGTCCCGCCACGCCAGCTCCGGCGAGTCGTTTACCCCCATCCGCCGCTGCTCCGGCGAATCCACCAGGAACAGCCCGCCAAACGACCAGAACGCCTGCCCCCCCAGGGACTGGGGCCCCTCCTGATCCAGGAGGATCACCGAACGTCCTGCCGCCGCGGCCTCTCCGGCGGCCACCAGGCCCGCCAGGCCGGCTCCCACTATGAGGATGTCGGCGCGGGTGGAGTGGGGCGGGGATGGGGGAACGGAGGTCATGGAAGTACAAGGGGGCCGGGGTTGGTGTACACAACGATCCCACCTGCCTCTTCAAAGCCGGACCGCTTCACGCCGTCCCTGGGAGCGGACACGCTCCTAGCCGGCTGCGATGACGCCGAACAGGTCGCGCCGCCAGATCACATCTGGTTTGAAGCCCGCGGCGCTCAGCCAATCCAACTCATCAGCGAGGGGAAAGTAGGTGTCTTCGGAAGCCCATGCTTTGAGGTACGCTCCAGCTTCCTCCGCAGTGTAGCTCTGCTCCAGGAATTCCTGCCATGACTTCATGCCCAGGGCGGTGGCCGCATGGAGTTGAGGCAAAAAGCAGTCCGCGATAATCATCATGCCGCGGCTACGAACCGCGTCTCTGCATCGGCTGTACAGGGTCCGCTTCGCGGATGCACCTTGGACGTGATGAAGGGAAAGCGACGCCACGATGAAATCCGCCTCCGGCAGCGGGAGATCCAGGTAGCTTCCCACCCTCAGGTCAACGCGTTCGGTACCGAGACGCGCTTTCGCCATGGTCAGAACGTCGTGGTCCATGTCGATGCCAATGCACGAGGTGGCTGGCCGGTGCCGGCGGCAACGCTCCGTCAACGCCCCCGTGCCGATCCCCAACTCCAGGACGGTTGGCTGTGACTCCGCCGCCAAGGCGAAGCAAGCGGCTGCAGCATCCAGCATATCCTCATAGTAGGGGACGAAGGTTCGGATCCGCGCATCGTACTCATGCAGGGGTATCCCCAGGTGCGACGAGACGCTGGTGTGCTGGTGAGCCATCGTATTGACCTGAGGGTTGAGCGGCTGGACGAGCTGCGCCGGCCGGATGGGGCGACGGGCCCATGACGAACGGGAATACTGCCGTACTCTACGCTCGGAAGGCGTCCGGGGCGAGGGTCCTGAGACCTTGAGGTCCTCGGAGTGAAACGATGTCTCTGGTTCCCAAAGCTGGAGTTGCTTGCTCAGTCCAGCGTCGCAGTATATACTTGTAAACACGCCACAATAAAAACGTGTGTTGGTGTCGCATCAGAAACGTGCGATGATGCCACTGCCGCGAATCGAGATCGCATCCCCATGCCTTCACACAACGAGAAGCTTGCCGAATCCCTGGAGGTTCTGGCGGACCTCCAGAAGGAGGGCGGACGCGTTTTCGCGTCAACCGAGTTATCCCGGACTCATCGGGACCGGTTGAAGGGGGCGGGCTTTCTCGTGCCGGTGATCCGGGGCTGGTGGATGGCGACGGACCCGGCTGGGCGTCCGGGCGACACCACTCTATGGTACGCCTGCTTCTGGGAGTTCTGCGGCCGCTACTGCGATTCGCGCTTCGGAAACGAATGGCATTTGTCCCCAAAGCTATCCATCCTCCTGCACGCCGAGGCTGCGGAGGTCCCGCGGCAGGTGGTTGTTCATACCCCCTTGGGCACCAACAACAAGGTGGAGCTACCCCACGGGACTGGCCTCTTCGACTACGGCGTGGATTCACTCCCTGCGCACGACTTCTTGACTGAGCGGGACGGCCTGCGGCTGCTCACGGTTCCGGCAGCCCTCGCTCGCGTCCAGCCGAGCTTCTACCGACAGCGACGGGTAGAGGCACAGGTGGCGCTCTCGAGTATCCGCGATGCCTCCGACGTGCTGTCCCTCCTCCTGGCAGGGGATCACAGCGTGGTGGCCGGAAGACTTGTGGGTGCCCTCCGCCGGATCGGTCGCCCCGAGATGGCAGACGAGATCTCGGGCACCATGTCGCAGGCGGGGTATCGGGTCCGCACCAGCGACCCCTTCGAGGCGGACCAAACCCTTCCATTCATCCGGGCGCAGACGCCAGCCATCGCCGCGCGCATGCAGGGGATGTGGGAAGCGATGAGGGAAACGGTCCTGGAGGTGTTCCCCGACCCGCCTCCTTTCCCGTCGCCCAAAGCCTACCTCGAGAGGGTGGAGACGATGTACGACCGGGATGCGTATCACTCCCTCTCCATCGAGGGCTATCGTGTCACGCCGCAGCTCATCCAGCGGGTGCGAACCGGGGCGTGGGACCCGGAGGCGAACAAGGAGGACCGGGAGAGCCGTGACGCCCTTGCGGCGCGGGGGTACTGGCTTGCCTTTCAGCGAGTGAAGGAAGCCGTTGGGAAGATCGTGAGGAATCCAGCCGCCGCCGCCGCGGTCACACGAGAGGATCACAGGGCCTGGTATCGCGACCTCTTCCAGCCGGCCGTCACGGCGGGAATCCTCGAACCAGCCCAATTGGCGGGGTACCGGACGCACCCGGTGTATCTCCAGAATTCGCGCCACGTTCCCCCACGGTCCCAAAGCGTCCGGGAAGCGATGCCCGCACTGTTTGATCTTCTGGAGCAGGAAGAACACCCGGCGGTCCGGGGCGTTCTCGGCCACTGCATGTTCGGGTATGTCCACCCCTTCCCGGACGGAAATGGCCGGGTGGCACGGTTCCTCATGAATGCCATGCTGGCCTCGGGCGGCTATCCGTGGACCGTGATCCGGACCCAGGAGAGAGGCGCCTACATGTCAGCCCTCGAGGCCGCGAGCGTGGAGCAGGAAATCCGGCCTTTTGCGGCGTTTATCGGGAGGACGGTGGAGCGGGCGGCGGGGGAGTTCGCGTGAAGTCGCGTGATGGTGGTGCGCACGCTTCCGGCCGATCTGGAATCCTTGCGGAAAAGAGCTCCGAGAACGTAGCGTCGCTCTGGAATGGGGTGCCCCGAAGCTGGCGTCCCGCGCCGCAGTCCCATCTCGCAGTCCCATCCCCGATTCCGACCCATGCTTCCCACCCACGCTTCCCGCCCAAGTGCCCCCCCAGTCATGAGAGGCTTCATGAGGCTATGCTTCCCCCAAGGGCTGGTCCTTTCCCTGGCCATCATGGCAGGGTCCACGGGGCTTCCGGCCCTTCACGCCCAGTCGTCCGTGGGGCACAGGTCCCAAACCATCACCCTCCCCATCCAGGAACACATTCTGGACAATGGCCTCCGGGTGCTGGTGCTGCATCGCCCCGGCGACGCCCGGGTGGCCGCCAAGATCTTCACTCGCATGGGAGCCCTGAACGAAGTCCCGGGGGAACTGGGGGCGGCCCACTTCCTGGAGCACCTCATGTTCAAGGGCACTCCCACCCTGGGCACCACCGATTGGGAGGCGGAGGGTCCCGTCCGGGAGCGGATGTGGGAGGTGGAGGCGGAGCTCATCGAGGAGTGGAACCGGGCCCGAAACCTCCTGCGGCAGCGGGGGGTCTTCCACGACTACCGGCACGCCGAGAGCACGCCCCGGCTGGATTCCCTCCGGACGGAACTCGAGGCCCTGGAGCGGGAAGCCCGGGCCTACCGGGATCACGGGGTGATGATGCGCTGGTACCAGGCCTTCGGAGGAACCCGCCTCACGGCCACGACCGAGCAGGAGTACATGAAGTTCGACATCAACCTGCCGGTGGAGCGGGTGGAAGTGTTCTTCCGGTTGGAGTCCGACCGCATGGTGAACTCCATTTTCCGGGAGTTCGACGAAGAGCGGATGATCCTGGTGGAGCAGCGGTTCGGAGATTTGAACCGCCCCCTCACCCCCTACTTCGAGGCGTTGAACGCTTCGGCGGGGCGGATCCACCCCGTCTTCTGGCCCGAGGGGTACCTACCGGACTTCAACCAGTACACCCGGCACTATGAGGAGGAGCTCTACCGGGAGTTCTTCGTGCCCAACAACACGGCGCTGGTGCTGGTGGGAGGGGTAACGCTGGAGGAGATGGTCCCCCTGGCGGAGAAGTATTTCGGCTGGATGGAACGGCGTCCCGAACCCAACCGGGTGAAGGCCACAGAGCCCCTCCCGGAGGCCGAACGCAGGCTCATCTGGCGAACTGCGGAATCGCCCCCCAGGGTGGAGGTGCGCTATCTGGTGCCCGGCGTGGGCCACCCGGATCGCCCCCACTTCGATGTGCTGGGCGAGCTGGCGCTGGAAGCCGTTCAGGCGGCCCTCCGGGGTCTGGGCATCACTGCCCGGGTGGGTTCCAACTTCCGGGTCATCCACACGGAGCGCTTCGGTGTGCCCGCCACCTGGAATCTGGAGGTGGAGCTTGCCGATGAAGGCCATCTGGAAAGGGCCGAGCAGGCGGTCCTGGCCACCCTGGAGGAGCTGGCCACCGCCCCCCCGGCGGCGGTGGAGCTGGATCGCATCCGGGAGCGACTTCGCACTGACTGGTACCGACTGGCCCGAAACGCCGATGCCCTGGCCTTCGAAATCGGCCTCTTCTTCACCATGGATCGATGGCAGACCCTGGAGGAATACCTGAACGCCCGGGAAGCCACGAGCCGGGACGACCTGCACCGCCTGGTGACGCGCTACCTGGTGCCGGAGAACCGCACCGTGGGGATCATCCGTTCTCCCGAGCCTCCCATTCTTCCCCTGCCGGAGAGCGCCCGATGAATGGCCCATGGAAAACCTTTCGCTGGGGCGGGCGGGTTCTGTTGGCACTTCTCCTTATCCCGGCATCCTTCCTGGTGGCGTCGCATCTGGCCGCCCAGGAATACACCCACCCCACACTTCTCTCCATGCCGGAGCCCCGGGATCCCCGACCCGATCCCATGGATGTGCGAGTGGAGCTGGAGAACGGGGTGGTGGTTTACGTGGTGCCCGATGCCACGGTTCCCCTGGTGACGGTGTCGGTCTTCCTGGCGGCGGGGCGGGCCCATGGCGCTCCGGGAGCAGCCGACGCCTTGGCGGGTGTTCTCCGATCCCGGGGGCCGGCCGGATTCCAGGGGCCGACTGCGTTCCAGGGGCCAGGGCAACTGTCATGGGGTGAAAGATTGCGGGAGATGAACGCCCTTCTCAGGGTGGAGGTGGGGGCGGAGGAGATGGAGGTGACGCTGGACCTCCCCGCGCACCGGGCGGCGGAGGGACTCGATCTCCTGGCCCGACTGCTCACCAGCCCGGCTCTGGACGGCGTGGAGCCCGAGGGCCTCCTGGGCGGGGTGATCCGACGGTCGCCCTCGGAGATGGCAGCCGGTGAGTCAGGGCCGGTGCTCTACGAGGGATCCCTGGACGAGGCGGTCCGGCTCTTTCATGACCATCTCCTGGAGGGCACCCGGTATGCCCCCTCCCTCTCCCCCGGGGAGGCCGCGGCGCTGACGCTTCCCCAGCTCCGGGCGTTCCATGCCTACGCCACCCGGGAAGCGCGGATGGTGGTGGCCCTTTCCGGTGATTTTCAGCGGCGCGATGCAGAGGCGTGGCTCCAGGGAAGCTTTGGAGCCGGTGACTTCCGGGGCGTGGAGCCCGCAGGGGAGGGTCCGGAGGGCCGTCGGCAGGGTGATGCGGTGCCGCCGGGGGGGGTGGCCATGGAACTCCGGCCGGAACTGGTCGGCGGCGCACCCTCGCCGTGGCCACCTCGCTCAGGCGTTCTCTATCCGGTGGACAAGTTGCAGGGGTGGGTGGTGCTGGGACACGAGCTTCCTCCCGTGCCTCTGGAAGACGAGGCTCCCCTCTGGGTGATGAACTACATCCTGGGAGGGGGCCACTTCGACGCTCGCCTCTTCATCGAGGTACGGGACAAGCGGGGGTTGGCCAACACGGCCGGGGCCTTCCCCTCACCGAATCGCGCAGGGCCGGGGGCGTACACCTTCCGGACGTACGGCAGACCGGAAACCGTCCCCCTCCTCATCCGAATTCTCCAGGACGAAATCCAGCGGATCCGGGACGAGCCCGTTTCCCCCGAGGAGCTCCAGGTGGCCCAGGGGGCGTACGCCGAGGGAGAGTACGGCATGTGGTTCCACAACGGCGAAGCCACCGCCCGGACCCTGGCCAGGGAGTGGCTCCACAGTGGTCAACACGACGGGACGGCATCATTTCGAGAGCGCATCCGGCAAGTCACGGTGGCCGATGTCCAGCGGGTGGCCCGAAGCTATCTGCACCCCGGGGATCTTCGGATGGTGCTGGTGGGACCGTGGGAGGCCATCCAGGAAGTGCCCGCTCTGGATGGCGAGCCTCCCGTGGCGGATTTTGGGGAGATCTGGGTGGTGCGTTAATCAGGGTGGTGCGTTAAGGGGTTCCACCCCAACCGGTTGCCGTTCCAGGGCCTCCCGCACCCGGGCCTCCACCTCCCAGGGGATATCGCTACCCCGCTTGTAGCGGCTGGACGCGCTCCACCCGTCTGGATCGACGCCTCTCGCCTGGTTGCGGGCCACCAGCGACTCGACAGGTCGCGCCGACAGGGTGGGCGAAGGGGGTGCGCAGTCGGGAAGGGGCCACCCGGTGCGATCATAGAACCGGAGCCGGCCGTTGGGGAGCCGCCGGACCCGGAACCCATCCTCGTGGAGGGAGCGGTGATGGTGGCGGCATAGGAGGGTGAGGTTGTCTAGGAGCGTGTCCGGGTAATGGGGCGAGCCGCGTTACGAGCACCACGGGTGC
>JBBDRI010000032.1:0-121334 GCA_040905545.1 Gemmatimonadota bacterium | reverse complement strand
CGCGTCAGCTTCACGCCCTCGTTAGACAGCGCCTCCGTCACAAGCAGACGTACTCCCTGAGGCGTTTTTCAACGCGCCGGAGCCTCGGATAAGAGAAAACGGCGCTTACTGCGAGTGAAGCGAGTCAGCACCGGCAGTAGCGAGTACCATTGCCTTGATTCTCCACTGACCTTCCGAGTCGCGGCGCCAGTGAGCGAGATAGGACCCGTCTACAGTCTGCTGTGGCCCCCCACCAAGACTGATCACCTCGCGGTACCGCGCCCTTTCGATACCAAGGTTCCCAGCAGCGTCGATGCTTCGATCCAAGACTTCCATGTTGTGGACCGTCAAAGCCGGGTAGAGTCCCTCAAGCATCTCTTGCAGTGCGGCTCGCCCCACGAGGTGGATTCCCGAGCCGAGCACCACGGCGTCCTCGAGCCACCAACTCGTAACCTCCTCGGCATCCTGGCGAGCCACTGCCGCCCAGTATTGATCGGACGAAGTGCGTAGCTCCTCCCTGAGGTCATCCGCCGCGGGTGCAGCACCGCAGGCTCCGAACATTGCCGCTAAGAGAACGACGACCGTCGTGCGTAGCAGCATCACCGCCTCCTACCGAAAAGGGGGGACAAGAACTCCGCCAGGGCCTAAAGTTCCGGCTTGCGCGGATGATGTACTACTTCGAAATCCAGTGCGCCAACTCGGCCAAAGCCCTTCCTATATCCATTCGGCAGATTTCGCGCTGTCTAACGCCTCGCCGATAACCTGCGGGCGCCGAAGGCGACCGGCAGGTTCATCGGCCTGTTAGAGGACCACCGCGACCTCCTGCGCTCACCGGCAAACTTCTGCGTCACAACGTCTTTCCGCGATCGTTCGCAAACCGCGTCGGGCCGAATCCATGGTAGAGTCGAGTTCCAAGGCACGACGATAGTTCGTCTCCGCTTCGTCGAGGCGATCCGCCGTTAGCAACGCTTCACCGAGGCTGTCGTACACGTTCGCGGAACCTGGGTGGAGCCGTGCATTGAGCTGGAACACTTCGATCGCCCTGTTGATCGCCGAATTGGCGAGTAGCCGATAGCCGATCGTGTTAAGGTCACGTTCGGTCATCGGGGGGACGCCCGGAATCTCGGATATACGCTGAATCTCGGAAAACGCTGCCGGTATCCCCTCGCTATGAAGCAGATCCATGACGGCATCCTGGATCCGTTGACCAGCAGCCCACGCGACATCCTCCCGCGCATAGGCCGCTGCGACGTGATTGAGTCTCCGCTCCAGCTCAGTCCTCGGAATCCACATTCCTCGCAAGATCACCGCCTCCAGTTCGTCAAGCGCGGCCAACGAATGGGTGGGATCCTGGCTGAGGATGAGGAGGTCCGCCGACGCGCCGACTTCTATTCTTCCCAGCGCCGGGGCTCCCAGCAGGTCGGCTGATGAAACGGTTGCCGCGCGCAACGCCTCGAGCGGCGTGAGCCCGGCGGCGACCAGATGCTGCAGCTCCCGATGAAGTGATATTCCGGGGATCGTAAACTCGAGAGGAGTGTCCGTACCCGCGATGATCACACCGCCTCGCTTGTGGATTGCACCGGTGACCCTGTGGAGGATGACGACGGCCGTGTCGTACCAGGGAAGCTCGGAGCGGGGGATGTACTCACGGTGTCCGTCGTAGAGCCACTCCCTGCGACGCTCGGGCGACACATAGGCCAACTCGGGCTGGCTGATCATCTGGTAGAAATGGTCGGTCGCCTGATCCCGCATGCCCGTAAAGAACCCGAGTGTCGTAATCAGTCTGGTGTTGGACTCGACCACGGTGCGGGCTAACACGTCCACCGAGTCCGATGCGAGTCCACGCGGCTGATCGAGAAGAGATGATCGGAGGAGCTCCTCGGCGTGAGCGAGTGCGTCGAGCCCCTCGAGCACCGTGCCGGTCTCGAGATTCCTCGGGTGATGGCCGATTACCGGCAGGCCCAATCGGCGTGCTTCCTCGATGGTGGCCGCGAACGTGCGCTCCTCCATCACTCCATGGATCTTGATCAGATCGAAGCCCGCGCCGTGCTGGCGCCGGACCTCCTGCCTCGCCTCCGCAGGCGACTTCACAACCCGGTCGATGAATGGGCCAGAAGACAGGATGCGGGGGGCGAAGATCCCGTGCGCGAGGATCGAATCCCGCAGGGCGAGGTGTGACGCTTCACCCTGAAGGTTCACCACTGTTGTGACACCGTACGAAGGAAACAACGCCAGGCTCAGTGCAGGTTCCCTCAGATGAACATGCGCATCGATTAGGCCTGGAACGACGTAGCGTCCGTCCAAGTCGCGGACCTGAGCTCCTCTAGGTATCGGGACCGAACCCGTCGGCCCGAGCGCGACAATCTCGCCGTCCGCAAGAACGAGCGTCCAGTCTCGGAGTACGGAGTCCCCCGTCAACGAGACGACGGATGCGTGCTTGAGGGCAAGGCTGCCCACGGCGGCGAGGTCCTCGCCGTCGCTCACGGACTGCCCAACGATGTGGCACGCGGCAATGGCCACTGGCAGGAAGAGCGCAAGGGCGCCCTTAGTATTGATTCGCAACAAATGTCTCCCGCTCGCAGGTCCTCTAACGCCCTTTCAGCCGCCCACCGACCGTTCAACCGCCACGTATTCGGGTGGATGATCCTTTCCCCTGATGCCACTCAAACGACCGGGGCCGGGCGCCTCCTTGATTCGCTAAGGTGTTGGGCCCCTTCCGGCTTCGCAAGAACCTCGTTGACGTGTTGTACTGCCCCGGGCGCCGCCTATCGCTTGGGCAGGATTCCTCCATTGGGCTGCATGCCGGCGCAGGAAGGAAGCGCTACGGGGCAAGACGACATCACAACCCATCGAGAGGACTCCGGACACCTCGTCCTCCCCGGTCCAGAACGTGTGTGTAGATCATGGTCGTCTTCACGCTGCGGTGTCCCAGAAGCTCCTGGATCGTACGGATGTCATAGCCGTCCTCCAGGAGATGGGTGGCGAAGGAATGCCGGAGGGTGTGGCAGGACGCTCGACTCGAGATTCCACTTGCCCTCACAGCCTCCTTGACGGCCCGCTGCACCGCTGAGGGGTGAAGCGGCCACCGGAATCCGGCGCCGGTGCGAGGGCTGTGGTGAAGCCGGGAAGCCGGGAAAAGCCACTGCCATCCCCACTCCCGGGGCGCGCCGGGGTACTTGCGGGCCAACGCCGCAGGAAGGGGGACATTCCCGGCGCCCCGAGCTAGATCCCGCTCATGCATCAGGCGGGTGCGTCGGAGCTGTTCCTCCACCGCCGGAACGGCAGCTGCGGGATAAAGGGTGATGCGGTCGCGGTTCCCTTTCCCTCCCCGTACGGTAAGCTGACCGCGCTCAGACTCGAGGTCATGAACCTGAAGGTGGAGCGCCTCATTCAGGCGGAGCCCTCCGCCGTAGAGGAGGAGGGCCACGGTACGGCCCGGGGGCGTCATTGAGGCGAGAAGCGCCCGAATCTCCTGCCTCGAGAGGACCATCGGAAGCCGCTTGGGAACGTGCGCACGGACGATGGATCCAGTACCGACCTCAGCATCCAGCGGCCTTCGGAGGACGTGCCGGTATAGAAAGAGCAACGCAGCCCTGGCCTGGGCCTGCGTGGGCGCCGCCACCTTCCGCTCCACGGCCAGGTGACTCAAGAACGCGTTGACTTCTTCGGCACCAAGCTGTTCCGGTGACCGAACCCTATGGTGACCCAGGAAGCGCTCCACCCAGTGGGCGTAGGCCTGCTCCGTCCGCCGGCTGTAGTGGCGTGTTCGAATCGCGACGCTCAGTTCATGCAGAATGGAGGGCCCGGGGGACGACATGACTCCAGTCTCGCCCCACGGGAGGTGCAAGGCCATGTCGGTTTGGGACATACGACACGGACGGATCTCCCCCCGGTGCAGCCGGGGAACAGGGCATGTGAGGTCACAAGACTGTCACAGGCAGCCACCCGTCGGAGCTCAGAACACCAAATCCGGATCCTGCTTCCGGAGAAGGAAGAAGCCCTCCTGCACGCTGGTGACCACGATGCTCCCGCTCTCGAAGA
The DNA here is from genome assembly GCA_040905545.1 of Gemmatimonadota bacterium. Lineage (GTDB taxonomy): Bacteria > Gemmatimonadota > Gemmatimonadetes > Longimicrobiales > Gaopeijiaceae > JBBDRI01. Next base: position 117,314 of record JBBDRI010000032.1, on the reverse strand, counting down.
ACGGGTAGTTGCTCCAGGCGGCGCTGAACCCGGGCCCAGACAGATAGGGCGCCGTATCGAAGTGGGCCAGTTCCAAGGGGTTCAATGGGTCGCTCACATCCAGGATGTGGAGTCCGTGCCGATAGTTGGCCTGGTACATCAGATCGTCTTTGATGTACAGGTTGTGGGCACTGGCGGGCATGGAGCCCATGAACTCATTGGCCAGTACCGGATCTTCCAGATCCTGAAGGTCCCAGATCATGGTCCGGGTGGTCTTCACCGTGCCCTGGATCACGTCGGCTTCGTCGTCCATGAAGTAGTAGCGCTGATCTTCCGTGAGCCATCCCTGATGGAGGTACCCGGGGTTGGGGTAGGCGGCCGTGGCCAGGGGCACCGGATTCGACTTGTCCGTGACATCGGCGATGCTCAGCAGATTCTCGTTGGCTCCCAGGCAGATTTCCTGGCCGTGGTAGCGCTCGTCGGGACCCTGGTAGATGACGCACTGGGCATCATGGGTGGAACCGGTGCCCTGGCGCCCGGTGCCCTCATGGGCGAAGCAGCCTGCGAAGGTGGGGCTCAGAGGTGTACGGATGTCCACCATATGGAGCCCCCCGCCACAGGTCTCACCGCCACCGCGGGACCCCACCAGATACGCGAATCCCGAGTCCTCATTGATGACGATGTTGTGGACGCTGGCCACATTGGGATAGTGTGCGTCGGGCTGGAACAGGGCCGGGGCGTCCTGGACGCTGCGGAGGCGCCGTAGATCGAACACCTGCATCCCGTGGTTCCCCGCCCCGTCCGCCACGATGAAGGCGTGGCTGTCGTAGGTCTTGATGTCCCGCCAGAGCTGGGAAGGTGGAGTGTTGGGGGTCTTGGGGAGGTCGCCCACCAACACGGGGTTGGAAGGGTTGGTGACGTCCACGAAGGAGGTGCCGTCGTTTCGACCGATCAACGCGTATTCCCTTCCGGTCTCCGGGTCCGTCCACCCCCAGTTGTCGTTCATGCGGACTCCCCGGGCCCAATGACCGTCCCGGAGAAGAGAAGTGGACACGAAGGCCAGCAGATCCACTCCTTCGCAATCGAATACGCCCACCTGCCCCTCCTCTCCGCAGATCTCCTCCGAGCCCACCATGGCCTGGAGGGCATCTGGAGGTGTCACCAGCATTCCCTCGTCCTGCCACGTATCGCCGTTCCGGCGGTGCACGAAGACGGCTCCCGCCTGGTGGTGCATGCCGGTGGCGGTGACCAGCGCCACCCCGGAACCTGCCACGATGCGGGCTCCCAGACGGTCGCGGGTCACGGTCTCCGGCTCTTGGAACTGGATCCGCTGGCTGGGCCCTGCCGGAGGGGTGGCACCCGGGGCAGTAGCCCCATCGAAGCGGTAGACCCGGCCCGTTTCCTCCCCCCGGTCCGTGGGGGCTCCCACCCAGATGTCGTTTCCGTCCAGACCCACGGCGCTCCCGAACAGGTCGCCCCGCTCCCCGTCCGGAGGGGAAATGGTGAACGCCTGGCTCCATCCGCCATCAGCTCCGCTCCGGCGATAGAGGACGGCGGTACCCACCCCATCGTCAGCACCTGGGCTCCCTACAACAAGCCGATCTTCCGAGAGGGCCAGGGCGGATCCAAACCCTGCGTTGGAGCCAGGGGAGGCCGGGAGGGCCCCTGCTTCCCTCCACGCCTGGCCATCCAGTTGGAAGCGGTAGACCCGTCCCAGGGGCTCCCCGGGGGAATCCGGGGTTGGGATGTGCCAACGGGGGGCGCCCACCAGGGCAATCCCTCCTTCCGGGGAAAGGTCCACTGCGATGGCGCTCCCGAAACCGTCTCCCGGCACACCGTCGCTGGGTGACAGGGTTCCGGCGGCGGCCCACTGGCCGGCGGCGTTCTGCCAAAAGAGGTGGATTCGGCCGGCCATGGCCTCATCCTCCGGATTCAACGACTCGGGCGAAGGTCCAGGTTCCCCAATCAGGAGCCATGGTCCCGAAGCAGCGAGGGTCAGGCCGAAGTCGATGCCGCAGTAGCCGTACTGGTTGCAACCCGGGTCGAAACCCAGTCCGTCGGTGCCTGGGAGAACCCCGACATGGTTCCACCGGTCACCACTGCGCTGGAAGCGATGTACCGGGCCATTCTTCTGGGAAACGAAGAGGGTATTCTCCGTCCGGGCCACCGCAGTTCCGAAGCCGTCGGCCCGCTCCGCGTTGGGGGCCTCCAGCACCTGGCCCACCACCCATCCGCCGCCGCCCCGACGGTACACGTGCACCTGCCCCGGGCGGAAGTAGTTGTTGGGCTCGGCGATGATGAGCTCATCCACCGACACCTCTGCCGACACCCCGAAGGAGCCGGACTGCGCGGCCAGGGGCGAGGCCCCAGGGGCCGAAAGCGTGACGGCCAGGAGGCCGAATGCAAGAATCATGGCTCGACTGGCGGCTGTGCGGGATGCCGGGAGGCGCGAGACGGAGACGGGTTTCCGGTGCATGAGAACTCGAGGCGATGAGGAGACTGTCGGGGCCGACGGAGAGGCCGCCCCTGCTGGCTTCGTGCACAATACGCCGCGCACCATCGGAAGGCGAGGATTTCAGGGAAGCCGGAGGGGCACGAGTCGCCACTCCGGACAGCGGCTGGCCTCCTTCTACGGCCCCCTCCGCCTGGATGAGATCACCCCCGTGTCAAACCCCGCCAGATGCAGCCCCCCATGGAACCGGGCGTGCTCGATCTTGAGGCATCGGTTCATCACCACCTGCATGCCGGCCTCGGTGGCGATGCGACAGGCTTCCTGGCTCTCCACGCCCAGTTGGAGCCAGAGGGTCCGGGCCCCAACGGCGGCGGCTTCTCGGGCAACCTCTGGGCAGTACTCCGCCGCCCGGAACACATCCACCATGTCCGGCACCTCCGGAAGGTCCGCCAGGGTGGGGTACACCGGGTGCCCCAGGATCTCCGTCTCCCTGGGGTTCACCAGATAGACCTGGAAGTGGGTGGCCCGGCTCAGCAGATAGGTGGCCACGAAGTAGCTGGGACGTTCCGGCTTGGAAGATACGCCCACCAGGGCCACGGAGCGGCTTTCCCGGATAATCCGGAGGCGGTCTGCAGCGGAGGGTGGAGACCAGGGCCGCGCGGGTGTGGAGGCAGTCATGCCCCACCTCTCGAGCCGGCTTTCGCCAGCGCCTGATCCAGATCCCAGAGAATGTCGTCCACATCTTCCAGCCCCACGGAAATCCGCACCATGTCGGGCAAGACGTTCCCCGCCTCCAGTTCTTCATCGGAGAGCTGCTGGTGGGTGGTGGAGGCCGGGTGGATCACCAGGGTCTTGGCATCCCCCACATTGGCCAGATGGCTGATCATCTGGAGCCCCTCGATGAAGCGGGCTCCGGCGTCGCGACCTCCCTTCACACCGAAGGTGAAGACGGCCCCCGGGCCCCGAGGGAGGTACCGCTCAGCCCGTTCCCGAAAGGGAGAATCCGGGAGTCCGGCATAGCGCACCCAGGTGACCTGTGGGTGGGAATTCAAATGCTCCGCCACCTTCTGTGCGTTGGCCACGTGGGCTTCCATGCGGAAGGGGAGGGTTTCCAGCCCCTGCAGCAGAAGGAAGGCGTTGAAGGGCGAGATGGAGGCGCCCACCTCTCGGAGCTGCTCCACCCGCACCTTCGTGCAGAAGGCATACTCCCCGAAGTTCTCCCAGAAGCGCAGCCGGTTGTAGGAGGGCACGGGCTCGGTCATCTGGGGGAAGCGGCCCGAATCCCAGGGGAAGCGGCCGGAATCCACGATGACGCCACCGATGGAGGTGCCGTGACCCCCAATGAACTTGGTGGCCGAATGCACCACGATATCTGCCCCATGCTCCAGGGGACGGCAGAGCCAGGGGGTGGCGAAGGTGGAGTCCACCACCAGGGGCAGGCCGTGCTCCCGGGCCACCTTTCCCAACCCCTCCAGGTCGGGAATGTCGCCGGACGGATTTCCGATGATCTCCGTGTAGAGGAACTTCGTTTCCGGTCGGATGGCCCGGGCGTAGTCTGCCGGGTCGGATCCCTTCACGAAGGTCACCTCGATACCCAGGCGCTTCAGGGTGACGGAGAACTGAGTGTATGTGCCCCCGTAGAGGGCGGCGCTGGCCACCAGGTGATCTCCTGAATGACAGAGCGCCGTGGCGGTGAGGAACTGGGCTGCCTGGCCACTGGAGGTGGCCACAGCACCGATGCCGCCTTCCAGGGAAGCCACCCTCTCTTCAAACGCCGCCACCGTAGGGTTGGAGATGCGACTGTAGATGGTGCCGTACTTCTGCAGCGCGAAGAGGTCGGCGGCGTCCTGGCTGTCTTCGAAGACGAAGCTGGTGGATTGGTAGATGGGGACCGCCCTGGCCCCGGTGGTGGGGTCGGGTTGGGCACCGGCGTGGATGGCACGGGTCTGGAATCCCCACTCCCGATCCGGGGAGGGGGCGGTGGGTTCATCGGGCACGGCTGAGATCCGTTGGGGAAAGAGTGGAATCCTCGGGGAATTGCGGGGGATGGGGCCAGAAACGCAAGTTCCTCTCTCGCCCACCCCTGAGTCGTGGAGGACGTTCCATGAGTGGTTGTCGCTTCGTCATGAGTGGCCATCGCCGGACCCTGCTCACGCCGCCTATCCTCGCAGCGCGGATGGTCTGGGGCGCAGGCGTGGTTCTGCTGGCGACTGCGTGCGGGAGCGGCGACCGAGCGGAGCCCTTCCCGTGGACCCCGGAGGAAGCGGCACTCCTCCACGAGATGCTGGTGGCTGAAGATGCCCGGCCCCAGACCCGGGAGGGGCTGGACCCACTGGTAAGGGGACTGGAGGCTGACCATCCCGGACTTCGAGCCCGAGCGGCGGTGGGGGTGGGACGGCTGGAGCGCGACAGCCTGGCTCCCCTCCTCCAGGGACTCCTGGATGATCCGGAGCCCACGGTTCGGAAGGCCGCTGTATGGGCACTGGGGCACTCCATGCGAGGGCGAGACACCCAGGCCATGGCGGAGTTCCTCATCTCGCTGGGCGAACGGGAAGAGGATCCGGCCGTACGCGGTGCGGTAGTCTTGGCCCTGGGACGCCTCCATCCGGGCCCTCCGGACTCGGCCGCGGCCGCGTTATCTGGCGCTGCCCAGGGAGGTGGAGGAGCCGCCCGGGAGGCCATCGTCCCCCGGATGATGGCCATGGTGGCCCTCGCTCCTCCGGCTTCGCCCCACTCGTTCGACGCCGTTCAACCTGCCCTGCACGCACTCCGCGGGTTCTTCCTCCTGGCCCGGCGCCCGGAGGTCCAGGGTCAACTTCCTCCCGACGTGCTGGAGCACTTGAGGGAGTGGGCGGAGGCGGGGGCCGAGAAGACAGAGGAGAGCGTGTTGGAGTTGGCCCGCGCTCGCCGATTGGCCTTGGCCGCTCTGGTGGCCTCCCGGCAGGTGGAGCCCGCCGACCTGGTGAAGGGTCTGGAAGATCCCGACCCGTGGGTCCGCAGAGAGGGCGCTCTGGGTACGTCCGAGATGCCGGAGCTGGTGCTGCAGGCCATGGGCGATCCCCACCCCACGGTCCGGCTGGTGGGGGTACGCCGGTGGGATCCCACCTGGACCCCGGCCGGATGTGAACCACTGGTTCGGGCCGCGCAGGATGACTCGCCACATGTGGCGTTGGAGGCCATTTCGGCGCTGGAGCGGTGTCAGCCAGGGGGCCCGGTGGTGGCACTCCTTGGGAAGGTCCTGGCCCAGGGGCCGGATACGGAAGACTGGCATGCCCCCGCCCGGGCTCTCCTCTCTCTGGCAACCCTGGAGCCTTCCATAGCCCGCCAGGCACTGCCCCGCTTCCTGGAAGCCGAAAGCCCGTTCGTCCGATCCTGGGGAGTCCAGGCGGCGGCTCGTCTGGAAGACCTCCCCTCTCTCCAGCTTCTGGCGGTGGATGACCCCCATCCCAACGTCCGAACGGCCGCTCTTCAGGGGCTGCTGGCAGGAGGATGGGGGGAGGAGGAGGCGGTTGAGGCTCTCTCGGCAGATGATCCCCAGTTGCTCCTCACAGCTGCTCGAGGTCTCACGGGCACTCAACGGCCCGAGGTGGTGCCTGCGTACCTGGATGCTCTGGACCGCCTTTCCGCCACCCAACGGGAAACGTTCCGCGATCCCCGGCTGGCCCTCCTGGCACGCCTCCTGGAGGCGGCCCGGTGGGCACCAGATATGGCGCCTGACGTGATCTCTGGGGTGGAGCCCCTCCTCTCCGACTTCGATCCGGCGGTGGCCGAGACGGCGGCGCAGGCGCTGGAAGCCTGGACGGGGGAGGTTCGAACACCATCTCCTCGCCGGCTCGAGGGCATTCCGGTACCCGAGCCCCGGGAGTTGCATGCTCTGGCCCAGGTGGTGTGGACGGTGGAGATGGAGAGCGGGTTGGTGTTCCGCCTCCGTCTCCTCCCCTGGGAGGCTCCCACCAACGCCGCAAGGTTTGCCCGGCTGGTTCGGGAAGGCCATTTCCAGGGCCTCACCTTTCACAGGGTCGTCCCCAACTTCGTCATCCAGGGCGGAAGCCCAGCGGCCAACGAATACATGGGCGACGGCCCCTTCACCCGGGACGAGATCTACCACCCCCACTGGCGGGGCACGGTGGGGCTGTCCACCCGGGGGCGGGACACCGGCGACGGTCAGATCTTCGTGAATCTGGTGGACAATATCCGCCTGGACCCGGACTACACGGTTTTCGGGGTGCTGTTGACGGACGAGGATGAGGTGGCTGCAGCACGGGTATTGGAGGGCGATGGGATCCGGGCCATCCGGGAGGAGGGGAACCTTTCCCCCGGAATCTGAGTCCTACCCTATTGTGGTGCGGAATCGGGTGTGGTGCGGAATCTGGTTGTGGTAGGAAATCTGGATTCCACGACCACCTATCGCTGAAGGAGGAGAGCCATGACGTATTCGTCCCTACGCTGGGTCCTTCCCGGAGTCCTGGGAGCAGCTTTGTTCATGGCGCCTGGTCTGCTGGCCGGTCAGGCGGCACCCCCGGACTTCCAGTTCCGAGCACCCACCATCAGCCTCACGCTGAAGGGTGGGATGTTCCTTCCTCGGGCTGGAAGTGACGTCTTCGATTTCACCACCCGGCAGCTTACCCTGGATCGCTCCGACTTCCGATCCCCGTCAGGGGGAGGAGAGGTGGGAGTCTGGTTCGGGAACCGTGCCGAATTGGTGGTGGGCTTCGACCTGAGTCAGGTGACCCGCACGTCCGAATTGCGCGATTGGGAGGAGGAGAACGGCGACCCCATCCTTCAGGACACCCGTTTCTCCTCGGGCCCCACGGGTTACGTGGGAGGCAAGGTCTACCTCCTGCCCGTGGGTGATCAGTTCGGGCAGTTCGTCTGGATTCCCCGCACCTTGAACGCACATGTGGGTGGAGGGCTGGGTCGGACCAGCTACACCTTCCATCAGTGGGGCGATTTCGTTGACGAAGAGGAGGAAATCATCTTCACCGGTGACTTCACTTCCAAGGGCGAGTCGCTCATGTACTATGCATCTGGCGGCATTGATCTCCGCTTCCTCCAGCGCACATATCTGACTTTCGAGGGGAAATACCAATGGGCCGACGCCCGGCTCAACAGCAGCAACTTCTCCGGCTTTGAGCCCATCGACCTTTCCGGCCTGCGCCTTTCGCTGGGCCTTTCCTTCCGTTACTGAGGGAGCTGAATCATGAGAAACCCCATCCTCCTTACCAGTCTTGCCTTTCTGGGCCTCTCCATGCCTGTGGGAGCCGAGGCTCAGAATGCCGATCGCTGGCTCCCGTGGGTAGGATGTTGGGAGTCGGTGGACGGTGCTCCTGCTTCTTCCTCATCCGAGCTTTCGGAAGAGGCGGAGTTCCCCGAATTCCTCCTCTGCGTGACGCCTCTGGAAGGCGGCTTGGCCGTGCAGCTCGTGTCCTACCAGGGTGGTGAAGCCACGGCTCGGGAGGTGCTTCGAAGCGATGGGGTGGCCACGGCTCTGGAGGATGAGGGATGCAGTGGCGAGCAGCGGGGAGAGTGGTCCGACGATGGGCGGAGGTTCTTCCTCTCCTCCCAGATGGTGTGTGGGGAAGGCCTGCTTCACGAAGGCCGTTCCGTCTTCAGCTTCCTACCTGACGGCAGGGAGTGGATCGAGGTGCAGAGCATCCGGGCCCAGGGAGGCGACCCCCTGCTGGGAATGCGTCGGTTCCGTCCCGCAGGAAGTGCCAGTCTGGCGTTCCACGGAGTCACCGACCCGTCTCAGGGACTGTCGCTGGCAGTGGCCACCGCAAGAGCGGAGGCCGCTTCGGCCCTCACCCCTGACGATGTGCTGGAGTTGGTGGAGGTGGTGGGGGCCCACGGGGCCGGAGCCCTGGTAGCGGAGAGGGAGCAGGCCTTCGCCCTGAATGCCGCCACCATCAGGGAGTTGGCGGCCCAGGGGCTCCCGGGAGAGGTGTTGGATGTCATGGTGGCCACCACCTACCCCGAACGCTTCGCTCTGCAGGGTGGAAGCCGGGACGTCTCGGGGGAAAGCTATCGGCCCTACGGTTCTCGCAGGATCTACGGTGCCGGCCCCTTTGGTCCCCGATACGGCGGGTTCTACGGCTATGACCCCTTCTATTCCCGCTACGGTTACAGCTATGGGTCTTACGGCTACGGGAACTACGGGTGGGGGTATCCCCGTTTTGGAGCCGGTTCCACGGTGGTGGTGGTGAGACCGCCCACCGTTCAGGACCGGAGCCGGGTGGATCGGAACCGGGGCTACATTTCCGGAGGAGGTTCCGGGTCTGGCTCGTCGGCCCGCGGTTCCACGCCGTCCAGGGGAACCAGCCAGCCCAACCGTCCCGCCGTAACCCCCCGGGGAACGCAGGTGAAATCCCCGCCGCCTCCCACCCGGAGTGGTTCAGGCGAGGAACGCCGGGCCCGCCGGAGGAACAACGGGGGCAACGGCTCCGGGGGGAACCGCTAGCTTCTAGCGGTCAGATGTCCGGGAGCTCGTCGTCCAGGAAGGGATCTGGGGTGACGGGCTGATCCGGTTCAGAGACGACGGGGGGTGGCGGCTCGGGAGCCTTGGCCAGGGCTCGATCCAACACCAGCGTCTCACGGGCGTGGGAGGTCATGAGGACCAGCGAACCCGCAAAGACCACGGCAGACGGGAAGAAGAGTGCGTTGGTGCCTTCCAACAGGTAGCCGAAGGGGTCCAGCAGGGAGCGCCAGACACCCACCGCAGTGGCCAGGTAGATAAGGACCACCACCGGATCCACCCACCGCCGCTTGTATCCCAGCAGGAATACCAGGGCCAGCACCATCTGAACGGCTCCCAGGACGGGGAGGAGACCTGGGTGACTCAAGAGTCCCAGGTAGAAGGAGTCGGACACGGCCTGGGCGTGTTCCACATTCATGATCTTGTCCGTACCCCACCAGAAGAGCAGGATGCCCAGTGTGAGCCGGAGCAGGGCCAGGGATAGAGCATTCATGGTGCATCCTCCTCGTAGTCGATGACCAGGCGGAGTGTGGCCTCCGCTCGCGTACGAATCATAAGGGCATTCCTGGTGGCCAGCACCCCCACCACATCTACGGACTTGAGTTCCCCTTCCAATCGGGCTGTGGTGGAGAGGCGGTGGTTGAGCCCTCGGTGGGCGTGCTCTTCCGCCAATTCCATGGCGTCTTCCACCGGCCAGCGGGCGTGCCCCCGAACGAACTCCGGGAAGCCGCTACGAACCAGCCAGGCGGCGCCCCCGACCAGCATATTCCGGGTCGCCACGTCAAAATCCAGGTCGGGAACGGTGATCTGCGAGCTCTGCCGATCAAAGGTAGGGGTGCCCACCAGGTAGATTCGGCCCTGGATGTCTCCCCGCATGTCCAGTTCCACGGCCAAACGGCCCCCGCCGATGCCCTGCACCTGCACCTCGCGGATCCGCACCTCGTTGCCCCTCACCTGGAATCTGCGCTGGGAGAGCTCCCGGGTGAGAATCCGGGCCGCCGCGTCGTACTCGGCCGTGCCTTCCAGGACGATCTGGAACCCGTCCTCCACCTCCCCCACCTCCAGGGGTGGCAGAGGAAGTGCCTTCATGGTGGGTCGGTCACCCACCAGGATGCGGGGATGCGCCACAACCCCCAGTTCCGCCCGGAGGGTTCCGGGGGAGCCCTCCACCCCACCCATTTGCCCGTGCCGAATGGCTACCGGATCCAACACCAGCCAGACGTCTTCGGTGAGTTCCACGGGTTCCCGGAGGATATCCCAGTACCGCTCAAGCCTCCCCTTGATATCCACTCCCGCCAGGCGTGCGTCGATGCGGGGTGTACGCTCCTGTAGGCCGTCGCGAGCTGCCCCCATGATCCTATCGGTCATGTCCATGCGGAGGAAGGTGACCCGGCATCGGTCGGCATCGGAGTCGGTGAGGGGTGCCACCCGGTCTACCTGCACGCGGGAGCGGAGGACCCAGTTCCGGTCCAACTCCAGGCGCGAGGAAAGGGCCACCAGCGCCCGAGGCCGGTCATCCCGATCTGTGGCGGTTCCACAGGAGCTGCGGATCTCGGGAAGCAGGGGGGGATCGTACCAACCGCGTCCCTGATAGTGGATTACGGCGGTGAGGTGAGCCGTGTCACCCCTGAGTCGAGTTTGGAAGGGTTCCCTTTCTACCGTGAAGGCATATTCCACCCGTCCGTTGGAAGGATGGGTGCGGCGCTGATCCAGGCTTCCGAAGCGCACGGGGACGGCTTCTTCCAGCGAGTCCAGCACCCGATGGAGATCGAACAGGACGGGGAGGTTGATGGACGAGGCCGGAAGCGGAGGCCAATCGGGGTCCGATTCCTCCGTGCCCGGTGCAGGGGCGGTGATCCGGGTGGATTGGGTGTACCAGTAGACCCCCAGGGCTGTGAGGATCAGGAGGAGCAAGATGATTGCTGCCCAGACTGCCCTGCGTGTCGCAGGCGAGAAACGTCTGAAAGGATCCACCATCATGTACGAAGGGGTGGGGCCCGGCATCTCGGACCCCACCCCTTCACCTGCATGCCGCTCCCCGGGAAGGTGTGGCCCGGGGGTCGTCATGGTACCTCTCCTCCTCAGTCCGGAAGGCGGAGTGCCACCAGGGATCCAGGGAAGCCCTGGCCGCCAATCGCCGACACGATGTACTGCTTGCCTTCATGCATGAAGGTCATGGGTGCCGTGTTCGTGGGGGCAGGGAGTTCCACCGACGCCAGGATCTCGCCGGTCCGCTTGTCTGCGGCATGGAAGAGAGGGTACCCGCCGCGTCCCTCTCCGAACAGGAAGGCGGTGCGTGTCACCAGAGGGGTGGCGTGAGCCGATTTCCCAATCAGGGAGAGGTCGATACCCTGGAGCGCCGGGTGCTCCACGAAGCGCTCCTGGGGCTCACCATTGGGAATCCACCCCCGACCGTTTCCGAAGCTGCTCAGGTGCTCACCCGTGTTCAGGTCGATGGCGGTAATCTTCCCGTACGGGGGCTTCCAGAGGGGAAGACCCTGGGGGCCCGGCACTCCGCCCGGGCCATTGGTCACCCAGTCCATGGTGGAGTCGGGGTCTCTTTCTGTTCCGGGCATGAGCTGAGGTGCGCTACAGCCGGCGATGGAGGCCACGTAGAGGATGCCCGTCTCCGGATCCACGGCGGCTCCCCCGGGGATGTTGGCGCCACCATTGGCTCCGGGGCAGTGGACCGAGGCCAGCGTGCCGTCAGGGGCGTTGCGGACGGAGGGCGGGTTGAACAGCTCCCCACTCAGGCGGTAGCGAGAGGCGATCTCCTGAGCCTCCCGCCGAAGCTCCGGAGTGAAGTCGATGAGATCGTCCTCCGCCAGACCCTGACGCTCGTAGGGGGCTGGTCTGGTGGGGTATGGCTGTACGGGAGAGAGGCGCTCGCCAGGCACGTCCGACTGAGGTACTTCCCGCATCTCCACGGGCCAAAGAGGCTCACCTGTAACGCGGTTCAGTACATACGCCCACCCCTGCTTGCTCACCTGCACCAGAGCGGGTACTCGCTGCCCATTCACCGTGAGGTCCACCAGTTGGGGGGCATGGGGAAGATCGAAGTTCCATACATCGTGGCGGACGGTCTGGAAGTGCCAGCGCCGTTCCCCCGTCTGGACATCCAGGGCGAGAATGGAGTTTCCGAAGAGCTCGTCGCCTGGGCGATGCCCGCCGTAGTAGTCGTTGGTGCCGCCCTTGGTGGGGAGGTAGACCAGCCCCAGTTCAGGATCGGCGGAGATGGGGGCCCATGAGCCTACGTTTCCTGTGTACTCCCAGGAGCCTTCCTCCCATGTGTCGTGACCGAATTCCCCAGGCTGGGGGATCACATTGAACTTCCACATGTGCCGGCCGGTGCGGGCGTCGTAGGCCAGGATGTGCCCGGCCACCTCTTCTTTTCGGGTCTGGTAGTATCCCTGCTCCCCGGAGTTGGGAACGATGATGACCCCGTCCACGATGATGGGCGCCGAGGAGTTGGTGATGTAGCCCCGGTCCCGAGGGATGCCCTCGTCGCCGTTGAAGGGGTAGCCCAGATCTTCCAGGAGATCCACGATGCCGTTTTCCCCGAAGCTCTGGATGGGATGCCCTGTTTCGGCATCCAGGGCGATGAGGAAGAAGCCCGGGTCCACCACGTAGATGCGTCCCCGGCCATCCACCACTTCATAGACCACGGACTTCCCGTAGTTCTTCCGCATGGAGTCTTCCCACCGCTTGGTGTAACGCATGCGCCACATCCAGAGGGTCTCGCCGGTGGCGGGATCGATGGCGATGACGGATCGCCGCTGACCTGCCACCGTGAAGAGCTTCCCTTCGGCGTAGATGGGCGTGGCCCTGAGGATATTGTCCACTTGGGGCCCGTAGTTGTCGCCGCGCCACACCCACGCCACCTCCAGGTCCCCGAAGTTCTGGGGGGTGATCTGATCCAGGGCCGAGTACCGGGTGCTGAAGACGTCCCCGCCCCAGTGCGTCCAGTTCTGATAATCCTGGGCGGTGAGGGCCGGGGCAGTGAAGGCGGCGCCCATGACAGCGGCGGCAAAGGCGGTGGCGGTCAGGCGATGCCAGATGGCCTGTTTGGGCAACCGGCGTTCAATTCCTCTCATCTTTCCCCCGTGCAGTGGAAAACGAAACAGTGGGCCATCAGGACCAGTAGGCGTGAAGCGCCTAGCGTCCAGTGGACGGTTGGTAGCGGATCTCAGCCAGAGCGCTGGGCTCCGACGGCAACTCCACGTTCCCCGCAGGAAATCCATTGAGGCTGAGAACATAGGCTACGATATCGGCGGTCTCTTCGTAGGTAAGGATGCCAGGACTCATCTGGGGCATACTGCCATTGATATAGCCAAAGAGCGAGCCCACCGGCCCTCCGCTCCAACGGCGAAGGAAGCTGGTGCCCGAGAACTCGCGGGGACCGTGACAGGTGGCGCACTCCACATCGTAGAGGTCACGACCGCGGGTGGCCTGGGCCTCGGAGTAGACCGGCGTCTCCGAGGCAAAGCGAGGTCCCGCTTCCTCCACAGGTGCCGCAGCTTCTTCCACCGGAGCCGCTTCTGGTTGGGGCGCGGGGCTATCGGCTGGGCCGGCGGACGAGGCACATCCTGCGATGGTGAACAGGGTAAGTGCCAGGGCTACCGGGCGCGGAAACGACTCCATGAACAGCTCCTGATGGGTTGGAAAATTCAAGGATACCGGAAAGACGGGCAGGATAGGTGAAAACCCCCGTTCCTGCCAGATGCGGGGGGCAATATCTAGGACCCCTGAGGCTTTGAAAGGGTTGATCGCAGGGGCAGGGCAAGGGTGAGGAAGCCTCATCCTCTCCGCAGTCAAGACGAGCACGGCCCCACACCGGCGGTGTGGGGCCGTGTGACCACCGAAGCGCTGGTGGCAGGCTCATAGGCTTCCGGTCAGAGCCTCACGTTCAGCCTGGTGTAGATGTACCGACCGTTCATGTGGAGGCCCGAGGAACTGTAGAAGGGGAAGATCCCGCTGAAGTTATACCCGCTGGGCCGAACGGGAGGACGCTTGTTGGTGAGATTTTCCACCCCCACGAAGATGCCGTAGCGCTCCATGAGCTCGTACCCCACATCCAGATTCCAGACCAGATGCGGGCCATTGTCCAGGAAGACGGCTCCTGCACCCAGGCATCGCAGCCCTTCGGTAGCGGATGGATTGGAGCAGATGGCCGGCTCGGCACCGGATTCCTGAAGGCGGAAGGCCTGGGTGCCGTAGAAGTTGCCTGACAGCGCTACATCAAATGCGCCCTGGACGAACCGGCTTCTCAGCGTGGCTCGATCCTTGGGGCGGCTGTTCTCCAGGCTGTAACGTGTTCCGCTACCGAACACCTGATCTCGGATTTCGTCGATGACGGCTGGGACCTGGACATTCGTCACCTCCAGGCTGTTCCGGTTGTACTGCCCCAGGAATTCCACATACCGGTCGCCCTGAAGCATCTGCCGATAACGTGCGGAGACGTCGATCCCACGGGTCCGGGTATCCACCGAGTTGGTGAAGAACTTCACCGTGGGAACAGGCCCCAACGGAGCCAGGATGGCCTCCACCGTTGGGCCACTCAAAGACCCGGTGAGGATGATGCGGTCGTTCACATCGATCTGGTAACCATCGATGGTGAAGGTGAGCTGTTCCATGGGGCTGAAAGCGATACCGCCGCTGAGGTTCACCGAGGTCTCTTCCCTCAGGGGTTCGGCGCCCAGGGCCCGGGCCTGAGGGGAGTTCACGGGGATCTCACCGATCTCGTAGGCGATCTGGTTTCCTGGATTGTCGGGATCGGTGCGGAAGCCGGTGGACACGTGCCCATAGAAGCTCTGACTCAGGTTCGGGGCCCGGAATCCCGTTCCCACGGCACCCCGGATGATGAACTGCTCCACGGGCTGCAGGCGGGCTGCCAGCTTTCCGGTGATGGTGGCTCCGAAGTCGGAGTAGTTCTCGAATCGGGTGGCTGCAGCAAGGCGGAAGATGGGTGTCACGTCGGTTTCCAGGTCGGCGTAGACTCCGATGTTCGTCCTCCACTCGTTGGCCTCCTGGTCGGGGCGGAAGCCCGTGAACACCTGGCTTCCCACCGCAGCGATCCCCCCATTGCGGTTGGGGTGCCCTCCGTCCACCCAGGAAGCGGTTTCCCCGGGGGTGAGGCTGAAGTTGTCGGCCCGGAACGACGTACCCAGGGCCACATTCAAGGGGGAATGTGCCCCCACATCCACCCCCCGAACGAAGTCAGCGCTGGCGATGGCCTGGTTCAGGGCAGCAGAGCCTGCGTATACATCCGTCTTGTTGGGCACCGGATCCACGCCGGCAGGCCATGGGCCGGGCGCACATACTCGGTCCAGGCAGGGCCCCAAGGAGACGTTGTGGGTATTGAAAATGTCCACATCCAACTGGTTCCGATTCCACTGGGCACTCACATCGTAGTTCCATGCACCCGCGAATCCTTCCAGGCCGCCCACCCACTGGAGGTCCTGAACGTCCCCTCGGAAGCTGGGGAGGAAACCCAGGGGGTGCACCTCGGGCCAGTTCCGAGCATCGATCCCCCGGCGGTAGAAGCCCGATGAGATGTCCCGTCGGAAGGTGTAACCGCCGAAGGAGTAGAGGGAACGGGCGCCATCCTCGCCCAGGGCGTAGGTGAGGTTGTAGAAGCCCCCTCCGTTCTTGGTGCGACCGTCCCCGATGAGGTGGTTGGGCTGGGGAGCGGGGTTCCGCTTTTCCACCACCCGGGAAATCCCGTCTGAGCCTACCTCCACCACATCGGCATCGCCGGAGAGGATCTGATCCCGGGGGTCCGCACCGGCCCGATGTGTGGGTTCCCGGGCCGAGAACATCCCGGAAACCACCAGGGTTCCCCGGTCGCCCAGGGCGAAGCCTGAACTCCCGGATAGTTCCAACCGTTCCCCGTCGGGATCGAATCCCTGGGGCCGATACTGTCCTGCCGTGAGACTGAACTCCGGTTTGTGGATATCGCTACGCAACTGGATGTTGATGACCCCGGCGATGGCGTCGGAGCCGTACTGGGCCGCCGCACCATCCCGCAGGATCTCCATACCACCCATGGACGCCGGAACCAGGGCATTCATGTCCACACCGCTGGATCCCGAGCCTCCCGAGGCGGCGCCGAATACATGGACCACCGCCGTGGGGTGACGACGCTTCCCATTCACCAACACCAGAGAGTGGTCGGGGCTCAGGCCCCGGAGCTGGAACGGCCGGACTCCGGAGGTGATGTCTGCAATCTGGGCCCGGGGGAAGTAGATGGCGGGGGAGAGTTCCGCCAGGATGGTGGCCATTTCCATCTGGGGGGAGGCCCGCACGATCTCCGCGCGGGTATAGACGTCTACGGGTACCGCCAGCTCGTCGGCGGCCGACGCCCCCACCCTGGATCCCACCGTTACGGAAATGGCCTCCATGGCCAACGCCTCAGGTGTCACCCGGAGGGTCTGGTTCACCGTAGCCCCGGCAACCACGGAGATGGTTATCTCGGCCGTGGTATATCCCAGGTTCTCGGCTCTGAGGGTGTGGGTGCCCGCAGGAACGTTCAGGATGAGGAAGGCTCCCCGCGCATTGGAGAGTCCACCCCGCCCTGTCCCCACGATGCTCACCTGAACGCCCGAGACGGCAGAGCCGTCGTCGGAAAGAACCCGGCCCGATACAGTACCCGTCTGGGCCTCCACGGTGGCCGGAACGAGCAGCCAGAGGCCTACCAGCGCCACGCTCAAGAGTGATGCGGACCTCATAAATCCTCCTTTGTGACGGTGGAATAGCGGGAACAGCCTCGAATGATGGCCCGCGGCCTTCCCCGGTTGTTTCTACGGTGCGATGCGAGGTTGCCGCTTGGCAACCCTTTCACTCACTGCGGTTCCACCACCGTGATATTCACGGTATCCACCACCGGGGGATCCAGGGGAATGTGCAGACCATCGGCCATGACGGTAATGAGACGATACGCACCCGGCTCCAGTCCCTCCAGCAGGTACTCCGACGAGGCGTCGCCCATATGGATGATCCCTTCCCGTCCTGCGGGGATGACCTGGCCCATGGGTGTGACGTCCACATTCACGAAGATGTGATGATGACCCTCCCCTGGACGAGGTTCATCGGGAGGTACCAACTCGATCCCGCTGTGCCCGAACCTCACCAATACGTCGGGGCCTTCCACCACTTCACCGTCAACCGGCGACTCGAACCAGACCTGGGTGGCGGCCTCGGTGGGCGCTGGGGACTCCGCCATATCGGTTGCCGGTGGGGCATCGGTTCCGCCACAAGCTACCAGGAACGCGGTGGCAGTCAGGCTCATAAGAGTCAGGCTCATAGGAGAGTGGGATGCTATGCTTCGCATGGGCTTTGCTCACAATCAAAGAGTAGATGGTTCAACACGAGATGGATCCGGGATCGTCCCAGGAAGGCGACGGGCACGGAGGGGGAGAATCTGGGGCAGATTGCCCCGAAAGTCCAACGACCACGGCTGGCATCCTACGACTCAAGGCAGGGGAGGGAAGGCTGAGGGGGGGCGACGATGTAAGGTGGCTTGTTCGTATGCGAAGGCCAGTCCGAAGAGCAGTCCTTCGGAGTACGGCCTCCCCGCGAACTGGAGGCCGGCCGGCAGGGTGCCCTGCGTGAATCCCATGGGGACCGTGATGGCTGGAAGGCCCGCAGAGGGTACCAGGCCTTGACTGTTGTCGCCGCGGTACTCCTCGTTCCCCCGGTCCAGAGGCGCCGGAGGGTGGCTCCAGGTGGGGAAGACCAGTGCGTCCAGCCCCGCCTCGTCCATGGCCATTATCACATTGTTGAGAAGCCGCTGTCTACCGGGATGCTGAGCGAAGTCCAGGCACGGCGGATCAGCCTGCGCTGGATGGACATTCAGGGGGCCCTCTCCGAACGACCGAAGCCCCGCCTCGGCGTCGGAGCCGAAGTCTCCGGTTTCCAGCACGGTGAGGGGGTCCAGAATCGGGGCGTCGGACCCAAGGGAGAGGAGGTACTGGTGAACGTCGTATCGGAAACGGCGACAGAAGGTGGCCTGCGATAGCCACGCATCCAGTTCCGGAAGTGGGAAGGGATCCATGATGTCGGCTCCCTGCTCCGCCAACACCTCAAGAGCCTCCTGGAAACGCTGTAGGACCTCCGGATCTGCGGTGGAAGGGTCCGCGAACCGTCGGATCACTCCCACCTTCCGGCTTTCCAGGGCATCGGGTACGAGAAACGAGGTGTAGTCGGCCTCGCGAAGGTGGCCGCCCAGGTCGGTGTATGGATCCTCAGGATCGGTTCCTGCCACCACGTTGAACACGCGAGCCGCGTCTTCCACCGTGCGGGTGAGAGGGCCGGCTACATCCCGATCGAAGCTCAGGGGAATCACGCCTGAGCGGGATGTGAGACCCAAGGTCGACCGGATCCCCACCAGGGCCAGGTGCGAAGCCGGCCCCCGGATGGAATTGCCCGTGTCGCTTCCCAACCCCACTACTCCGAACGCCGCTGCCACCCCGGATGCAGAGCCCCCACTGGATCCTGCGGGGACCCGAGCCAGATCGTATGCGTTGGCGGTGGTCCCATAGGAGGACGAAATGGTCTGACGGGGGCTGAACGCCCATTCGGCCATATTCGTCTTGGCCAGGATGACGGCGCCCTCCTCCCTGAGCCGACGTACCATGAAGGCATCCGTGGGAGGGATATTCCCCAGGAGGGCAACCGACCCTCCCGTGGTGGGGAGATCGTGGGTGTTGAAGTTGTCCTTCACCAGTACCGGGACGCAGGCCATGGCACCCATGGGGGCCCCGGCGGCAAGGGCGGCGTCGATGGAATCCGCGGTGGTCAGGGCGTTGGGGTTTATCTCGGTGACGGCGTGTAGCCCGGAAGATTCGTCGTACGCGTGGATTCGATCCAGATGAGCCTGGATAACGGCACGGCAACGGGTCCGACGGTTTGCCAGAGCGGAATGGAGCTCTCGAATGGTGAGTTCCACTGCCTCGACGCTTCCCGCGCCGTCCAGGGCCGGTGTCGCTCCATCTTGACATGCCCCTCCGGCCAGGAGGAGGAGAGGCAGGGCAAGCCTGGGTCCAAGGGAGCGGACGGAAGTGCGGCGCGGCGGGCTGGGGAGCGTATGCATGGCCAACGAGGCTAGGCCTCATTAACCACTCCTGTCAAATGCGGGTCCAGGAAGTCTGGCACGGTACATGGGTTCCGAAACATGAAGTGGCTTCCGGGGTTGGCAGCCCGGGAGAGGGGCTGGCCACCCTTGAGCAGATCAAGCGCCCACAGACCAGACCATTTGAGATAGAGGAATAGGACCGATGCAGGAGTCATTCGCGGTGCAAGGGCATCTGGACACGCTGGTGGAGTACCTCACCGAATTTGGACTGAGTGCCTTGGGTGCACTGGCCGTGTTCCTGCTGGGCCGTTGGGTGGCTACCCGAATCCGGACGGGCCTCCGGGACAATCTGGGTCGTACAGGGTTGGACCCCACCCTCATCCCGTTCCTTTCGGGGCTGGCCTATTGGGGCCTCATGGTCTTCGTGGTCCTGGCGGTCCTGAACCTTTTCGGGGTGCAGACCGCGTCGGCCATCGCTGTGCTGGGTGCCGCAGGTTTGGCGGTGGGTCTGGCGCTGCAGGGCACGCTGGCCAATTTCGCCTCTGGAGTCATGCTCCTCACCTTTCGGCCGTTTGTGGTGGGTAACTGGGTGGATGTGGCTGGAACTTCGGGGACCGTGCAGGAGGTAGGACTCTTTTTCACCGTGCTCCACTCCGGCGACAACATCCGGGTCACCATTCCCAACTCCCAGGTATTCACGGAGACCATCCGCAACTTCTCGGCGAACCCCACCCGCCGGGTGGATCTGGTGGTGGGGGTTTCCTATGACGACGACCTGAAGGTGGTGCAGGGAGTACTGGAGAGGGTTATCGGAGCAGACAAGAGGGTGTTGGCCGAGCCCGAACCCCTCATCGCCGTGGATGAGCTGGCGGACAGTTCGGTGAATTTCGTGGTGCGGCCCTGGTGCAATAGCGAAGACTACTGGGGACTCCGGAGAGATCTGGTTCGGACTTTCAAAGAGGAGTTGGAGGCGGCAGGTTGCTCCATCCCGTATCCGCAGACGGACGTCCACCTGCACAAGCCGGACTGACTTCAAAAGTCGGAGTGAGGCGCCCAGGTACGGGTGCCCCCCATCCTGGATGGTGTTACGCCACCAGAGTTGATACGCCTCCCCGACGCGGGTCGCCGCCGGCTTCCAGCAGGTCGGGGCCCCTCCGCACTGCATGAACCCCGCCGAAGAACAGATTCATGCCGTCCCAGATTCGATGAGAGGGCCATTCCTTCACCAGTTCGGCCAGGATGTGGGATGGGAATCCGCCCTCCACCTCCAGCGTCTCGCCCTCCACATGGATTCGAGGGAAAGCGATGGCAGACTCCAGGGAAACGCCCTCCTCCAGGAGACTTCGAAGTACCTGAACCAGAGCTGAGCGGATCCGGTTGGAGCCGCCGGAGCCCAGCACCGTGATGGTTCCGTCTGGCTCCTCCACCAGGGTGGGAGCCATCATGGATGTGAGGCGTTGGGCCAGAGGCCAGCGTTGGAATCCCCCGGGCTGAAGGTCTTCCTCACCCAGCATGTTGTTCAGCATGAAGCCGGTGCCGGGAACCATCCATCCGCACCCCTCCCCGTTGGACACCGTCACCGCTGCGGCCCCGCCCTGGGAATCCACCACACTGATGTGGGTGGTGCCCCGGGTGGCCGGCCACCCTTGGCGTGTGAGAGCCCGGTATCGAGACAGTATCTCCGGTGAGAGGACTTCCAGCGCCCGCCGGTCGTCCAGGCCGTCCAGCAGGCCCTCCTGGAGGCGGGCGCGCTGGGTCACGGCCAGGGCCCGGGCCGCCCGGATCACCGGGTTCAGAGGAGCTTCCATGGCTTCCCTCGCGCTCCGGGGATCTGCCAGCATCTGGAGGGCGAAGGCCACCATGAGTCCCCCGGATGCCGGCGCAGGATTGGACCACACCCGCGAGGCCCGAAACGAGGTGGAAAGGGGGCGTCGCACCTGGACGCGGTACCGCTGAAAATCCTGCCGGGTGAGATGGCCTCCGCCTTCCTCACAGGCTCGCCCGATCTTGTCCGCCACTTCTCCCCGGTAGAAGAGGTCGGGTCCTTCCGTGAGCAGCGCTTCCAGGAGGTGGGCCAGTTCTCCCTGCCGGAGGGTATCCCCTGGGGTGAGGAGGCTTCCCCCTGGTGCGAAGATTGCCTGCGCGCCCGGGGTAGCGGTGAGGATGGGAGAAAGCACCTGGAGCAGGTAGGCACCCACCTCGTTCAGAGGCACTCCCCGGCGGGCGGCTTCGATGGCCGGAGCCATGACATCCTGGCGGGGGAGGGTTCCCAGTTCTGAATGGAACCGGAAGATGCCCGCCACCATCCCCGGGGTGGCAGCGGAGCCCAGCCCGATTTGGAAGCCCTGTTGGGCCGCACCGAAATCGGCCTGGATCTCCCGGAAGTCCTCGATGTCGGGTGGGATCCTCCGGTGGGGCGTGTGGGTGAAGAAATCGTAGACCCTGGCTTCCTCCCCATGGGGGCGGGCCATGAGGAACCCGCCTCCCCCAACGGAAGCCAGTACGGGTTCAGCCACGCACGCCGTCCAGAGTGCGGCGGCCACCGCATCGAATGCGTTGCCCCCTGCTCGCAGCACGTCTTCCGCGGCCCGGCATGTCACCGGGTGCCCACATGCAACGGCCCCTCCTCCCCTGGTCATGTCAGCAAGCTGGAGAGAAGGAGGGGCCAAGACAACACGGGAGGGAGAGCCGCCCCACGCGTTGCCGTCTGTACTATTTGACGAAGAGCATGTCCCGGTAGGTGGGAAGCGGCCACAGATCGTCCGGCACGGTCCGCTCCAACCGGTCTGCGTGCTCCCGGAGGGCACGCATGGCGGGAATGATGTTGCTCCGCATATGCTCGGCCTTGGAGTGAACCGTATCGCCTCCCAGTTCTGCGTTCTGGGCCTCCAGGGTGCGAAGGGCCTCCAGGGCGTCATTCAGAAGCTTTGACAGTTCCTGGGCCTCCCGAAACAGCGCCGGGCTGGAGATTCCCCGGGCCTCTGCCTTTTCTACAGCACCCAGGAGTTCGTCCATGTATCGGGTGGCTGCCGGGATCACCATGGTCCGAGCCACGTTGGCGGCGGTCTCACCTTCGATGTTGATGGATTTGAAGTAGCGCTCCACCATGATCTCATAGCGAGATTCCAACTCCCTCGGGCGAAGCACGTCGTACTTCTCGAACAACCCGAGATTCTTCTCGTCTACCAGCCGCGGCAGGGCGTCCATGGCCGTGGGGAGGTTCAGGAGTCCCCGGCGCCCGGCTTCCTCCACCCATTCGTCGGAATATCCGTCTCCGTTGAAGACGATGTCCTTGCAGGCCCGGATCTCACGGGCCAGGAGACTCCGAAGGGCGTCTCGCAGGTCAGCGCCCCCCTTGAGAGCCTCCTCCAGCTCAGAGGTCATCTCATCGATGGATTCCGCCGCGATGGTGTTCAGCACGGTTGCGGGGAAGGAGATGCTCTGAGACGCGCCCACAGCCCGGAATTCGAACTTATTGCCCGTGAAGGCGAAGGGTGAGGTGCGGTTCCGATCACCCGCATGCCGGGGCAGAGCCGGAAGGATGGACACTCCCAGGCCCAGAAGTCCCCCCTCGGAACTGCCCTGAGCCTCGCCGGTTTCGGCGATCTGGTCCATGACGTCCTGGAGTTGGTCGCCCAGGAAGACGGAGATGATGGAGGGGGGGGCTTCGTTGGCCCCCAGACGATGGTCGTTTCCGGGATGGGCGATGGCTGCCCGGAGGAGGTCCTGATGGCGAAATACGGCTCTCAGCACCGCCGTGGTGAAGAAGAGGAAGAGACGGTTGTCGTGGGGGGTCTCGCCGGGGTCCAGCAGGTTGTTGGACTCCGTTCCGAACGACCAGTTCAGGTGCTTGCCCGAGCCGTTCACCCCCGCGAAAGGCTTCTCGTGCATGAGGCAGACGAGTCCATAGTTCCGGGCGTATTTTCGCAGGGCCAGCATGGTGAGCTGCTGGTGATCGGCGGCCAGGTTCGCATGCTCATAGACCGGGGCCATTTCGAACTGGCCTGGCGCCACCTCATTGTGCCGGGTCTTGATGGGTACCCCCAGACGGTACAACTCGGTCTCTACGTCGTGCATGAACGCCAGGACCCGTTCAGGGATGGAGCCGAAGTAGTGGTCTTCCATCTCCTGACCCCTGGGCGGGGGTGCCCCGAAGAGGGTGCGTCCGGAGGTCATGAGGTCGGGTCGGCGGTAGAAGAACTCCTGGTCCACCAGGAAGAACTCCTGCTCCGGCCCCAGATTAGCCGTGACCCGGGTGGCGGGCTCGTCGAAGAGCTCCAGTGCCCGACGGGTCTGCTTGTCCAGGGCATCCAGGGAGCGCAGCAACGGGATCTTCTTGTCCAGGGCATCCCCGGTCCACGAGGTGAAGCCCGTGGGAATGCAGAGGACGCTCCCGCTGGGGGACTCCACCAGGAAGGCCGGAGACGTGGGGTCCCACGCGGTGTAACCGCGAGCCTCGAAAGTGGCCCGCAGGCCGCCGGATGGGAAGGAGGAGGCGTCGGGCTCGCCCCGCACCAGATCACCCCCACTGAACTCCGAGAGGGCGCGTCCATCGGGACCCACCGTCAGGAAGGAGTCATGTTTCTCCGCCGTGAGACCCGTGAGAGGCTGGAACCAGTGGGTGAAGTGGGTGGCGCCATGCTCCAGGGCCCAATCCTTCATGGCCACCGCTACCGCATCAGCCAGGGAAGCATCGATGGGGGTTCCCTCTTCGATGGTGCTGAGAAGGGCCTTGTAGACATGCTTCGGCAGGCGGGCCTTCATCTGGGGAAGGCCGAAGGTCCGGGATCCGTAGATCTCTTCCAGGAAGTCTCCTCCTCCGGTCCGGTGGCCGGAACCATTCTCGGGGTTCCATCCGGTGGCGGCCTGAAGAGAGTCGAAGCGATTCGCAGCTCGGGAAGACATGGTGTGGACGACCTCGGGGTTCAGGGTGGAAGTGCTGGTACGAAAGTTGCCCGGTTCCCAACTCCCCGGGAAGGGGTGTGTGGGTTGGTATGGTAGATATTTTTGATAGGCTAAGATAATTTCTGTAATGGACAACAATCTACCGCTGCACCTTTCCCTTGCCCCAGCCGTCTCAGCTCGTCTGCGCCTGGATCGGTCGAGTCTGCTCTGGGTTCACGGAGCGGCGGGCGTTGGAAAGTCATCTCGGCTGGCGGCGGCCCTGACTGGCTGGGATGTGGCCTGGATCGAATGCCGCGCTCACGACGATGTGGCGGTCCGCCGCCAGGTGGCGAACTATCTGGGGCAAGAAGGCGACCCGCCGGGGTGGAGGGAGCTATTGAGACGGGTGGAGAGCCAGCCCGGTCCGCGGGTGTGGGTGCTGGACGATGCGGACGATCTCCTCACCGGCGGAGGCCGGGTAGGTCGGGAAATGGGAGAGTTCTGGCAGCGCCTGGCCCGGAGTCGTGACCCCCGCCTTCTGGTGCTCATGGGGAGAGGCAGGGGTTGGTTGGACCGGCTCCGGGGAGAGGGATCCTCTTTTCGCGATCCCCGTCCGCCACTCGTCCTGCCGCCGGGACATGACCTCCGACCGGGTTCGGTGGCCGAGGTCAGAGCCCTGGATCCCCCTGCTATTCGCTCCAAGCATACGGGCGACGGCGTCGCGGATGTTCTCCGATGTTGGTGTACGCTGGGTGGGCTTCCTCGGGTCCTGCGGCACCTGGAGCCCGGCAAGTCGGTGATGGAGAGCATCCGGCACCTGGTTCTGGACCCCCACGGAGTGCTACACCGGGAGCCACTTCACCGGCTCCAGGAGGACTTCCAGGGACCAGGCCGGTATCTGGCGGTTCTCCGGGCACTGGCCCACGGTGCCCGCAGTTGGGGGGAGGTGGTGAAGATGGGGGGGCCATTCACCACCTCTGCCGCCGTGGCTCCCTATATGTCGAGATTGGAGGAGCTGGGCTGGGTTGATTCCCAGCGGCCCCTGGACGCACCGCCAGGAGCACGCCGTCGCCGATATCGGGTGGCAGACCCCTTCGTGGAATTCTGGTTGAGAGCAGTGCTTCCTCACCTGGGACGATTCCGCTTTGCCGGCGCGGGCTGGGTGGATGATGGCCGGCTTGAGGAGTGGATGGAGGATGCCACCCAGCGGAATCTGGGTCGGGCGGTGGAAGAGATTCTCCTCCACCGGGAGATCCCCGGCGTGGGCTTCAAGGCCCGGGAAGTGGGGGGAATCTGGGGAGCCAACCACAGTATCGGCCTGGCCGGTACGCTTCTCAGCGGAGCGCCGTTCTACGGGGTGACCCGGTGGCGCGGAGACCCTCTGGATGTTCTTCATCTGGATGCGTTGGAACGAAATATGGATGAGACCCGTTACGGCTTCGGCCGGGAGCGCAGGGTGCGCATCATGGTGTCCGGATGCAGCTTCACTAGCGAATTGGTGCGACTGGCCCGCACTGGAGACGACCTGGTCCTGGTGGAGGCAACCCAGCTGTTCGGCTGACACGGCGGAACCTGGCATCCTGCCTTCGGGTCTTCCATGCCTATCCCATCAACCCTGGAGTGCTCCATTGATCATCGACTGCCATGTGCATCTGAATCGCTACGAGGACGAAGATCCTCCCACCCTGGAAGGGCGCTACCGCTTGCTCAAATCGGAGATGGACAGGCACGGCATCGACCATGCGGTGGTCCTTTCCAGCTACCAGGTGAATGAGGCGCGCCCCTCGGTGGATGAGATTCTGGATGTGGTGGGTGACGACCCCCAGATCACGGTGGTGGCAGGGGTGAGCTACCTCAATTACAGGGCACAGGATCTCGCGAGGCTTCGTCAGCTGCTCACCGAAGGCCGCATCCGGGGGCTGAAGTTGTACCCCGGGTACGAGCCATTCTACGTGAGCGATCCCCGGATGACGGTGGTCTATGAACTGGCGGGGGAGTTCGGGGTGCCGGTGATGATCCATACCGGCGACACCTTCGATCCCAAAGGGAAACTCAAGTACGCCCACCCCCTGCAAGTGGATGAGGTGGCCGTTGACTTCCGGGATGTCACCTTCGTCATCTGCCACATCGGAAATCCCTGGATCACCGATGCCATGGAGGTGATCTACAAGAACGACAACGTGGTGGGAGACATTTCGGGCTTTACCCTGAAGCACTTCGAAGAGCGCTTCGAGCGATACATGCTGAGGCAGGTAGAGGAGGTCATCGCCTTCGCCGGAGACCGGAGCAAGCTTCTCTACGGCACGGACTGGCCCATCTGCGACATGGGAAGCTATCTGGCCTTCGTGGAGAAACTAGCGCTCACGGAAAGTGAACGGGAGCAGATCCTGTGGCAGAACAGCGTACGGATCTTCGGGTTGGAGCCGTCGGCCCAGAAGACCTCTCATGACACCGGGGTTCCGGGGGACCGGTCGGTGTGAGTCCCGTCCGAAGCGGCCCAGGATTCCCCTCCCCGAAGAGGGTGGAGATCCTCGAGATCTCCGACGAGCGGGAACCCCTGGCGGATGCCGCCCTGGAGCTCATCGGACAGGCGTTCTCCCGGCCTGACCGGCAGCCCCTCTCCGAGCTCAGAAGTGAGGTGGCCGAGAAGAGGATGGGCCTCCTGGCCGCCATGGATTTTCATCTCATGGCGGCGGTGACATCGGACGGGGAGGTGGTGGGCACCGCAGCCGGTATCTACCTGGAGGGTGTCAACGCCGGCTTTGTGACCTATCTGGCTGTATCTCCCCACTTTCAGGGCCGCAGGTTGGGGCCTTCTCTCCGAAGTGCCCTGGTGCGTTGCCTCCGAAGGGATGCTCGAGCAGCAGGTCACCCCGACCTGGCTTGGGCTCTGGGAGAGATCGAGGCAGACAGCGACTGGCTCACTCGCCTCCTCCAGCGTCGGGCGGCCATCACCTTCGATCTCACCTACTTTCATCCGGGAATGAACCCGGAGAGCACAACGTCTGCCTTCATCCTCTATCGGCAGCCGGTGGGTGATGAACGGGAGGTGCTCCCAGCCGACGAGGTGAGGCGGATTCTCTACTCCATCTATCGGCGGGGGTATCGGGTGCGGTATCCTCTGGTGCACTCTGGATTCCAGGACATGCTCCTCCAGCTCCAGGATCGGGAATGGGTGGGAGAGCATCCCGGCTTCCCCCGGCGGCCTCCTCCCTTAGTGGAGTGAACCGCAGAGCGGGGCATATCCCGGTGGTCCCTGTACTTCTTCAACGGCCTTTTAATCCGGGCAATCGTTCCGATAGCCTGGGAATTTTTCTCCTGAGTCTCCCCGCAAGAATCCCGGAAACTTCCTGGCAACTGGCCTGGGAACGGTCATGGAAAGAGGTCGGAGTGGCTGGCATCATTGTTGCAAGTCGAGAGGGTGTGGCGGTGGTGTCGGCTACCCGCCAACCCATGACTTCCGACCTGGAGAAAGACATGACTAGCGGGATGGGACTTCGACCCTCGGTAGGGTCCGTAAGCACAAAGGTGGCGGTGCTCGCTTTGACTGCAGGACTCGTAGGGTGCGCCCACGTGAAACCCGATCAGTTGGAAACAGAACTGGATCGTATCCGCACAGAGATGGCTCAGGGAGATGAAGCCGTAGAGGGGCGCCTCACAGGGGAGATGAGCCAGTTGGAGAGCCGCATGGACGGACGGCTTGCCGGACTGGAGGGTGCGGTGGAGGAACTGGAGGGCGAGTTCCGGGTCACGGTGGAGCGACTGGAGTCGGCGGTGCGGTTCAACACCCCGGTGCACTTCGCCTTCGACGAGGCCGCCCTCCGCTCAGAGGACATTCCGCTCCTGGATCGGATGGCAGAGATTCTGGAGGGGTATTATCCCGACGCGGTTCTCACCGTGGAGGGCTTCGCGGACCCCTCGGGCTCCCGGGATTACAACCTCCGGTTGGGTCAGCGAAGGGCTGAAGCAGTTCAGGATCATCTTGTAGGCCGGGGTGTGGACGCCCAGCGAATCCGAGCGGTGAGTTACGGTTCAGCGCCTGAGCGGCAGATCATCGCCGGCGCCGCCGGCCCCGGTGGGGAAGGGTGGCAGAACCGTCGGGTGGCTGTGGTAGTGGACTTCGGTAGCGCCGGGCCGTCCCCCAGGGTTGCCGGTTCCTCCGATGGAATGGATTAGATTGTAGGGGTCAGGTGTGATCCGGGTCCCGGAATATGTCCGGGACCCGGGTGGCTCCACCCCAAAGCCGGCTTTGTCTCGGGAGCCCGGACACGCTCCCAGGGAGTTGCAGCGTTGCGTTTCACCACTCGAATCATTCTCGGACTGGGGTTGGTGTCCGGGGTGCTGCTGGCCGGCCTCCTGCAT
This sequence comes from Gemmatimonadota bacterium, assembly GCA_040905545.1. Lineage (GTDB taxonomy): Bacteria > Gemmatimonadota > Gemmatimonadetes > Longimicrobiales > Gaopeijiaceae > JBBDRI01. The sequence goes on along the minus strand of JBBDRI010000032.1, from coordinate 89,093 downwards.
CAGCTCTCTGTGGTGGAGCGGCTCCAGGGAATCAACGCAGAGCTGTCCAACACGAATCTGGAGGTAGCCCGACTGGGGGTTTCTCTGCTCCAGGGGACGGAGGGGGTCAGGGAATTCGCCCAGAAGGCCATCCTTCTGGAGGACCCGGAGTACCGGGCACAGTGGCAGGAGTGGGAAGAGGCGTCAGGGGGGAGGATGGAGGAGTTGGCTCAGGTGCCCCTGCCTCCCTTGGAGTCCCGGTTGAGGGATGCCCTGATGAGGGCCTGGGACGACTACCGGGCAGAGACCCAGGCTGGTCCCATGGGAATCGAACGGCTGTCTTCGTTGGAGACCTCCCTGGATGAGGTACGGGCCCGCATCGAGGCTCTATTGGAGGGGAACGAAGAGGCCATCGCCGCGCGGGTGGAGGCATCCCAGGAGGCGGGCGCCCGGGCCCAGCAGATGGCGTGGAGTGTGGCCGCAGCCGCTCTCGTCCTGGCCACGGGGGTGGGGCTCCTCCTGTTCCTTTCCATCTCCGGACCCCTGCGCCGGTTGAACAGGGGAACCCGGGAGTTGGCCCGCGGACGGTTGGAACACCGTTTGGAGATATCGGGCCCCCGGGAACTGTCAGAGGTGGCCCATGCCTTCAACGGGATGGCCGAGCGGCTGGACGAGCTCGAAGAGCTGAAGCGGGACTTCGTGTCGCATGTGTCGCACGAGTTGAAGACTCCCCTGGCGGCAGTGCAGGAGACCATTGAACTCCTCCTGGATGAACTGCCCGGCCCCCTCACCCACAAGCAGCGCCACCTCCTGGAACTCTCCCGGGGAAGTGCCGGCCGGCTCTCGGAGATGGTGGGCAAGCTTCTGGAGGTATCCCGCCTGGAGTCCGACGCCGAGCTCTATCTCCCGCGTCCCATGAATCTGGATGAGGTGGTGGGGGCCGTCGTGGCCGAGGTGACCCCCCTGGCCAAGGAGGGGCGGCTGACTCTGACCCTGGGCACCTCTACCGGTGGGAGGTCCGGACCTGAGTCCATCGGGGAGTTTTCGGCCAACGAGCCTCTTGAGCTCCAGATGGTGGGAGATGCCGTCCGAATCCGGGATGTGGTGACGAATCTGGTGACGAACGCTTTGAAATTCTCCCCTCCAGGGGGGCAGGTCGAGGTGACCGCGTCGCGCTACGCCCGTCCCCCCGCCGGGTTGCCCCCCTGGGTGAGGGCTCGCCTCCGCCATGAGGCGCCTCCATTTCTCCACATCTCTGTGGCAGATGAGGGAGAGGGAGTCCCGCTGCAGGAGCGCGAACGGATTTTCGAGAAGTTCCACCAGGCTGGCCGCCGAAGGATCCATGGCCAGGGGGTCGGGCTGGGCCTGGCCATTACCCGTCGAGTCGTGGAGGCCCACGGGGGGGCCGTCTGGGTGGAGGACGCTCCGGGTGGGGGTGCCCTCTTCCGGGTGCTTCTTCCCGCCCAGTCGTCCCGGTGGGGACAGGGCCGCCTTTCGGGGGACGGCCCCCTCAAGCAGTCGTTCAGTCGGCGGGAGCTTCCCCCCGGTCCCAGGACCGTGGGCACCGCTGGGGTGGCCATCCTGGCTCTCATGGTAGGAGCCTGTGCCTCTCTCCCGGGCATGGGAGGAACAGGAGACAGTCTTCCCGCCGAAACAGGCGAGGCGGATTCGGCCGTGCTTGCCTCGGAGCCCGTGCTCTCTCCTGCGGACCGGCTCAACGAAGGTCGACGGTTGCTCCGGGAGGCGGACCCGTCGGCCCGGGCGCATTTCCTCGCTCTCCTGGAAGAGGAAGTGCGCTATCGCCCCCAGGCACTGTGGGGCTTGGCCCTTTCTCATCTCCCGCCCATGGCAGGAGCGGAGGAACGGGCCCTCGCCCGAGCCTATCTCCTGACCCTGGTCCAGGACCACCCTGACAGTCCCGAGTCGGTCCCGGGGGCGACCATGACGTTTCTACTGGAGCAACTTGCCGCCAGTGAGGTGCAGGCCCGACAGTTGGGGATCGAGGCAGAAGAACTCAAGGCTGCCCTGGAGCGCCTCCGGCAGATCGATCTGGAGCGCCGACCCGGGCGGGTGCCACCTCGGGACACTACCGACGTTTCCTTCTAGTCGTCCACTCCATAGCTCTTGAGCTTGTTCCGGATGGTGCGGACGTTCAGCCCCAGCCGCCGGGCGGCCTCCGACTTGTTGTTGTCCGTTTCATTCAGCGTCTGGAGAATGAGCCGCCTCTCCATCTCCGCCACGGTGAGGCCGGATGGGAGCGGATCGTCGTCGCCTTCCTCGGGTTCACGCTCCCTGATATAGGGGGGCAAGTGGGTGGACTCGATCCACTCCCCCTGGCCTGCCAGCACTACGGCGCGTTCCATGACGTTTCGGAGTTCTCGAACGTTGCCTGGCCACCGATAGGCTTCCAGTAGGGCCAGGGCCTCATCCCGGATGGCCGCCGCCGGGGAGCCGTGCTTTCGGGCCAGACCCTCCAGGAACGAAAGAGCCAGAACGGAGATATCTCCCGTTCGAGTCCGAAGGGGGGGAAGAGGGATGGTGAAGACATTCAGCCGGTAGTACAGATCTTCCCGGAGTTCACCGCTCTTCACGGCCTCTCGGGGGTCGCGGTTGGTGGCAGCAAGGACCCGGACATCCACTTCCAGCTCCCGGCCTCCGCCCACCCTTCGGAAGCGGGCTTCCTCCAGCACCCGAAGGAGCTTTGGCTGCAGCTCCATGGGCATCTCACCAATCTCATCCAGGAAGAGCGTTCCTTCGTGCGCCAGCTCGAAGCAACCCGGGCGTTGGGCTGAAGCCCCGGTGAATGCTCCCTTTTCGTGGCCAAAGAGCTCGCTTTCCACCAGTTCCCGAGGGATGGCAGCGGCATTCACGGCCACGAAGGGCTTCCGGGAGCGGCTTCCCAGGTCGTGGATGGCCCGGGCCACCAACTCCTTCCCGGAACCGCTTTCGCCGGTGATGAAGACGGAGGTATCGCTTCCCGCCACCGACCGGATCAACTGGAAGACCTCCTCCATGACGGCGCTCTTCCCTACGATCCCGGGCACCGGAGCACCGGCCTCTCCCGGAGCGCACTGAAACGCCTGGGCCTTTCGCCGGGTGGTTCGGTCTCTGACGGCCTGGTCCAGGACTGCCTTGAGATTCCGGTAGTCCAAGGGTTTGGTGAGGAAGTCCACCGCCCCGGCCTTCATGGCTTCCACCGAGACTTCCACCGTGCCATGCGCCGTGAGAAGGACTACCGGACGGTGAGGGTCGGTGCCTTGAAGTTCCCGGAGGAGGTCCAGTCCCGACATGTCCGGCATGACCACGTCGGACAGGACCAGATCGGGGTCGTGCCTCGTCACCAACTCTGCCGCCTGTCGTCCATTCTCCGCCAGGATAACCTGAAATCCCCATTCCTGGAGGCGCATCTCCAGAACGTCCCTCATGGTGGGATCGTCATCCACAACCAGAATTGTGCAACCGCTTTCCACTTCCAATCTGAGCCTCCCTGACACAGGGGGTGCTGGTGCAGGCCTTCATGGGACCTTGAAGAAGCTAACTCCAGAGGTGTCGGGCAGGCGGGTGCGCCACCGCTGAACGGGCTGGAAGCAGGGAGCCGGCCAGGGCCGCCACCACCACCGGAAGGCTGCCCATAGCCAAGGCTCTGAGCACCGGGATGGCCCCGGCCTCCGGGGGGAGGATCTCCGCCAGGATGGGGAGACTGAGCCATGCACCCAGCGCTGCACCCACCAGACCCAGCCCACCGCCTCTCAGAAGGTAGTGGAGGATGATATGAGCCCGCCGAGCCCCCACGGCCCGCCTGACGGCGATCTGGGGCCCTTCTCCCCAGACGCGGAGACGCAGGGTGGAGAAGACGCCCACGCCGGCCGCCAGTCCTCCCAGTCCCCCCAGGATCCACCAGAGGGCACCGAACCAGCGCCACGGCTCCCACGCTCGCTCCCATGCCTCCGCCAGGGTCCTTGCTGGCCCGGCGGGTTGCCATCCCGCCGCCACCACTGTGCGCTCCACCAGGTGGGGGTCCACAGGGGGGCCCACCAGCACCACCTCACCGTGGAGTGGAGACATCTGGTAGGCTGGAAGCCAGATTTCGCCCCGACCGATACTGCCGGGGCCGGGGGGGAGGTCTTCCACGATGCCCACCACCGTCACCTCCTGGGGCCGGATGCGATTGATCTGGATCCCACGCCCCACCGCGTCCCCGCGTTCGAAGTAGTGGTGAGCCACCTGTCGACTCACCACGGCTACCGGGTCCGAATGGCTATCATCCTCTGAGTTGAACGTGCGGCCGGCCAGGAGTTGGAGCCCCCGGGCGCGAAAGCTGTCCGGCGAGGCCAGATGATGGATGGCGCGCCCGGCCAGCACCGGGGTGGGCATGCCTCCCGTTGAGCATCGCCCGCATTGAAAGAGATTCCCTTCCTCCACTCCCATTCCCACCCAGCTCCCGGGGCTTCCGAAGGCCACTGTGTGCTGGGGCAGAAGGGAGGCAAGCTCTGCAACGAGTCCTGGAACAGATTCGGGGGAGTGGGTCCCAGCCGTGAGTTGAAGGAGAGTTCCCGTTCGATCCGCGCTGGATCGGTCCAAGTCAGCCTGGCCGTCGGCCGCGCCCAATACGGCTGCACCCGAGGTGAGCACTATGGTGGTGGCGGCCAACTGGACCACGGCGGACCATCCAGAGGTTCCCCGAAGATCCTGAGCCCCCACCAGACGGGCACGGCGGGAGAGGGAGCCTCCCGGCGCAACTTCCGCGGAGAGATGGAGCAGGCTGATTACAGGGAGGAGGGCGGCGGACAGCAGGAACCCGGCTCCCGGGAGGGCCCACAGGGTGGGATCGCGCCAGGTCATCTCCACGATTCCGGGCCAGCCGCCCATGCCCACAGAAGCGGCCAGGAGGGCCGTCACACCGCCCAGTGGCACCGCCATCAACACCACACTTGCGCCCCAGACAAGACGTTCTTCCACGAGTCGCCTTCGGGTGGCTCCCACAGCCCGCCTCAACTCCCATTCTGATCGGCGCTGAATCCCATCTTCCCTCACCCACCCATTCAAGCCCAACACCGCGATGAGACCCAGGAGGCCAAGGAGGAGGGCTGCGACCCCGGCCATGGAGCGGATGTGGGCCCGAATGGCGGTCTCCGGCTGTTGAGCCGTCCGGCTCCACACCAGCCCACTGGATTCAGGCAAGGATGCATCAGGGAGGAGGGGAGTCGTCAGCGCCCATCCGTCCGTGGAGGTGGGGCCGGAGACGGGGCGGGGCTGGAGGATGGTAGGGGCGGCGGTGAAGGCTCCGGCGGCCAGGGCCAGGAGGAGAGCCAGTGTGAGGCGACCGGGTGTCCGAGGGAGCGCTGAGGGTTGCATGGTCCAGTCACCTCCGGCGGAAGCTGGGCGGGTTCAACTATCGATACAGGACGGCCGCCAGACGAGCCCGGTACTCCCGGGTCAAGGGAGACTCGGGCCCCAGGAACTGGAAGAGAGCCAAACAAGCCTTTCGTGGTGCCTGCCCGTGGTACATGGGATCCTTCGCCACGGCCTGCACGAGGTGATCCAGGGCCTCAGCAACCCGTCCCTCCGCAAGGTGCCCCATCCCGCTCGTGTAGAGGGCCCGGCCGGGGCCCGGCGGGGGAGGCATCTCCACCGCCTGCTCCGAACTTGCTCTATCGGAATCATCCCCCTCTTCAACGCTGGAGATGGATGCCGGCCTCCTGGCCTGGAGCATCATCCGACCCAGGGTGGTGATGGCCTCCGCCACCGGGAAATCCCGAGTCCCCTGCGCCACCCCGGCCACCCGTGCGATGGCGGCCTGCGGGTCTCGGAAGAGCAGTCCCCGGGCTTCCTCCACCGCCGCGTGTCCCTCTCCCGGGAGGTGCTCCTCCAGCCAGTTTCGAACCGCCGGCTCCGGGAGGGCTCCGGTGAACTCGGCCACCACTTCACCCTTCATGAAGAGTTTCACCGCGGGGATACTGCGAATCTGATACCGGGTAGCCACGTCCGGATGGGCCTCGGTGTTCAACTTTGCCAGCTTCCAGTGGCCCTGGTTCTCCACCGCCAGCCGTTCCAGCACCGGCCCCAGGATACGGCACGGTCCGCACCATGCAGCCCAGAAATCCACCAACACGGGGAGGTCCTGACTGGCGGCCAGGACCTCCCCATCAAAATCAGTGACGTCGTGGCTCATCGAACGGGTCGACTTTGCTCCGTTTCGTTGTTCAGCTCATTGATGTCCGCATTCCAGCGTGTGTCTCCCAGCAGGTGCTCCACGAAGTACTCTGCCCGCTGCCAGAACCAGTACTCACCCATGTTTCCGTACCCGTGGCGCTGCCCCGGGTAGATGAAGAAGTCGAAGCGCTTGTTGGCCTTGATGAGGGCCTCCGCCACCAGGAAGGTGCCTGCGTGGTGCACGTTGTTGTCGTTGTCACCCGTGGTTAGAAGGAGCCGACCCTTCAGGTTGCGGGCGATGTCCTGATTGCGGTCGATGGAGTATTCGAAGGTCACCTCCCCGTCAGCATCCACCACTTCCTTCACCCCGTGATGCTTCTCCGACCAGTTCTGGTTGTACACGTCGTTGCTGTGGTTGCCTGAAGACGATACAGCCACTTTGAAGAAGTCGGGATACACCAGCATGGCGGCGGTGGACATGAAGCCTCCACCCGAGTGACCGTAGATGCCCACCCGGTCGATATCCACGAAGCGATGGCGGTCCGCCAGTTGCTCGATGGCTGCCTTCTTGTCTGCCAGACCGTAGTCCCGGAGGCTTCCGTACCCGTAGTTGTGGTACCACTTGGAGCGGTCCGGATGGCCGCCTCGGTTCCCCACCGTGATGACGATCATCCCGAACTGGGCCAGGGCCTGCTCAGACGGGTTCAGGGAGAAGAACTTGGAAACAGATTCGGTCTGGGGTCCCGGATAGACGTAGGCCACAACGGGATAGATCCGATCGGGATCGAAGTCATAGGGCTTGTACATGACCCCGTAGATGTCGGTGATCCCGTCGGCGGCCTTCACATGGAAGGGTTCGGGATACTGGTAGCCGGCGGCCATGAGTTGTGACAGATCGGCCTCTTCCAACTGCAGGATCTCCCGACCGGTGCCGTCCAGGAGTGCAGCCACGGGCGTGGTGTTTACCCGAGAGCGGTTGCTCACGAAGTAACGGCTGGACGGCGACGCCGCCATCCGGTGATCGAAGTCGCCTGGGTTCAGCAGGGCCAGGCCCGTGCCATTGGTGCGGACCCGGTAGAGATGCTGATAGTAGGGATCTTCGCCCTCCTCCCGGTTGTTGGACCGGAAGTACACCCAGTCCTGTTCATTGTCCACACCCAGGACCCCTCCCACATGCCAGGGGCCTTCCGTGAGACGGGTCACCAGGCTTCCATCAGGGGAGTACCGGTAGAGGTGGGCCCAACCATCCTGCTCCGACCACCATACCAGATCCCCATTGTCCAGCCGTTGGGGTGTCTGATGCTCTATGTATGTGTTGAGCCGCTCTTCGATGACGGTGCGGACCTGCTGGGTGCCCGGATCATAGACCATGACGTCCACCCGGTGCTGATCCCGGCTCCGGCGCCAGAAATACAGCTCGCTGGTCTCGTCGGAGAGCCACTTCGCTCCCGGCGGCTCGTGATCCTGCCGGTCGGCGGGGGTGGGGGCGTTGAACAGTCCCATGCGCTGATCCTTCCACGGATCGTCGTCCACCCGGGTCATCTCACGAGCGGTCATGTCGAAGACCAGGAGTTCGTCCTGACTCACGTCCTCTTCGCCAGGCATATCGTACTTGTAACTCTCCAGCTGCGGACGGGTGACTCCAGTCACATGGATCACCCAGAGATCTCCCACTTGCCTCCGATCCCGACGGGTGAGAGCGAAGTACCGGGAATCGTGTGACCAGGTGATCTGGGCATTCTGCCGCTTCTCGAACTCTTCCTCCGTTTCCGAGTCGTACCGCCCGCGTCCCTCGTTTCCGTATGCGTAGTGGCGTTCCCCGTCGGTGGTGAGCTGGATCTCGTCTACATCAACGTCTTCCTCGGCGTCATCCGCGTCATCTCCCGACTTCCCACGTCGGGCATCCAGAATGCGCTGGTAGTCGGCGTAGCTCATCATCCAGAGATTGAACTCCCGGGTGAAAACCACCCACTGCCGGTCTGGAGAGACGGAAGCCCACCCAGGATGGCTGTCGGGGTGCTCGTAGTCCATGAGCTCCCTGAGGGTCTGGGTGCTCACGTCGTATTCGAAGTAGTGGACCTTCTTCTTGGTCTCGGAGCGGGTGCGCTCTTCCTGATCGTCATCCTGCTCATCCTCCTCCTCCCTCATCTCCTCATCCTGGCCGTCCGTCTCCTCCACCTCTTCGTCCTGGGAGGATTCCACCTCGAACTGGATGAGATTCTGGCTGATGAAGCGGATGTTTCGGATGGGCAGGTGCTGCCGCTGGTGTGGGTCCCGGGTGATGCGCGTCAATTCAGCGGCAATCCGGTCCCGATCGAAAATGGCCTGCTTCGTGCCTCCAGACGGATCCACGATGTAGAAGTGCTTCCCGTCGGAGTCTTCCCACTCGTACCAGAACCTGTCGGTGCCCGGGATCCAGTTGGGGCTCACCTGGAGAGAGTAGACCAGGTCGCTCACCTTATAGGGGGCGAACCGTGCCGCCTGCCGGTAGTTGGCGGACCCCTCACCTCCCACCCAGCCGTCCCGGATGGGCGGCACGGGGACATTGGCCTGGCCTTCTACCGGGGCCGGAGGCTGACCCAGGGGCAGGATGAGGAGTGCGGCCAGGACAGGAAGCAGGCGTCGGCTCCACCATGGGGCCGAGGTCCCAGGTCGGGAGCGCGGTGCGGACGTCAAAGCGGACATAGGGTTCTTCCTCCAGAGGGAAATGGGCGGGCGGCGCGAGGAAGCCGCCCGGAATCGAGGACTCTCAACTGCTTGTGTCTGTTGAAGGGACTGCATGGTACCGGGTTTTCAAGACCTCCAGATGATGAAGCTCATGTCCGGCCAGAATCCACGGGATGGCCGCCATGGCGAAGGGGAGTTCGTTGGCCACCCCCCGGGCGGCCCATCCTTCCGGCTCCAGCCCTTCCAGGAGGAGCACCGTGGAGCGGCGCACCGATTGAAACTCGTCCAGATGGGAAGCCAGGGGGCGGTGGTGCGCTCCGGACGCCTCCACCCATCTGTCCTGGTCCATGGGGGGGAGGGGCGCCGGATCCATCCGGGCCAGGGACAGGGCCCGATACTGAAATACCCGCTCGGTATCCGTCATGTGGCCCACTACCTCTCGCATGGACCAGGCGTCGGGACGATACCGATGCACCTCCCGGTCTGTCGGGATCGCGGACAACACGCGCACGGTTTCGTGGACCTGACGCTCCAGGGTCTGCACCACATCCCCCGTCGGCACACGGGCCACGTATCCCCGATAGAACTCCGGAAGACCATCGGTGGGCGGTTGGGTTCGAAATGGTGAAACGGGATGGGCCATGTCCTTGAAACGCTTCGCTGGATTCTTCGGATACCTGAAAGTGCAGACGATCTTATCCTCCCCAGAGGATGCGCGCCACGTTCTCGCAGAAGTCGAGCCCCCTGACCCGTGGTGGGGATGTGGATTCCCGCCGTTCCCATCTCCCGGGGTTGGGTGGGTCAGGTGACATCCCTGGCGAAAACGGTCAGTTGGCGAAAAGTTGAGGGGGCGGCAGAGACCCAGGTCCGGCTTCCCCGTCATTCTTTCAAGCGGGTGAGCCGCCTCCTGAGCTTTTCTCCTCCATCAGCGCCACCATACAGACATCCCGAGGGAGACCATGATGACCCCTATGCTCGCACTTCTCGCACTGCTCCAGGTGGCCACGGACCCCGTCCGGGTTACCCTGACTCCGGCGGTGGCTCAGCTGCAGGTGGACGCCACCCTCCAGTTGGAGGTGAAGGCCTACGATGCGCAGGGCCGGGAAGTGCCGGTGGAAACGCCTGCCTTCTTCACCACTTCACCTCGTGTGGTACGAGTGGATGCTACCACCGGTCTGGTAACCGCTCTGGCTCCCGGCCAGGCTCAGCTTTCGGCGGTGGTGCAGGGGGTTGTGGGCTTCGCTGAGGTGGAGGTGCCGGCCCTCCCCCCGGCCGAGTTGGTTGTCTCGGGTCCTACCCAGGCGCTACCCCAGGGGGCCAGCGCACTTCTGGAGGTAGTGGTGAGGGATCGGATGGGGGAGATCCTGTCTCGGGCTCCCTTGACCTTCCATAGCGAATCGCCCTCCATCGTGACGGTGGACGCAGGGGGTCGGATTACGGGATTGACGCCGGGTGAAGGGAGCGTGAGGGTTCGAAGTGGTGATGCGGATGCCCGGGTGTCCCTACGGGTGGTATCGAATCCAGCAGTTTCGTATGACATCGTTCCCGGTGAGGCTTCCCTCCGGACGGGGGACGTAATCCGCTTTCGACTGGAGGCCATGGACAACGTCGGACGGCCGGTAGAGGGCTTCCATCCAGCCTGGAGTGTTGAGGGGGTGGGGGCCCAGATGGAAGTGGAGGGCGCGGAAGGGGTTTTCGTGGCTGAAACGCCGGGTCGGTATCGGGTCCAGGCGGTGGTGGGGCCCACCCGGGTGGAGAGTACGGTAGTGGACGTGGAGCCCCGGGGATTGGAGGCACGCCTCGAACAGGTAGGCAGGGGTCCTGCCGGCGAAGGTGCCACCCATCACTCCGGTGACACCTGGATCTTCGAGGGGGTGGATGGCCGGGACTATGCGCTCATCGGCACCTTCTTCCACGACTGGATGAAGGTGTGGGACGTAACGGACCCCGCTTCCCCGGTTCTTACGGACTCCATCCAGATGGATGCCCGGCGCATCAACGATGTGAAGGTGCATCCCAACAAACGCATCGGGGTGGCAACCCGGGAGGGTGCCTCCAACCGGCGAAACGGCATGGTGATCCTGGATCTCTCCACACCGGCTCACCCCACCATCCTCTCAACGTATGACGAGACGGTCTCCGGTGGGGTACACAACGTGTGGATCACCGAGGACCCGGACCTCATCTACGCCTGCCACAATGGAACTGCGGATATCCACATCATCGACATCTCCGATCCGGTGAATCCCCGGGAGGTGGGACGTTGGGGGGTGGAGTCGGAGGGGAAATCCCTGCACGACATCATCGTGCAGGACGGCTACGCCTATGCGTCCTACTGGGATGATGGGTTGATCATCCTGGATGTGGGCGCCGGTACCCATGGGGGGACCCCCACCACGCCCGTATATGTGAGCGGCTTCAAGTACCCTTCAGGCAATACCCATACGGCGTGGAGGCAGGGTGACTATCTCTTCGTAGGTGACGAGATCTTCCCCGAAGACTGGGATCCCTATGCCCCCATCGAAGCCCGGGGATACGTCCACGTTCTGGATGTGTCCGATATCGACCACCCCCGGGAAGTAGCCCGGTATGAGGTTCCCGAGGCAGGCGTGCACAATTTCTGGCCCGAGGGGGACTACCTCTACGTAGGATATTACCAGGCAGGCCTGCGGGTGTTGGATATCTCGGGCGAGCTTCGGGGCGACCTCTATCGGCAGGGGCGGGAGGTGGCGGTTCTCAAGACCACTGACGAGAACACCATGGTCCCCAACTGGCCCATGACCTGGGGAGCACAGCCCCACAAGGGAAATATCTTCACATCCGATCTGAACTCAGGCCTCTGGATTGCCCGCTTCATCCGGGAGGGTCGGGTGGTGTTCTGACGGGCCGTCGTTCCCCGGGGGGTTGAGGCGCCACCTGGAGGTCGGATCCGCCCAGCTGTTCTTCCAGCATCCGGCGAAGGGCAGCCAGGAAACCACGAAGGTGGTCGGTCGCCCCCCGCGCCGGGGCAAAGAACGGGTCCATGATGGTGCAGCGGAGGAGGGTTACGCCCCCTTCCTCCAAGTAGGCTTCCCGAGAGAATCCCAGCTCCTGCACAACGGGCACGGGCGTCTCACCATATTCCGCAGCCCGGAGCTGGGTACGAGTCACCACATAGTCCAGCGTGCGACCCGGGTCGCTCCCGCTCACGGAAAAGCGCTGGTGAATTCTTTCCGCGAAGGCATTCGTAGCCCCCAGGCTGGTCAATCGCGGATGCCCCACGGCGAAACAGACGATGTTCAGGTCCGGGCTGGGGAGGAGGGCAACCTGGAAGGGCGACCAATCCTCCCTGGCCATGGCCTGGTGGAGAGCCACAGCGCCCCGGGCGGTGGCTCCCACGAGTCTGCCGTATCCCGTGGAGTCCAGGGGGAGGACCCGGTGGGACATCCAGACGGCGGCCGCAGCCGCCCCGGGCTTGGAACCCTCCAGGATGAAACGTCCGATGTAGGGAAGGTCCACATCTTCCCGGTGGAAGAGGTAGGGCGCCTCCACCGACACCAACTCCCGAACGGCCTTCTCGCGGAAGGAGATGGCTCCTGCCGGATAGGGAACGAATCCCAACTTGTGAGGATCGATGGTGACGGAGTCCGTCAGCTCCAGGCCCACCAACCCACCGTATACCTCCGCATCGGGCCATCCGCCCCAGTCCGGCTGGGCGGAGAGGGTTTCGAAGGAGATTCGGGAACCATCGGGGTTCCGCGTCACAGCGGCGGCGTATCCCCCCCAAGCCGCATCTGCATGGAAGTGGAAGCCCATTCCCACTTCACTTCCCACCGTCTGCCGCACCTCGTCCAGAACGTCCAGGCGGTCCACCGCGCTCTCCTCGGTGCTGCCCAGGACCCCCACCAGCGCCACCACCGGTTGCCGCCGGGCGGCCATCTCCAGGAGGGTCTCGTGGAGAGCCTGGGGAGACATGCGGTACCGGTCATCCACGGGGATCTTTATGAGTTGGTTTCCACCGATCCCCAGGGCCCGACAGATCTTGGCCCAGGAGTAGTGAGCCGTGGAAGGCACCAATACGGCAGCCGAGGGGAGGTCATCTCCGAAGTCCCGCCTAAGGCGATGGCCAAATTCCTGATAACCCAGGCTGGCCAGGGTGTGGTGGGTCACCAGCTCCTGGGCGCGAGCGGGATCCTGGAGTTCCCGGGCTGCCAGGGCCTGGAATTCCCTGGCCAGGGTCATGGCTCCGTCAGGGGCAAGATTGAGGAGGTCCCAAACCTCAAGCGTACCCAACGCTTCCACTTCCCCATTGGGGAGGTGCACCTGGGTCTCCAGCAGATCTGCTTCCTGGGCCGCCCACCGGATGGCCAGAGGCAGGTATTTCACATTCCGGGCCACCCAGATGGCTTCGAAATTGGCCACCGTCCCACCCGACGTGAGATGCCCCCAGCTGGTCTCCGGCACATATCCCACCATGCCCGCCAGGGCCGCCGCCACTTCCAGCTCCATCCGGGTGGTTACCGGAGAGGCCTCCACGGCCACATTGTTGGGGTTGTACAGGAGGGTGGCGAAGTAGCCCACCAAGCTGGCCATGGTGAGGTCGCCGCACATATGCCCGATATAGCGGGGTGAGAAGAAGGGCACCCCGCCTTTGAGCTCGCCCAACAGGGAAACGAGTTCCTGCCGGAGTCGGGAAAGGGACAACTGGTACTGAGAAGAAAGTCGTTCCGTTTCCTGGACCCGGAAGCCATCTTCCGGATGGAAGTTTCGCCGCCAGTAAACGTGATCACGAAGCGCATCCAGGAGGAGCGCTTCCAGGACGTCGGCGTTCTCCCCCTTCGGACCAAGGAAGAGTGAAGCCAGATCCAGGGAGGCGGGAGAGGAGGCGGGCGGTGAGGGAGGCGAAAGCGGCATCCCCGGGATACCCCTGGGGTTTCAGGAGTTTCCCCGGCCCGGGGTGCCTTCTGGACATTCATGGCACGGGCCCCGGGGAGATTCATGTCGGAGCTGGAACGAGGGGGTAGAACGGGTTTGGATGGGCTCCGGGACGATCTCCCAGGACGGTTGGATCAACTGGACCGGCAAATCGCCGCTTTCATGCGCCATTATGGCCTGATCCTGTTGCGCTACTCCCTGGCGGTGGTCTTCATCTGGTTCGGGGCTCTCAAGGTGGTATGGATGAGCCCCGCAGAAGAACTGGTGAGGAACACCGTCTACTGGATGGACCCGGAGCTGTTCATCCCGATATTGGGTGTCTGGGAGATGCTCATCGGGGCAGGCCTGCTCTTCCGGCCCCTCATCAGGGTGGCGCTGCCGCTTCTCTTCCTCCAGATGCCGGGCACGGTGCTTCCCCTCTTTCTTCTGCCCGAGGTATGCTTTACGTCCATACCTTTCGGGCTCACCATGGAGGGTCAGTACATCATCAAGAACCTCACCCTGGTGAGCGCGGCGCTGGTGGTGGGTGGATCGGTCAGGGGCCGACTGCCTACCCCTCCAGGTTTATCCATTGGTCCCCTGGTTTCCAATCGTTGATTTCCCTACCTGATCCAGGAGCACATTGCATGCGTATCCCCTCCGAGCTTTCAATACCTGCAGCCTTCCTCGTGTCGGGACTCATGCTCTTCCCCCCCGGGGCAACCGGACAGGAAACGGCTGAGGGTGACACGGCCCGGAGCTCCTCAGGCCTTCCCCTGGAACCAGGGCGGCAACTTTCGTTCACGGCGGAGGAGGGAAGCTGGATCTCGCTGGACGTGAGCCCTGATGGCCGAGAAATCGTTTTCGATCTCCTGGGGGATCTCTACCTCATGTCGGCCACCGGTGGGGAGGCCCGGCGCCTCACCTCCGGAATGGGGTTCAACGCCCAGCCCCGCTTCAGTCCCGATGGCAGCCGGGTGGTCTTCGTCTCGGATCGGGATGGCGGCGACAACATCTGGATCCTCTCCACGGATCTTTCCGATACCACCCAGGTCACCACCGGAAAACATGATGGATACCTTTCCCCTGTCTTTACTCCCGACGGCGAGTACGTGGTGGCCTCAAAGGGGGGAAGGGCTCAGAAGCTTTGGCTCTACCACGTGGATGGAGGGAGTGGCGTAGCCCTCTTCACAGAGCCGGAGAACCTCCGAACCATCGGAGCAGCCTTCGGTCCAGACCCCCGCTACGTGTGGTTCGCCGAGCGAACAGGTGCCTGGCAGTACAACTCTCCCTTCCCCCAGTATCAGCTGGCGGTCTACGATCGGGAGCGGGGTACCCGGACGGCCATGACCTCCCGATACGGCTCGGCTTTTCGTCCGGCCCTCTCCCCCGACGGGAGCTGGCTGGTCTATGGCACCCGGCACGCTGCCGAGACGGGTCTCAGGATTCGCCATATGGAGTCCGGAGAGGAACGCTGGCTGGCCTTTCCCGTACAGAAGGATGACAAGGAATCGGTGGCGGAGCTGGACGTCCTTCCGGGATACGCCTTCACACCCGACTCCAGGTTCGTGGTGACCTCCTACGGCGGGGAGATCTGGCGGGTGCCCGTCGAGGGTGGCGGCGAGCCGGAGAATATTCCCTTCTCCGTTCAGGTGGAGCGGGAGTTGGGCCCTGAAGTGCGCTTCACGTATGCCGTGGAGGATGATTCCGTCATGGTGGTGCGCCAGCTCCGGGATGCCACTCCCTCACCCGATGGCACCCGCCTGGCCTTCACCGCTCTGAATCGCCTGTACGTGATGGATCTGCCGGACGGTACTCCCCGGTTGTTGGCGGAGGGAAGGGAAGGACATCATCAACCCACCTGGTCACCTGACGGTCGACAGCTGGCCTACGTGACCTGGCACGATGAGGTGGGGGGGCATGTGTGGAAAATCTCGGCAAATGGAGGACCTTCGGCACCCCAACGCCTGTCCTCCATCGCAGCCTACTATCGAGACACCGCCTGGTCGCCGGACGGGGAGCGGGTGGTAGTGATTCGGGCGGCGGCTCGGGACGTACAGGAGAACCTGGGGGGGTTCGGAGGAGGGTTGGCCCAGGAAGTGGTCTGGTTTCCGGCCATGGGCGGCGAGGCTCGGACAGTCATGCCGGCCGCTGGACGCCGCTATCCCCACTTCTCCGAAGCGTTCCCTCAGCGGCTTTTCCTGTCGGGAGGTTCCGGCGGACTCATCTCCGTGCGGTGGGACGGGACCGATGAACGAACGCACCTCAAAGTCACCGGGGGTACCGTTCCCGGTGCCGATCAGCCTCTGGCACCCTCCACGCTCCACATGGGGCCAAGCGGAAAGGAAGCTCTCGTAGCCGTGGGAATGGACTTGTATCTGGTGACGGTCCCGGTGGTGGGCCCGGAGGCAGCTACCGTGTCCGTGGCCGATCCGTCCTCCTCATCCTTTCCCGTGATGAAACTCTCCGACCTGGGCGGACAGTTCCCTGTGTGGAGTGCCGATGGCACCGCCGTGCACTGGTCCATCGGGCGGACGTTGTTTTCCTACGACCTGGAGGTCGGACGCGACCGGGGCGAGGACGAGGGAGAGGACGGGTACACCCCGGCGGAGGTGGCCGTGTCCATCGAAGCGGCACGAGACCGGCCGGAAGGCGTGGCGGTGCTCCGGGGAGGGCGAGCCATCACCATGCGGGGCCATGAGATCATCGACAACGCCGACATCGTGATCCGCAACAACCGGATTGTGGCGGTGGGTCCCCGAGGGTCGGTGGCGATTCCCGAAGGTGCCCACGAGGTGGATGTGTCGGGTCGCACGGTGGTGCCAGGCTTCGTGGATGTGCACTATCACACCCAGTGGCTCATCACCGATGTTCATAGCACGCAGGTCTGGCAGTATCTCGCCAACCTGGCGTATGGGATGACGCTGGCCCACGACGTCCAGACGGCCACCACGGATATCCTCACCTATCAGGATCTTGTGGCAGCCGGGCAGATGCTGGGCCCCCGGATCTCCCATACGGGCCCCGGAGTGTTCTCCAGGGATCTGGTGCGGGATCTGGACCACGCCCGGACCATTTTGCGGCGCTACAAAGAGCATTACAGGGTCAACACCTTCAAGATGTATATGTCCGGGAACCGGGAGCAGCGGCAGTGGCTCATTCAGGCGGCTCGCGAACTGGAACTCATGCCCACGGTGGAGGCGGGGCTACAGTTCAAGCTGAACCTCACGCAGGCCATGGATGGGTATCCGGGGCTGGAGCACTCCTTGCCTGTCTATCCGCTGTTCAGCGACGTGCGCGAGTTGTTCGTGGTCACGCAGATGACCTACACCCCCACCCTCCTGGTGTCGTACGGTGGGCCCTGGGCGGAGGACTACTTCTTCGCCACGGAAGACATCTTCGGAGATGCCAAGATCCGGCACTTCACTCCATGGATGGAACTGGAGTCGAAGGCTTCCCGGAGGGGTGGAGGGGGTGGAAGAGCAGGGTGGTTCCACAGGGATGAACATATCTTCGATCGCCACGCGGAGTTCGTGCGGGATCTCATTGAGGCTGGGGGGCGGGCTGGGGTAGGAGCCCACGGTCAGTTCCATGGGTTGGGCTACCACTGGGAGCTGTGGGCCATCCAGTCCGGAGGGCTGTCGGAGCACGATGCCCTTCGGGCGGCCACCATCCTGGGTGCCGAGGCCATCGGCTTCGGCGAGGACCTGGGATCACTGGAAGTGGGGAAGCTGGCTGATCTGGTGGTCCTGGGCGCGGACCCCCTGGAGAACATCCGGAATTCCGCGGACGTGGAGATGGTCATGAAGAATGGGCGCCTCTACGATGCTTCCACACTGGATGAGGTGTGGCCCCGGCAACGGTCGCTGCCTTCCTTCCTCTGGCAGCAACAGGAGCCGGACGTGAACACGGGGCTACCTGCCAGGGTCCGGTAGGCGGGCAAACATCAGGCCATGGGACACGCTCCTAGCCGGGGACACCGGCGTTGGTGTCAGTTTCCCTGGCGTCAGGCTGTCTGCTGGGCCATTTTCTCTACCTTCCAGGGTCTTGAGGGGAAGCTGCCGTCAGACCCCCTCAAGATGAACATCCCGGAGGCCCGTCATGTCCGCGTTCCGTTTCCCGACTCGTTTCACCACTCTCGTTCTCGCTGCCATCTGCACTCTACTGACCCCTGCTCTGGATCTTCCAACGCCCCTGCGTGGGCTCGGGGGGCAAGCCGTCCTGGAAGCCCAGGACCGCCCCTTCGGCACCTTGAGAGAGCAGACGGAGGTGCAGCAGGAGTGGCTTCGCCTTCGCCTGGAGAGGGTGGTGCCACGGCTCATGAGGGAACACGGCGTGGACATGTGGATCATCCCGTCGCGGGAGTACAACGAGGACCCCATGTTCCACTCCCTGGTCTCGCCCACCACTTTCGCAGCTCGTCGACGGACCATCTATGTGTTTTGCCACCAGGGTCAGGGGCTGGATGTGCAGCGGCTGGCCATCGGGGGTACGGATCAGGGGGGACTCTACGAAGTGGTGCGGGAGTCGGGAGCCGAGATCGTGCCGGATGGCCGTGGTCGGATGCCTGAGCCCTACGGCTTCGCACAGTGGGCTATACTCACTCCGGTTGTGAAGGCGTGCGACCCCGAGACCATCCAGGTGAACATCTCCTACAACTTCGCCTTCTCCGACGGACTGAATGCCGGCGAGTACGAGCAGCTCAAGGTGGCGCTGGGACCGGTCTACCGGAGTCGGATCGTGCACCGGGAGCTTCTCCCCCTCCAGTTCATCGAGGAACGGCTCCCCGAGATGCTGCCCCTCTATCAGGAGATGATGCGGTGGGTGCACAATACCATCTCCACGGCCTTTTCCAATCAGGTCATCACCCCGGGGGTCACCCGCACGCAGGATGTGGTGTGGTGGTTACGGCAGACGGTGAACGATGCCGGTCTGGGCACCTGGTTCCAGCCGTCGGTGAGCGTCCAACGCCAGGGCGGTGTTACGGATGCAAATCCCGTGATTCTCCGGGGTGACGTGCTCCACACGGATTTTGGCATCAAGGCTTTGAAGCTGGCCACCGACACCCAGCACATGGGATATGTGCTTCGGGAAGGGGAAGCCGCTGTCCCGGAGGGGATCCAGCAGGCCCTGAGGAATTCGAACCGGTTCCAGGATATCCTTCTGGAAGAAATGGTTCCGGGGCGCACGGGGAACGAGGTGCTGGCCATTGTGCTGGGCCGCATGAGGTCTGAGGGGCTGAACGGCACCATGTATACCCATCCCATTGGAGATCACGGGCACGGAGCCGGACCCCTCATCGGCCTCTGGGATCGTCAGGAAGGAGTCCAGGGAATGGGGGAGGCTCCCATCCGACCCCATACCTGGTTCTCCACGGAGCTTCAGGTCACGACTCCGGTGCCTGAGTGGGGGGGACAGCCAGTGAGGAGCGCCCAGGAGGAGGAAGCCTACCTGGACGCCCAGGGGAATCGCCATTGGGTCATCGGCCGGCAGACGGAGTTCCACCTGGTGCGGTAGCGAAGCCGGGATGGGTGTGGGGCGGCGGGGTGGGGTCGGGTCGCGAACTTCAGAGCCACGACCACCAGGCTTGGTCTGGTCGCAGAAAGACGGACCAACGTCCTCCTCCTACGCCCCGGGCCACCCCCACGCGAAGGATGTCGTAGAACACTCCCATGCCCACGGAGACCGAAAGTGCGTATCCGCCGTCCGGGCGGATGTCCCATGCTTGGGCCAGCGAGGGGTCAGGTGCCTCCACCCAGGCTCCTTGCACTCTCCCATGGAGCCTCATCCAGACGGGGTGGATGTCACGACTCACCTCTCCGGTGATGGACCCACCGCCATGGCTTCCCAGGGTGCGATAGCTCCAGCCGTCCACCGTTCCCCGGCCTCCCAGCAGCACAGCGTGGTGGGGTGGGAGGGCTCCCCATGCCCGCCACAGGGAGAGGGAGAGGTGGGCCTGGGTGTCGTAGGTGGAGGCCGTCCAGCTTTCTCTCAACTTGAGCCGGGTCCGGAGAGTGGTTTCGCTCCTCGGAGGCTCCAGGCCATGGGCTCTCCAGAGTCCCGGCTGGAGGGTCAAGCGGACATTCCGGGTGCGGCGGGCAGCCGGTGAGCCGGTCCAGGTAAGCGCCAGGGGAATGGAAAGCTCCAGTCCATCGTGGACGGGCCTCACCTCTCTGAAGGGGTCATCGGCCCACGGGGACAGTTCCACCTCACGGGTTGCGGACCGTATCCATTCCGCGCGGCCGCCCGCCTCCCCCCCCCAACCGGATCCATCGCCTTTCACGTGGGCAGCCAGTCCATGGCTTCCGAAGGGATCGGTATCGTCCCTGCCCAGCGCCAGGGCGCTCAGGGTATTCACCAGCTCTGGCGATCCCTGGGCCAACCCCAGATCGGACTCCTGGCCCCACCAGCCTTCCACCCGGAGGCGTCCCAAGCCATCTCCGCCCGGTGCCGGACGTTCCACTCCCAACCGGAGATGAGGCTGACCGGAGGCCAGATGATACCCTCCCACTGCTCGGGCGCTTACGCCCACCGAAGGGGTCCAACTCACCCCTGCTCCCAGCCCCAGCCCCCGGCTTCTCCGGTAGGATACCAGGGAGGAGGCCCCAGGGAGGTGAAAGCGGAAGGGGGGAAGTCCGGAGTTCCGGGCGTCCAGAATCATCTGGCGGGTCCGGGCCTGCAGTTCTGCCAACTCCACCCTTCGGAGGGAACCTTCCAACCCCTCCTCGGCGATCCGCTCCAGGAGGCCCTCGCGGAAGGGATAGTGTTGCCGCTGGACCTCGGGGACCGTCACCACGGGGCTTCCCTGGAACAGGCCATCCTCAAGGGGTGGATTCAGTTCATAACCGGACACGCGCATGACTGCCTGGATCACCGTGCCCACTCCCAGATCCAGTTCGGGGACCTCCCGCCGGACCCGGATTCGCTGTTCCCGAGGTAGCCAGTACTCTCCATCCCACAGCCCGTGGTCCAGGGAGATATGGATCTGGTCCGTCCGAGGGTCGGTGTAGGCCGCCGGCGTGAAGGTGAAGTCCATTCTCACCACGGCGCCGGTTTCCCTGTCCAGGAAGATGGAGCCAACCAGGGCCGGGACGCCCGGAGACCGTGGCCGGACCTCCACCTCGTAGATGGTGACGGGTTCCGGCCGTCCAGGGAGCTGGACGGCTACCGAATCCCGGAGACGGGCATCGTAGACCTGCCGGGCATCCAGGATCTCTCCGCCTACCACCACCGGCATCACGGCCAGGGGGTGAGGTGCCCCCGCCACATCCAGGCCTCCACCCACCTGCACCAGATCTCCAAAGCCATTCTGAACCACGGTCAGCCGGTCCAGGTAATAGCGGAAGTCCCGCACAGGAAGTCGCCGCTCCTCCCTGAGTCCCACGATGACCTGGCGTGTCAGGTTGGGGGCTTTCCAGTAGAGTTGTACGGCGACCTGATCGGCCCGGATGAGAAGGGGGTCCTCCCCGGTTTCGGGGTCCATGTAGAAGTAGATGTGGCCCTCAGACAGGGCGGTATACGATTCCAACTCCCCTTGGGCCCGGAAGCGGGAGCGCGTGGCCCGGCCCTGCTCCAGGAGCGCCAGGACCCTGGGCGAATTCCAGGTGGTATCCTCTGCTGCCACCTGCGCCTCAAGGTGACTACCTGGCGGGGCTGTCGCATTCCCACTCAATCCAGAGGGAAGGAACAGGTGGAGAAGGGCAGGGCCCAGGATCGAGGCAGCGCGCATCTCCCCGAATACCCCTTGAGCGCTGGTGGGTCCATGGGGGTCGCCTTGGCCGCGATTGTCTTAGATTGATGGGAAGTTTCCCAAGATACCGAAGAGGGAGGGAGGTATGCGCGACCTTCGCAGCTACGTGTCCGGGCGCTGGCAGGCGGGAGATGGCCAGGACCGGGTTCTCGTCAATCCGTCTACCGAGGAACCTCTGGCCCGGGCCCGCTCGGGCGGCGTTGACTTCCAGGAGGCTCTCCACCACGCCCGAGAGGTGGGGGGAGCCGCCCTCAGGGAGCTTTCCTTCGCAGAGCGGGGCGAACTTCTCAAGGCAATGGCCACTCTCATCCGGGACAATCGGGAGGAACTCCTGGAGTTGTCCAGGCTGAATCTGGGTGCCACCCGTAGCGATGGTGCCTTCGATGTGGATGGCGCCGGCGGCACCCTGGCGTGGTACGCCCGACTGGCCCGCGAGCTTCCGGGGACCACCGTACTACCGGAGGAGGGGCCGGCGCAGTCCCTGGGACGATCCGGAGATTTTGTGGCTCACCACGCTTATGCCGCGCGGAGGGGAGTGGCCATCCAGATCAATGCCTTCAATTTTCCGGTGTGGGGTTTCGCGGAGAAGGCAGCCACGGCGCTCCTGGCCGGCATGCCTGTGGTGGCGAAGCCGGCCACCCCTACTGCTCTTGTGGCGGAGCGCTGCGTTGAACTGATTCTGGAAGCCCGGGTGCTGCCGGAGGGGGCGCTTCAGCTCATCGTGGGTGATCCCGGGGATCTGCTGGATCATGTGGCCCCACAGGACGTGGTGGCGTTTACCGGGTCTGCCGCCACGGCCCGTGTCATCCGGTCTCATCCCGGAGTGCTGGCCGCGAACCCCAGGGTGAATGTGGAAGCCGACAGCCTGAATGCCGCAGTGCTGGCCCCTGGGGCGCATGAATCGCCAGCCCTTCTGGAGCGCTTTCTGGATGAGGTGGTGCGGGAGATGACGCAGAAAACCGGTCAGAAATGCACGGCGGTCCGTCGGATACTTGTGACGCCTGAAGCTCGTAAAGCCGTTCTCGAAGGTCTTCGGGAAAGGCTGGATGAGGTGATACCCGGACTCCCCGGAGAAGAGGGGGTCACCATGGGACCGCTGGCCACCGAGCGACAGTTGAACGACTGCTTGAGTGGAATTGCCGAACTCCAGTCGGGAGGCGAGCTCCTCTATGGGTCAGAGCGCCGCTGCTCGGGAAGGGGGGTGCCCATGGAGCGCGGCTACTTCCTGGCGCCTGTGCTCCTGGATGCAGCCGATGCCCATGGAGAATCACCGGTGCATCACCGGGAGGTGTTTGGACCGGTGGCATCCCTCATCGGTTGGAATGGTGATCCCGTGGAAGCAGGCAGACTGGTGGGGCTGGCGGGAGGCACGCTGGTGACATCGGTCTACGGAGATGACCCCGCATGGCTCCGGGCCACAATGGACTCTGTGGCGCCCCATACCGGTCGAGCGTACGTGGTGGATCCGTCGGTGGAGGAGCGGGGTCCGGGCTCCGGCGCGGTGTTCCCCATGTCCATGCATGGTGGGCCCGGTCGAGCCGGAGGAGGAGCGGAGTTGGGTGGACTCTCCGGAGTCCACGCCTATATGCAGCCACTGGCCGTCCAGGGACCGGCCTCGTTGGATTGGGCCCGCGCTCAGGGGTAGAGCGGCGGGAACCGCATGCGACTTCGTCAGGTACCGTGGATGCAATCGATCACCCCACCCCCCTCCCATTGCCAGGTGCACTCATGATGGCTCTGTTCCCACGAGTGACGACTTCGTCCCTTCGACTTCTCTTTTGCGTGGTCTGCATCTCGGCCCCTCTGGCTGCTCCCGCCGGCGGTCAAGTAGCTGCCGGGGGAGATGAGGGCGTCGCACTGGCCATCACCGATGAGGGCATTCGGCACCGAACCGACTTCCTGGCCTCCGATGCCCTACAGGGCAGGGACACCCCCAGTCCGGGGCTGGAGGCTGCTGCCGCCTACATCGTGAGTGAAATGCGCCGAATGGGTTTGGAGCCTGGAGGCGAAGGGGGAACCTATTATCAGAGATATCCTTTCTTCCGCCGCCAGCTGGACCTTCAGGGGGTGGTGGTTGAAATCGAGGGTCCTGCGGGCACCGTGACGCTTGCTCTCGGGGAAGACTATTTCGTCACGGGGGGGACCGACGGGGTGCTGTCCGCCCCGGTGGTGATGCAGCCGAATGAGCCGGATGGGGATGGGGCGGTGATGGCGTTCTCCCTCCCGGGGGCTTGGGACGGGGCCTTCAGGGGGGTGGCAGGCCAGCAGCTTCGAGAGGCCCAGGGGATGGGTGCGGTGGCTGTGGTGCATCTCCTGGACGAAAGCTGGGGGGAGGGCCAGGTATCGCAGTTGGTAACCTTCTCCTCGCAGCCGTCGTGGACCCTGGGTTCGGAGTTGCCCTTCCCCCAGGTCTATATCCGGACCGGTGCTGCGGAGCGAGCCCTCGTCCAGGCCGGCTTTGATGTGGATGCGGTGACTGAAGGACGCCAGAGCCCCACTTCCCGAATCACCCTCCCCCGTCCTGCGCTGGAGGAAGCCTTCCCGCCCAATGTGGCGGCCATCGTCAGGGGAAGTGACCCACAGCTCCGGAACGAGTACGTGATCCTGTCAGCGCACATGGACCATGTGGGAGTGGGGCAGCCCGTGAATGGCGACTCCATCTACAACGGTGCGGACGACAACGCCTCGGGAACGTCGGGGCTCATGGAGGTGGCGCGGGTGCTGTCGGCGGCAGACCGGAAGCCCGCTCGATCCGTGCTTCTCCTCTGGGTCAGTGGGGAGGAGAAGGGGCTCCTGGGTTCACGCTGGTACAGCGATCATCCCACAGTGCCGGTGGAAGCCATCGCGGCCAACGTCAATGTGGACATGATCGCCGGAGATCAGCACGCCGACTCCGTGGTGGTCATCGGGAAGGATTACTCCTCCCTGGGCGATCTGGTGAATCGCGTGAACGCCCGGCATCCTGAGCTGGACTTGATAGCATCGGATGACATCTGGCCCGAGCAGCGGTTCTTCTTCCGGTCTGACCACTTCAACTTCGCTCGACTGGAGATCCCCGCCATCTTCTTCTTTACCGGGGTCCACGAGTGCTATCACCGACCATGCGATGACCTGGAATTTGTGGATCCCCACAAGGCAGCGAGGGTTGCGAATCTGATCCTCCAGACGGTGGTGGAGATTGCCAACGATCCGGAGCGGCCCAGCTGGATTCCTGCTGGCCTGGAGGAAGTGAGGGCACTCACCCGCTAGGAGCGTGTCCGGGCAATGGGGTGCGGCCGCGTTACGGGGACGCGCTCCTAGAAGGCTGTTGAAGAAGTACAGGGCGCCGCCGTTGGGAGCCCCAGGGGCCTCGATCGCAGGCGGCTCGTCGATGACATAGCCGTGGCTACGTCGAGGCGAGCCAACGCCCGAGCGGGGCCCCTGCGGCCCCAACCCGAAGGGGGACGGGGGGTTGCGGCACCGGATCTTCGTTGCCACGCTTCACCGATGCTACGGCATGGCTTTCAGCGCGCCGCCTCGCCCGATACCGCAAGACCCCGTCCCGGTGGTCCCTGTACTTCTTCAACAGCCTTCTAGATCGATTCGTGGCTGTTACAGTCCGGTTACATAGGTGGGTTATCATGATGCTCTGAGGGGGGGTTGCACCCCTGAATCCTTAGGAAATCACTAGTTTCCCTGGTTTTCGGACTCCATGCGTAAGCTATTCCTGCAACGCGGTTGTCGGGTTCCTCTACTGTTCCTCGCCGCTTCCCTCCTTGTGGGATGTTCCGGGGGTGGAGCTGAGGACGTTGGCTCAGACGATCCCCCCCCCGGAAGTACCTTTACCATCACCGGGGCCGGGGCCACTTTCCCGTATCCCATCTACTCCCGGTGGTTTTCCATCTATTCCCAGAACAACCCCGTCCGGGTGAATTACCAGTCCATCGGATCCGGGGGTGGGATCCGTCAGATGATCGAGGGCACCGTGGACTTCGGGGCCACCGACGCACCCCTCGCCGATGAGGATCTGGATCGGATACCCGGCACATTGAGCCTTCCCATGGTCCTGGGGTCGGTGGTGCTGACCTACAATCTCCCCGGACTGGAGGCGCCGCTCCGTCTGGACGGCGAAGCCATCGCTGCCATCTTCCTGGGAGAGCTCACCCGATGGCGGGATCCGCGCATCCTCAGGTTGAACCCCGGCGTGGTGTTTCCTGATCGAGACATCATCCCGGCCCACCGGTCGGACGGGAGCGGAACCACCTATGTGTTCACCGACTTTCTCAGCGAGGTGAGCCCGGCCTGGCGAAGTGTGGTGGGGCGGGGGAATGCCGTGCGGTGGCCCACGGGGTTGGGCGCCCGGGGGAACGAGGGGGTCACCGGGCAGGTCCGTCAGTCACCCGGGGCCATCGGGTATGTGGAGCAGGTGTTCGCTCGTCAGAACGACCTGCCCATGGCGCAAGTACGAAACCAGCAGGGGGAGTTCGTATCCCCTTCCACCGAGGCCACCACAAGGGCGGCGTCCGGATTGGCGGAGCGAATCCCTGAGAATGATGACTTCCGCCTGTCCATCGTGAATGCAGAGGCGCCCGGGGCCTACCCCATCTCCTCCTGGACCTACATTCTACTCCCGCCGCATTTCCCGGACTGTCGCCTGGGTCGGGCGGTGGGAGACCTCCTGGTCTGGGCGCTCCTGGAGGGCGATGAGGATGTACGTACCTTGAATTACGCCCCCCTTTCGGCCGACATGAAGGAGCGGGTGGTGGGTGCCCTCACGAAGGTGACCTGTGGGGAGGGTCAGGAATCACTCTTCCAGGTCGATCCGCTGGAGGCGTGGCGGGAGACGCAGGAGGTTGCCGGTGGCTGATTCGTCTACCACCGCGCCCCGTCGGAGCCTTCTGGCGCGGGCTCTGGGTCCCGGGGCGGGATCAAACCCCTCAGACCAGGTATACTCGTCTGTCCTTCTGGTGTTTGGACTCACCATCCCCGTTCTCTTTGGCTTCATTGTCTACCGCATCGCCGATGCCTCGTGGATGGCCATTGAGGCCTTCGGTTGGTCGTTCATCACCAGCCAGGAGTGGAACCCGGTACTCCGGGACTTTGGGGCACTTCCGTTCATCTTCGGCACGGTGGTTTCGTCCTTCCTGGCACTGGTCATCGCCATTCCCCTGTCCGTGGGACTGGCGGTGTTCCTCACGGAACTGGCGCCCCGCTGGTTGGCCGGCCCCATCGCCTTTGCCACCGAGCTTCTGGCGGCCATCCCCTCCGTGGTCTACGGCCTGTGGGGGATCTTTGTCATGGTCCCCTTCCTTCGGTACACGTTGCAGGAACCCCTATCCCGCCGTTTCGGGGACACCATCCCCTTCCTGGAAGGACCGGCGTACGGGTTCAGCATGCTTTCCGGCGCCGTGATCCTCTCCATCATGATCATCCCGTTCATTTCGGCGGTGACCCGGGAGGTGCTGGCGGCGGTACCCCGGGAGCAGCGGGAGGCGGCCTTGGCCCTGGGGGCGACCCGGTGGGAGATGACGTGGCAGGTGGCCCTCCCCTACGCTCTGCCCGGCATCGTGGGCGGGGCTATTCTGGGGCTGGGCCGTGCGCTGGGTGAGACCATGGCCATCACCATGGTCATCGGGAACCGCCCGGATATCTCGGCTTCCCTGTTCCATCCGAGCTATACCATGGCCAGTGTCCTGGCCAACGAGTTCACTGAGGCCACAGGCGAGCTCTACCTGTCGGCCCTCATGGAAATTGCCCTCCTGCTCTTTGGCATCACCATCATCGTGAACATGATGGCCCAGTTCCTGGTGTGGCGTGTGGCGCAGAGAGGGGGAAGCTGACATGGAAACTCTGCGCCTGGACAACGGGGGAGGCAGCCCGCGGCATCGGCGCCGGAAGGTGGTGAATGGGGTAATGCTCTCCCTCACAGGAGTGGCTTCATTCCTGGTGGTGGTGCCCCTGGTGCTGATTTTCTACCATCTCATCTCCTCCGGAGCGGGGGCCCTTTCCCTGGACTTCTTCATCCGGACCCCGGCGCCCGTGGGTGAGGTGGGTGGCGGGATGGCCAACGCCATTCTGGGAACCTTCATGCTGGTGACCATGGCGGCCGCCATAGGGATCCCCGTGGCTGTGGGAGCAGGGGTGTTCCTGGCTGAAGCCGGGCGTACCCCGGTGGCCAACGTGGTTCGCTTCGTTGCCGACGTCATGAATGGAATCCCATCCATTGTGGTGGGCATCTTTGTCTGGGCGTGGGTGGTGGTGGCCATGGGCCGCTTTTCCCTCCTGGCCGGCTCTGTGGCCCTGGCCGTCATGCTCATTCCCATGGTGACCCGTACCACTGAGGAGATGGTGCGGCTGGTACCCAGGGAGCTCCGGGAGGGCGGGCTGGCACTGGGATTCACTCGGGCTCGCACCACCCTGGGTATCATATTGCCGGCGGCTCGCAGCGGGATCCTTACAGGGATCCTGGTGGCATTGGCCAGGATAGCAGGTGAGACTGCGCCGTTGCTCTTCACGGCCTTTGGCAATCCGTTCATGGAGTGGCGGCTGGACGAACCCGTGTCAGCCCTCCCTCTTCTCATCTACCAGTACGCCATTTCCCCCTATGATGATTGGCACCGGCAGGCCTGGGCGGCGGCGTTGGTTCTCATCGGCCTGGTGCTCGTGGTGAGTCTGGTAGCTCGTTTCTTTGTGAAAAGCCCGTACCGGGAGAAGTGAGATGATTGATCCAGCGGCAAGACCGGAAGTATCTCCGTCCGGTGCGTCCGGGAGTCTCCGCCTCAAGACCGTCGCAGGCGGAAGAGCCCTTCGCGGGGAGGAGACTCCTGTGGATGGGGCCAGACCCCAAAGCGCCCCTTCGTCTCCGTCTCTGGCAGTGGAAGCCCGGGAGTTTTCGTTCTGGTACGGAACCAATCAGGCCCTTCACAGCATCACCATGGGGATGCCCCGGGGGCAGGTCACGGCGCTCATCGGTCCATCCGGATGTGGGAAGTCCACCTTTCTTCGGTCCATGAACCGCATGAACGATCTCATCCCCGGGATTCGGCACTCCGGGGACCTTCTGCTGGGGGGCGGATCGGTCCTGGGCGCGGATACGGACGTGGTGGCCTTGCGGAAGCGGGTGGGGATGGTGTTCCAGAAGTCCAACCCGTTTCCTAAATCCATTTTTGATAACGTGGCCTATGGCGCTCGGGTGAACGGACTGGCCCGGGGCCGGAGTGACCTGGAAGAGTTGGTGGAGCGCTCGCTGAAGCAGGCGGCGTTGTGGGACGAGGTGAAAGATCGCCTGGACCGGAGCGCCCTGGGTCTCTCAGGTGGGCAGCAGCAGCGCCTCTGCATTGCTCGGGCGCTGGCTGTGTCTCCCGAGGTCCTTCTCATGGATGAACCGGCGTCCGCCCTGGACCCGGTGGCCACCCAGAAGATCGAAGAACTCATCTATGAACTGAAGAACGATTACACCATCATCATCGTCACCCATAACATGCAGCAGGCGGCTCGGGTCTCCGATTTCACAGCGTTCTTCTACCTAGGACGTCTGGTGGAGGTGGGGAAGACACAGGAGATCTTCACCAACCCGAAGGAAGAGCAGACCGAAGCCTATATCACAGGGAGGTTCGGATGAGTCCCGGCGAGCCACGCCATTTCCATCGGGAACTGGATGAACTGAAGAGCCTGTTGCTGAATATGTCCGGCAAGGCCGAAGATCTGGTACGCCTTAGCATCGAGGCCCTGCTGGACAACGATTTGATGAAGGCGAAGAGAGTCATTCGAGGAGATGACGAAATCGACGACCTGGAGCTGCAGGTGGATCAGCAGGCACTGAGCCTGCTTGCCCTTCAGCAGCCCATGGCCCGAGACCTGCGCCTCATTACCATGATCATGAAGATCTCCAACGACCTGGAGAGGGTGGGGGATCACGCCGTGAACATCGCTCATGCGGTGACCCACCTGGCGGATGTGCCCCGCTTCACCACCTTCCCCGAAGTGGAGGAGATGGCCAGGATCTCGCTGGAGATGCTCTCAGATGTTCTGGATTACTTCGTCCAGAAGGATGCGGAAGGGGCCAGGGAGGTCTGCGCCAGGGATGATCGGGTAGACAGCCTCCACAACTCCATGTTCCGAATTCTTCTGACTCACATGATGGAGGATCCCCGCAGGATCGGCCCGGCCATGAACATCCTGCTGGTGAGCAAGAACCTGGAGCGCATCGCCGATCTGGCCACGAATATCGGCGAAGATGTGGTCTTTCTTGTGGAGGGGAAGGTGATTCGCCACGGAGCCGAGGAGGCCGAGGGAAGGGGTTCCTCGGACCCGGACCGCAACTCGGTTGCCTTGAGCTGATCGGGTTGGCTGCACCCAGGGGCGTGTTCCAGCTCCCCTTTACCCCCTCACCCTGCAAGTTTACCTTTGGCGTTCCCTTCTGAGGTTGAAAGGGAAGCGTGCGAGTGAGGATCGCCCGGGGACGCAACCTGGTTTCCAGGGAGCGGGTTCCGGGAGGAAAGTCCGAGCTCCGTAGGGCAGGATGCCGGGTAACCCCCGGGCGGCGAGAGCCGATGGAAAGTGCCACAGAGAGAAGACCGCCGATGGCCCGGCCTCACGGCAGGGCACAGGCAAGGGTGAAAGGGTGCGGTAAGAGCGCACCGGGCGGACGGTAACGGACGTCGCATGGCAAACCCCATCCGGAGCAAGGCCAAGCAGGGACCAGGGGCGGCCCGTCCCATGATGAGTCCCGGGTAGGCTGCATGAGGCCGGCAGAGATGCTGGTCCCAGAGAAATGATCCTCCCCCGCTTCGGCGGCGGACAGAACTCGGCTTATTCCACGCTAACCCGATCTCTCTCGGGAGGAAGTCAGAAAGCATCAGGAACCCGCCAGCAGTCTGGCGGAAGAACGCGCCCGTAGCTCAGCTGGATAGAGCGTCGCCCTCCGGAGGCGAAGGCCAGAGGTTCGAATCCTCTCGGGCGCATAGAAAGTCGAAGGGCTGGAAACCAGCACGAGAGGATCAGCGAGGATCGCGCAGCGACCGGAGCTAATCCTCCGCAGTGTGAACTGGAACCGCAGTTGAGGCGGTATACGAGAGGATCAGCGAGGATCGCGCAGCGACCGGAGCTAATCCTCCGCAGTGTGAACTGGAACCGCAGTTGAGGCGGTATACGAGAGGATCAGCGAAGCGCAGCGAGCTAACCCTCTCGGGCGCATAGGAAGTCGAAGGGCTGGGAACCGGAACCCGCGAGGGATCCCCATACGCTTGTCCTGGATGCCCTGGAAGATCCGAAAGGAGCTGGATGGCTCGCGCCCTCACCCGCATCTCCCGACTCCGATCGACCCTCCTGGAACAACTCCAGGCGTTGGATCCAGCGCTCCTCACCGCCCATCCCATCCCCGGAAAGTGGTCCATTTTGGAGATCGTGGAGCACCTGGTGCTGGCTGAGGAGGCGGTCTTCTATGGCCAGAAGGGGCTTGACGGCGAGGCAGTCCCCCGCAGGACCATTCGGAATCTGGCTCTTTATTGGGTGGTCATGGGGGTTCTGGTGTTCGGGATTCCAGTGCGGGTTCCCTCCCGGACCATGCGGCCCAAGGGGGAACGCACTCTGGACGCACTGGCGGATGCCTGGGAGCGGAGCCAGGAGCGCTTGGGACGTCACGTTCGAGAACTGGACCGCCGCGGTCTATCCCTTCCCATCTTCTCCCACCCCGTTTCCGGCCCCATGAGCACCCGGCAGGCCATCTGGATGCTGGAGGCGCATTTGCGACGTCATCGAAGACAGATCCGGGGGCGGGTGCGCCTGCTGACACGCTCCTAGACGTCGCCGTTCCCGTCCGGTACACGGCCACCCTTCGTTGAGGTTTCAGCCTCAGGTTCATCCATCCGCGGGGCCATTCCCGCGGCGCCTGCCAAGCCCATGATACCGGCGGTGTTCAGCGAATCAGCGAGTCCGGATGGCACCACCATGAGGCCACCCCGCTTTGCGATGCTCTCGTAGAGCATGTTCATGGCTCTGAGCTTCATGGCGGCAGGGTTGTCCCGGTATTGCTCAGCTGCCTCCACAAACTTGGCGGCGATCTCCGTCTCCGCCGTTCCCAGGATGATTCGGGCCTGCCTCTCCCGCTCCGCCTGGGCCTGCCGAGACATGGCGTCTTCGAGTCCCTTGGGAATGATCACATCGCGAATTTCCACAGACTGCACCTGGATGCCCCAGTCGTGCATCTTCCGGTCCAGGGCCTCCTGGAGACCCCGGCCCAACTCCTTCCGGGACTGGATGAGCTCTGCCAGGTCATGTTTCCCGATGGCGTCTCGGAGTGCGGTCTGGGCTGCCAATATCACGGCTTCCCGGTAGTCCTGTACCTCGAGAGCCGCCCGTTCTGCATCATAAACCACCCAGAATGCGATTGCGTCCACATTCACGGGAACCGTGTCGCGGGAGAGCACTGACTCCGCCCCGAAAGCCGTGGTCCGAATGCGCTGATCGATGTGATAACCCACCCGCTCGAGGATGGGGATCACTGTGAAGAAGCCAGGGCCCTCCAGCGACCGATAGCGGCCCATCCGGAGGACCACGGCGCGTTCCCACTGGTCAGCGAACTTGATGGACGAGCCCACCACCAGAGCCAGGGCCCCCCCCACCAGACCAGCGATGGGTGGGAGCAGTCCGGCCAGGAAGAGACCGCCGCCTACTGCCGCCCCCGCTCCCAACCCTGCTACCAGGGCGGGTACCGGATAGCGGGTGTCGTTCGGGGAATGATTCTTCATAACCTGATTTCTCCGTGTCAGAGAACCGATGTCGATGCTGGTGCCGGGACGTTGGGAAGTCATGGAATGCTCCGGTTTCTCTCGGTGTCTCGGAAGTCGGACAGGGCGTCCAGGAGTTCCTCAAGGGAGAAGCCGAGCTTCCGGGCCCCGGCGACCACTTCTACACAGTAGTCCTGAAAGGCTCGGCGTCGCTCCCGCTCCTCCTCCGGGGGAGGAGAGAGGCTCACGAAGCTGCCCTCACCCATTCGAGTGGAGACTACCCCAAGGCGCTCGAGCTCCTCATATGCCCGCTCCACGGTCCTGGGGTTGATCCCGAGCTCAATGGCCAACTTCCGCACGGTGGGAAGGCGCTGGCCGGTGGTGAGTTCGCCTTCCACCACGGCTAGCCACACCTCCTGTACCAGCACGTGGGATGCGGGCTGTTCCCTTCCGCCGGCCAACCCGGCGACTAGTCGCTGGATGAGTTCAGAGGCATCCATGAGAGGTGGGTCACTCCCAGTTCAACATGGGTGGGGGAAGAGGGTCGGGAAACCAGCCCCAATGTGGGATGGCTGGGTTCGGAGAGCAAAAGACAGTTACTCCTATGGATCGCGCTGCAACTCGGGGCGAGTTAGCCTTGGGGTGGTTCTGAGGGAGGGGCTCGATTCCCGGGAGGATGGCTATGTGGTTCCAGATGAAAGAGGCTCCATTGACCTGGCTTGAACATGCGCCTGGAAAGTTTGTGAACGAGGCGGTTTTGGATGCCAGCCCTCAAGAGGTCTTCGCCATCTGGGCAGATATCCACCAATGGCCCCTGTGGTTCCCTGAGATCCAGTCGGGTGAATGGCTCAGCCAGGGAGCTCGGGGAGTGGGATCCCGAAGATTGGTCCATCTCGAAGATCTGTCTGTGAAGGAGACGATCCTGGCGTGGGATCCGGGACGGCGCTTCTCGTTCTGCATCACGGCGGCCACCCGGCCCCTGTCGCACCGGATTGTGGAGGACTACCGCCTTGAGGCTGCGGAAGGGGGGCGATCTCGATTTACCTGGACCGTGGGCTTCGACTTGAGGTGGTACATCGCTCCGCTGTCACCCATCGTCAAAAGAAAGTTCGGGCGCATGTTCCGGGGGGCCACCAGCGGGTTGGTGGAGTACATTCGCACGCAGAGGGAAGTCAGCGCTTCCTGAATCGCTCCACCTGGAACAGGGAGATGTCGTGACGCGTCTCCCCCAGGGTGACCAGCTCCGCCAGGACCTCGCCCACCACGCTGCAGAATTTGAAGCCGTGGCCCGAGAAACCCGCGGCCACCGCCACCTCCGGGCGGTCTGGAAGTAGATCCAGGATGAAGTGCTCGTCGGGAGAGTTCGTGAACATGCAGGTCTTGGTGCTGAGGATCTCTCTATTGGCATCCGGGAAGTAGCGCTCCACCGCCACCCGGAGAACTTCCTCATCTTCCCGCGAGATGGTGCGCCGAACGGAATCAGGTTGCACCGTCTCATTCAGGTGATGGTACCGGCCGATCTTCAACCCCGGGGTTCCGTATTCCGGAAAACCGTAGTATCGGCCCTCGGGGAAGGCGGCGTTGAAGACCGGGAAAGCGTCGGGAGCGAACCGGGGACCGTGCGCGGTTCGAAACCATCCCAGAACCTGGCGCTCAGGCACTGCTAGACCAGCGAGCTCGGGCACCATCTGGGCGGCCCAGGCTCCCGCTGTGATGACAAGTCGAGAGGCATGGTACCTGCCCTGGTTGGTCTCCACCGAAACACCTTCGCCCCCCGCCTCCCACTCCTGCACCCGCTCCCGTGTGCGGACTTGGGCCCCCAGGGCCAGGGCCTGCTGCACGTAGGCCACGATGCACTTCTCCGACAGCAGAAAGCCTCCATCCGCCTGGAAGAGGGCTCTATGGCCCTCGGGGAGCCGGTACCCGGGAAAGCGCCCATTGGTCTGCGTGGCCGTGAGCACCTCGTGGGGAACCCCATGGAGGCGGCACGACTCCAGTGAGCCGTTGAACACGGGTCCGTCTGCAACATCCGTGTCTATGGATCCGGTGGTGATGAGGAGCGAGTCGTCCGCCCGGCGCTCCAACTCCTGCCAGAGCTCATAGGCGCGGCGCAGGAGTGGGACGTATGAGGGGTGTTCGTAGTAGGCCAGGCGGATGATGCGGTTCACTCCGTGGGAGGATCCCAGTTCATGGGGGATCTCGAAGCTCTCCAATCCCAGTACCCTCTTCCCCCGTCTTGCCAGCTCGTAGAGTGTGGCGCTTCCCATGCCACCCAGACCCACGACGATGACGTCGAAGTGACGGTCCCGATCCTCGTTCCCCATGGCTACGCCTACTCCCCCTCGGTCTTCCTCAACAGCATCATGCCACCAAGGGTCAGGACACCCACACCGGTGACCACGGCCAGGACCAAGAGGGCGGCGGCGCCTACGATGGCCGCCAGCGTATCCCAGAAGCCAACGGTAGCCACCAGCACCACCAGCAAGACGAATAAAAGCATTCCCATGAATTCCTCCGGCTAAGGGAAGGGGGAACGTGAGAGCCCCTCGCATTGCCGGCAAGGGCCCGATAGCAGAGCTGAAGGTCGGGACCAGAACTGGCGTGGGGGAGCGGGACCCGTGCAGGCTTGCCCACCCCCCCCCACGGCACCCACCTTCCTGCCATGCAGCCACTTGGAATCATCGGGGGGAGCGCCTTCCTCAGAGGGGTGGATCTCCGGGAGCTGGATCCGGAGATTCGGTTGGAGGAGGTGAACACTCCCAGGGGGATCGTTCGACTCCATCGAGCTACTGACTTCGTCTTTCTCCGCCGGCATGGGGAGGGAGAGTATCGGCCGCCTCACAGGCTTCCCCACCACGCCCACGTTCTGGCTTTGAAGCAGTTGGGGGTGGAGGAGGTGGTGGCACTTGCCTCCACCGGTGCCCTCACCCCCGGGATCCGACCTGGCGATGTGGTGGTGCCCGACGACTACTTTTCCCGACATCCTCCGCCCACTTTTGCCGGCGACGAGTTCCTCCACATCGTCCCTCAGCTCTCAGCGTCCCTACGCAGCCGGTTGTTGGCAGTGGCCCGGGACGTTCTGAATTCAGATCGGGGGGGAGACCTGGGAGAGGGGATCAGGGCCATCGGAGTGGGCACCCTCCACATCGGAGGCGTCTACGGGGAAACCACGGGTCCCCGGTTCGAAACCCGAGCCGAGGTCCGCGCCCTGGCCAGGGATGCCAGCTTGGTGGGTATGACGGCGGCTTCCGAAGCCACCCTTTGTCAGGAGCAGGGTCTGCGCTATGCCATGCTTTGCATTGTGGACAACTGGGCCAACGGGGTTGGGCCCGAACCCCTCACCCTGAAGGCGTTCCAGGCCCGGCAGGCCGACAACGGTGAGCTGGCTGGACGGATCCTCCGGGGGATCGTGGGGAACTGGCGGGACCATCCACGGTAGACGCCATCTTCCCTCGTCCATCCATCCCCTCTGGTGACGCTCCGTGAGTCTTCTCATTCGGCAGGCCATCATGAACGGCCATCCCCATGATATCCTGGTGGAAGACGGTACCATTGCAGCCATCGCCGGTAGTGGTGACCCCCCCGACGTCCGCACACCGTCTTCGGGGTCAGTCCGGGAGTTGGATGCTGCCGGTCTGCATGCCTTCCCCTCGTTTCGAAACGGCCATACCCACGTAGCCATGGTGCTCTTCCGGGGATACGGCGATGACATGCCGCTCATGGAGTGGCTCCAGACCCGGATCTGGCCGGCGGAAGGCAGGCTCACCCCCCAGGACGTCTACCATGGGGCTCGGCTGGGTATCCTGGAGATGATCCAGGGGGGGACCACCTTCTTCAACGAGATGTATTGGCACCGTTCGGCGTTGCGTGAGGCTGCGGAAGAGATGGGTGTCCGGGCTCTCATCGGATCGGCCCTCATCGATCTGGGCGACCCAGGGCTTTTGGAATCCCAGAAAGCTGAGACCCTGGAATTGGCGGAAGCCCGCTCCCGGGGGAGCAACGGGGCAGGTAACGCCGCACACCAGCGGATTTCCATGTCGTTGGCGCCCCACTCCATCTACACCCTCCGCCCCAGGGAGCTGGAATGGGTGGCGGCGGTCTCAGACGAGTACGACCTTCCGGTGCATATCCATCTGTCGGAGACTGCGGGGGAAGTGACCGAGTGCTTGGAGACCCACGGCTGCCGCCCAGCGGAGTTGCTGGAGCGCACGGGGCTCATGAACGGACGGCTCATCGCGGTCCACGGCCAGTTTCTCAGTGACGGAGAGTTGGAACTTCTCTCCGGAGCCGGCGCGGCGCTTGTGACGAACCCCACCGCGAACCTGAAGCTGGCAACGGGTGGAATCTTTCCCTATGTGAGGGCAAGGGAGGCAGGCGTCCGGATTTGCCTGGGCACCGATGGTGCCGCTTCCAACAACAACCTGGACATGTTGGAGGAGATGAAGTTTGCCGCCCTTCTCCAAAAGCACCGGGAGGAGGATGCCACGGCGCTACCTGCGGCCGAAGCCCTGGCCATGTGCACCGAGGTGCCGGCCCAGATCTTCGGGCAGGGTAGCGGGAGGGTGGCGGTGGGTGAGCCGGCAGACCTGGTCCTCATGGATCTGTCGGGGCCGTCTACCCAACCTCTCCACGATCCGGTTTCGGCTCTGGTCTACGCCGCCAATGCATCGCACGTTCAGACCACCATCTGCGCCGGGAAGGTGTTGATGCATCGCCGGGTCATGGAGGGGTGTGATCCCGAGGAGATCATGGCCAGGGCCAACGAGGTGGTGCGGCTTCGAATGTAGGAGGCGTGGGAACCTTCTCTCACATCCCTGTATTCTTCCCTCCGATAGGCCGAACCTCCCGGCCACGAGGGTGATCCGCCCGCCTGACTCCATTTCCAACAGCCACATCCATGGGTTCAAAAAGGAGCGGAGATCCAATGTCGGACCACTACTATGATTCGGCTGATCTCAAGAAGTTCGGTGAGATCGGGGAAGAGGCACCGGAACTGGCGGAGGCCTTCTTCGGTTGGTACGGGAAGGTGTTCGAGGCGGGCGCGCTCACTGCCCGGGAGAAGGCGCTCATCGCCCTGGCGGTGTCCCACGCCGTGCAGTGCCCCTACTGCATCGAGGCTTGGAGTGACGGCTGCCTGGAGAAAGGGGCCGACGCCGAAGAGATGACCGAGGCGGTCCACGTAGCAGCTGCTATCCGGGGTGGAGCGTCCTTGGTACATGGAGTTCAAATGAGAAATCACCTGAAACGATTGGGGATGTGACGTGGGGAAGGTTCTTCCAACATTGCAGAAGCGACACGATGCACTGGCCTCCGGGGCGGCTCAGCAGACCGTGTTGGCTCAAGTTCCATTGGTCCGCTCTTTTCCGGACTCGTTGGCAGAGGTGGGCCTCCTTCCCCTCACTGCAACCGGGATCGAGGTCCTCCAGATCAACGTGGGGAAGAAGTGCAATCAGACCTGTCACCACTGCCATGTGGACGCCGGTCCCGATCGCACGGAAATGATGCCCGATGACGTGGTGGACGCCACGCTGGACGTGCTGGCCTCTACGGATATTCCAACGCTGGATATCACCGGGGGAGCGCCGGAACTTCACAAGCGTTTCGACGAGATG
Source organism: Gemmatimonadota bacterium (assembly GCA_040905545.1). Classification (GTDB taxonomy): domain Bacteria; phylum Gemmatimonadota; class Gemmatimonadetes; order Longimicrobiales; family Gaopeijiaceae; genus JBBDRI01. Next base: position 51,333 of record JBBDRI010000032.1, on the reverse strand, counting down.
GTGATTCGGGCCCGGGAGTTGGATAGAAAGGTGATGGACCGCTGCAACCTCACCATCACCCAGCTTCCCAACTACCGTTACCTGCCGGAGTTCTTGGCGGAGCATCAGGTGGAGGTTGTAGCGTCTCTCCCCTATTTCAAGGAAGGGCAGACCGACGCCCAGCGGGGCGACGGCGTATTTCAGCAGTCCATCCAGGCCCTGAAGGATTTCAACGCGGCAGGGTATGGGGATCCCGCTTCCGGCCTGGTTCTGAATCTCGTCACGAATCCTGTGGGTGCCTTTCTTCCCGGCGATCAGGAGGCCATGGAGGTGCGTTGGCGCAGGGAGTTGCGCCTCCGGTTCGGGATCGAGTTCAACCACCTCTTCACCATCACGAATCTCCCCATCAGCCGGTTCCTTGAATATCTGCGGGAGAGTGGGAATCTGGAGGCGTATATGACCCGGCTGGTGAACGCCTTCAATCCCACCGCTGCAGCCAACGTCATGTGTCGCAATACCCTTTCGGTGGGGTGGGATGGGGTCCTATATGACTGTGACTTCAACCAGATGTTGGAGTTGCCGGTGCATCCTGAGGCTCCCCAGACGATCCATGACTTCCACACGGAGCTGCTGGAGGGCCGGGAGATCGCGATAGGGCCCCACTGCTTCGGGTGTACGGCCGGAGCCGGCTCAAGTTGCGGCGGTGCTGTGACCTGACTCCCTTGCAGGGGTCCGCTTCCTCCGGCACCTTCCCTCCGAGAAGATCCCGATTTCCTTCTGGTCTCCCCGGAGTCATGCATGGCGGAACTCATCCCGTTCTTCAAGCAGGTCAACCTCTCCTTTGACAAGGCTGCAGCCCTCACTGACCTGCCTCACGGTCTGCTAAACCAGATCAAGATCAGCAACTCTGTTTATCACATGGCTTTCCCTCTGAAGCGGGATGACGGCTCCATCGAAGTCATCCATGGCTGGAGGGCCGTTCACTCCACCCACAAGCTTCCCGGCAAGGGAGGCATCCGTTTCGCCACCATGGTGAACGAAGATGAGGTGACGGCATTGGCCGCCCTCATGACCTACAAGTGCGCCATCGTGGACGTCCCCTTCGGAGGAGCGAAGGGAGGGGTGAGGATTGATCGGGAGAAGTATTCCCAGGACGAATTGGAACGCATCACCCGCCGTTACACGTTCGAGCTGGCCACTCGCAGTTCCATCGGCCCGGGGGTGGACGTCCCCGCTCCGGACTACGGCACGGGGGCTCAGGAGATGGCCTGGATCGTGGATACCTACCTGGCCCTGAAGCCCACTGCGGTGAATGGGTCGGGCTGCGTCACGGGTAAGCCTCTGGCCCACGGGGGAATCCGAGGCCGGGTGGAGGCCACCGGACGCGGGGTGTTTTTCGGTCTGCGGGAGGCCTGCGACGTCAAGGAGGACATGGCGAAGCTGGGGCTGCAGCCTGGGTTGGATGGAAAGCGGGTGGTGGTCCAGGGGCTGGGGAACGTGGGATATCATGCCGCCTACTTCCTGCAGCAGGCCGGCGCCGTAATCATCGCAGTGGCGGAGCGGGAGGGTGCCCTGGTGGACTCCGCCGGCATCGATGTGGAGGCTCTGGCTCGGCATCGGCAGGGGGGAGGGACCATCCAGACGTATGGTACGGGAAGCGTGCTGGAGCGGTCGTCCGACGCACTGGAACTGGAGTGCGATATCCTCCTCCCAGCGGCGCTGGAACATCAGATTCATGATGGAAACGTGGATCGGCTCCAGGCCAAGATCGTTGCCGAAGGAGCCAACGGGCCCGTGACCTTTGAAGCGTCGGAGGCTCTGGGGCGCCGGGGGGTGATGATCCTGCCGGATGCCTACTTGAACGCGGGCGGTGTTACCGTTTCCTACTTCGAGTGGCTCAAGAACCACGCTCACGTGCGCTTCGGGCGTATGGGGAAACGGTTTGAGGAAGAGAGCAACCGAAGGATCCTGGACGCTGTGGAGAAACTCACGGGTGGCACGGTCCCGGCTGAGACCCGGGCCCTGGCGGCCCGGGGGGCAGACGAGAGGGCGTTGGTGGATTCCGGGTTGGAAGAGACCATGGTGTTGGCCTACCACCAGATCAGGGAGTTGGCGAAGGCGCACGATACGGATCTCCGCACGGCCGCCTTCTTGAATGCTATCGGGAAGGTGGCAGTGGCCTACCGCGAGAGGGGGATCTTTCCCTGACCCTTCTGGAGCGGTTGGGACTCCACCGGCCCGAGCTGCGAGCCTGGGCCATGTACGATTGGGCCATCACGGGAATGTGGGCCGTGGTGGTGGCCACGGTCTTTCCCATCTACTTCCAATCGGTGGCGGCGGCGGACCTTCCCCCCACCCAAGCGACACAGTACTTCGCCACGGCCACTACCCTGGGCATGGTCATAATCGGGCTGTTGGCGCCCATCATGGGGGCCGTGACCGACTACCTCCCGGTGAAGAAGAAGATGTTGACGGCCTTCATGGCGTTGGGGGTGGCTTCATCCATTCTGCTCTTCTTCGTGGAACAGGGGGATTGGTTCCTGGGATTGGTCCTCTTCATTCTGGTGAATATGGGGGCCAATGGGAGTACCGTGTTCTACGACTCTCTCCTTCCCCACATTGCCCGGGAGGAAGAGATGGACCGGGTATCCTCCGGGGGATTCGCCGTGGGGTATCTCGGGGCCGGTCTCCTCCTCACGGGCTGTCTGGTACTCATCGCCCAACCCACTTGGTTCGGGATTCCGGAGGGCTCCACGCTGCCGGCTCGACTCTCCTTCGTGGCGGTGGGTGTGTGGTGGGGGCTTTTCACCATCCCCCTGCTTCTACGGGTGTCGGAACCCGTGCCGGTGCTGGATCCCAGCCGGGATCCGGGTTCCGGTATCGTCCGAAGCGCAGTGGCCCGGCTCATGGCCACCCTCCGGGATCTCAGGGGATACCGGAACGCGTTTCTCATGTTGGTTGCGTTCCTCATCTACAATGACGGGATCGGTACCGTGATCCGCATGGCCGCCATCTACGGCGCAGAGCTGGGAATTGACTCCAGCGCCCTCATAGGAGCGGTGGTCATGGTACAGTTCGTGGGTGTGCCGGCCACCTTTCTCTTCGGGATGCTGGCAGGGCGGGTGGGAACCCGTCCGGCTATCTTCGCCGGGTTGGTACTGTATCTCTGTATCGTCCTATTGGCTTTCGTAATGCGGACCGCCTTCCACTTCTACCTGTTGGCGTTTCTGGTGGGGCTGGTTCAGGGAGGTACGCAGGGGCTGAGCCGCTCACTCTTTGCCACCATGATTCCCCGGTCCAAGTCGGGAGAATTCTTCGGATTCTTCGCTGTGATGGAGAAATTCTCGGGGATGGCCGGGCCCGCCATCATCGCTGTCACCATCGCTTGGACCGGTTCCAGTCGACTGGGGATCCTGTCCGTGGCGGTGTTTTTCCTAGTGGGCGGCGCGTTGCTGGCCCTGGTGCGGGTGGAGGAGGGGCGAAGCCATGCCAGGGGAGAGGAACTCCGAATCCGGGAGAGGGCCCGGACCCCCTCCCTGCTTTGAGGAACCACATGACCCCTGAGGGTGGGGGGTCACGATCCGGCTTGCCGGGCCGCAGGTGCCATGAGATCGTCCCGGGCTGATGAATCCGGGAAGGCTCGTTCCAGCGCTCGATCCTTCACTGCCCCGAGCCAGAGTCCAAAGTCATCGAACCAGGCGTAGAGAATGGGCGTGAGGGTCAGGGTCAGCAGCGTTGAGGTTGTGAGTCCGCCGATGACTGCCTGTCCGATGGGCGCGAACATCTGACCCATTCCCTCCCCGGCCATGAAGGCCATGGGAACCAATCCGATGAGGGTGGTGAGGCTGGTCATGAGCACAGGCCGCATTCGGGCCTGACATCCGTCCAGGAGTGCCAGCCGCCTTTCCAGACCCCGTGCCCGGAGCTGGTTCACCAGGTCGATCATGACGATGGAGTTGTTCACCACGATCCCCACCGTGATGAGGATGCCCAGAAACGAGAGGATGGACAGACTGGTGCCGGTGAGAAGGAAGATGAGCCCCAATCCCGGGACGGCGAAGAAGATGGAAAAGTAGATGATGATGGGCAGAAGCAGGCTCTCGAACAGGGCTGCCAGCAGGATGTAGATAAGCACCAGCGCCAGCCCGGCTGCCAGAACCATTTCACCGAACTGTTCCTGCTCTTCCTGGAACCCTCGACCCAGATCCCACTCATAACCGATGGGGAGATCCACTGTGCCCATGAAGGCCTGGACCTCCCCGATGAGATCGTCTCGAAGAAATCCGGGGGCCACCTCGGCGGTCACCGTGACGGAGGTCTGACGATTCTCCCGGCGGATATCCTGGGGACCGCCCACCACCACGAGGTCGGCCACCGTGTTCAGGGGGATGTTCTGCCCCGAAGGTGTTCCGATGGCCAGGGTGCCCAACTGGTCGATGGAAAGGCGATCGTCTTCTCTCAGCTGGAGCTGCACGTCGATTTCCCGATCTCCTGTGCGGAAGCGGGTTGCCACCTGACCACGAAGGGCACCTGACACCGCCTGGGCCACCTGCTCGCTGGTGAGGCCCTGGCGCTCCGCCGACCGCCGGTCGATCCGCACTCTCACCTCTTCGCTCCCGGCCTGCAGGGAGTTGTCCAGGTTGGTAAGACCCTGGATCTCCCGCTCCATTCGCCACTGGATCATCTCTGCCTGCCGGGCCAACTCGGCGGTGGACTCCCCCACGAGGCGCACCTGGATGCGGCCGCTGGATCCAAAGTTACGGCGCTGACGCCACTCCACCCCAGGAATCACCGGTAACCCTCGTTCAATCTTCATGGAGATCTCGGGGGTGGGGGTGGTGGCACCCTCCGAATATGGAACCAGGGCCATCATGATGCTGCTGAAAGTGCCCCTGGAGAAGGCCGAGACCGTCTGGATCTCGAACTTGTCCTTGTTGGCCAGGAGGTACTCCTCTCCTGCGCGGAACATGGAATCCCGCTGCTCAATGGAGATGCCTCTGGGTGTACTCACGCTCATGATGATGAACCGGTTGTCCTCGCTGGGCATGAGTTCCTTGGGGAGCCCGGCCAGGAGCGCAGCCCCGCCGCCGAACATGAGTAGGGCTACCGCCGCCATAGCCCAGCGGCGATCCAGAATCCGGTCCAGAAGACCCCTGTACCCCCGACTGATGTATCCGAACAGGCGGGATTCCGCGGGCATCTTGCCCCGGATCAACCGCACGGCCAGTAGAGGAATGAGGGTAAACGCGACACCCAGACTGGCCAGCATGGCGAAGGAGATCGACATCCCGAATTCCCTCATCTGGGTGCCCATCTGGTTCGGGGTCATGAAGAAGAGGGGGGCGAACACGATGATGGTGGTGGCCGTTCCCGCCACGATGGCCAGCCCCACCTCGTTGGCCCCCTCCATGGCGGCCTCTTCCTCGTCCGATCCCATCTCCCGGTGGCGGAAGATATTTTCCACCACTACCACGGCGTTGTCGATGAGCATTCCCACCGCCAGCATAAGCCCCGAAAGGGTGATGACGTTGAGGCTGGCGCCATAGAAGTAGAGGATGGCGATGGTGAAGATGAGGCTCACCGGGATGGCGGCGGCCACGATGAGGGTGGGAGTGAAGCGCCGGAGGAAGACCAGGAGCACGAGCACCGCAAGCAGTCCTCCGAACACTCCGGATTGGGTAAGCAGTTTGAGGACATCCAGGATGGCTTCGGACTGATCCTGCCAGAAGCTCATTCCAAGCGCTTCCATACCGGGCTGGCCCTCCAGATCTTCCAGGGCGGCCCGAACCCCCTGGGAAACCTCCACGATGTTGGCGTCGGACTCTTTGAAGATCTGGGCCTGACGAGCGTTCACCCCGTCCTGGCGAAAGAAGAAGTCCCGTTCGGGGAAGTCATATACGATGGTGGCCACGTCGGCCAGACGGATATCACCCACCCCCAGAGGGAGAGCCTCCAGCTCTTCCACCCGGCTCATCTGCCCCTCGGCTCGAACCATGAACCGGGTTCCGTTCAACTCCATCTCCCCTGCGGAGAAATCCTGGTTACCACGAGCCAGGGCCTGGCGGATCTGACCCAGCGTGATCCCCGACCCCTGCATTCGGGCCTGGTCCAGATCCACCCGGATTTCACGTTCCTCCAGCCCATTGAATTCCACGGCAGCGACGCCGGGGACCTGGAGGATTGTGGGCTCAACCCGACGCTCGATGAGTTCCGAGAGTTCGGCCGGATCTCCGTCCCACCGGATGGCTGCTCGAAGGATGGGTTGTTCGTCATCGGAGAAGCGCCGCAGGTCGATGCGGTTCACATCCTCGGGCATTTCCCGGCGCGTGAGTTCCGCACGTTCCCGGGCCTCCAGGGCCGCCATGTCCATGTTCGTGCCGGCCTTGAACTCCAACTCCACCGATGCCCGGTTCTGGCTGGCCGTTGAACGAATGGTCTCCAGATTCCTCACCGTTCCCAGGTTCTCTTCCAGTGGCCGCACGATGCGACGCTCCACCTCCGACGGATTGGCATCGGGGTAGGGGACGTTCACCTGCAATACCGGTCGCTGGTACGACGGGAACATGTCCAGGTTGATGAGATTCAACGAGATGAGCCCCATGACGATGGTGCTCACCACGATCATCCCCGTGGTGACCGGGCGTTTAACGGCAAAACGTGGAAGTGACATGGAAGATCTCAGTCGCCGGTTGCAGGTCGAAGATCAAGTTGCGGAAGGCGCTGTGGAGAAGCGGCAAGGGCCCGTTGTTCACCTCGGACTTCAGCCAATCGGTAGAGCACAGGCACCACCACAAGGGTGAGGACGGTGGAGACCACCAGACCCCCGATGACCGGGACGGCCAGGGGTACCCGCAGTTCCGAACCCTCTCCGGGAATCAATGCCATGGGCAGGAGTCCCAGAACCGTGGTGATCGTGGACATGAGAATGGGTCGGAGACGCACCCGCCCGGTCTCCAGAAGCGCTGCATTGAGGGCATACCCCCGTTCGCGACGGAGTTGATTGGCGTAGTCCACAAATACGATGGCGTTGTTCACCACGATCCCGGTGAGCATCACCATGCCGATGAGTGCCACCACCGAAAGGGGCGTGGAGGTGATCCAGAGCGATCCCAACGCGCCTGGGATCGCCAGGGGCACCGCCACCAGGATGACCAAGGGTAGCCGGAACGATTCGAACTGGCTGGCCATGACCAGGTACACCAGGAACACCGCCAGGAGCAGGGCCAACTGCATGGAGCGGATGGAGTCTCTCAGTTCCCTGGACTGCCCGGCAACCAGGATGTGGTAGTCTGTGGGCACCGAGACGGACCGCATCTCTTCCTCCACCCGGGTGATAGTGCCGGCCAAATCCTGTCCGGCGGGTCTGGCCTCCACCAGGGTCACCCGGGATCCGGCCCTCCGGACGATTTCGGATGGGCCTTCGCCGAACCCCAAGGTGGCGATGGCCGTGAGGGGGAGCGACCCGCCCAGGGGCGTCTCGATTCGGAGGTCGCCCAGATCCTGGAGGGTCTGTCGCTGATCTTCCTGTGCCCTCACCAGGATGTTGATCTCCCGATCGCCTTCCATGAACTCCGTGGCATCTTCACCCCGGACCCGAGCCCGGACGGCTTCGGCGGCGTCGCCAATGGTCAGGCCCGCTCGGGCTACTCGCTCCCGATCAAACCGAATGGTCACCTCCGGGTTTCCCTCTCGACGGTCGTCCTCCACCTCCCCGACCTCAGGCAGCAAACGAAGCCGGGAGCGGACGTCGGCGGCGATATCCCGCAGAGTGCCCAGGTTGTATCCCCGGACCTCCACCTCGATGGGAGCGGCCAGGTTGAAGAATTCGGGTCGGTCGATCCGGAACGCGATTCCTGGAAGTGAGTTCAGGTTAGCACCCAAGGCGGCGATCACCGGACCGTCGTCCACGTTGAGGTTCTCCAGGCGCACCAGGAGGGTGGACACATTCCGCTCCTGATCTCCTGTGGACCCCATGGCACCGGCGATTCCCCGGATTCCCACGCTGGAGAAGATCTCGCTCACTTCCGGGATGGCCAGAGCCATCTCCTCTGCTCTGATCGTGAGTCGCTCCATGCTGGCCAGGGAAGTGCCGGGCGCAGCCTCCAGTTCCACCACGAGCTCACCCTGGCGAAGTTCCGGAATGAGTTCGATGCCGGTGCCTCCCAGCAAAGGAATGATGGTGACGAGGGCCAGCCCGGCCCCACCCATCACCAGGAGAGGCTTTCTCAGAAGCCCCCGAAGCCAGATTGGATACCGCCGCTCCAGCCACCCGTAAACCCTCTCGAAGCCGGAGGTAAGGGGGCTGAAGAGACGAGCCGTCCCCCGGAGCGCCGCTGAACCTCCTCGAAGCCCCACACCAGTGCCGGCGGCCAGCGCGATTCCCACCCCTCCCGGGGGCTTTTCATGAATAGGGGCCCCACCCGGAAGCTTCGCTCCTCGGCCTGCTCGCGCCGCCAGCATGGGAATGAGGGTGAGAGAGACCACCAGCGCCGAAAGCAAGGCGAATGACACCGTCCAGGCCTGATCGCCGAAGAGTTGGCCGGCGATCCCTTGTACGAAGATGATGGGGAGGAAGACCGCCACCGTAGTGAGTGTGGAAGCCACCACCGCCTTCGCCACCCGGTCCGTGCCCCTGCGGGCAGCATCCATGATTTCCGCCCCGCCCTCCCGCTCCCGGGCGATGGATTCCAGCACCACGATGGCCGAGTCCACCAGCATGCCCACCCCAAGGGCAAGCCCACCCAGCGACATGATGTTCAGCGTGATGTCCCGGCTGAACATGAGCACGAAGGTGGCTACGACGGAGATGGGGATGGCCGTGGCCACGATGAGCGTTGTAGGGAGGTGCCGCAGAAAGAGAAGGAGCACCAGTACCGCCAGGATCCCGCCGAGAATGGCAGACTGCTGAACGTCCCTCACCGCCTGTCGGATGAAGCTGGCCTGGTCCGACACCAGCGTGAACGTCACTCCCTCAGGAAGTTCACTCTCCAGAAGTTGGATCCGCTGGCGAACCACATCGGCCACCTGGACGATATTCGATGTGGATTCTCTCAGGATGGCCAGCTCTACGGCCTCCGCCCCGTTCACCCTGGAGATGGTTTCCCGTTCTCGAGCGGATCGCCGGACCGTGGCCACATCCCTGAGAAGCACAGGTTGGTCGTTGGCCGCACCGACGACGATGTCGAACAGTTCTTCCACATCCTCGAATTCGTTCACCGTGCGGACCACGTACTCGGCGTCGGATTCCTCCAGAATGCCGCCGGAGAGATTGATGTTCTCTGCTTGCAACCGCTGGGCTACCTGTTGAAATCGGATTCCCAGGGCCGCCAGGCGACTCTCATCCACCTCTACCTGGATTTCCTCTTCCAGGCCACCGGTAATGCGCACGGCAGCCACGCCTTCGATGCCTTCCAGGCCTCTGCGGATCTGCTCTTCTGCCAGCACCCTGAGGGACATCAGTTCATCCCGATCCACGGGATCCATGGAGTCCAGGGAACGGGAGGGAGAGAGGGCGAATCGGAGCACCGGGTCCATGGCGGGATCGAACCGGGCGATGGTGGGGCGGCTGGCCTGCTGGGGCAGGTTGATGAGGTCAAGGCGTTCCCGAACATCCAGGGCCGCGAAGTCCATGTCCGTCCCCCACCGGAACTGCACGGTCACGTCACTGCGTCCGGCACGGGAGCGGGAAGTGATCTGCTGCACGCCCTGGACCACCGACACAGCCTCTTCCAGGGGCCGGGAGACGAGTGTCTCCATCTCCTGGGGAGCTACACCGGCGTAGTCCACCTGGATGGTGAGGGTGGGAAAGGAGAGATCCGGAAGGAGATCCAGCGGTAGCCGGGTGAAGGACACCACCCCGAAAACCATGATGGCTATGAACGCCATTGTGACGGCCACCGGCCGCCGTATGGACAGGTCGACGAGTTTCACAGCCTGTCGTTGCCCTGTCCGGCGCGTCCTCCCTGGCGGCCCTGAACCTGTCCGGCAGGACGTTCCCTACCGTCGCGCCTGCGGACTCCCTCCGACTCCAGGCCTGACGGAGCTGATTCCGGCGCCGTCACCTGGAGTTCTTCGGGTACCGGCTGACCATTCAGTTCCATGAGGCGGATGGGGGCCTGGTTCCGAAGATTCGCCTGACCCACCACGACCACCGTGTCGCCGGCTGCCAGTCCCTCGACGATCTCCACCCGGTCACCCTGGCTGAGCCCCAGCGTAACCACCTGTTCCTGGGCCTGTCCCCCGCGAACCAGATAGACCCGGGGTGCTGCCCCGTCCACCAGGACCGCAGTACGAGGCACCGTGATCCGGTCAGCAAAGGTCTCGGTGACGATGTCCACGTTCACGAACTGACCCGGGCGGAGCCGGCTGTCCCGATCCGCCTCCACCTCCACGGTGACTTGTACCGTCCCGCTCCCCGGATCCACCACCGGTCGCACCCGCACCACCTGAGCGGTGATGGCTCCGGTGGCCTCTTCAATTCGAAGACGCGCGGGCTGGCCCTCCTGGACCCGGATGGCTTCCCGTTCGGGTACAGCCACCTGCAGTTCCAGCCGATCCAGGTCGGCCACGGCGAAGGCCGGTGTGTTGGATGTGACCAACTGTCCCCGTTCAATGTACCGATGGGTCACCGTTCCGCTGATGGGGGAGACGACGCTGGCGTTCCGGACGGTGAGGCGTGCCAGCTCCAGGTCGGCGGCGGCCACTTCAGCATCGGAGTTGAGACGCTCCACTTCCTGGTCGGCCATGAGTCCTTGCGCCTGAAGGGCCCGGGCTCGCTCAGCCACATCCCGGGCTGCCTGGGCTCGTGCTTCCGATTGGCGTGCCTGGAGGGTCCACTGCTCAGCGTCCAGGGTCGCCAGTACCTGCCCGGCGGACACCCGTGCTCCTTCCTCCACCCGCACGGAGGCCACGATCCCCCCTTGCTTAGGGAGTACCTCCACTTGCTCCCGGGCCCGTAGGTTGGCACTTCCCCGGATCAGGACTTGAAGGTCTCCAGGAGAGGCAATCTCAGCCGCCACCGGGATCTGGCGTTGGTCCGTTGCTCCCGGGGGGCCGCCTGGCATCATTCCCGGAGGTCCACCGCCGGGGCCACCGCCATTCTGGGCTCGTTCCAGTAGGTCGCAGCCGCCAAGGGCCAGGACCGCAACTGAGAGGAGACCGGTGAGGCCCCTCCTGCTTCCCATCCAGCACGTGCGTTTCATCTATCAGCGTCCCCGCTCTGGCGACCGATTGTCGTCACTCGAACGACTGTGGTCCCTCGAACCACTGTCGTCCCTGGAGTGACCGTGGTCTGAGGAACGAGATCGCAGCTCGTCGAATCGCGCTCGCTGCTCCGGGGTCAACAGCTCCAGGAACTCCGCGTGGGTCTCCGCCACGATCTCCTTCATCCGAGGGCGGATGCCGTCCATGGTGGCATTCAACCGCTGCCGCTGTGCCTGGAGAAGGCGTTCCAGCTCAGCGGTTTGTGCCTCCGTGAGGTCCAGATCCCTGGAAACCCGGGAATGCCAGCTTCGGGATGACTCCCGGGATTCGCATTGCCGGTCGCCCTCGTCGCTTCCAGCTTCCGCGCTCCGCTCCACGGCCACGTCTCCCTGAGGGGGCGTGGCTCCCAGCACGCTTCGCTCAAGGACCACTCCACCCAGGAGGCCTACGAGGCCCGTCCCCAGGAGGAGAGTGATGGCTAGAAATCGAGGTCGGTTCACAGTTTGAATCTCCATAAGGTCAGCGGGTTCACTCAGCGGTATTCCAGGGCGGCCTGGAGGAGAGTGCCCGTCTCCACGGATTCCGTCGCAAACCAGGGCATCTCCTCAGCGGGGATGGCATCCACCAGCAGGGCCTCCAGATTTGGGAGGGCCAGAGCCGGGGCAGTGCCACCGGGTGCTCCATCCGAGGCTCCCCCCCAGGCCAGCATCAGGAGTACCACAGCGGCAGCAGCGGCCAAAGGCAGGGACGGACGGGCCCAACCGGCTGCCACGAGCCACCAGGGCTCCGGAAGGCGTCGTCGGTCCAGGATAGGGTCGGCCGAACGGAGGATACGCTCTCTGAGCCGCATCCTTTCCATGGGGGAAAGGGCTACGTTCCCCTGACTCCGAGCCAGCCACCAGGCCAGTTCGGGGTCGGAGCTCAGGTGGGTTCCGTGTCTGTCGTCATGCATAGCGCGAACCGTCCTCTTCAGCATGATCCGGGGCGGGAAGAGCCACTCTCAGGGCTTTTCGCGCCTCCATGAGGTGCCACCGAACCGTGGCATCGGATAGTCCCAATATCTCCCCCACTTCTTTGCTGCTCAGTCCCTCCAACTCCATGAGGGTCACCACCAGACGCTGCCGATCCGGCAGGGCCGCAAGGGCCTCGCGGACGCGGGACTCGGTCTCCGCCTGTTCCACCATTCGATCTGGACCGGGGGTGTGGCTGGGTGCGCCCCGGGGAATGGGCTCAGTGGCCCGGATCCCCTCGGCGCGCCGCCGGTTCAGCCCGAGATTCGTGATGATCCGGAACAGCCAGGGCCGAAAGGGTCGCTTCGGATCGAACCGATCCAACTTCTCCAGCACGCGGATGAAACCCTCCTGCACCAGATCTTCAGCGTCCTGCTGAGAAGGAGAAATCCTCCGGGCTACCGACAGGGCCGACTCCATGTACCGATCTATCAGGGCGCCGAATGCCTCCCGGTCCCCGGTGAGGGAATGGTGAATCAGATCCCCGTCGTCCATGCCATCCAAGGCCTTCTTCCCTCTCTGGCGCATCATCCTCCGAAATCCGTTCTCGCCCCGCACATCGGGCTCATTACTAGGTACACGGAACCATCCCCTTCCGTTGGTTCCTCTGGAATGGAGAACAGTACTCGATCATTGATGAACATATGGTATGCAAAAAATGTACAACTCCCGTCCGAAGCCACGCCCTTCGCCAGGATCCCACGAAACGGATACTCTTTCCATGACACACGTTCGTTCGCCAACGGCACCATCGACCCTTCTCGAACCCCAGTTGAGATGACCAGCCGATCCCAAGCTCTGGAGCTCCTTCACGAATGGGTACCCAATCCGGCCCTCCGAGGTCACATGCTGGCCGTGGAAGCGGCCGTCCGGCACTATGCCGGGCTGCGAGGTGGAGACCCCGAGGTATGGGGGTTGGCGGGTCTGCTCCACGATCTGGATTGGGAACGACATCCCGAGGAACACCCACTCAAGGCCGTGGAGGAGTTGCGGGAAAGGGATTATCCTCCGGAGGTGATCCAGGCCATCCTGGCCCACCGACCGGACTTCACGGGCGTGGAGCCGTCCACTGAACTGGACCGGGTTCTCTACGCATGCGACGAGCTCTCCGGTCTCGTGGTTGCCTGCTGCCTGGTGCGCCCCAACGGCATCTCGGATCTCACACCCAAATCGGTGGTGAAGAAGCTCAAGGATCGGGCGTTCGCCGCTGGGGTAGACCGGGAGGATGTGCAGCGGGGCACCGAGCTCATCGGCCTGGACCGAAGTGAGCACATCCAGAATCTCATCGATGCGCTTCGGCCCCTGGCCAATGAACTGGGAATCCAGGGACGCACATGACGCAGGATTCGGGGGAGCGGAGGAAGACCATCATCGAGCCCTTTCGCATCAAGGTGGTGGAGCCCATCCGGATGACCACGGCCCATGAGCGGGCCGTCTTTCTGGAAACAGCCGGATACAACGTCTTCAAACTTCGGGCACGGGACGTGCTCGTGGATCTCCTCACGGATAGCGGCACCTCTGCCATGAGCGCGCAACAGTGGGCCGGCATCATGAGGGGCGACGAGTCGTATGCAGGGAGTGATTCGTACTATCGCTTCCATGAGGTGGTGACCAAGATCTTCGGGTTCCGGCATGTGATGCCCACCCACCAGGGGCGGGCCGCCGAACGGATTCTCTTTTCCACCATCTGTGGAGCGGGACACATCGTTCCCTCCAACACCCACTTCGACACCACCCGGGCGAACATCGAATCCACTGGGGCGGAAGCCATGGATCTGCCCGCTCCCGAAGGCTTGGTGCCGTCGCGACCCCATCCGTTCAAGGGGAACATGGACGTGGGGGCTCTGGAGCGCCTGCTGACGGGCCCTCAGGGTGGGCGCGTTCCCCTGGTCATGGTCACCATCACCAACAACACCGGTGGCGGCCAGCCGGTGTCCATGGAGAATTTGAAGGCCATCTCGACGCTGTGCCGAGCTCACGACGTTCCCTTCTACATCGATGCCTGTCGGTTTGCCGAGAACGCCTACTTCATCAAGTTGCGCGAAGCGGGATACGCCGATCGCTCCATCCTGAAGATCGCCCAGGAGATGTTCAGCCTGGCGGACGGCTGCACCATGTCGGCCAAGAAGGATGGCCTCGCCAACATCGGGGGTTTCCTGGCCTCCAACGATGAGACCCTGGCTCGAGAGGAAGAGAAGCTGCTCATCCTCACCGAGGGCTTTCCCACTTATGGTGGCCTGGCGGGGAGAGATCTGGAGGCCATTGCCGTGGGTCTGGAGGAGGTACTGGAGGAAGATTATCTGGAGTACCGCCTGGCCTCGGTGCGCTATCTGGGGGAGGGAATCTCCCAGGCGGGTGTGCCCATTGTCCAGCCCCCTGGGGGCCACGCCATCTATGTGGATGCCGCCGCGTTCCTGCCCCACATCCCACCCCTGGAGCTACCCGGCCAGACCCTCGTGGCTGAACTCTACCTCGCTGGGGGGATCCGGGCCGTGGAGGTGGGCACGGTGATGTTCGGGCGGAGAGACCCGGAGTCCGGGGAGGAGATTCCCGCCCCCATGGAGTTGGTGCGGCTGGCCCTCCCCCGCCGGGTCTATACACAGAGCCATGTGGACTATCTGGTGGAGATCATCCTGGCCATCTGGAATCGTCGGACCGAGTTGCGGGGATACCGGTTCACCTGGCAGGCGCCGGCCCTCCGCCACTTCACCGCTACGTTCGAACCACTGGAACCCAGCCCAGGTCCGGGGAATGCGACGGAGGTCTGAGGGTGGGAGTCCTCCGCTCCTGAAGCGCCTGGTTCTGGGCGCGCTTCTTCTCCTCTGCGTGAGAGTGTCTGGGGCTTCCGCGCAGACGGAATTGGAAGGGATTGGCAGGCTTCAGGGTGACGTGGAACTGCTAGGCCGGATCCATGGCACGCGTCCCCCCGCCGCATACTACGAACGGCTGCGGGCCGATCCCACGGCCTTTCAGTTCCATCGGGTCTGGACTCGGCGCCTCCAAGGAGATATTGGCTTCAGATCTCCCTTGGATGACCCTGCTCTGGACCGCCCGGTAGCCAGGGCACCTGCCATTCCCCCACCCTATCCAACATTGGGATTTCGGGAGGGTGGGGTGAAGGGGACCTTTCGCTTTCCGGTGGTGCTGGGCCTCTTCGCAGATTCCCCTTCCCAGCCTCCGGCTACCCAGGAGACCCTCCAGCGACATTTCTTCGATGGACCGAACCCCACGGGGACGATCCGGGACTACTATGAGCAGGCGTCCCAGAGACGGGTGGATGTCCGGGGGGTGACTTTTCCGTGGGTGCAGACGGAGCTTTCCGGGGGGCTGGTGGCAGGAGGCACCAGCGGCCTGGCCTCTCCTGCCCGGGTCAGGGATTTCATCGTGGAGATCCTGGAGGCGCTGGATGCGTCCGGAATGGATTGGTCGGCCTTCGTGAACGATGGGCCCGACGGGGTTCCCAATTCTCCGGATGACGACGGACATGTGGACCTACTGGCGGTGGTCCACCCCGCGTGGGGCTCGGAGTGTGGCGCCGACCCCCAACGCACCCGGATCTGGTCCCATCGATTTCGCCTGTCGGCGTGGGGTGGGGGGCCGTTTGTGACCTCTACTCCAGCCGCCTCCGGGGGGTACGTCACCATCGACGACTATATCATCCAGCCGGCCCTGTCGTGCGACCGGGAGTCTCCCAACGAGATTGGAGTGCTGGCCCACGAATTGGGGCATGGCTTCGGCTTGCCCGATCTATATGGCACCCGAACATCCTCTTCCCATTTCGGAGCAGGAAATTGGGATCTCATGGCCACCGGTACCTGGGGGTGTGCCGGGAGCAATCCCGCGCGCCCTTGCGGCATGGGAGCATGGAGCCGTGCCATGCTGGGGTGGGTGGAGGTGGAGGAACTCCTTCCAGGTACCGAGCCCATTGAATTGACGGTGGGTCCCAGTCTGGAAGACTCCCGAGTCTACCGCCTCCAGGGGGAGGGTAGCCGTCATCACCTTCTTCTGGAGAACCGACAGCGGGATGGCTTCGACACCCAGATCTTCAGCCCGGGCCTTCTGGTCTGGCAGGTTGACCCTGAGAAGGTGGCAAATGGCTGGCGTTCCAATGTAGTGAACGGGGATCCTCAGCGTATGGGAGTGTGGTTGAGGGAAGCTCAGGGTGACGAGCGGCTGGTTCTCCCGGGTGGGGGAAGGGGAGATGCCGGGAATCCGTTTCCGGGCGCCGCAGGCAACCAGCGTTTCCATGCAGGCTCGCGACCGTCGGCGCGAGCCTGGGACGGGGATCCCCTGGGCGTCACTCTTCTGAACATCACCCGTGCAGGTCGGGAGGTGCGTCTTCTGGCGTCCACCTATTCCCCACAGGTGGTGCTTCAGGCCCAGGGCCCGTCCCCGGGGGGCTTCGGAATGAATGGGGCCCAGGTGAGCGGCGGGGACCGCCATCTGTTCCGGTCCGCTCCATTCCAGGAACATGTGCTGGAGGCCCGAACGGCGGCCGAAGTGGCCCCTGGCACCAGACCGCGCTTCCAGGGATGGGAGGGCAGCGACTCCGACGCTCGGATCCTCACGTTCATGACTCCATTGAGGGATACCACGTTGGTTGCGCGGTTCGGCACAGAACTGGAACACCGGATAATGGTTAGGGTGGAGGGCGGGGTCGACACCCTGGCAGGGGGAGAGGTGCTGGTAAATCCCCAGGAGCCGGAAGGGTGGTTCCCCCACGGCACCCAACTCCGGCTGGAGGCCGTCCCCCGGCAGGGCTTTCGGTTCCGGGACTGGGTGGGCGACTCCACTCTCCCGGGTGGCCTGCAGAACCCACTGGAGTTCCGGGTTCAGAGCCCCTTCGAGATCGTGGCGTTCTTCGAGACTGCTTTCACCGTCTCCGGACCCCCCCACCCGGTGACCCTGGAAGCAGGTCTCCCTGCCCGGGTGGATCTGGTGGCCTCGTCCGGAAACCTCCCCATACGCTGGAAGTTGGAAGTTGGATCTCTTCCCGAGGGCCTGATCCTCTTGCCTCAGGATGGCCGGGTTCAGGGCGAACCCCTGGAAGTTGGAACCTTCTCGGTTCAAATCGTGGGTCGGGATGCCATCGGGTTGGAAGACCGGTTGGATCTCGTGCTGGAGGTTTCGCCACCTGCGGTGGCGGCAGAGGCTCTGGCGCTGGTCCTGCTTCGGGAAGCGGGCGGACTTTCCCAGGCTCAGCGCACGGTGCTGGATCGTCTGGGGAACGGGAACGGCCGACTGGACGTGGGAGATCTCCGGATCTTCCTGTCGAACGGAGGAGGCTGATGAGGGAACGACGTGTGCTGTGGGTGGCACTGGCTCTGACTTTGGTGGCATGCGACCCGGGGCCCCATGGGCCGGGAGCCATCGGGGGAAGCGTGGAATCCAGCCAGGGGTCGGTGCGGGGTGCCGTGCTGGAAATCCACGGCGACAACCTCCACCGCGTGGAAGCACAGTCGGGCACATGGCTCTTCCAGAGGCCCATGGAGCAACAGGGGGGAGTTCGATTGGTGCTGGTATCCCAGGGGGATCATGCTCCCACTATCCGGATTCACCTCCAGGATCTTTCGGGGTCTCTGCCTCAGGCTGTCCTCCTGGAGTTGTCCGATGTGGAAGATCGCCCCTTCCAGACGGTCCAGGGAGCCCGGGTCCGCTTCTTCCGCTGAGGAGCCTCGGCTGGAAGCACGGCCCGCCACGCCTTGCTTCCGTTGGCTCCTGGGGTCACTTTACTCTTCACGCGTGAAACCGTCGTGCAAATGCAAGTTCATACACCTAGCCTGAGTAAACTCCCTCCATCATCCGGGCACTCGTATTGCCCATGGACACCCCAGCCATGACTGCCACCACCTGGATCGTGATGATCTTCATCCTCTCCTTTGTCTGGGGGGGCTTCGCCTTCGTTCTGCGTAAGGCCATTCGGAGTGAGGCGGACAAGGGCTCTACCCAAGAAGGCTGAGTTTTTCCCGTGCCCAAACGCAATGACCTGGAGTCCATCCTCATCCTGGGCTCCGGCCCCATCATCATCGGTCAGGCTTGCGAGTTCGACTACTCCGGTACCCAGGCGGTCCGGGCCCTGAAGGAAGAGGGCTATCGGGTGATTCTGGTGAACTCCAATCCCGCTACCATCATGACCGATCCGGAGCTGGCGGATCGAACCTACATTGAGCCCCTCACCCCGGAGTGGGTGGAGCGCATCATTGAGGTGGAGCGTCCCGACGCCATCCTGCCCACCATGGGCGGCCAGACGGCCCTCACCATCGCCATGGCCCTCCACGACAACGGGGTGCTGGAGAAGTATGGTGTGGAGCTCATCGGAGCCAATCCCCGCTCCATTCGCATGGCGGAAGATCGGGAGGAATTTTCCCGGGCCATGACGCGCATCGGGCTGGCGGTGCCTCATGGCGGGTTTGCCAAGAGCCTGGAGCAGGCGCTGGAGATCGTGGAGGATACGGGATACCCCGCCATCATCCGACCCAGTTTCACCATGGGAGGGACGGGTGGAGGGATCGCCTACAACCGGCAAGAGTTCGAAACACAGGTCCGAAAGGGACTCGACGCCTCTCCGGTGAAGGAGGTCCTCGTCGATCGGAGCGTCATCGGTTGGAAGGAGTACGAACTGGAGGTGGTTCGAGACGGGGCCGACAACGTCATCATCGTCTGCTCCATCGAGAATTTTGACCCCATGGGGGTCCATACGGGCGACTCCATCACGGTGGCACCGATCCAGACGCTGTCGGATCGGGAGTACCAGGAGATGCGCAATGCCGCCATCGCCATCATCCGGGAAATCGGAGTGGAGGCCGGCGGATGCAATATCCAGTTCGCGGTGAGCCCGGAGAACGGGGATCTTCTCGTAATCGAGATGAATCCGCGCACGTCCCGATCGTCGGCTCTGGCGTCCAAGGCCACCGGCTTTCCCATCGCTCGGGTGGGGGCCAAGCTGGCCGTGGGCTATCACCTCAATGAGCTCCCCAACGACATCACCAAGAACACCCCGGCATCATTCGAGCCCGTGTTGGACTACGTGGTGACGAAGTTCCCCCGATTCGCCTTCGAGAAATTCCAGGAAGTGGATCCGGTGCTGGGGGTGCAAATGAAGGCTGTGGGTGAGACCATGGCCATTGGCCGCACCTTCAAGGCGTCATGGCAGAAGGGGATTCGAGGCCTGGAGGTGGGACGCCCGGGATGGGTGAGGGGAGCCACCCTTCAGGATGATGGTCTGAAAGCCGAATATCGGGATTCTCTCCTGGCAGCTCTCCGGCGCCCCACTGCCGATCGTCCGTTCCAGTTGAAGCGGGCCATGGAACGGGTGGTTGATGGCCCCCTGGATGGGGAGTCTCCCCTTTCCATGGATGACATCTTCGATGCCACGAAGATCGACCCGTGGTTCCTGGACCAGCTTCTCCAGATTGTCGAAATCGAGCGGTGGTACAGCGCGTTGGAATCCGTGGACGCCGAGGCGCTTCGGTTCATGAAGCGGGAGGGCTTCTCCGATTCCCAGCTGGCCCATCTCCGAGGTGAAACAGAGACGGAGGTCCGGGAACGGCGTTGGGGTTGGGAGATCCGCCCCACCTACAACGTGGTGGACACCTGTGCCGGAGAGTTCCCCGCAGAGACGCCGTACTACTACTCCTCGTATGAGGAGGAGGACGAGGCGGGTACCGTTTCGGGTCGGAAGGTGGTGATTCTGGGCAGTGGCCCGAATCGAATCGGTCAGGGCATCGAATTCGACTATTGCTGCGTGCAGGCTGTGCTGGCCCTCAGGAAGCAGGGTTTTCAGACCATCATGGTGAACTCCAATCCTGAGACGGTTTCCACAGACTTCGATGTGAGCGACCGCCTCTATTTCGAACCGCTCACGCTGGAAGACGTGTTGGAGATCCTCCACCGCGAAAAGCCTGAGGGCGTCATTGTGCAGCTGGGGGGGCAGACCCCCTTGAATCTGGCCAAGTCCCTGAGTGACCTGGGTGCGCCCATCCTGGGCACCTCGGTGGATGCCATCGACCGTGCGGAAGACCGGGAGCGGTTCGAGCAGGTATGTCAGAAGGTGGGAGCACGTGTTCCCGAGAACGGTATCGCCACCAGCCGGGAGCAGGCGCTGAAGGTAGCTGCGGAGGTAGGATACCCCGTTCTGGTTCGCCCCTCCTACGTGCTGGGAGGTCGAGGGATGGAAATCGTCTACGACGATTCCACACTGGAGGACTATTTCGAGCGGGCCATCCGAGCTTCCCCCGACCACCCGGTCCTCATCGACCGGTTCCTGGAGGATGCCTTCGAAGCCGATGTCGATGCCCTCTCCGACGGCGTGGATGTGGTCATCGGTGGGATCATGCAGCACATCGAGGATGCGGGGGTCCACTCGGGGGACTCGGCGTGCGTGCTACCTCCCTACCGCCTGAGCCCCTCCGAATTGGAGGAGATCCGGTCGGTGACCCGTCAGTTCGCCCTGGAGCTGGGTGTGGTGGGCCTCATGAACGTCCAGTTCGCCATCAAGGACGGGTTGGTCTACGTGCTGGAGGTGAATCCACGGGCCTCGCGCACCGTCCCGTTCGTCAGCAAGGCCACCGGCGTGCCCCTGGCTCGCCTGGCGGCCCGGGTCATGGTGGGGGAAAAGTTGGCGGACCTGAACGTCCCGGCGGAGCCTCCGGTGCCGGGAGTGGCTGTGAAGGAGGCGGTGCTGCCGTTCAACCGCTTCGACGTGGATATTCTTCTGGGCCCCGAGATGCGTTCCACCGGGGAGGTCATGGGTTTCGATGAGACCTTCGGGATGGCGTTCGCCAAGGCCCAGACCAGCGCGGGGAATCACCTCCCATCCGATGGAGGGACGCTGGTGGTTACCGTCAATGACACCGACAAGGTCACCGTCACCCCGGCTCTCCGACGCTTCAAGGAGCTGGGGTTCGATATCCTGGCCACCCGGGGCACCCATCGGCATCTCACGGAGATGGGGATTCCGTCCAGGCTCATCTTCAAGGTGGGCGAGGGGCGGCCTGACATCGTGGACGGAATCGTCTCCGGTGAGGTGGATCTGCTCATCAACACTCCCATGGGGAAGCAGTCCCAGTACGACGACTACGCCATGCGGAGGGCGGCCATTACCTACAAGATCACCTATCTTACCACCACGTCGGCTACAGAAGCGGCCTGTGACGCGGTGGTGGCACTCCGGACCACGGTGCCCAAGGTGACATCTCTCCAGGAGCGCCTGGCTCGGACCCAGGCGTCCCGGGTGGCCATGGCGGGGTGATGTCCCAAACCGCCGGCGTGTCGGCAAGGGCACCGGCGGCTTTCTACCTGCATCCTGCCGCCTCGCTCCATGACACTGGATGGGGCCATCCGGAGCATCAGGGACGCTTGAGGGCCCTGGCATCCACCGTGGGCAGGGATCTGCTGGCTCTTCACGGACGGGTGGAGCAGAGGGACGCGTCCCGGTGCAGTATGGAATCTCTGGAACGAGTCCATGAGGTGGGTATGCTGGCGTATCTCCAGAGGCAAGTGGCACGGGCCGCAGATGGCAACGAAGTGCTGACCCTTTCCGATGGAGAGACCCGGGTTAGCGGGGCAAGTTGGGAGGCCGCCACCGGTTCGGTGGGAGCCATCCTGGATGCGTGTGAAAGGGTTGCCCGGGGGGAGTCGTCGACAGCCTTTGTAGCCGCCCGGCCACCGGGTCATCATGCTACGCCGAATCGTGCCATGGGATTCTGCCTGCTGAACGGTGTCGCAGTCGCGGCCCGGCATCTTCAGGAATCGGGTCTGGCCGGCCGGGTACTCATCGTGGATTGGGACGTGCATCATGGGAATGGAACCCAGGAAATCTTCTACCAAGATCCCTCGGTCTTCTACCTTTCCATCCACCAGGCTGGGATGTGGCCGGGGACGGGAGAGGAGAAGGAGACGGGGTCGGGAAGGGGCCAGGGGACCACAATGAACATCCAGGTGCCTTCCGGGTTCCCCGGACGAGACTACCTGGCCCGATTTCACGAGGCGTTGCAGGAAGCGGAGCGCCGCTTCCATCCGGAGTTCATTCTGATTTCCGCAGGGTTAGATGCGCTGAAAGGCGATCCGCTGGGGGGCCAGATGCTTCAGCACGAGGACTTTCATGCCATGACTGAGGAAGTGTTGGACGTGGCCCGGCGCAGGTGTAACGGGAAGGTGGTGGCTGTGTTGGAGGGCGGATACGACCCTCAGGGCACGGGGATGGCTGCGGTGAATGTCATCCGGGCTTTGGCCGGAGTGGATCCCGCCCGTCCGGGGCTTGGCCGCAATGAGGAGAGGTGATGAGCATGCCGACGAAGAACCTTGGAAGCCA
The DNA here is from genome assembly GCA_040905545.1 of Gemmatimonadota bacterium. Lineage (GTDB taxonomy): Bacteria > Gemmatimonadota > Gemmatimonadetes > Longimicrobiales > Gaopeijiaceae > JBBDRI01. The sequence goes on along the minus strand of JBBDRI010000032.1, from coordinate 28,830 downwards.
GTTGCAGATGGCGTTGCTGGCAACTCTCGTGCTGTGGTGCGGGAACCCGGCGGCCGCTCAGATTCCCCAGGGGGTGGAAGGGGAATTCCGCCCCGTTGTGGAGGGTGAGAAGGCCATCGGAAGTATCCTTTCGCCCTTCTGTCCTGGACTCATGTTGGAGCAGTGCCCCAGTGCCGAGGCAGGGGCGCTTCGAGATTCCATCCAGGGGCTGGCCATGGAAGGGTGGACTTCCGCCGAGATCGTAGAGTGGATGCTGGCCAACCACGGTGAAGAGTACCGCGCCATACCCCCCAGAACTGGCGCTGCGCTCTGGGCCTGGGTTATGCCACCCCTGGCCATCCTCCTGGGCATAGGAGTGGTTTTTGCAGTGCTGAGGCATGTGAGGGGACCGCTGGCTCAGCGGACCCAAGATGGTCGAGATCCATCTCCCGAGGAGGAAGCCAGGTTGAGGGCCGCCCTGAGGGAATTGGATGCCGAAGAGGAGCCGGCGTAGAGAGGCCTCAGGGCCGCTCGCCGATTCATGAAAGCCCCTTCCCAAGGGTCTCAGCCGGCGGAGAGGCGCATTCCCACCATGTTGGATCTGGTGCGCCTCAGCCCTCGCCCTCTCTTCCCGCCGGGTGGGCGGGAGCTCTATCACCAGATTGCTCTTCTCACCGATCTCCAGCCGGGGCACGATGTCCTGGTGGCTGCGTGCGGCCCGGGAGTCTCCCTGGAATACTTCGTGAGGGAATTCCAGGTGATTGGGACCGGTACTGACCCCGATCCGGCCATGGTGGAGATGGTGGAGACCCGTGCTCGAGACAACGACCTGCGGGATCGCCTCAACGCACAGGAGGGCTCCATGGACCAGCTCCCCTTCCGGAATGAGGTTTTCGACGTAGTGGTGGGAGAGTTGGGGCTCACCGCCAGGGCCGAACCCGGGAAGGCCGTGGAGGAACTGGTGCGGGTGACCCGCCCGGGGGGACGGGTGGTTCTGGTACAGCTGGTATGGAAGGCCTCGGTGTCCCTGGAGCGACAGGAAGTCATGGCTCGCCATCTGGGCGCCCGGGCTCTCATGCTGGTGGAGTGGAAGCGACTTCTCCGGGAGGCGGGAGTGGAGCGGCTTCACAGTGAAGACTGGTCCGACGAGGAAACGGCCTTCCGACCCCAGGTCAAGAAGCCCTTCCCGGACTTCGCCGAGCTTTTCTCCCTTCGAGAGAAGCTGGGGATTCTCCGGCGGGCATGGAAGAGATGGGGGTGGATGGGGGTCCGCACGGCCATGGCCCGGGAGGCGGAGGTCCATCGGCTTCTCACTCGGGAAAGGATTCTGGGTCTGGATCTTCTGGTGGGCCGGAAGAAGGGGGACGACGTTCCGGGCTCCCGCGATGATCCGCCGCCGCAGACGGTTCCTGAACGAACGACGGAGAGACGAGATGGCTGAGGTTCAGAGTGAGCGTGAATTGGCTCCAACCCTGACGCGGGCCGGAGTGGAACAGATCCAGGCGGCTCTGCAGGAGGCGGATCTGGATGGCTGGCTTCTGTATGAGTTCCACGGGCAGAATGCCATTTCCCAGCGGCTCCTGGGCGTGGAGTGGAGCAGTCGACGGGGGTTTGCCCTGATCCCCGCCCGGGGGGAACCTCGAGCCCTCATCCACGCCATCGAGGCCTCCTCGTGGAAGCAGTGGCCGTGGGATACCCGGAGCTACTCCGGATGGAAGGAGCTGGAAGGGGGGCTGCGGGAACTGCTGGATGGGTGCCAAACCGTGGCCATGGAAACATCTCCGGGATCGGCCGTTCCTGCCATCGACCGGGTGCCGGGGGGAATCCTGGATCTGGTCAGGTCCGCCGGCCCGGAAGTGGTGTCGTCCGGCGACCTGGTATCGCTCTTCCACTCCGTCTGGACTCCCCGGCAACGGGAGATCCACACCGGAACGGCCGCCACGGTGGCCCGGGTGGCCCGGGAAGCCATGGATCGTGCGGCTCAGGCGGCTACCGAAGGAGAGCCCCTCCGGGAGGGAGAAGTGGCCCGCTGGATCTTACACCGGTTCGGCCAGTTGGGCCTGCATCATGAGCAGGGATGCATCGTGGCCATCGGCCCCACTGCCTCGGATCCGCACTATGCTCCGGCCGGCGACGGCGAGGCCATCGTGTCCGGCCAGCTATTGCTCGTGGATCTGTGGGCCAAGCCCGGCCTGGATGATGTTCCCGCCGACCAGACCTGGATGGGATTCCTCGGTGAGCAGGTCCCTCTGCGGATCCAGAGGCTGTGGGAGGCGGTGCGGGACGCCCGCGATGCGGCCCTCACATTCCTGGAGGAAGGGTTTCAGGCGGGTAGGGAAGTTCGGGGATTCGAGGTGGACGATGCCTGCCGAGCCGTCATCGAGGCCCGGGGTTACGGCCAATGGTTCACCCATCGCACCGGACACTCCATCGATCGGGAGCTCCATGGCACCGGACCCAATCTGGATCACCTGGAGAGTCAGGACGTCCGACGTCTCCTCCCGGGAGTGGGTTTCTCCGTGGAGCCGGGAATCTACATCCCGGGGGAGGTGGGAATCCGAACGGAAGTGAACGTCTTCTGGGGAAGCGCTGGGCCCGAGGTAACCACCCCTGGACGTCAGGGGGAGATCTTCCTCCTTCCGGGATGAGCCGGAAGCCTGCGGTGGAAGCGTCCAGGGGGGGGGGTGCGTCCGGTGACGACGCCCAGGGGGTGAGGGTGGATGTGGCCCTGCCACTTCCTCTCTTTCGCACCTTCACCTACTTGCTGCCGCCAGGGGTTTCCCTCCCGGAGAAGGGCACCAGGGTGCTGGTTCCCTTCCGCCGGAAAGAATGGGTGGGCTGGGTGGTAGGGCCTGGAAGTCCCGCCCATCTCCCGGGCATCCGAACCGTTCTGGATGTGCTGGAACCTCAGCCTTCCGTGACGCCGGACGTTTTGAAGCTGGCCCGATGGGTGGCCGACTACTACATGGCACCCCTGGGTATCGCGCTGCGGTCCGTGCTACCCGCCCTCCTGGTAGACGTCTCCAGGGACTATGTGAGCCTTGTGGACACCACCCATTCGCAGCCCGGAAGGGAGGAAGCGACGTCTCCGCAGGTCGGGCCGCCTGAGGCCCAGCTCACCCCTCGAGAGCGTCGGATCGTGGAAGCCCTTCGGGGACGAAACGCTCCCGTCCGGGTGAAGACCCTGGCCTCCGGGTTGGGGATGGGCTCCATCTGGCCAGAAATCCGGAGTCTCCGGGCCCGAGGAGCCGTGGTGCACGAAACCGTGGCGCCCAGAGAGCCGAAGGCCCAGACCCAAAAAGTAGTGGGCGTGGTGGATCCGCTCCTGGACCTGATGCGCAGGGAGGAGGTGCTTGGACGGGCTCCCCGGCAACTGGAGTGCCTCCAGTACCTGGAGGCGGCCGGCGGCGCTCTGACGCTCTCCGACCTGGTGGAGAAGGGAGGGTTCGGATACGGCGTGGTGAAAGGGCTGGAGGCGAAGGGGGTGCTGGCGTTCAGGGAGGAGGAGGTGTCGCGGGATCCCTTCGCCCAGATCCCCGCCGGTGAGCCTCCGGACCTCACCCCCACACCTCCCCAGGCGGCGGCATTGGCGGCCCTACTGGAGGAAAGCCGAGCCAAGGATCCTCGCCCATGTCTCCTCCACGGCATCACCGGATCTGGAAAGACGCTGGTTTACATCCACCTCTTGAAGGAGGTGGTTGAGAAACAGGGAAGGGGGGCGTTGGTCCTGGTGCCGGAGATCGCCCTCACTCCCCAGACCGTTTCCCGTTTCCGGGCCCACTTTGGCCAGGGGGTGGCCGTGCTCCATTCGGGCCTCTCCGACGGGGAGCGCTTCGATGCCTGGCGCCGCCTCCAGGATGGTACGGCGCGCATTGCGGTGGGGGCCCGTTCCGCCATCTTCGCCCCGCTGGCCGATCTGGGGGCTATCGTGGTGGACGAGGAACACGACAGCAGTTACAAGCAGTCGGAAGCGCCCCGGTACAGCGCAAGGGACCTGGCGGTGGTGCGGGCCAGGGAATCCAGGGCGGTGTGTGTGCTGGGCAGCGCCACCCCCTCGCTGGAGAGTTGGGAGAACGTCCGAAAGGAAAAATTCCGGCTTCTCACCTTGCCGGAACGAGCCACGGGAGCATCCCTGCCAATAGTATCCGTGGTGGATCTGCGGAAGGGTAGGGGTGGGGCAAGCCCGGCTACAGCGACGCCGGGACCTCGTACCTCCCCCAAGGAGACGGCTCGAGGGGAGGGGGGCGTCATCCTCTCGGGAGAACTGGTTGAAGCGGTGCGTCTGCGCCTGGAGCGCAACGAGCAGACCATACTCCTCCTGAACCGACGAGGGTATTCCAGCTTCGTTCAGTGTCGAGAGTGCGGAGAAGTGCAGGCATGCCGCGACTGCTCGGTGTCGCTCACCCTTCACCGGGCCTCCAACCGACTACTGTGTCACCACTGCCGCTATGAGCAGCCCGCTCCCAGCAGATGCCCACGATGCGGTTCCACGGATCTCTCGTTCAAGGGAGTGGGCACCGAGCAGGTGGAGCGGGCGGTGGCCGCCACTTTTGCCGGGGCACGGATCGCCCGCATGGATGTGGATACCACCTCGGGGAAGTGGTCCCATCATGAGATCCTGGGCCGGGTGGAGCGCGGCGAGGTGGATATCCTCCTGGGCACACAGATGATCGCCAAGGGACTGGACTTCCCCCGGGTTACCCTGGTGGGTGTGGTGAATGCCGATGTGGGCCTCCATCTGCCTGACTTCCGGGCCAGCGAGCGGACCTTCCAGCTTTTGAGTCAGGTGGCGGGACGGGCAGGGAGGGGGAGTCTGGGTGGAGAGGTGATCCTGCAGACCTCCGTTCCGGAGCACTACGCCGTGGCTGCGGCCCTCACCCACGATTACGAAGGCTTTGCTCGTCGGGAGCTGCACGAGCGAAGTGGGCCCGGCTATCCACCACACCGGCGCATGGCCAACGTGGTGGTAAGCAGTCCACAGGAAGACGAGGCGGCCCTTACGGCCGAGGCGCTCACCCAGCGCCTGAGAGATCGGGGCTTTCCCGGAGTGGAAGTGACCGGTCCGGCGCCCTGTCCCATCCAACGTCTGCACTCCCGCTGGCGATGGCACCTCCTCCTGCGGGCCGGGTCACCCGCCGCCCTGGCTCAGGCCTGCGCAGAGGTGGTGCGCTTCCGTCCAAGGGGCGTTGGAGACGTCCGGATCGCCCTGGACAGGGATCCGGTAGCCCTCCTTTGAATGGGTGGCGACCCTCCCAACCGGGGATTGCCCGCGCAGCCGGCGCATCTCCCCCCACCGGCCCATGTTTCAAGCTTGCTTCCGGCCGGTTATGGAGCCGTGACCGCAGAGCCATTGGCGGAAGGCCATCGAATCCTTCATATTCTGGGGTGCTCTGAGGTAACCCCCCAACTGGGAGGTGATGACGCTCATGGGTTGTTTGGCACTGAACGCCTCCTTCGAGCCCCTTACGCTGGTTCCCTCCCGACGGGCCGTTCGCCTGATTCTGGATGGGAAAGCGGAGGTGCTGGAGGCAGACGGAGATCGGGCATTCCGGTCGGAGCGCACGGAATTACCGTGTCCCACCGTGATCCGGCTGGTGCGGTACGTCCACGTGCCCCGACGCTTCCGGAGGCAGGTGACCAACACCTTCCTGTTTGCCCGGGATGACTACTGCTGTCAGTATTGTGGCCGTCATCGAAGCGAGCTGAAGGGCCGCCAGTTCCTCACCCGGGATCATGTCCTGCCCGTGTCCCGGGGAGGGGTGAACAGCTGGGAGAACGTGGTTACGTCCTGCTCCCCCTGCAACAACCGGAAGGGCAATCGGCTTCCGGCTGAAGCCGGGATGCATCTTGTGGGAGAGCCTGGAGAACCCGACTACGTGCACCTGGTGTGGGCCGTGAGGCGGGTCACACCGGTGCAGGGGAGGTACATCGGGATGTTCTATGGCCATGAGGTGCTGGACATGGTGCTCCGGCAACGCTCGCGGCTCGCTACGGACGCACTGGCAGAGATCTGATCAGCTTTCCAGCCAGGCGTAGGGGCGTTCGTAGAAGCGTCCGGCCCCCCGGACCACACCGCCGGGACCCATTTCTCGCCAGTGGATGATCCAACCTCGAATCTCATCCACCTCCACCCGGTAGTGAAAGTCCGGGGCCTCGGCGCGCTCTGCGAGGAACCGCCCCAGAAACGCCGGGAGGTTGGTAATCCCCTCCACCGTCATCCGGCCCGGTCGGTCCAGCAATTCCTTATGGACCTCCGACTGGGAAAGCTGAATGGATCGGATGACCTCTTCCACCCCTTCGGTGACCCGGCGCACGGCCTGAGGCACGGAGCTTCCGGTGGCCTCCCTGAGATCTCGCAGGATCTCCACCATCAAGGGCGAGTCCAGTTCACTTCGGATCTTCTGGAGGCGCGCCAGGATGTTTTCCTGATGGCCGAGGAGTTGCGCGTACTTCTGACCAATCTGGCTCTCCTGGGGGTCGGTAGCCACCGCATCCGACCGAATGGGCTTGCCGGCTTCCGGAGAGGTCATGGGTCAGCTTCCTGACGGTGGGGTGGAATCGGAGTGACCAGGGCGGCCCCACTCCTCACGCAGTTCCTCTTCCCGCTCCAGAGCCTCTCGAACGATCCTCAAGGAATCCATGAGCGACGGTTCGTCCATGGCATCGGGATCGTGGCCGGCGCTGTATTCCCGGGCGGGAGTGGGCGGCGAAGGAGGCAGGAGACGTGTGGTGGCGCGAACTTCCCATGCGAACAGTTTCTGCCGAAGCTCTCCCAAGGTCTCCTGGATTTCCACGCTCCCATCCAGGAGGGAGCCCTCTCGATCCAGACGCAGGAGGAGCCGAGCAAAGCGGACCAGGTCAGCCCTCAGGACCGCCGGCGTGATCTCGTCGAACCTGCCCATCTTGGTTTCTCCAGGTGGATGCGCCCGGGTGGGAACCATCCCTCCCGTCCTCTATGGAGAAGAATCCCAGCCTCTGCCGCAAGGGTATCGTTTTCAGGCGGGCCTGCAACCTGGGGGTTGGAGCGATGGATTCTGCCTGTGACTTGGCCGCCCTACTCCTGGTCGTCGCGAGAATCCTGCCGCTGGGCTGGAGGACGGCTCCACGGGGCCGGGGTACCCTGGGGGGTGTTCCACGGTGCTGCCCACGGCTGCGTCGCCGGCGCTTGCTCCTGGCTCCGAAACTCGGGAGCCAGGAGCTGCTGCTGAGCGACCGGAGACAGTTCCCCACCGGCGACCTGTCCCACGGCCTTTCCTCCGCCTTGGCCTCCGGCCCCCCTGGCATGGGCCTCCCGGACCCGGATCGTGAGAACGACGGGTGCCGCCCAGAGCGAGGCCTTGGCCAGGCGTCGCAGAAAAACACGCCGGTCGCTCCCGGGTGCCCCCATCCCTGCGGGCTCCTCATTCGAAGGGACCGAGGAGACCGGCAGATCCGGCCCGTGGTCGGCCATCGGGCCGCGTTTAGGCATGATGGGTGTGGGGTTGAGCTTTCACGTTGAAGCTCCGGGGGTCACGAAAGGTGGCCAGGAGGTCGGCCCAGGGGTGAGGATGATCGGTCCATGGGCAACATTGATTCAATTGATACCCCATCCAGGGGAGGAGGTCCCCTCCCCGGCACCGCCGGCCTCTCCGCGGCTTCCCATGAAGAGAAAGGCGGGATAGGACGCCAGGATGACTGCAGGAAAGGGCCCTAGCTGCATCAGAACTCCGGTGAAGAGGTGGAAGGCTATTCCACCCATGAGTATGGCCCATCTCGTAGACGGGAGCCAGACCAGGACAGGAAAGAGCAGTTGCCATGCAAAAGTAGCCAGACCCAGGACCAGGAAAAGCCCCTGGATCTCGACGGTATCGGGCACGGGGATTCGGGAGATGGATGGGTTGGTCAGAGCCAGCCAGAGGCCCGTTCCGTCGCGCCACTCGGTGCCCGACGCCTTCCAGAGTCCTGAGGTCAGGTACAACGTCACCAGTTGGAGCTGGAGGAGCCGTACCGGCCAGGCCGGGGGCATGGCGTCGCTGTGCCAGTGGTTCCGCCAAGCAGAGAGAGCCGCCTCCAGCCGGCTGGGACCGGGGCGGATGTGCTCGCCCGCCCGCAGTGAGTCTACACTCCAGCGGCGAAACCGCAGGGGGATGGCCAGGTGGCCCAGGGCCAGGTAGAAGAGGACCAGACGGAGGAATTCGTCACCCCCATTCAGGACGATGGGATTGCGGGTCTGGAACCAGAAGAGGATGCCCCATGAGAACCCCCCGGCCAGGGCCGTGCGATACCCCAACCCCAGGGCGGCGAGGGAGATGGCCAGCGCCAGGAGCAGCAGGTGAGGTCCTGGCGGGGCAGAAAGAAAGCCCAGTCCAGCCAGGGGACCCATGATGCTTCGCCCTGCCCAGAGGGCCGAGGCTTCCGGAGGGACACCCCCCGGGTAGGTCAGATGGCCAAGGATCCCCAGATACTCCCATGCCGTCCAGAGGCCTGCCAGGGCCGTGGCCATCCGGGCCAGGGCCAGTCCTCGGAGGTCCACCGGGTGGAACCAGAAACGATCCCAGGCGCCCCTGCCGCGCATCAGCATGGGTAGCCTCCGAGATCCGTGCGATAGGCGGGGCTGCGGGGGGAGTGTTCCCAGGGCACCGACACCACTCCCGTGAGTCCCGTGAGAGTCACTCCCCACGGCCGCTGTGATTCCCTCCCGGCCAAGGCCTCACACGCGTCGCGTGCCAACACGATCCGGTAGGGATGGTACCCTTCCTGGCTCACCATTCGAGAGAGGAGCGAGCCGCCCCGATGGTTGCGGAGGTGGGGAAGGAGCGGGAGGGAATCCCCTTGGAGATAGTAGGTGTGCACCTCCCACGGCACGGGCTCTGCCGGAGAGACTTCCCCCGGCGGCCGAAAGTACGCCACCACTTCCACGTCTCCGTACGTCCGAAGCACGGCCGGGGCGAAGAGCCGCCAGTTCTGTTCCACCCCCAGGAGATGGGTGTAGACGCGGGCTGGTCGAATCCATTCGTAGGGGAGAGGGAGTAGAGAGATTCCCACCAGGAGCAGGTGGCCCAGAAGCACGAAGGAGAGCCAGCGGCGGTGGCTCATGAGCCCGGCGCTTCGGTGGGAGGGATGGGGGTACCCAACCATTCCTCCAGGCGCCCCACCAACTGCGCTGCCTCTCGATAGTGGACTTCCACCGTCGAAGCAGCTCCGACCACGTCAGCCAGGATCTGGAAGTCGCGCCCCGGGTCGCGGACCGGGAAGATCCGCTGAGCCATGAGGAGGGCCATGGCCCTGCTTGGGGGCACTGGCTCCCACCGGGGGTTTTCCTGCCAGTCAGGATCTCGATGCGGGAATATTACCGCTGTCAGTGGGGCCGGAGGCGACCAACCGGAGCCCAGGCCTCGGGGATGGATGAGCGTTGCGTCCACCAGGGGAAAGCGCCGGGCCCACCGGTCTTTCTCGGGGATTCCCAGGCTGCTGCGGGCAGGCTCGGTGAGTTTAAGCAAACGCGGAAATGGCTGGATGTAGCCCGAAGATCCATCTACCAGGATCACGTCATCTCCGAACACCGGGTATCCGGCCAGGGCCAGGGAGGCGGTGAGCGTGGATTTCCCGGACTCCCCGGGGCCCGAAAGGAGAACGGCTCCCGATGATCCTGCCGCGCCCCCGCCGTGCAGGGGCAGGGTGGGCTGATGTTCCAGAAGGGCTCGACTCAACTCCAGCTCAAAGGCTACGAAGGCATCTTCCGGGGAAAGCGGTCCTGCAATCCGGTCGCCTCGAGAGACGTGGAAGCCGTCTGTGCCGCTTTCCAGGAGGATTGTCTCGTCAGGCATCACGGGCCCCGACTCCAACGCCTCGGAGCGGGCCCTGGCGCGGAACCCGGAGCCGGCGTCGGAGCGGGCATCGGGGTAGAGGCGCCGCACCCAGGTAGCCAGGGGAGCGGCCAGGGGGACTTCCGCTCTCACCCGCACCGGGCCTACCTGCCAGACGAGAAGCTGGGTCATTCCCTTTTCGCCGGGTGCGCAAGAAGTCCCAGCTTTTGGAACTTCTCCACGGTATTCATCACCAGGGCCCGTACCTCTGCCGTTGGGGGGGCCTCCTGGCCGAACGCCTCCCGGATCGCCGCCGCAATGTCGCCGGCTGGTGTCGCCCCATCACACTGAGCCCACACCAGGGCGGCCGTAGGGTTCAGCACGTGGATGTCGCCCGAGATGGGATCGAAGAGGAGCCATTCCTCACCCACCTGTCGAAAGATGACATCGCTCCTCCCCCGGGGCGTTGAGCGGTCGGGGCGGATGTTGGGGTCTGCAGCCGTCATGGATCTCCATGCCATGGGAATCCGGGTCCCTGGTCTGGAATCCGGGACTCTCCGGTCTGGAAGGACGTCCTGTTTCTTCAACGGCCTTCCAGGGGGGTTCCTTGAGGAAAGATCCCGTACAGGTGATGTTTACACCAGATGACCCCCAGGGAAAGGTGATCCAATGACCTCTGATTCCAAGCCCCCGAAACCTCCCATCTCTGTGCGGGAGTCGGTGGGAACCCGCCCTCGACCGATTTCCCTGGTTCAGGGAAGTGAGGGAGAGGAACCCTCAAGCGTGCGGAGCGGGTCTACTCCCGTGGGTCAGGCCGGGGAAAAAGGGGAATCCGGTGCCGGGACTTCGGCGGCCTCGCATCACACCGAGCCGGACCTTCCCTCCCTCGCCTGGACCTTCGAGCGGAATGAGGAACGATGGAAGGTTACGGAGGCGGGGAGCACCCTGACAGGACGGCGGGGTGATGAAGGAGTGACCATTCGCCTGCTCCATTTCCAGCCAGAGGAGGGAGGAGCAACCCTGGAGTTACCCTGGGCGGGCTCCCATCCCGACGGCCTCTTCCCGGAGGAGTGGGTCCAGCTCCTGGACCGGGCTCGCCGGCCCTCCCCTCCGCCGACTCCCCGGGAACGCCGGCGGGAGCGGGGCGAGGGGCGCCCCGGAAGAGGAAACTGATCCCGGAGCACCAGCGCTTCGGGAGTCGTTAAAGCGCTCTCCCCTCGCCCTTCGGTTCTGGTGCTGTGTGTCACTTCGACACGAGCGCCTGTCCACCCACGGGTACACTATCGGCCCACGGCACTCCCGCCCGGGCCTCAGGACCCTCCCCGCACCATTCACACACCCGCCGGTAGACCCCGATTTCCGCGCCAGGCCATGAAAAATGCGAGACAGGTCTGCCGGGCATGCCTCTTGCAAACTGACTCTCCATCTGCGTCAGGGGGTGGGTCGAGCGTCCCGTGGGATTCCCCCGCTCGCTGACGGAATTAAAGGCCGGGGTTTCTTCCCAAGGAAGGTCGATGGATATGAGCGACGTACGGGATGCAAGGCGCCATCACCGGTCCGGGCACTCGGGCACCGGAGGCGAGGTTCCTGGAATCGTCATCGCGGACGGACGCCTGCGGGGAGGGGGCTCCATAGACCGCCCCCGGATCTCAGCGTTCGTGTGGGGGAGGAGAGAACCTTCCCCTCCCACGCTGCCTTTTGGCCGTTGGAAGGCGGACACGGCGGCCTGATCGCGGATTCTGCGGCTTGATCGTGGAGAGGGCGGGCAGATCGCAGATGGCGGTCTAATCCCGTGGAAGTGCAAGCGAGTTAGATGGGGAGGAGGGCCGGGCGCCTTCCTCCCCATCCCTTGTCTGGCCCCCCTACCTCTTGTGACCTTATTGTGCCACTTGTCAGGCTCCGCCCCTCAACAAGAGGTCCATGAAGCGTGTCATCTGAATACGGACAGGTCTGAGGTTCACATGGAAGATGTGGACCTCGTAATCCGGGCCAGCCATGGCGACTCCCAGGCCTTCGGGCTTCTGGTTCGTCGCTACCGGCGCGCAGCATACGCCGTGGCCTTCTCGGTGACGGGACGGCATGAAGATGCGGAGGATGCGGCACAGGAGGCGTTTCTGGTAGCGCTTCAGCGGATTGAAGATTGCCGGAATCCGGCGCGCTTCGGGGGGTGGCTCATGACCATCGTGCGGAATCGGGCGCGGAACCTGATTCGTCGGGAATCGCTTCGGGAGACCGAAGGGATTCCCGAGACGGCCAGGTCTGAAGACGAAAGTCCGGAGCGGTATACGCAGACCAGGGAACTGCAGGCCATGCTCAGTCGAGGCCTGAAGGAGCTTTCGGAAGTTCAGAGAGAGATAGTTCTCCTCCATGACATGGAGGGGTGGAAGCATAGGGAGATTGCGGACCGGTTGGGGATTCCCTCCGGGACGGTCCGATCCCATCTGCATTTTGCTCGGAAGGCATTGAGGAGCTTCCTCCAGGCCAACGCCGAGTCTGAGTTGAGGAGGAGTGCGTCATGAGTCACCAGGACCCCATCTTCACACTGGCGAGCCTGGACCCTGAGGTGGAGGAGCCCGGCTACTGGAGTCGTTTCGAACAGGAGACCCTACGGCGGGCCTCTCACGAGTTGGCTCGACGGACCTCGCTGGCCCAGGTCACCATGGGGCAGGTCATGATGTCATGGAGTCGGATGGTGGTGCCCAGCGCACTTGCCGCCGCAACCATGGCTGCAGTGCTGTTGGCTCAGGGTCCGGCATCCAACACGCCTGCTCCTGCGGTGTTGCCGGCGGCCTTCTTCTTCGAGATCAGTGCCGATCCCGTCCCCGGTGGACACTCCGAACCCGGCGATGAGTTCATTTTTGTGGAAATGGAGCAGTGGTGAACACCTCGGGTCCTGAAGGGCAGGCTAGCCGCGCGCGCATGGCCACGGGTCTCGTCCTGGGACTCGTGTTCGTTACAGGCGCACTCCTGGGCGCCGCATTCAATCGGTGGTACGTGGAACCGGCGTTTCCCGCTGAGGTGACAACCGCCCCGGAGGTAGAGTCGGCAGAGGCCAATGCCCGCACCTCGCTGGTGTACCGGGTGGGCCTGTCAGAGGATCAGGCGCTGGTGGCGGATTCGCTGGTGGAGGTCTGGCGGGAGCGTGTGGAGCATCTCCAGAAGGTCTACCGGGATTCCTACTGGGCCGTAATCGATAGCACCCGGGATGCCCTTCGGGTACATCTGGAGATGGATCCGGAGCAATTGGTGAGATACGACTCTCTCATCCATATCTACGACCGCAGGAACGAGGGTGCACCGCGCACACCGCCTTCTTCCCAGTAGGCGCTTCTCCCCAGTGGGCGTTCCCTCCCAGGGGGCCCACACTCGTAAATGGTGCTCCCCAGCCGGAAACAATGTGATACCGTGATCCGTATAGGATGCAGGGGCGTGAGCGAGCGGCCTCGTCTCCCGCCTTCATCACACGCTTTTAGGGGAGGGTTGGCATGATAGAAGCGGTGATTCGCACCGAGAAGCTGGGCAAGGATTACCAGCTTGGCGCCGAAATCGTGCATGCCCTCAAGGGGGTGGATGTCTCCATTCCCCGAGGGGAGTTCGTGGCCATCATGGGCCCCTCCGGAAGCGGAAAGTCCACCTTCATGAACCTCATCGGCTGCCTGGATACCCCCACCTCAGGTGGATATTGGTTGAATGGGATCCAGGTGAGCGAGCTTACCGACGACGCTCTGGCACGGGTGCGGAATCGGGAGATCGGATTCGTATTCCAGACCTTCAATCTCCTGCCACGAAGTACGGCGCTGGAGAACGTGGAGCTCCCCCTCGTCTATGCGGGCGTCCCGGCCCGAGAGCGTCGAGAGCGGGCCAGGGTGAAGCTGGAGATGGTGGGACTGGCCGATCGGATGGACCATCGGCCGCCTGAGCTCTCAGGGGGACAGCGGCAGCGGGTGGCCATCGCCCGGGCCCTGGCGAACGAGCCTGCCATTCTCCTGGCCGATGAACCCACGGGGAATCTGGATTCCCGCACCGGCGAGGAGATCATGCGGGTCCTGAGCGACCTCCACGACCGGGGTCAGACGCTGGTGCTGGTCACCCACGAGTCCGAGATGGCAGCCTACGCTCAGCGACAGATCCATCTACGGGACGGGATGGTAGAGCACGATTTTCTCAATGATCCGGTAGCTGCCGGCTGACGGTCACGCCCCTTCACGGTCAACGCAGCCGCAGGGTGATTCGACTTCCACCCCTCACCAACGTCACACGTGCTTCTCCTGACGCACGGGCGAGAGCCGACCGCAGGGACCTGACGTCCCGGACGGGCGCGCCCTCCACCTCCACGATCACATCCCCTCCCTGCAGGCCTGCTTCCCCAGCAGGGCTATTGGGTACCACCTCCGTGACCAGTAGCCCTTCCCTCACTTGGAAGTAGCTGGCCAGATCGGGTTCCAGGGGTGTGAGCCTGGCGCCTGCCACGGCGTTCTGTCCCAGGAGCAGCGGGGTGAGTGGACCAGGCGGCCCCCGCTCTTCCCAACCCTTGAAGTGGACGTCCAGGAGCGAATCCACGCGCAGGAGCGAGTCCACGCGGATCACCCACGTCTCGCCTTGCGCCGGGAACTCCATGGCCGCTGGGCGTTCGCGGGCAATCGGCTGGACCGTGAGACGTCGCTCACCACGCAGGAGGGTCATGGTCACCGAGTCCCCGGCCCGGAGACGGGGGCTCAAGGCTGCTATGGCTGCCGAGGTGGCGGGTATCCCGTTCACCTGAAGCAGCACGTCACCCCGTCGAAGGCCTGCCTCCTCGGCGGGGCTTCCAGGGAAGATGTCTTCAATCGTCACTCCTGCCTGGCTTCTCTCGACGTCCATCGAGCCGTCTCGTGGATCCGTGGTCACGGACACGGTCTCACGGAACTGAATCCCCAGCCATCCCGAAGCCGCCGAGCGTTCCTGAGGCGCTTTGGCGGTCTGTCCCTCCAGGGCGAACGGTTGGGAAATCAGGGTTCCCCACAGGGATAGCTGGAGCAGCAAGGCGACCGATCCCGGTCCAGCGACGGTTGGACTCAGAACCATCCTTCCCCCGCCGACCGACGAGCTCCGCCAGAGGAGGGTGCGCTGCGGAGGGTAGCCTGGCGTTCAGCCACGGCGCTCAGGAGGACACCGTTCAGGAAGGGGTCGGTGGGGGCCTCCCGAACGGCTGCCTGACTCGCCGCCACCAGTCGCTCCAGGGCCGCGTATCTCACCGACGGATCCGCTCCGGACGGCTCGCCTCCCGCTTCCAGGAGAAGCTCCCGGTAGCGGCCCAGGGCGGAGAGGTATCTGGCCTCGGAGAGCTGAAGAACCGCAGCCGCCTCTTCGATGGTTTCTGCCGCGGCCCCGCCTTCGAATTCATTGGCAGCAAGGCTGACTTCGCTACCTCCCCCCCCCCGGATGCCTGCCATCCCTCCCAGCGGGCCCTCTCCGGCGCCGGAGGCCAACGCCCCAGCGCCGGCTCCGCCCAGGAAGAGGACCGCCGCAGCTGCCACCCGGAGCCAGGGAGGCAAGCCCCGGGACGGCCTGAGCGACGTCATGCCGCCCTCCCTCACGGGTCCAACCGGTGTGGAGCTGCTCACGGACAGGGCCGGTGAAGTGCGCAGATTGGGAGGCCGCATGAGCCCTTCTGAAACCAGGCGGGCTGCCAGGGCATCCCAGTCGTCCTGGGGGATCCGGAGGTCGGGGAGGTCCCTCAACGCTTCCGTCTGGAGCTTCAGTGCCTCCAGTTCGTCCCTGCATCGGGCGCATTCTCGAAGGTGGTGTGCGTCCGGCCCATTCGGTGGAGCATCCACATAGGCGGCCAAAATCTCAGGGTCTAGATGTTTCATGGCAGTTCCCCTCCAGTATGATTTTCCCGATGTGTCCGAACGGATCCGGTCAGGAACCCACGCATGCGGACCCGAGCCTTGGATAGTTGGGACTTGGATGTGCCCGGGGCGATTCCAAGGGCCTTCCCAATCTCCTCATGCGTATATCCTTCCACGTCGTGCAACACGAGAATCTCCCGCATCCCCTGAGGAAGCCGGTCCATGGCTTCCTCCAGCCGGCGTTCCAGAAGGGTGTCCCCAGAGATTGTCTTCTGGGGGATGGAGTCGGAAAGCATCTCCTCCCGACCGTCTCTACGATGGCCTTGACGCATGGCCTGCAGGGCAGAATTCACTGCGATCCGGTGGATCCAGGTGGAAAATCGGGCGTCCCCCCTGAACGAGGGAAGTGCCCGGAACGCCCGCATCCACGCGTCCTGGGCGTAATCCTGGGCCAGATCGTCGTCGCCGGCCATGCGGCGCACCACAGCGAACACCCGGGGCGCATAGCGTTCGTAGAGCCGGCGCATGGCCAGGGGGTCTCCCACCGTAGCCTGCTGGATGAGTTCGGTTTCGGTCACGTGTCCTGTGCAAGAGCCGGGAATGTCTGCCCATCCGTGCATCTCTCTACCCTTCTGATGCAAGAAGGAATCCCAGGGTTGCCCGGGAGCGTCTCCGGGTCGCAAGGCTCGCAGTCGACCATTATCTTCCCAAAGCACTCCCCACATGTCTTCCGGCACTGCGGACTCCATCCCCAACCTCCTCCGATACCACCTCCGGCATCCTCCATCATGTCCTTCCTGAGTAGCCACCCTCTCGCAAATGAAGACCCTTCTCCGGGCGTGAGTCATCTGGAGTGTACCCTCACCGGCGCCACGGCCCCCAGTGAACAGCTCACAGGCCTATCTCCGGCGGGGCGTCCTTACTTCGCCCGTTACGACCTTGAATCCATCAAGGGCCGGTTCACTCCAAAATCCCTCCAGGGTCGGCGGGCGGATCTCTGGCGGTATAGGGAGGTGCTTCCTGTGCGTGATCCGGGGTGCGCACTCTCACTTGGGGAAGGATGGACTCCCCTGCTGGATGCCCCCAGGTTGGCCACTCGATTGGGAGTAGGTCGCACCTGGATCAAGGATGAGGGGCAGAACCCTACCGCCAGCTTCAAAGCCCGGGGGTTGGGCATGGCCATATCCCGAGCTTTGGAACTGGGTGCACCGGCAGTGGCACTGCCTTCCGCCGGGAATGCGGCCGGGGCGGCGGCAGCCTACGGAGCTCTTGCGGGCCTCCCGGTCCACGTGGTGGTGCCCAGGGACACGCCGGTGCCCATCCTGGAGGAGATCCGGGCCCTGGGAGCCAACCTCCAGTTGCTGGACGGCCTCATCAGTGACTGCGCCCAGGTGGTAAAGGAGGGCGTTGCGGCCCATGGATGGTTCGACCTGTCTACCCTGAAGGAGCCGTATCGGGTGGAGGGTAAGAAGACCATGGGTTATGAGTTGTTCGAGCAGCTCGGTGGACGTCTTCCAGACGTCATTGTCTATCCCACCGGTGGAGGCACGGGCCTCATCGGCATGTGGAAGGCATTCCAGGAAATGGAGGCCCTGGGTTGGATCGATCATCGTCGTCCCCGGATGATCTCCGTTCAGGCCGACGGATGCGCTCCTGTGGTGCGAGCGTGGGAAGCCGGCGAGGAATTCTGCACCCCCTGGGAAGGAGCAACCACCTACGCTTCAGGTTTGCGAGTTCCGTCGGCAGTGGGAGACTTTCTCATGCTCCGGGCCATCCGGGAGTCCGAGGGGGCGGCGGTGGCCGTATCCGACGAGGAGATGAGCCGATGGGTGGGGTGGATGGGGAAGGACACCGGTGTATTCGCTGCACCGGAGGGCGGGGCTGTGGCGGCGGCCGCACACAAGTTGAGAAGCACGGGAACTCTGGGGCCTGAGGATGAGGTCGTGCTCTTCAATACCGGCAGCGGACTCAAGTACGTGGGCATGACTCCCATTCCTGCGGCCAGAGGGTAGGTGGCGTGGTGGGCGGTCTCTTTCTGGCTCTGGCCCTGGTGGTCATCCTGGGAGGTTGGCGGGCCTTCAAGGAGGCGCCTCGGGGTGGTTCGACGCTGGATGATGATGCCATCCGGCGCATTGAGGGAGAGGGGCTGTTCGTCCCTCCCCACGGAGAGGCTCTGGATCTGGATCAGATCAGAGAAGAAGAGGAAGAGTTCTGGGAGGAAACGTGGGACGAGCCCGAACAGTTTTGAGGGCGCTATTCGTCCAACCCGTAGCGGTAGTAGAGCCCTGGCAAAGGGACCAGGGAGGAGTTGGGTGGGGCGGGGTCTTCCGGATCCAACCGCCGAATCCATACCGCACGGTTCAACCCCACTTCCAGACCCACATCATGTCCTCGGGCCAAGCGAAAGTTGAGGCCCAGGGGTGCCCTGACTGCGAACATGACCCCCGTCCTCTCCTCCGAGGTGGCGATAAGGGTCCAGAAGCCCAACCCGGCGTATGGCTTGAGGTTTCCCCCGGAAGCGTAGTACTTGGCTGCTGCAGCCAGGCTCACGTCCCGGAACGACAGCGTTCCCAACACCACCTCTCCCGCCCAGCGACCCTGCTGGACTTCACCTACCAGTCCCACAAGGCTGGTACCCCCCAGAACCACCCCTATCCGGTACCGGACCGGGGCGTCGTTTTCCCCGGACGCCTGAGCCAGGCCATGGGCTGGAGCCATACCGACGCCGAAGCTCACCGCCAGCAAGGAGAACAGAATCAACCGGATGCGGAGGAGTGGGAAGGACAAGATGTGGCAGCGGTATCGCGGGGAATGGAACGGTGCGTGAACTCATGAAGGTACCGTGCTTCCGCTGGAGGAGGGAAGCCCACTCCAAGGGTTCCCTCCAACTGTTCCTCGCCTTGGCCCTTTCATGGGTTGGATGTTCCGTTCCGGACCGCCCGGCCAGCCTGCCGCCCGATGTGCCGAAAGCGGCTATGAGTTACCTGAGCGCGGGGACCAATATCTCGGTCCTTGTAGCTCCAGGGTTGAGCTATCATCAACTCCGATCTCCTGTGGGGCCTTGGATCGTCCACCTTCTACAGGTGGACCTGAACAAGTGCGAATTGGGCCTGGCGGTGTTGGGTGGGGATGGCCTGGCCCGGGCTTCCGAACTCTCCCGAGGGGCCGGCGCAGCGGTCCTGGCCGGAGTAAACGGTGATTTCTTCACCCCGGAGGGGCGTCCGCTGGGGACGGAGATCATTCAGGGAGTCGTGCAGCGCCGCAGTGCCAGGTCAGGCTTGGCGTGGAGGCCCGGGGATGGCCCATGGATCGGGGTAGCCAAGTTGGAGGGGGATTCCCTGCTTCAACTGGGTTGGCCGCTACCGTTGAACGGGGGCGACGACGCCACCCAGATGGTGGGAGGGTTCCCGGAGCTCGTTCGGAAGGGGGTGAGGGTGGGAGAACCGGCCAACGGCAACCCGTCCGCCTTCGCGGGGGAGCGGCACCCCCGGACGGCGGTGGGGCATGATGCCCGGGGAAATCTCTGGTTGGTGGTGGTGGATGGTCGTCAACCGGGAAGGTCTGCGGGGATGACTCTCTCTGAACTCAGCCACCTCATGGAGTCGTTGGGCAGCACGGATGCCCTCAACCTGGATGGCGGTGGATCGTCTGTGATGGTGCTGAACGGCCGGCCTGTGAGTCGTCCGTCGGGACCACAGGGAGAGAGGCCCGTGGCCAACGCCCTGGTGGTGAAGAGGGATGAGGACTTCTGCCCCTCACCGCCTGGGGAATAATATTCTTTGGGTCAGTCCGTCTCCGTCTCCCGGGTCGGCGGGGCGTAGGTCCCCCGTCCCCGGGGAGTGTAGCGAATTCCCAGCTCTACGGACCACCGGTCCACGTTGTTCATGATGGTTCGGCGCACGTCACCGGTAAACCAGGTGCGGGGCTCCACCTCGTTGAGGGCGTAGGCCACCCCACCCCGGATGGCTGCCCCCACATAGAAGCCCTGAAGCAGTTCCTCCAACTCGAGGTCATCGGGTACCTCGGCAGAGACACTCTGGGCCAGGAGATTCACGCCCAGGTACGGGATGAGCCGTCCCTGGTTGTAACCATCGAAGCGCAGCCCAAAGGTGCCACCCACTCCGGTGAGGGAGCCGGAGACCTGACGGTCAACGTCAGCCGACCACAGGTCCAATCCGCCTACGACCCGAAGCCAGGGTGTCCCCATGTAACCCAGATCCCCTTCCAGGGAAGCGCCGAATCCCGTGGTGGCGTCCACCGGAGCCACCACTCCGACCCTGGCCTCCACGCCACCAAAACCCAAGAATTCCTGAGCTGTGGCCCACGAGGGCACCAACAGAGCCAGCGCCACGGCCGGAACGAGGGTTGAATTGCGGTGGACACGAGTGGGATTCACGAACGACCTCCAGGGTGATGAGGCGCGAGATTGGGTGGGCAGAGGTCCAGAACCCCATGCACCGCCGACAGTTCCCCGGAATATGCGGATTCCTTCCGGGAAGTCACGACTTCTCTTTCCCCTGGAGCGCCGGGCTCATGGAATCCTGGGCCAACTGGTCTCCACCCCCAAGTGGAAGGTTCGCCCGGGACCCGGCTCGAAGAACCGGTTTCCGAAGGCGTTCACTGTCACCGACGAGACGTAGTCTCGGTCCAGGGCGTTCTCGATCCCGGCGAAGGGGGCCAGGCGGATGCCGCTGAGGAAAATCTCACCTCCCTGCAGACGTAGACCCAGAAGGGTGTACGCCGCCGCTTCATCGCTATTGGCATCGTTGGCCGGTACGGCATCCACCCACTCCCCCTGGAGGATGGCCACCCAGGGACCCTGCTCCAGGCGGAGCTGCCCTTCCACCCGATGGGGTGGGAGGCCGGGTACGCGATTTCCGCTGAAGTCCTGCGCACCCACGTCGTACTCCTTGAACCGGGCGTTGACCCCCGTATAGGTCAGCTTCCCTACCACTGCGGGGATGGGCATCCACTCTGCTCCCACTTCCACCCCCGTGCGGGAAGAGCGACCTGAGTTCCTGAAGAACGTACGCCCCGGCGCATCCGGGACCTCGAAGGGAACGAGTTCCCCTGTGAGCCTCGTCTGGAATACCGCCACATCCCAGGAGAACGTGCCTCCCGCCTGGCCTCTCATCCCCACTTCAACCGTCTGACCCTTCTGAGGGTCCAGATCCGGGTTGAACCCCCCAGCACCCTCTGGTCGGTTGGCCAGTTCGGTGGTGGTTGGGCCCTCGAACACCGAAGTGGCGTTGGTGAAGAGCTGGATGCCTGGGCTCGCCTCCCAGAGCAATCCCACCGACGGACTCATGGCGTCGAGAGTTCGGCTGCCCGATTCATCCGGCACTCCGGAGGTGGCAGGCCGGTCATCCCAAACGGCGTAGTTCAGCCAATCCGCCCGGCCGCCCACCAGCCCATGGAGCCCCGGGGCCAGCCCTATCCGGGCCTGACCAAACACACCCACGCCCAGCACCCGATCGCGCTGGTCGACGGTGCGTTGGCCCCTGCTTCCCTGCTGGTTCTGGAAGTTCCTTCGATCATCATCCTGAAGTTCCAGTTCCGAGCCCAGGTTCCAGGTGATCCCTCCCGGCAGCGCATCCAGGGAACCCCGAAGCATGGCTCTGGCGCCCCCCGCGTTCCGGTCGACTTCGATGATGGCCGGCGGGATGGGATTTCGAACCTGTCTCCGCACGCCCCAGCCGGTGGCCTCCAGTTCCAGGCCGCCCAGGGGGCGAGTCCATGTCAGACCTCCCTGGACCTGGGAGATCTCCTTGCCGGTGGCCTGGTTCACGTTGAAGGGAAAGGCGCCCCGCTGCCCGGCATCCAGCGCAGCGCGAGCCAGGGAGCCGGGATTCTCCGCGTCCAGGTCCAGGATGTTGAAGCTTGCCCGCAGTTCACCGCCGCCCACGCCGGCGTGGGCGGTGGCGTTGAGCTGCAGCCGCTCCGCGGCGCCATACACCTGAGGCCCATCTCCTACCGGGCGGAAGCCATCGATACCAAACCTCTGCAGCGATACCAGATACCCGGCGTCCTGGAAGCTCCCCGATGTGGTGGACTGGATGCGGTTCATTCCATGACTCCCCACGGCCAGGCGAGCCTGCTGATGCAGCGGTGTCGCATAGGGTTCCCGGGTCTGGAACAGGAGCACCCCTCCGGCTGCATTCCCGTAAAGAGAGGAGGCGGGGCCGCGCAGGACCTCCACCCGCCCCAGGGAGGAAGTATCCAGATGATCCAGGCTGGCTTGCCCGTCGGGTAGGGTAGCGGGGATCCCATCCACGAAGATGCGGATGCCCCGGATTCCAAACTGCGAACGAGCTCCAAAGCCTCGAATGGCCACCCGGTCACCCACCGCCAGATTGTAGCGGCTCTGAACCAGAAGGCCCGGCACATGTCCCAGGGCTTCCTGAAGGGTCAGGCCTGGGAGCGGGTCTGTAAGGGGTGGGCCCTCCACCACCGAGACGGATGCAGGCGTGCGGGACAACGGCCCGGCATCTCTCAGCACCTGCACCACAACGGCGTCCAGGGGTATGGGACGGATGGTATCCTGGGCTTCCTGAGTGGCCGGGGGGGCCACCTGGAGTAAGCTGAGTAGGAGGGGGACGGCGAAGTTCATGGATTCGTTGGGTTGGTATGAACAGGTATGAGCATGAGAGGAACTTTCGTCCGGATGGCATGGGAGGAAACCGGCCTATCTCCCTGGCCGGACCAGCTCCCAAAGCTCGGCTCGCACACGGGTTGCCTGGTCTCGGCGTTCCAGTTCAATCCAGAGCGCGTCCACCAGCGCTTTGTCCACCAGTCCGGCCGGGCTTCCCACTTCAGGGGTCGCCAGGCCCAGCGAGGCGCGAATTCGGTCCACGGCCTCCACGGCCTGAGGGGTGTATCGATCCCACTCCGGGTCGGCGTCCCGGGTGAGGGGGGCTGTCTGGGGCATGTACTCGCCAAGGGCATGTAGCATCACCTTCAGCTGCCAGATGTCGCTTCCGCCGAACTGCTGCAGGGTACGGTACCCCAGTGCCTGCGAGATGGTGTCGTACACCCGCCGCACTTCCGCCACCGGAGTGGGGTGCTCGCAGATGTTGATATTCACCGTCACACCGTCGGGACGACGGGATGCCCCTGAGCGGGGGTCTGCCACCAGGAGCGCGGCTGACTGGGCTCTCCCCACTCGAGCGTCACCACCTGCCGCCTGACCCGCCTCCAGAGCTTCCAGGAGACGGAGCGACAGGGGTGCCCCGGATTCATGGGAGGCCTCGAACGTGTCAGACACGAGTTCCACCACCTCGGGTCCCACCAGGAGGTTCCCCTGCGTCACGTAGTTGGGGCCACTCCGATGACCCGCCCAAGGGATCATGCCTTCCCCGGTGTGCTGCGCCCCCCGGCCATCCACCCGGATGGCACCCACCTGGCGTCGGTGGGATTCGCCATCCATTGCCAGGCCTTCTTGCAGAGCTACTGCGGGGTCAACTCCTGCCTCCATGGCGTCCAGCAGTTCGGGGCCATACTCCACCCGAGTCCAGGCCTGGGTGGCCACGGCCCCCACGCCGGCTCGTACCCACGGCACCGCGTTGCCCACACAGGGAACCCGGGTGGTGACGGCCACCCCGGATTCACCGGTCAAGGGGTCCACGGCTGCGATGGAAAAGGTATGGAAGACGGGCTGATCATTCCAAACCGTGGGCTCCTGTCCCTGGATGGAAGGAGAGGACGCCAGAAGAAGGAGAACCCCTCCAAATCCTGGGAGGAGAGTCCTTGTGAGTCCTGGCTGACGGCGGGATCGGGTCATGAGACTGGCTGTCCCCTTTGAAGGTGGGTTCCGAGGGGTGCGTGGCCCCTGCTGCCCGCCGGACGTAGATTGGCTTGGATCGATTGGCCTACACAGTTTGCGCGTGGCCTATACAGTTTGCACGCAAACGGGCCCCCGGGCCACCGTACCACTCCCAATTGGAGGCGTTCTCCATGCGCACCAGGGCCTCTGCTACATGCTTCGTCTTGTTGGTCATCATCTTCGCACCGGCGTGGGGATCCGCGCAGGAGCGAGGCCTCCTTCCTGAAGACTACTATCACTTCGTCACTGTTGGAGATGTGGCGGTGGCGCCTGATGGCAACCGGGTGGCATTCACCATCACCCGGGTGGTGGAGGATGAGAACCGGCGGCATCGGTCCATCTGGATGCAGGAACTGGAGAATGGTTCACCCGTGGGTTCCCCTTACGCCTTTACCGATCCCACCAGGGAGTCGTGGAGCCCTTCCTGGTCGCCGGATGGCCGGTTGCTGGCCTTCACATCCCGGAGGGGAGACGAGACAGGCACCTGGTTTCTCCGCACCCACGGGATGGGAGGGGAGGCCTTCCAAATCCCTGGTGTGGAGGGGAGTCCCATCTGGTCTCCCGACGGCCGGTGGATCGCCTTCACCAAGGAGGGAGATGCACCCATCACAGCCACCCCCGGCCCGGCGGATCGACTGGGGTGGGTGGCACCCAATGCCGTGACCCACACCTTGGATGGAGAGCGGTTTGACGGCCGGGTGGTGACCTCCATGCGCTACAAGTCCGACGGCACATTGACCCTTCGTCCGCACTACTCCGTGGGGGGGAAGCAGCAGATCTGGGTGGTCCCGGCGGAAGGTGGGGGAGCTCTGCAAATCACGGATCTGGGATTCGACGCAGGGGGGGTGACCTGGTCCGTAGACGGCCGCCGCCTCTACTTCACGGGTGACGAGTTCCAGGATGACGAATGGAGTACCGAACTCACCACGGGCCTCTGGGTGGTAGACCGGGAGGGCGGGGCGCTTCGCCGGTTGGGTGAGGCCACCGGGTCCCACTCCAGCCCTGCGGTGTCGCCAGAGGGGTCCCGGTTGGCCTGGGTCTACACCCCCCAGCGCGGCGACTATGGACAGATCATGGTGGCGGAACTGTCTGCCGATGGCGGGATTCAGGGCTCTGCCCAGCGGGTGGCGGCGGAGTGGGATCGTAGCCCCGGCTCCCCGTTTTGGTCCGTCGATGGGAGTGTGCTCTACAGCGCAGCGTCCGAGTTCGGAAATAGCCACCTCTTTCGCATCTCGCTGAACGGCGGCGGGTTGGAGGCCGTGACGGAGGGCCAACGTCAGCTTTCCAGCTTCTCGTTCTCTGCGGATGGAGAGGTGCTGGCGTTCGCAGCCACCGATGCCGTGACACCTCCGGAACTCTTCGTGGCACAGGGGGATGGAGGCCGGGAGGCCAGGGCGTCATCCTTCAACTCGGAGTGGGCTTCGAGCCTCATCCTGAATCCTGCAGAGCGCATCACGTGGGAAGTGGCCGACGGCACCGAGATCGAGGGGTGGGTCATCCCTCCGGTGGGGCATACCCCCGGTCAGACCGCGCCCCTCATCCTGAAGATCCATGGCGGTCCACACTCCATGTACGGCAACACCTTCTTTCACACCTTCCATGTGCTGTCCAACGCGGGTTTCTACGTCTTCTATCCGAATCCCAGGGGATCTTCCGGATATGGAAGAGACTATCAGTATGCCACCCTGGGTGTTTGGGGAGAGTTGGATTCGGAGGATTACCTGACGGGGGTAGATGCGGCTCTGGCAGCCTTCCCGGATGCCGACCCTTCGCGGCTGGGCGTGTCAGGGGGAAGCTACGGCGGCTTCATGACAAACTGGCTCACAGCCACCACAGATCGCTTCCGGGCTGCTGTCACCTCGCGCTCCATCACGAACTGGGAGAGCTGGTGGGGAAATTCCGACGCCCAGGGACTCACGGAATTCGAGTTCTCGGGTACCCCGTGGGAGGCCAGGGCCGTGTATCGGCGCTTGTCGCCCATCTCCTATGTGGAGAACGTCACCGCGCCCACCCTCATCATCCACAGCGAGAACGATTGGAGGACGCCCATCGGGGATGGGGAGCAGTGGTTCATGTCTCTCATGAAGCGCCAGGTGCCGGTAGAGATGGTGCGGTATCCCCGTTCCTCCCACGGCCTCTCCCGCACCGGCGAACCCTGGTTGCTGGTGGATCGCCTGGAGCGCATTCGGAGCTGGTTCAGTCACTACCTTCTGGAGACCGGGGATCCCCGAAGGGCTGATCCGTGACAGACCCATGCATGGCTTGAATTCCGTCCCCCGGCAGCCACATAATGGAGGAGAGCACTTCTGGAGTCTTGACCCATGGTCTGGATGAGTCTCACGGCGGGTCTCCTGGTCTGGACGATGGGGGAGCCGCCCTCCCCCGTCTCCCAGGGCGACCATTGGTCCAGGGCCGATACGGTTCTGGTCACGGGAGCCGTGCGGGAAGCGGAGACGGGGCGGCCCATCGCCGGGGCCTGGGTGGCCGTGGGAGAGACCGGGCCGGGTGCCTTCTCCGACGACCTGGGGAACTTCGCGGTGCGGGTGGCAGAGGGCACTTACGAAGTCATGGTGGGGCAACTGGGGTACGCCACCCGCGCCGTGGAGATCACGGTGCGATCGGGGAATCTCATCCGCATGGAGATCGAACTTGCCACCGAGGCGTTGGAGTTGGACCCCATCGTTGTGGAAGTCCGATCTCAGGCGCTTCTCAGGGCGGGGTATTACGATCGCTTGACGGGAGGGCTTACCGGTACCCGCATCACCCGCCATCGCATCGAGGAAGAGCAGCCCAGGGTCTTCTCCGACCTCTTTTATTCCGTTCCGGGAGTTCGGGTCCTCCTGGATGCCAACGGAAGAGCGCAGCTTCGAAGTCGACGTGGTGGTGGAGGTGGCTATGGTTGCGAAACAACCCTTTACATCGACGGATTCGCAGTGACCGAACGAATGCATCTCAGGACCAACCAGCCCCAGCTTACGGATGTGAACATCTTGAGCCCCAACACCATTGAGGCCGTAGAGGTCTACGTGGGGGCCGCCACCCCTCCCCAGTATCCAAGCCGCTGCGGGGTGGTTCTGGTCTGGACCCGAAATTGAAGGGTCATCCGCCGGCTCCCTTCCCAGGGGACTGGTACCGGGAACGAAGGGCTGAGGTGTCCAGGATTCTGGATGACGGAACCCTGATCCTTCCCGCCTCGCCTGTTCGATTCCGTCGGGGCGATTCGGAGTACCGCTACCGACCGGATCCCGAACTCCTCTATCTCACGGGTCATTCCGCTCCTGAGGCCGTGGTGATCATCCAGGGCGAGGCAGCCGGCGGTGAGAGCGTCCTCTTCGCGCCCCCGCGGGACGCGGCTCAGGAACGCTGGACAGGTCCCCGCAGGGCGCCCGAAGAGCTGGCCGCTGAATTGGGCCTGGACCAGGGCTTTCCCAACCATAATCTCTCGGAGGTGTTGCCACGCTTCCTGGAGCCCGCCCACCTGGCGTATCTCCGTTGGGGGGGGAACCCCCAGGTGGACCAACTGGTGAAGGACGGTCTTCAACTGGGGAGAGATCGCGGCGCTCGCACAGGAAAGGGGTTGAGGGGGGTGATGGATCCCGGCCAGGTGTTGGATTCCCTCCGACTCCGGAAGACGCCGCTGGAGGTGGAGCGAATGGTGGCGGCCGCAGACCTCACCGTGGAGGGTTTCAGAGAGGCGCTTCGAGTGGCGGCCCCCGGTCGGGGGGAGTGGGAGGTGGAGGCTGCGCTGGAGTGGGTGTTTCGGAAAGGGGGAGGAGAGGGTTCGGCGTTCGCCTCCATCGTGGCTTCCGGATCTAGTGCCGCGACCCTTCACTACACGGCGAACCACCGGGTAATGGAAGCGGGTGATCTTCTCCTGGTGGACTCCGGGGCAGACTACGGGGGGTATGCCGGTGATGTGACCCGGACCATACCCGTGTCCGGGCGGTTCACTCCGGAGCAGGCCGATCTCTATGGCGTGGTGGCAAGAGCGCTGGAGGCGGCACGCCGGGCTGTGAATCCGGGGGCACCAGTGGACGCGCCCCACCATGCCGCAGTGGAAGTGCTCTGTCAGGGGCTTGCGGAGCTGAAGATCCTCCAGGGAGAGCCGGATGAAATCCAGGCAACGGGTGGCTATAAGAGCTGCTTCCCTCACCAGACCAGTCACTGGCTTGGGCTGGAGGTCCATGACGTGGGATCGTACGTCGACGGTGGGGCGCCCATCCGCCTGGCATCCGGGATGGTACTCACGGTGGAGCCCGGACTCTACATCCCGGCAGAAGGGGCGGAACCGGAAGGGAGCGGACGGGGTTGGGGAAGGTTTCGGGGCCTGGGGATCCGCCTGGAAGACGATATCCTCGTGACTCCCGAGGGTCAGCGGAACCTTACGGAGTCCCTCCCTGTGGATCCGGATCAGGTGGAGCAACTTCTGGCCCGATAATTTCCGTCCTCCGACCCCTGAACCCACCCACACCTCAACCATGTCTTTCGATACAGCAGCGCCTTCCGGATCGCCATCCAGGCCGCGCTCCTTCCTGGAGCAGCTCCAGGCGCCGGGGCCCCTGGTAAGTGTGGAGCTTCGTCCCCCCAGGAGTGGCTTGTCGTACGAACGGGGCATGGATGTCTGGATCGACATGTACCACTCCATCACCCGCCTGGCCCGGCGGGGGGTCCCCGTCTTCTTGACGGATGATGCGGTGGGAGACCGGGAAGAGGAGAGCTTGAACCATCTTTCAGGGAATCTGGGCGGGGATGTGGACTTGCGGCAGTTGATTCCCTTCCTCACGACCAAGCACACCCTGGAGTATTGCCTCCTGTTCGCCAAGCGAGCCGCGTCCATGGGCCTGGATGCACTCACGGTGCTGGGGGGGGATACTTCGGTGGGGCCACCGCGATGCGTACCCCACTCCAACCAGCTCCGGGAGTTGATCCAGGCGAAGGTACCGGAGCTCGCACTGGGTGGGTGGGCCAATCCCCATGGGGATGTGGCCCGGCAAGTGGGATTCCTGGCCCAGGAGGATTTCCATGCCTCCTACTTCCTCACCCAGGTCATGTCCCATCATTCCCTGGTCCAGGTGCAAGCATTCATGGAAGAACTGACGCGCCAGGGAGTGACCATCCCCGGGGTGTTCGGCGTGTTCTTCTACCGCAGCCCGAACCCTGGAACCCTCTCCCTTTTGGGCGACTTCTTCCCCGTACCCGCCGAGGAACTGACCCGGGAGTTCCAGGAGGGAGCGTCGCCGGAGGAGATCTGTGCCCGAACCCTGCGGGGCCTACGTTCCGTGGGAGTGGAAAAGGTCTACCTCAGCAACCTGGGCACCCGGGGCGTGGAACGGACCCTTCAGAGGATCCTGGACGAGGTCTAGAAGGCTGTTGAAGAAGTACAGGGCGCCGCCGTTGGGAGCCCCAGGGCCCC
>JBBDRI010000031.1:0-33593 GCA_040905545.1 Gemmatimonadota bacterium | reverse complement strand
AGGTGCAAGACCCCCGCGCGCGGCCGCACCCCATTACCCGGACACGCTCCTAGCTTGCCCGGGTCGGGCCCACGGTCGTAGCATGCCGAGCCGCCCGGCCTCTTCCCGGATTCCCCGGCCAACCCCCGCACCCCTCCCCGACTATGATCGATCCCACCTGGGTGTCCGTCCTGCCGCCGGTGTTGGCCATTGTCCTGGCCATCTGGACCCGGCAGGTCTACCTGTCCCTGGCGGCGGGCGTCTGGATGGGTTGGATCATCGTGGAGGGATGGAGCCCCGGTGCCGGGCTGGCGGCGGCCATCGAGGGAACGGTGGGGGTGTTGGGTGATGCGGGAAACGCCAAGGTAATTCTCTTCACACTGGTCATCGGGTCCCTCATCGCCACGGTGGAGAAATCCGGGGGTGTGCGAGGCTTCGTTCGCTTCGTGGAAGAGCGTGAATGGGTGAACTCCGCTCGGCGATCCCAGGCCCTGGCGTGGGTCATCGGGCTGGTGATCTTCATCGAGTCGAACATCACGGTGCTGGTGGCAGGCTCGGTGGCTCGGCCCCTCTTCGATCGGTTCCGCTCGGCCCGGGAGAAGCTGGCCTATCTCATCGATTCCACTTCCGCTCCCG
Source organism: Gemmatimonadota bacterium (assembly GCA_040905545.1). Classification (GTDB taxonomy): domain Bacteria; phylum Gemmatimonadota; class Gemmatimonadetes; order Longimicrobiales; family Gaopeijiaceae; genus JBBDRI01. Next base: position 32,978 of record JBBDRI010000031.1, on the reverse strand, counting down.
TCTGCATACTCATTCCCCTCAACGCCTGGGGCGCCTACAACCTGGCCATTCTCACGGAGCTGGGTGTGGAGGATCCGCTGGGCGTGTTCCTGGCGAGTATTCCGCTGAATTTCTACGCCATCTTCGCCATTTTGCTGGCGGGGGCGGTGGTGATGTGGGGGATCGATATTGGGCCCATGAAGAAGGCCGAGGCTCGCACCAGGGGCGGAGAGGTGCTGTGGCCTGGGGCCCAGCCCATGATCGATGAAGCTGTGCTTTCTCCCGAAACCGATCCACGCATCCGGCCCCTGGCCCGGAACATGCTACTCCCCATCGGGGCCATGGTGTTCGCCATGCCCCTGGGCCTGTTTATCACCGGCGAGGGAGATCTACGGGCCGGCTCCGGGTCCACCTCGGTTCTCTGGGCCGTGCTGTCAGGCCTGGCGGTGGCATGGGTGCTTCTCTTGCTGCAACGTCAAAGCAGTCTGGACGAACTCACTCGCGTGGCGTTGAAGGGCGCCGGGGGGCTTGTGCCTCTGGCGCTCATCCTGCTCCTGGCACTGGCCCTGGGCTCGGTGGCCAACGTCCTGGGAACCGGGGCGTATGTGGCCCAGGTCACCGAAGGACTGCTGCCGCCATATATGTTCCTCCCCTTGATCTTCCTGGTTTCCGGAGGCATCGCATTCTCCACCGGCACCAGTTGGGGCACCTTTGCCATCATGCTCCCCATCGCCGTGCCTGCCGCGGCAGCCATGGGTCTGCCTCCGGCTCCCTTTCTTGCCGCGGCGTTGTCAGGTGGGATTTTCGGCGATCACTGTTCACCCATCAGTGACACCACCATCATCTCCTCCATGGCTGCGGCCACCGACCACATCGATCATGTGCGTACCCAGTTGCCCTACGCCCTCATCGCCGGAGCGCTGGCCACCCTGGCCTTCGCTCTTACGGGCGCCAGCCTCTGATCCACCCGGGCGGGCGGCGGAATCTCCGGGGCAGGGGACCGACTGAAATGGATCCGCCACAAGGGTGGGGGGTAAGCGCCCCCGACCCCGGGAGTAGCCTCCCCCACATACTTCGTTCTCACACCCGAGCCAAGGGAGCAGGCCTGTGAAGGTGATCGTCTGCGTGAAGCGCGTCCCAGACACCGAAACCCGGATACGGGTGGGCGATGACGGGACATCCATCGATCCTTCGGGGGTGAAGTACATCCTCTCTCCCTATGACGAGTTCGCGCTGGAGGGCGCCCTCCGAACGGTGGAAGCGATAGGGGAGGGCGAGGTGGTGGCTGTAACCCTGGGGGATGCCTCGTCTGCCGAGACCCTTCGAAGCGCCCTGGCCATGGGAGCCCATCGAGCCATCCATCTGAAGGGGGAGCCCACCATGGATGGCCTGGGCACCGCCAAGGTACTGGCGGAAGCCATCCAGGCAGAAGACGCCCCCCTGGTCCTCCTGGGGGTGAAGGCGGCGGATGACGATCAGCAGCAGGTGGGGCCCATGCTGGCCACCCTGCTTGGCAGACCCTGTGCCACCTCCGTCAGCAGCTTCCAGGTGGAGGATGGAGGCGTGGGTTGCAGGCGGGAGGTGGAAGGGGGAACGGCCGTCATGCGTCTTCCCCTCCCGGCCGTGCTCACCATCACCAAGGGGGAGTTCGAGCCTCGCTATGCCTCCTTGAAGGGGATCATGGCGGCCAAGCGAAAGCCCCTGGAGGAACGGGGTGTGACGGTTCCTGCGGCCGGATTGAAGGTGGAGGCCTTCACCTCGCCTCCGGACCGGGCAGCCGGGCGGATCGTGGGAGAAGGCTCGGATGCCGTGCCGGAGCTGGTGAGGCTCCTTCGGGAGGAGGCTCAGGTCATCTGACCGTTGACCGTGCTCAGTTGTCGGAGGTTTTCCATCCCATCCATCCATAGAGTTCAAGGAGCATCCGGCCCATGGCCAACGTGCTGACGGTACTGGAAGAACGTGACGGAGTCCTTCGGGGAGCTTCTCTCGAGGCGGTCTCCGCCGGAGCTCGCCTGGCGGGAGAGTTGGGAGTTTCCGGGCATGGCCTCCTCCTGTGCGGCCCGGAGGCGGGAGGCGATGTCGTGCGGGCCACTCAAGCCGGGGCCTCGTCGGTGCGGGTGGGCGAGCATCCGGACCTGGCCGATCCGTCGCCGGAACTGTTGGCCAGGATAGTGGCGGAGGAGATCCGCAAGGGCGGGTACCAAGCGGTCCTCTTCCCGGCCACCGTCCGAGGAAAGGACCTGGCTCCCCGGGTGGCGGCTCTCCTGGATGTATCGTTGGCCAGCGACGTGACTGAGGTGGGGGTGGATGGGACTTCCATCTTCGCCGTGCGTCCCATCTACGCCGGGAAGGTGTTCGCTCGGGTCAGCTTCCAGGCCACACCGGCTGTGCTCTCTCTTCGACCGAATATCTTCACCGTCAGTGAGGGGGGAAGCGGGGAGGTGGAGACGTTCACTCCGGCGATTCCCCAGGAGGAAGTGGCGGCAGGGGAGGTGTTGGAGTTCGTCCAGGCGGGGGAGGGATCGATGGATGTGGCCGAAGCCACCACTGTGGTTTCCGGTGGACGGGGAATGCGCGGGCCTGAGGAATGGGGGATCCTGGAGGAGCTTCGCGATGCTCTGGGACCACAGGCGGCGCTGGGCGCGTCTCGAGCCGTGGTGGATGCCGGCTGGCGGAGTCACGGTGAGCAGGTGGGGCAAACGGGGAAGACGGTAGCTCCGCGCCTGTATGTGGCGGTGGGGATCTCGGGCGCCATCCAGCATCTGGCGGGGATGCGCACCTCCGGCGTCATTGTAGCCGTGAACCGGGATGCGGATGCACCCATCTTTCAGGTTGCAGACTACGGGATCGTGGGCGACCTCTTCGATGTGGTGCCCCGGCTCACCCAGGAGATTCGGGACCTCAAGGCCGGCGACTGACCCGCTGGCGAATGACCCAACGGGTCAGCGGGTGGCGGGGAAGCCGCCCAGAAGCGGGACCGGATCCACAGGCCGCCCCCAACGCCACACTTCGAAATGGAGGTGTGGCCCGGAGACATCTCCCGATTGCCCGCTGAGGCCCACCACTCCCCGATAGGGTACCTGGTCTCGGGTCTGAACATGAAGGGTGGAGAGGTGGGCGTAGACCGTGAGTACCTGCCCTCCATGGTCCAGCCACACCACATTTCCGTACCCGCGCATCACCCCTGCGAAGCGAACCTGGCCAGGACTCATGGCCCGGACCTCGGTCCCCTCGGGCACATTCAGGTCCACCCCCCGATGGATGCTGGGGACGATTCCGTGCCAACGGATTCCGAAGGGGGAGGTAAGAGGAGCGTCCACAGGCCATCTGGGGATGGTACAAGCGGAGGCCAGCAGCAGGGGGAGGAGGATTCCCCCCCTGAGCAGACCCTTCCATGTTGGACTCACGGGGGGGTCTTACCCTGCCGGAGAGGGTGGCCCCCGGGAGCGAGCGCCCCACTGGGATCCAGGAGGAACACTTCCACTTCCTGGCCGGGGGCCACACTCTCGATGTTGGGCGGAATGTGCGCCAGCCCCTGGGCCCGGGCCATGGGCAGGAGCAGTCCCGATCCCTGCAGACCGGCCGGATAGGCGGCCAGGCCCCCTCCTGCCTGGGACGAGTTCTCATGACTGCGAAATACTACGCGAATGAAGTGGTCCAGCCCCTTTCCACCCTTGAGGGGAGCCCCGGCCGGCATCCGCACGTTCAGGCGGAACGGGTTCCCATGGCCGGCCACTGTCCGGAGGAAGGGTCGGACCAGCATCTCGAAGGTGACGTGGGCGGAGGTGGGGTTCCCCGGAAGCCCGAAAACAGACTGGTCGCCCAGGGTGCCGAAGTAGACCGGGCTACCCGGCCGCATCCGAATCCGCCAGAACACCCGCTTCATCCCCAGGGCCTCCAGCGCGGGCTTCACCAGATCAGCGGGCCCCACCGACGCGCCCCCCGTGAGGATGAGAACCCGGGCGTCTTTCTGTTGCCGGATGGCCTCCTCCAGGTGCGGGAGGGAGTCCTCTACCCTCCTGCGGCGGAGCACGCGTCCTCCCGCCTGATGTGCCGCCGCCGCCAACCCTGGACCGTTGGAGTCCAGAACGGCGGAGCCGGTCCGCACCCGGTCCAGGGACTCAGGCCCCACCAGTTCACTTCCCGTGGATAGGATGGCCACCGTGGGTTGGGTGTGAACCAGGATGCGCTCCAGACCCATGGCGGAGGCCAGAGAGACCACCCCCGGGTTCACCTCCGTCCCTGCCGGGAGGACTTTCTGCCCTTCCTGGAGATCTTCCCCCCGAGGGCGGATATTGGCGGGTTTCTCCTGGGCGGTGAGGATCAGCACCCCATCGCCCTCAGACCGGGTGTCTTCCACCCGTACTACGCCCGTGGCGCCGGAAGGAACAGGTGACCCCGTGGCGATGCGGAGAGCCTGGCCTGGCTCCAAATGGTGGATCTGGGTGGTGTCTCCCGCCCTCAAGTCACCCACCACTTTCAGTGCCACTGGATGCTCGGGAGTGGCAGGGGTCACTTCCTCCCAGCGGACGGCATACCCGTCCATGGCGGAATTGTCTGCCGCCGGCAGGGTGAGGGGAGAGACGAGGGGAGACGCCAGGGCCCGCCCCAGGCCTTCCACGGGGGGGAGTAGCTCAGTTGAAAGGGGATGGGCGTGGGCCAGAACCGCATCCAGGGCCTGGCGGTAGGAGAGCCAGTCCGCCTCCCGGGTCATCTAAACCGGATGCCCAGTGACACGGAGATCCCTGGGGCCGAGAGCCATTCTCCATCCGGAGCCTCAGCCAGATCCTGTTCCTCGTAGGTACGAAATCCCGGGGGAGTGGCAACCTTCCAGAGGTTCCACAGGAAATCCGCCCGGAGTCCCACCTGCTCACCCGTGGGAACCAGCCGGACTCCACTGCCCAGCACCGCCACGAACGAGGTGCCGAAGTTGAAGCGATCGTCTTGGAGCAACTCCTCATCCAGAACTCCCCGCCCCGCCATGTCCCACGCCACGCCACCGCCTGCCAGAATGTGTGGACTGAGCCAGTTCCAGGTTCGCTGACCAGTGAAGGTCAGCCGCAGTCGACCATCCACCGTGGCCAGTCGCATTGGGGTCTCGCCTATGGTTCGGTTACCCGCTACCCGCCGTGGGTCTACCACCTCCCGGTCGGTGTCCAGGACCGAGACGGCGCTTTCCAATGACAGGGGTCCGGTGGCATCGAAGGAGTAGCGTACGCCCAGGAGGGTGCCGGGCTGTGGCCCCAGATTGAAACGGCCTGCGTCCGCTGCGAGGACGCCACCAAAGGCCGACACCTCGTGACGGGTATCCACGAAGCGATAGGGCGACGTGATGCGTTGGCCCATGGCTTCCGTGGGGCCCAGAAGGGTCGTGGCCGCCACCAGGGCCATGGTCGCCAGTAGGACCGGGGCCAGGCGCAGGGAACGAGTGAGGAGTATACCGGGCATGGAGGAGGAGTGGCGAGGAGGGTCCCGTAATGTGCTGGGGCCTTTCGGCAGGTAGGTTCCCTATCGAAAGGAGAACGAAAGCTACTGGACCCATGAGGGGACCAGCAACCGGGTTCGGGGTACCCGATGTATGGAAAGGAGGTCCTCATGGACACAATGCGACAAGTATCCAGGGGGCTGAATTGACCCTCACCCCCTACTCCGGCAGATTCTCCGGAACATGCGTGAGCCTTCCCTCTCATTCCAGGAACCGGTCCATGCTGCATCTCCCATCCGCCATGCACGTTGCCATCCTGGCCGCCATGGTTGTGGCCCCGGGTTGGGCATCGCCCGACGCCTCGGCCCAACAGCAACTGTCCGTCCGGGTGGAGGAGAACCTCAGGGCTCAACCCAATGGGACCCTGCTGGGAACGCTGGAGCCGGGTGCCCGGCTGCGGGAAGGGGTGAGAGAAGGTCAATGGAGCGAGGTTACGGTGGAGGGTTGGATATGGCTCGAGTCTCTGCAGCAGAGGTCCGGAACCTTGAATCTGGTGGTGTCGGTGTCGGGGGGTGAGAACCTCAGATCCCAGCCGCAGGGCAGCGTAATGGGACGCCTGGCCATAGGGACCCTTCTGGAGGAACTCGAGCGGCGTCCGGGTTGGGTTCGCGTGCGGCGCACCGGGTGGATGTGGAGGCCTTCCCTGGAGACTGCTTCGGTGGCTGAAGCATCCGGGCAGACCGCACCCCAGCCGCCTCCCACGCAGTCGCAGGTAGGGAGAGCGCCGGGGAATCAATCGGATGTCGCTACTTCGAACGGCGCCTGGATTCGCATTGGCTCGCGGGGGTTGCCGCTTCTTGCAGGTCCAGGGGGCGACACTCTGGGTGTCACCGGTCCGGGCACGGAAGTGCAGGTCCTGGGGCGCCAGGGCAATTGGAGTCGTGTCCGACTGGAAGGTTGGATCTGGACTCCAGAGGGGCAGGCTGGTGGAGTGGAGAGTGGTGAAGCGACTCCGCCCGAGGTCTCGGCGGCGGACATCGTGGCGTCCCCCGATGCGTTTCTGGGACGGGTGGTGACCCTCACCCTTCAGTTCATCTCGTTGGAACGAGCCGAGCGCGTCCGAACCGACTTCTACGAAGGAGAGCCTTTCCTCCTCACCCGGGCGTCCCAGGGCGGCGGGGGCTTCGTCTACGTGGCCCTGCCGCCGGAACGACTGGGAGAAGTGCAGGGAATTGCCCCCCTGGATCGTATTGTGGTCACCGGGCGGGTCCGAGCGGGTGCAGGTACCCTCACGGGGAGCCCCATCCTGGATCTCCAGGGGCTCCGGAGGGCCCCTCCGGGTTCAGACTTCTGAGCCAGCCACCCGTGGTGTGCTCGCTTCCCGGTAGATTGCTCCTGGGGTTGGTTCTGTTTCCCAGTGTGGCATGTTGGGGGGAGGACCTGGCCGGGCCGGCAGCGCTGCCGGCCCTGGAGGTCTCCATCGTGGCCGGAGGGGAGCAGTGGGTGGAACCGTTCCGGGCGCTGCCGCAGCGGATGGAGGTTCTGGTTCGGCACGTTCCTTCGGGTCTCCCGGCTCGCGGCGTGCCGGTGAAGTGGAGCCTAGAGGCAGGTTCAGGCGTCCTCCAGGAGGCCGGTGTTTCCACGGATTCCCTCGGGATGGCCTGGGCTCGTCTTCAGTTGGGTGAAGGAGAGGGGGAGCGCTGGGTGGTGGCGGATGTGGACGGCCGGGCGGGAGAGCCCGCCCGGTTCAGGATTGAGGGCGCTTGGCCTCCCGAACCCAGCTTTCCGGACGGGCAGGTCCTGCAGGCCGGTTCGGAGGTGTGGGTGCAGGTGGACAATCCCGGACCCTCCCCGGAGGAGTTACGCCTCACTTTTTCGGGAGTGCCTGCGCCTGCGCTGGGAGTGCGGGAGGCTTCATCTGGCGCTCGGGAAGTGCGGGTGAAGGTGCCCCCTTGCCTCACCGAAGGTCATGCGGAGGTCCGGGCGTTGCGCCGGCGGCTCCTGGGGCCGGGAGTGTCGGTTGGGGTGAAGGGGGATGGGGGTCCTCTCCTCCGACTGAATGTGGGCGAGCACACCGTGGTGAACGATCCCAGCGGCACCCACTGCCTGAGACTCCCCCCCGGCGCGCGTACGGACTACCTGGCCGTGGTTCAGATCACGTCCCCCTGGGCGAACCGACGGTTTGGCCTGACCCTTACCGGAGTGAGTGGAGGGGAGTCGCCACTCGCCGGAGGAGGGGGGTCGGCACCCACCGCAAGTGAGGAACTCCAATGGCAATCTGTGGGGACCGGTGCATGGCCGGGCGGGGGCGTGGATGCCTGGAAGCCCCAACTCCGGGCCCTGGAGGAGGAGGCACTGGTGGCTTCCAGGGTGGCTTCGGCCTCCGTCGACCCCCCTCCCAGGCAGAATATCTCCAAGGGGCTTCCCGATCTTCCGGTTTTCCGGAGCGGGGGAGAGGCCGAGGTCCCGGAGCCCGGCTCGGTGCGGGAGTTCCGGATTCTGGATCGAGAGCTGGGATTTCGCACGTTGGAAGCCCGAGCCGAGGTGGTGGGTGGGCGGGCCATCGTCTACCAGGATCTGGACGCACCGGCGGGGGGGTTCACGATCCAACAGATGGAGGCGTTTGCATCGGAATTCGACGACGCCATCTATCCCGTGGTCACCCAGGCCTTCGGCTCACCTTCGAATCTGAATGGACATGGCAGGGTAGTGATTCTCCTCACACCCCAGGTGAATCGGCTGACGCCCCGGGGTTCGGATTCCTTCGTGGGAGGTTTCTTTTTCGGACTGGATCTCCTCCGAGGGCGTACCGGGAGCAATGAGGGAGAGATCTTCTATGCTCTGGTGCCGGACCCGGACGCGGAGTTCGGCGACCCGCGGGATGCGGTGCTGGTATCTCGAGTTCTGCCGGCCATTCTGGCGCATGAATTCCAGCACATGATCCACTTCAACCAGCGGGTGCTCCTGGGCGGTGCCCTGGTTCCCGAGGCCCTTTGGCTATCGGAAGGGCTGGCTCAGGTGGCGGAAGATCTCATGGGCGAGGAGCACCGCCGGCGAGGGAATCTCCAACTGGCCCAACGCTACGAGGAAGGCAACTGGCTGCGAGCGTCGCGCTTCCTGGGGGCCCCCACCTCCGGGGCACTCCTGGCGTTCCAGGGAGGCGGCAGCATAGTTGAGCGGGGAGCAGGTTGGCTCTTCCTCCGGTATCTTCAGGGCCAGGCCCACGACATGTCGCATCACGACCTCCTGGTGGCCCTCACCCGTGCCACGCTGGGTGGGGTGGCGAATGTGGAGAATACCATGGGTCGTGGGTGGGCTCAACTCTTCTCCGGGTGGTCGGGGGCCCTCTACCTCGACGGCCTCGGCGTGAATGTGGATCCAGGATTTCGCTTCCCTGGGACCTCGCTGAGGGACGGAGTGGGTGCGGTGAGTGGAGTCTTTCCGCTGCGACCCAACGTGGTGGGCAGCCGAAATTATCAAGCGAGGGGGACTCTTCCGTCGGGTGGCGTCTTCTTCGTCAGGGTAGCTCCCCAGGGTGAACATGGCTTTTCTCTCAACCTCTCCGGTCTGGATGGAGCCCAGCCGGATCCCGACGCAGGTCTCCAACTCCTTCTGGTGCGCCTTCGCTAGAAGGCTGTTGAAGAAGTACAGGGACCACCGGGACGGGGTCTTGCGGTAGCGGGCAAGGCTATGACCCGAATCTTTCTGGTGGGAAAGGGCGTAGATAAGGAAAGCAGGAAGGTGGGGCGGTACCCCGGGTACCAAGTGGCCCCGTGGTGCACGCCAGGAGGCTCGCCCCATTACCCGGACACGCTCCTGGCATCATTTTCCATGTTTCAAGAAGAGGCTGGACTTTCATGAGCGGGCTCACCCCTTCGTCGCAACCTGCTGGAGAGATAGAACCTCCGGCCCCCCCGGCCTCGCGTCCGTCCACACCGGTGCGGCGGTGCCCCCGGTGCGGATATCGGGGTGACGGGGTGCCTTACTTTGGCCGAGTGGGGCATGTGGGACTGCTGGTGGGGGTGAGTCTCATCACCTATGGCCTGGGTGGGCTCCTCTACTGGGGAATCAAGCGGAACGACACCATTTGTCCATCTTGCGGACTGTCGTGGAAGGGAAGGGGGATTCCCCTGGGAGATGGCGGGCCGGACAGGGGGCCGCCCAAAGGCGGTATGGCCGTGACCACCCTACCGCCGGGCGGCGGCCTCAGGAGGGTAGCGGGGGTGGGATTGGTTCTGGTCTCCCTCATGTTGGTGGCCGTTGGACTTGCGGAATGGGAGGTTGCTGCCATGGCGGTGGGCGGGGTCCTGGGGGCTTCAGGAGCCCTTACGTTCGGGTGGGGATGGAAGGCCCTCCAAGGCCGCCGGGAAGCGCTCTTGCAGCAGCTCCAGCAGCAGGTGCTTCAACTCGCGCACCATTCGGGCGGACGCCTCACCGTGAGCTCCGTGGCCACCCACCTGGGCATCGGGCTTCCAGCGGCGGAACGGGTCCTCATCTCCATGGACGATGGTTTTCGAGTGCGGTCGGAGATCACCGAAGAGGGTGTGCTGCTATATGAATTTCCGGAGCTTCGGGTGCGGAGCCTACCTTCCGCTTCAGGCGAGCCAGGAGAATCCCTCCCAGGATGAGTCCGGCGCCTGAGAGCTGCAGGATCGTGGGAACTTCATCCAGCCAGAACCAGGCGGCTCCAAGGGCTACCACCGGCACCATATTGGAATATATCGCCGTGCGGGTGTTTCCCAGTCGCCGAACCCCCCGATTCCAGAGTGCGTAGGCGATCCCCACCGCCAGGATGCCGGCATAGGCAATCCCGCCCCAGGCCACGGCGGGGAGACGGAAGGGCGGGGCAGCCACCAGGGCTGGGATGCCCAGGGGAACGAGGACGGCCGTCCCGATCCAGAGCGTCCAGGCCGTGACCTGGATGGATCCGTACTGCACCACCAGGTTGCGGGCGCCCACCGTATAAGCCGCCCAGGTCATGGCACCCCCAATGAGCAGGAGATCTCCCAAGAGGGTGTTACCTCTCATTTCCAGGGTTCCACCTCCCCCCAGAATGACCAGAAACATCCCCGTGAGGGTAAGTCCGGCACCTAGCCAAACGGCCAGGGTGGGGCGTTCATGTCCCAGGGCCGCAGAGAGCATGATGGTCCATACAGGAGTCGTGGCCAGGAGGACTCCGGCGTTCCCTGCCCCGGTCCGGTTCAGCCCGAAGATGAAAAAGAGCTGATAAGCCACATTTCCCAGGAGGCCCCACAGGATAAGGGGGACCACATGCCGGCGTTCCGGAATCACCACCGAGCCCCGAAGCCGCACCATGATCAGGAGGGTGGCACAGGCCAGGGGAAAGCGGAGGGCGTTGAAGGCCAGAGGGTGCAGCAACTCCAGCGCTACCTTCACCACGATGAAATTCAACCCCCAGATGATGGCCAGGAGGACGAGGCCCAGATCCGTCCAGACCTCTGGGGGAGAGGAGGGTACTCCGGCGCGAGCCATGGGAGTCTCGGAGCGGGTCCGGGTAGTGGGGTGAGTTGCCCTGGGAGGGCTCGCAGCCCGGACCCTGGATGGGAGAACGGGCCATGTCTACCTTTGGTGGGATGAGGAGTTCCCACTGAGGAGGTGTCGAGGCGCCATGCGACGATTCGTAGACAACCAGGGCCGCCACTGGGATCTGACCCTGGGACGAGAGTCCTGGGGGGCCTTCTACATTCTGTTTGTTCCTCGGGCTTCAGACACGGCCATCCTGCAGACCCTCCTCCCGTCGGAGCGTGCTGAGGAGGCCGAGGGCATGCTAAATGGCATGGATGATGACGCACTCCAGGAGTATCTTTCCAAGGCAGAGCCCAAACCCATGGCTTAGGAGCGCTAGAGAATGCGGGAATTCAAGGATCAGCAGGGCAGCACCTGGGTGGCATCCGTGAGCGGCCAGGATGGTGGGGATTATAAAGGCCGATACCACTTCGTGGTGCGTCCAGCGGATGCGGTGGGGGGCGAAGGCGAGGAGATCGCCCTCCAGGAAATTCGGTGGAACAGCCAGCTCACGGCAGAACGTACTCTGGCTACCATGTCGGAGGTGGAACTCCGAAGGCGCCTTCGTTCCGCCCTGGGTCGGAGCCCCACCTATTCCAACGGATCCTAGAAGGCCGTTGAAGTATTCCGGGTAATGGGGGGTAGCTGTCAGTCGATTCGGACTGACCCCCCCACCTCCTCGTCCTCGACGTCAGCCTCTGCGGGAGCCTCTGTGGCCAGCACCTCCGGCGTGAACGTCAGTGCCGGGCGTCGGAAGGCGGCCAATTGGACTCCCAGTTGGTCTTCCAACCGCTTCGCCGCAGCGGTAGACGGCACGTCGTTGGCCAGGATGGCAAAGAGCAGTTCTTCTCCGTCTCCGGATCTCACCATGCCGGCCAGGCTGGACACCCTATCGATGGTGCCGGTTTTCGCCTTCAAGTTCCCGGCCGCTTCGGTGCGATACATCCGCTGGAGACCTGTGGGACTTCCGGCCTCGGGCAGGGTGGAGGCAAAGACCGCATGGAAGGGGGAGCGGCCCATCCGGTCCAGGACCTGGACCAGGGCTCCCGGACTGCTCCGATTGTCCCGGGAGAGCCCGGATCCATCGACGATCCGGATAGCGTGACCGGGTACAGCCATCTTCTCCACCAGGATGCGGCTGAGGGCCCGGCTCCCGCCCACAAAAGATCCCTCTCCGTGCTCCAGGCGCCCCAGCGTACGAAGGACGACTTCGGCGAAGAGGTTGTGACTCCTGCGGTTCACCACCTCCAGAATCTCACTCAGAGGCGGGGAGGAGACCACAGCCAGGACCCGAGGGGCGCTGGCCGTTCCCACCGCACCATCCCCCGGCGTATCCGGGAATTGGTGGACCAATGGGGCCAGGCCCGGTGCCCAGGTGCGAGTTCCCGTGACCCTGGACGCATCTGGGGTGGTGACCGATCGCGGCCCTCCGCGCACGGTTATTCCCTCCTCCTCCAGCGCTCTGCGAAGGGCTGAGGCGGCGAAAAGGGCCGGGTCAGGTACCGTCAGGACCCGCCAGGCGTCGCCACCTCTCTGGCCCATCTGACCCTCCAACCGCACCGGTGCGGACGGGTGATCTCGCGCCAACAGCAGCGACGAGCGGGTTCCATCCACCGTAACAGCCCGATTGTCCACGGCCAGAGGAGCCCCTTCGGGGATGGTGCGCAGGGAAGGAGGGGCGCCGTTTCGCCCGGGGATTACCCGGACAGTGGCTACGTTCTCGTTGAACGACAGGGCTGAGACCGGGGCTGTGAACCAGTCATTGAGATCACCGGGGTTCCAGCTCTCGTGGATGGATGGGCCTTCAAAAAAAGTGCCATCGCCCACCACGCTTCCCCGGATTTCTTCAATCCCCTGGGACCGCAGATCTCGAGCCAGAGCCTGGAGTGTCCTGGTGCCCCCTCGACCCCCCCGGTCGGAGACCGTGGGGTCGCCGGTACCGTAGAGGATCAAATCCCCGAGCAGGACCCCATCCCGGATGACTCCATCGGCCAGGACGAAGGTGGAGAAACGGAAGTCCGGGCCCAGGGCGTGCAGCGCGCCGGCGCTGGTGAAGATCTTGGCGTTGGAGGCCGGGGCCAGGGGGAAGGCCGGGTTCAAGGCCAACAGGGTGTCACCGTGGGTGGCGGAGATCACCAGGATCCCCCACCGAGCGGAGTTCCACCTGGAGGTGGGGAGGATGCGGTCCATCTCCGCCAGGAGGGAGGGCATCCCAACCCGTGTGGGGAGAAGCGGCGGCGGCGCTCCAGGGTCGTCCTCGACGGGCATTGTCGTCTGGCCCTGGGCTGCCGTGGGCTCCACTGCCTCCAGGATGTTCTCCGGGGTTTCGGGGAGCCGCGAGACTCCAGACGGGGGAAGCCAGAGACCCACCACCCCGGCAAGGGCCAGAACCAAAAGGACTGTCGAGCGCCTCACGTCGTGCCTTTTGCCGTTGGTTTCGAGGGGGGTGGGAGAGGCCTCATGAGGCCTGAGTCGCCGGGGGGGGACATCCCGAAGGTGGAGGACACCGGGAAGCCTTCCTTCTTGAAGCTTCCCCTTTCCCCAACTTCCCACAAGAGGCCTGCATGAAGTCCCGCCAGGGGATCCTGTCCTGGCAGCGGCAGGATCACCCCTGGATTCAGGATTCCCTGTGGATCGAATGCCCGCTTCAGCTGCTGGAAGGAAGCCATGGCCCGGGATCCGAAGATCGCTCGCAGAAACGGGGCTCGCACCTGCCCATCGCCGTGCTCACCGGAAAGCGTACCCCCCAGCCCCGTGACCAGTTCAGCTGTGCCTTCCAGGAGCCGGGCGGCCCGCTCCAGCCATCCCGCCTCCCGAACATTCAGAAGGGGGTTCAGATGTAGATTTCCATCGCCGGCATGTCCAAAGAGGACATGATCGGTTTCTTCCTCTGCCAGGAGCTCCTCCACCCCCTGGATGTAGCTGGGGAGCCTTTCCGGGGGCACCACCGAGTCTTCGATGAACTGCGTGGAAAGGAACCCGCCGGCCGCCCGATCCCGGATGAGGGGGCTGATGCCCTTCCGAAGGTGCCAGAGGGCGTCCATCTCAGCCGGGATGGAGGTGAGGAGGAAGGGGAGGTCCAGTCCTCTGGCCTCGGCTCGGAGGATGTCCAGGTTCTCGGGCTCTTCCGTTTCCATGACCACCAGCCCCCACAGGTCCGGGGGAAAGCCCGCCAGGAGGGCCAAGCCGCTCACCGGCGCGGAGCCGGCGTCCGCAGGTCTTGCTGGGATGCCGCACCCACCTGCGGGGCGTGAAATCCCCAGCATTTCCAGGAGGCGATGGCCCAAAAACTCGCAGGCCGAGGCCTGCACCTTCCCGGCCAAGGCCAGAGAAGGGGGGAGCGCATCCTCCGAGGGGAGCCCCACCACGGCCACCGCACGCTGCTCCGGTAGCGCCGCAAGCTTCAGCCGAGCGCCCGTGATGAGGGCCAGGGTGCCTTCGCTCCCCACCAGGAGGTGGAGTGGGTTTCCCGACTCAAGGAATCGGGGGAGTTCATATCCCGAGGCGTTCTTGCGGACACGAGGCCAGGGAATGTGACCTGGATCCAGATCGCCCAGTCCCGGAACATGGTAGATCGACCCGGCATCCGCAGCCCAAGCATTTGCCGCCCCGTCCGCCGCCCATCGGAACGGAGTCCCGTCGGGAAGTACGCCCTCCACCTCGGTCACCCATTCCCGCACGGATCCATAGCGGTAGCTGCGGGTTCCTGCCGCATTGCATGCCAGCATCCCACCTACCGTGCACCAGGGGGCGGAAGAGGGAAGGGGCGGAAAGCGGAGCCCCGCATGCCGGGCCGCCTGCTCCACCTCCCGGCCCGCCACCCCGGCCCCCACCCAAAGGGTGCGGGTTTCCACATCGACAGGTGTGAGGCTGCGAAAGGGGGTGGAAAGGTCTACGGCGATGCCGGTGCCCACGTTCCCCCCCGGCATCCCGGTGGCGCCTCCGCGAGGCACCAGGTGCCATCCCTCCCTGGTGGCGGCCCGGAGGAGGAGGGCCACGTCCGGGCGATCCCTGGGGATGGCCAACGCCTGTGGTCGACGCTGGAAGGGGCCGGAAGCCACGCCTGCCCCGGGAGGAAGGCGTGGCCCCAACAGGAAACGCCCCCGAAAACCGGTGGGGGGCGCAAGTGGTTCTGAGGAAGGGCGGGGGCTCAGAGGGATACGACGGTCAGTTGGCCGCCGCCGCCACCGTGGCTGCCACGGAATGGCAGTCCGAGCAGTATCCCGTGAGTTCCAGGCGATACCCCGTGACCCTGAATCCCTCAGTCCCATCCCGAAGTTCGGAGATCTCCTCCTCGGGTAGATGGCCTGCCACATCGAAAATTCGGCTGCAACGCAGGCACCGGGCGTGGTGATGGGGGTCCATCCGCCCATCGTACCGCGCCGAGCCGTCCCCATAGGTAAGCTTCTGCGCCAATCCACACCCCACCAGGGTCTCCAGACTCTTGTATACCGTGGCCAGGGAGACCGCAGGAACCTCCGACCGCACCGCCAGAAACACCTCATCCGCCGTGGGATGGGAATCTGTAGCTGCCAGGAAGCGGAACACCGCGGCTCGCTGTTCGGTGAAGCGCTGGCCGCTGGCCTCCAGGGCTTGCCGGAGGACCGAGTCGGATGATGTGGCGGGGGACGTCATGGGGGTCGCAATCCTCGTGCCGAATGGGCCGAATGGACGCCGAAAAGGTAACGGACGTCAGGAAAGAGTGTCAAGAACAGTTCTCATTAAGCACACGGAGGAAAGGGCCGAAAGCGCGGGGAGGAATATGCTCATATCCGCGGCCTCCCTATCGACGGTTTCCCTATCCGAACGGCCCCCCTTCAAGGTTGCCCCAAGACAGGTGCAGTCCTACTCTCCCCTTGACCTTCATGGGAATCGGGAGGAGCGCCTTTTCGCCCATGGAATCGACCCGTTTTTCGCCAACAGGAGCCCCATGTCCACGCCGTCCTCACCCTCGTCCCCGCAGCCATCGCCAGCGTCCGAATCCACCGCCATGGACGACCTCCTTCGGGAGGACCGGCGCTTCCCCCCGTCGGAGGCTTTCAAGGGGTCCGCCCATGTCAGCGATCCGGAGGTCTATGCCCGGGCCGAGGCGGATCCCGAAGGCTACTGGGCCGGCTGGGCGGAGGAGCTGGATTGGTTCAGGAAATGGGATCAGGTTCTGGAATGGACCCCGCCCCATGCCAAGTGGTTCGTGGGAGGGGAGTTGAACGTGGCCCACAACTGTCTCGACCGGCACCTGGACGGCCCCCGACGGAACAAGGCGGCCCTCATCTGGGAGGGAGAGCCGGGGGACAAGCGGATCTACACCTACTGGGATCTTCATCGGGAAGTGAGCCGTTTCGCCAACGCCCTGAAGGGCCTGGGGGTGGAAAAGGGAGATCGAGTGGCCATCTATCTCCCCATGGTCCCGGAAGCCGCCGTTGCCATGCTGGCGTGCGCCCGCATAGGGGCCCCCCACTCGGTGGTCTTCGGGGGCTTCTCTCCGGAATCCCTGGCCGACCGCATCAACGATGCCCAGGCCAAGGTCCTCATCACCGCCGACGGGGGCTACCGGAGGGGAAACGTGGTGCCCCTGAAGCGGAATGCCGATGAGGCCGTGGAGCGCTGCCCCTGCATCGAGAGTGTGGTGGTGGTGGCCAGGGGGTGGAACATCGCCCGCACCACCCAGTCGGTGATGAAGCCTGGCCGGGACCTCTGGTACCACGATCTGGTGGCGGACGCATCCCCGGAGTGCCCCGCCGAAGCCATGGACTCCGAAGACCTGCTCTACATTCTCTACACCTCGGGAACCACCGGGAAACCCAAGGGGGTGGTCCATACCACCGGCGGATACCTCACCCACGTCTACGCCACCACGAAGTGGGTCTTCGATCTGAAGGAAGACGATGTGTACTGGTGCACCGCCGACGTGGGATGGGTGACGGGGCACTCCTACATCGTCTACGGCCCCCTGGCCAATGGGGCCACGGTGATGATGTATGAGGGCGCGCCGGACTTCCCCGACCGGGGACGTTTCTGGAAGCTGTGCGAGGACTATGGGGTGACGGTGTTCTATACCGCCCCCACGGCCATCCGGGCTTTCATGAAGTGGGGAGAGGAATGGGCCGAGAAGTATGACCTATCCCAGCTTCGCCTTCTGGGCACCGTGGGCGAGCCCATCAATCCCGAAGCATGGATCTGGTACCATCGCTTCATTGGAGGAGAGCGCTGCCCCATCGTGGACACCTGGTGGCAGACGGAGACGGGGGGGATCATGATCACGCCCCTTCCGGGGATCACCGAGACCCGCCCGGGGAGCGCCACCCACCCCTTCCCAGGGATCCAGGCCACCATCCTCACCGGGGACGGTGGCGAGGTGAACGCCGGCTACCTGGCGGTGACCCGGCCCTGGCCAGGGATGCTCCGCACCATCTATGGCGACGACGAGCGCTTCCGAGACACATACTGGTCCAAGTGGGATGACATCTACTTCCCCGGCGACGGTGCCAAGCGGGACGAGGACGGCTTCTACTGGGTGCTGGGCCGCGTGGACGATGTGTTGAACGTGGCAGGCCACCGAATCGGAACCATGGAAGTGGAGAGTGCCCTGGTGGACCACCCGGCCGTGGCGGAGGCCGCCGTGGTGGGGAAGGCCCATGACCTGAAAGGGCAGTCCATCGCGGCCTTCGTCACCCTGAAGGACAGTCGGCAGCCTTCCGACGCCCTCTCGGAGGAGATCCGGGCGCACGTGGCCACGAAGATCGGGGCCATCGCCCGTCCGGAGATGGTGCTCTTCTCTGCCGACCTCCCCAAGACCCGATCGGGGAAGATCATGCGGCGACTCCTCCGGGACATCGCCGAGGGCCGCGCCCTGGGGGACCTCACCACCCTGGCGGACCCGGAGGTGGTGGCACGGCTGAAGGACCGGTACGAGGAGAGCGGCGAGTAAGAGTCCCAGCGACACCCTTTGGGGCGGTCCTCCGTGCGTCAGCGAATGGGGTTTCGCCCCGTGTTTGCGGTGGCCAGGCTCAAGAGGCTGTCCACTCTGGCCAGATTGCCCTCATCGCCTCCGGTGGATCGGTGGATCCCCAGCGCCTGGCGGAACAGGGGTTCCGCTTCGGCGGGCCGATCCAGGCCCATGAGGAGCTCACCCAGGCCCGTCAGGGGACGGGCGCTCATGGGGTGGCCGTTGGGGAAGGCACGGGCCAGGATTTCCGCCGATTCACGTTTGGGGTGATGGTCTTGATGGTCCCCCAGCCTCGACTGTTTGATCCGCAGGGCCTCTGTGAGCGAGGGAACTGCCCCGTCGTAGTCGCCTCTTTCCATGAGAAGGCGTCCCAGGTTGGTCGGGGTGGCGTCGTGGGTATGGACCACCCGGCGGCGGATAGGGTAGCCCTTGAAAGGTGAGTCGTTCCAGGCGGTACAATCTCGAGGCGGTACAATCTCGCTTGGAATTGCTCCGACCTCTCCGTTGTCCCTCTCAATCCAGGAGTAACCATGTCCGTTGCCAAGGTCACCGAGATCACCGCCAGTTCCACAGACAGCTTCGAGGCCGCCGTCCACGCCGGACTCGCGAGGGCTTCCAAGAACCTGGAAGGCGTCCAAGGCGCTTGGATTGCCGAGCAGAAAGTAGTGTGGGGTGGGTCAAAGGTCTCCGAGTATCGGGTCACCCTCAAGGTGACGTTCCTCCTCAAGGACTGAGCGTGTCGCCATCGGGCCAGCTGCCAAACCTCGATTGGAGATGTTTCGCGACCCACAGCCCAGGAGATGGATGATGGCAGGGAAATTCGAGATGTATAACGACAAGGTAGGGGAGTTTCGCTTCCGTCTGAAAGCCTCCAACGGGCAGGTTGTCCTTGCGAGTCAAGGCTATAATACCAAGGCGGCGGCCCAGAACGGAGTGAGATCCGTTCAAGAGAATTCGGGCCTTCCTGCTCGATTTGAAAAGAGCCGGACGGAGTCAGGCCAGTTCCGTTTCAACCTCACCGCAGCCAACCGGCAGATTATCGGTCAGGGCCAGGGCTACAAGTCAGCCGCATCCCGCGACAAGGGGATCCTGGCAGTGGGCCGGGCTGCTCAGGGAGCCAGCGTAGAGGACCTGACGACCTGACCGCCCACGGGCCGCAGAGTTCCTCGCAGCCCGGGAACGAAGGGGAAGAAGCGGAGACCGGAGAGGTCGAGCTTCAGAGCACTTTCCAACAGGCGGTAGACGAGGGGATCGAGCGGCTGAGTCGAAAAACCGGTGCCCTGGTCACCACCGGGATCCTGGGTGGGATGGATGTCTCTCTCGGGGTCCTGGCTCTCCTCTTGGTTCAGGATGCCACGGGGTCGGGCATCCTGGCCGCCCTGGCATTCTCCATCGGGTTCATCGCTCTCCTCATGGGTCGGAGCGAGCTTTACACGGAGAACTTCCTGATCCCCGTCGCCGCGCTTGCCCGCGGAGCGGGGACTGTACGGCAGTTACTCCGGCTATGGACGGTGACATTCCTGATGAACCTCGTGGGGGCCCTTCTTCTGGCCGGCCTCATCGTTGTGGGATTCCCGCATCTGCAGGACACCGCAGTAGAAGTCGCACGCCAGTATCCGGCCGCAGAACTCAGCCGTGCGGTTGCGCTGGGTCTCCTGGCGGGGATCACTATCACCTTCATGACCTGGATCGTGCATGCTGCGCGCTCGGAGGTGGGACGCATCATCGCTGTCTCCATGGCAGCATTTCTCCTCTCGGCCGGACATATGCACCATGTGGTGGTGGTGAGTTCCGAGATGTTCGTAGCTCTCCTCACGAGAACCGCTCCCTTCGGCCTCATGGACTGGGCCCGGGTTGCAGCATTGGCCACGGTGACGAATGCGGTGGGTGGGCTGCTCCTGGTCACCGTGCTGAGGTTCGCTCAGGTGGGTCCCCGGGTGATGGAAAATGAAGCCATGGGCCGCGTGAAGTGGGGGAATACCGTCAGGTAGTCACCGCCTCACGGGTTCTCGCCGGGGCTGGGGGTTCATCGTACCACTCCTCCAGGTGGTGATCCCACTCCCAGCCAGAGTCCAGCCCCGGCCCCCCTCGAGCATGGGTGCCCCTGCGGCATGCTCCACCGTCAGAATCCTCGAGAACGGACGCTCCAGCCAGGCGGTGACGTTCCCCTTCAGGGCGTGAAGAGCTGAGGGATTCCACTCCACAAAGTCAACGGAGTGAGCACCCCGGGACAGGGCTTCCAACCCCAGCGCCCCGGTCCCGGCGAAGAGTTCCAGCACTCGTGCACCGTTGAGGTCCGCTTCCAGGGAGGAGAGCCATCGATCCCGCACAACCTCCGCCGTAGGACGAACCCGTCCCCCTGGCGAGAGGAGTTGCCGCCCGGCCAGACGTCCGCCGGTGATCCTCACCCCTCCGCCAACGGGTCTCCCGTGGGGGGTGCTTTCCGGGCCCGTTCGTCCGCCGGTTTCTCCTTCACGGGGCGAGCGGGGACCCCCACATGGACGGTGTGGGGAAGTGTGTTTTTCGTCACCACAGCCGACGTCCCAACCATGGAGCCTGCGGCCACGTTCACACCCGCCAGGATCGTGGCATGGTAGGTGACGCGCACCCCGTCTTCCAGCACCGTCTGGGGGGTGTAGACGATCCGCCCGTCTACAATGTTGTGGGAGTGGGAGTAGACGTTGGCGAAGTCCGAAACGGAGGCTCCGTTTCCGATGCGGATCCCTCCGCGATCGTCCAGGAGGACGTGGCGATGGATGACCACGTTGTCTCCCACTTCCAGGTTGTACCCAAAGGAGAGGCGGACGAACGGGAATGCCTTGAAATTCTTCCCGCATCGCTTGAAGACCTTTCCGGCCAGGATTCGCCGAAAACGGATTCCCAGATCCACGTTCTCCCCCATGGGAGATCGGTCGAACATCTCCCAGAGCCAGAGGAGTGGCTTCACCGGGGCGTACCGTTCTTGGTCCACTTCGGCGTAGTATTCGGGCTCCAGGGTAACATTCCGGGGGTCCATCTGATCCAGCGCCACCCGAGTGGCGGGCGGGAGAGTGTCCGGGTCGACGGCCGCCAGATGGGGATAGTAGACGGCAGTGAGGAGGTCCCGGCAGAACTCATTCCGGTCGGTATCGGGATCGTCCAGGGCTTGAGCGACTCCCTCCAGCCACGTTTGGTTGTGCGCGTGGACGGCGCCGGGTAGGGGGACGGGTCTGAGCGGTAGAAAGGCCATGGGAAAGGATACCCTCTGGTTTCCCCATCGTAAACCATCGAATCCGAGTGACCCTCCGCGACGTAGCGGGGTATCCCAGGTTCGGAGACGGGTTCCTCATACTTTTCTCATGCTCCCCTACTTGCCCATGCACGACGTACTCCGCCAGCGCGTTCTCCGGAAACTGGAGACCCTGCCCGAGGCGCAACTCTATCAGGTGCTGGACTTCATGGAGTTCCTGGAGTCGAAATATGCTCGGGATCTTCAGGCCGAGGCGTCGGGATTGCAGAAGTTCGCTGAGAAATTGGAAGATCGACTCCGGAGCCGAACCGTCTCTCCCGGGAACCTCCGGGAGGCATTCCAGCTCATCGCCGCAGCCGACCGGGCCCTGTCGTCAGTAGCCAAGGCTGGTCGGGAGATCCTGGGAGAAGAGGGTGAGCTGCCCCGGAAACCGGTGTCGGATTCCACCGGTGCACGTGCTTCGGACAACGGCCCTGGGCACGACGGGCCATCGGGGTTGACACCTTCCGGCGAGGGCCGGTAGACTCCGCCACGCCACCGGCTACGCGGGGCCACGCCACCGGCTACGCGGGCCAGGACGCCCGGGTGTGCGGTGGCCCGCGCCGGGGGCGTGGAGGCCGCCCATCGGTAGCCGTTCCCACTCCTCCTGGAGGGCACATGCCCCACCCATTTCGGTCTGAACCCCTCATCGTCGGAGAGGGGCTGACGTTCGACGATGTCCTGCTGGTTCCCAGACACTCCATCGTCCATCCGCAGGACACCCACGTGGGGACCCTCCTCACGGCGAAGATCTCGCTCTCCATTCCCCTCCTGGCCGCGGCCATGGATACGGTCACCGAGTCCCGGATGGCCATTGCTATTGCCCGAGAGGGTGGGCTGGGTATCATCCATAAGAATCTCCCCATCGAGCGACAGGCCCAGGAGGTGGATCGGGTAAAGCGCTCGGAGAGCGGGATGATCCTGAACCCCATCACCCTGGGTCCCGACGCGACGCTTCGAGGGGCACACGCCCTCATGGCCCGCTTTTCCATCAGTGGGGTGCCCATTGTGGAGGAGGGAGGGAGGTTGGTGGGGATCGTCACGAACCGCGATCTCCAGTTTGAGGAGGATCTGGATCAGTCCATCCGGGGGGTCATGACCTCAGAGAATCTGGTTACTGCACCCCGCGGCACGACCTTGGCTGAGGCCGAACGGATTCTCCACAAGCACCGCATCGAGAAGCTTCCGGTGGTGGATGAAGATGGCACCCTCCACGGCCTCATAACCGTGAAAGATATTTCCAAACGCCGTCTCTTTCCCAATGCGTGCAAGGACGAACGGGGGCGGCTCCGGGTGGGGGCTGCCATCGGGGCTGCCAACGTGGATCTGGATCGAGCCCGAGCCCTGGTGGATGCCGGGGCGGATGTGCTCGTGGTGGACACGGCCCATGGCCACTCGGAGGGTGTGCTCAAGGCTGTGGCCCGGACCCGGGAAGCCTTCCCCGACGTGCAACTCATCGCAGGGAATGTGGCCAGTCGGGATGGTGCAGCAGCTCTGGTGGAACACGGTGCCGATGCCGTGAAAGTGGGTGTGGGTCCCGGCTCCATCTGCACCACCCGGGTTGTCACCGGGGTGGGTGTACCTCAGCTCACCGCCATCATGGATGCCGTGGAGGGGGTGGAGGGGAAGGTACCGGTCATTGCCGACGGGGGGATCCGATACTCCGGTGATCTGGTGAAGGCACTGGCAGCCGGAGCCCACACGGTCATGATGGGTTCCATGTTCGCAGGCACCGACGAATCCCCTGGAGAGAGCTTCCTTCTGGAAGGGCGGCGTTTCAAGTTGGTGCGTGGCATGGGATCGCTTTCCGCCATGGAGGAGGGCTCGGCGGATCGCTACTTCCAGGAGGGGCAGCGCGACAGCAGAAAGCTGGTGCCCGAGGGGATCGAAGCGCGGGTCCCGTACAAGGGTCCTGTGGGCGACACGGTCTTTCAGCTTATCGGGGGGTTGCGCAGTGGCATGGGGTACTGTGGAGCCGCAGACCTGGAGGAACTGCGCACCACGGCCCAGATGGTACAGGTCACCTCGGGAGGACTCAGGGAGTCCCACCCACACGATGTCACCATCACGCGGGAAGCGCCGAACTACCGGCTCTGAACCCACCAGCAGAACCGAGCCGGGAGGGGATGCCACCCATCTGGCGTACCTTACCGGCTCCCCACCGATGGCAAAAGGGTTATCTCATGGCCGCCTTCTCCTCTCTCAGGGTCAAGACTCTTCCGGAGCGCTTGCTGCTGGGTCCTGGTCCTTCGCCGGTCCATGCAAGAGTGTTGCAGGCTATGGCCCTGCCTACGCTGGGTCATCTGGATCCCGACTTCCTCGCCCTCATGGACGATGTGAGCGTCCGCCTCAGACCGCTGTTCGGCCTCACCGGCGGGACGGTGTTTCCCGTGTCCGGAACCGGGTCCGCCGGCATGGAGGCGGCTCTGGCCAACGTGCTGGAGCCGGGGGATACGGCCATCATCGGGGTGAACGGGGTGTTTGGCACCCGCTTGGTGGAGATGGCCCGGCGCATGGGTGCCCAGGTGGTGGAGATCCAGGGCGAGTGGGGCGACATCGTTTCACCGGAAGCGGTGTTGGAGGCTGTGGAGGCCCATCCCGCAGCCCGGGTGGTGGCTCTGGTCCACGCCGAGACGTCCACGGGAGTCCATCAGCCGCTGGCAGAGGTGGGTGCCTACCTTCGGGAGCGGCCAACCCTGTTCCTGGTGGATACCGTGACTTCTCTGGGGGGGGTTCCGGTGGAGATGGATCGGTTGGGGTTGGATGTGTGCTACTCCGGCACCCAGAAGTGTCTGGGTGTGCCGCCTGGATTGGCGCCCATCGCCTTCTCCGAGAAGGCCATGGCCCGGCTGGCGGCCCGAACCCGATCGGTCCAGAGTTGGTATCTGGACGTGTCACTCATCTCTGCGTACATCGGCAGCGAGCGCCGGTATCACCATACGGCTCCCATCAACATGTTCTACGCCCTCCACGAAGGACTCGTCATGGTGGAGGAGGAGGGGGTGGAAGCCCGCCACCGGCGTCACGCGGAGGTGGGTGCCCGGCTGCAGGGGGAGCTCACGAACCGGGGCTTTTCCCTCTTTGCCAGGGAGGGGTATCGGCTTCCCCAGCTTACTTCGGTCCTCCTGCCGGACGGGTTGGAAGAGGCGCCGCTCAGGAAGCGTCTCCTTCTGGAGGAGGGCATCGAGATCGGCGGCGGATTGGGCCCCACCAAGGGACGCCTCTGGCGGATTGGACTCATGGGAAGTGGGGCCTCCCACGAGAACGTGGACCGGCTCATCCAGGCCGTAGATCGTATTCTGCCTGGAGTGAAAGCCACTTGACCCGGCTGCGGGCGGGTCTGGCGTTCCCCGGGCTCCTCTGGTTGGGAGCATGTCTGGGGGGTATGCCAGCCCCACCCCAACCCGTGGCTCCCCCGGAGCCTGACGAAATCCAGATCCCGAATCTGGACGAACAACCCAATCCCGGGGTAGGCGACCCTCCCCCGTGGGAGGAATGGGCCAGAGAGACGGATGCCATTCTGGAATCGCCCTGGGCGCTCCATCCCGAGGTGGAAGCTCGAGTGGCCTATTGGACTGCCTTCTGGCAGACCCGAGGGCGGGGAAGTTTCACCCGGTACCTGGAACGCATGGGCCGCTACAACCACCTGGTGGACCTCCACATCCAGGAACGAGGGTTGCCGCCGTCCCTCCGGTACCTGCCCATCGTGGAGAGTGGTTATAACACCGGAGCGGTTAGCCAGGTGGGAGCCACGGGGCTCTGGCAGTTCATGGGTCCCACGGCGCGAGGAATGGGACTCACCGTGGACGGGATCCTGGACGAACGCCGGGATCCATTGGCGTCTACCGCCGCGGCGCTGGACTATCTGGCGGAATTGCATGAGCGCTTCGGCTCCTGGTTTCTGGCGCTCTCGGCCTACAACGCCGGCCCTGGAAGGGTGGGAGGCATCCTGAGCCGCTCCGTGCCTGCGGTGGCCAGCGGCCTCCTGGATGGAGATAGCCTGTTTGTGGCCCACCGGGACCGCTTTCCCCTGGAAACCCGCGACTTTGTCCCGCGCCTGCTGGCGGCGGCCCGGATCGCCCGGGACCCGGAGGGGCACGGCTTCATCGGAGTGGAGCCCCTCCCCCCCCTCCACTTCGACGACGTGGAGGTACCCGATGCCGTCTCGTTGGATGTGGTGGCCAGGGCCGCCCTGGCCGACGCGGTGGTCATTCAGGGTTTGAATCCCCACCTGGTCCGGGGGTTTACCCCGGTGGGTGTCCCCACCCGCATCCGGGTTCCGGAGGGGGAGGGGGCTGCATTTCTCACTCGCTTGCTGGAGATCCCCAGAAATGAGTGGGTCACCTTCGTGGAACATCGGGTGGCCCGAGGCGAGACCCTGTCTCACATTGCCAGCCGATACGGAGTGCCGCTTGCGGATCTCCAGGGCGCCAACGGCGGGCTGGATCCCCGGCGTCTTCAGATCGGCCAGCGGCTGGTGGTGCCGGTAGGGGGGCGGGGAAGGGGTGGGTCCCGGGTTCAGGTTGCGTCCGCATTGGGCCCGGCAGCGGGAGCGGGTAGCCGGGTTGGCAGTGGGGCGTCGGCTCCTGCCGGTGGCGGTGCGCAGAGAGGCGGCACCACCACCCCCATCCAACACCGGGTGCGCTCCGGCGAGAGCCTCTGGGCCATTGCCCGGGGCTATGGGGTTACGGTGGAGCAACTCCGCGCATGGAATGGGCTCCGTTCCGGGTCCGTGCTGGCGGTGGGTCGTGTGTTGGAAGTGCATGCGCCATCCGGTGGCGTGACGGAGTACCGGGTCCAGTCGGGCGACACGCTGGGGGGGATCGCCTTGCGACATGGGGTTTCTGCCTCTGAGCTGGCCCGGTTCAACGGCCTCACTACCACAGCCATCATCCGCACCGGTGATCGGCTGAGGATTCCCGCTCAGGGGGGATGATCACGGGCACGCTCCCAGGCCGTGCTTCCTGCCATGGGCTTACACAGAATTCGGCCTACCACTCCACCCAGACCGAGGCGCCACCTCCATGCCAAGTTCAGCTTACCGCTTCTCCCGATCCGCGCCGCGCCGCGCCGTCCCTCTGGCGCTAGCCGTGTTCCTCCTTCCAGGAGGGGGCTGTACTTCCGAGAGCGGTACGGATGATCCCGGCACCCCCGGCGAGGCCCTGTCGCCGGAACTCACCTCAGCCTTTCAGGTGATCACGGCGGAAGGTCTCATGAGGGATGTGAGGGTGCTGTCGGCAGACTCCATGGAGGGACGTGCCCCCGCCAGCCCGGGGGAGGCCCGGGCCGTGAGATACATCGAAGCGCGGTACCGGGAGATGGGTCTGGAGCCCGTGAACGACAGCTACCAGCTGCCCATTGAACTGGTTGGAATGACCCGGCGCTCGGGTGCGTCTTTTGCTTCCCTGGAGGGCCCGTCAGGGGCCCTTCCCCTGACTCCCGAGGTGGATTTCACCTACTGGTCCACGGCGGAGGAGCCGGTGGTGGAACTGGGGGATGTCCCGGTGGTCTTCGTGGGCCATGGAGTAGAGGCCCCCGAGTATGGATGGGACGATTACAAGCAGGAAAATCTGGAGGGCAAGATCCTGCTCTTCCTCAACGATGACCCCCGGGTGGAGGAGGACGGGGAAGTCCTGTTCGGGGGGCCCATCCGTACATACTACGGACGTTGGACCTACAAATTCGAGCAGGCGCAGAAGCATGGAGCCGCCGGAGCCATTGTGGTGCACACC
Source organism: Gemmatimonadota bacterium (assembly GCA_040905545.1). Lineage (GTDB taxonomy): Bacteria > Gemmatimonadota > Gemmatimonadetes > Longimicrobiales > Gaopeijiaceae > JBBDRI01. The sequence goes on along the minus strand of JBBDRI010000031.1, from coordinate 6,102 downwards.
GATGAATCGGCCAGCTACGGCTTCAGCGTCATCGGTGGGGAAGGAGGGCGGCAGATCTGGCAGCGGGACTATCGACTGGGATTTCTCGCCTGGATGGACTCCACCCACTCGGCAGCCGTGGCAGCGGCCATGGGCACTGACATCCCCGGCCTCTTCAGCATGGCCTCCAGTCGGGATTTTCGGCCGGTGGACACCGGGTTCCGCCTCACCGCGCGCATCGAGACGGACTTCGAGAGAGTCCAGGCGCCGAATGTGGCGGGGATGATCCGGGGAAGTGATCCTGAACTGGCCCAGGAGTACGTGGTTTTCACCTCCCACCACGATCACATGGGCATGAACCCCGACCTGCCTGGAGAAGACAAGGTCTTCAACGGGGCCCTGGACAACGCGCTGGGGGTGGCCGCCATGATGGGTGTGGCCGAAGCGCTGGTGGAGACCCAACCTCGAAGGTCCATCCTCTTTGTGTCCGTCACGGCGGAGGAGGGAGGGCTGTTGGGAAGTGGCCAGTTCGTGGAGAGTCCTCCCGTACCCCGAGCCGGCATGGTGGCCAACTTCAACATCGACGCCCCCCAGCCCTACGGTCTGACCCACGATGTGGCGGCCATCGGGCTGGAGATGAACACCCTGGGTGAGCTATTCAGCGAGGTGGTGACGGACCATGGCCTGCGTCCGGAGGGAGACCCCAACCCCGAGGCCGGAAGTTTCTATCGCTCTGACCAACTCAACTTCGCCAAGGCGGGGGTTCCCGCCATCTATCTGCAGGCGGGCCGGGATTATGTGGATGATCTGGGCTTCGATCCCCAAGCGCACCGGCTGGAGCACTACCATCAGCCTTCCGATAGCGTGAGCTCGCATTGGGATCTCCGGGGCCTGGAGCGGGACATGCGAATCTTCGCCGAGGTGGCCCTGCGCGTGGCCAATTCTCCCGAGCTTCCCCGGTGGAGGGCAGGGAACGAGTTCGAGTCGGCATGGAGAGCCCTCTACCAACGGTAGGGTGGCATGTCCCCAACGTTCCTCCCGCCCCAGGCATCCTTGGGGTAGACTCCCCAAGCTGGAGAAGAACCCCATGAAAGGTCTCACGACAGTCGCGACACACCGCTCTCTGGGATGTGACGGCACCTATCGTCTTGCCCAAGGGTTTGGACCGTTGTGGACCTTGGTGTTGTTGCTGGGGGCGTGCCAGGCTTCCACGGATGCGTCGGCGGGCGGTGACGCTACAGATGCAGCCGCTGTGGGCGCGCGGTTGGATGCAGAGCTGAGCGAGAGCTTCCGGCCCTATCCTGCCGAGGGGCGGCTCTTCGCGGTGGAAGGCCTGATGGGGCCCGAAGCAGTGAAGTATGATCCGGACCAAGATGTCTACTTCATCAGCAGCTTCGGCGAGAACGAGCCCGGGGACGCCAACGATGGCTTTATCTCCAGAGCCGCCGCCGAGGACGGCAGCATGGAGTCGTATCGGTGGGCGGTGGGCCAGGAGAATTGGCCCCTCCTGGATCCCCGGGGGATGGCCCTGGCCGGAGATTCACTCTGGGTGGCCGACGCCAACGGCCTCCACGCCTTTCATCGGATCACCGGGGCGCAGCTTCACTTTGTGGATCTCACCCACTTGGATCCGGGTTTCCTGAACGATGTGGTGGTGGGTCAGGACGGGGCGGTGTACGTCACGGATACCTTCAGTTCCCGGGTGATTCGCCTGCACGTCGGGGGCGACGGCGGCGAGGTGGTTGCCGAGGGAGAGATCCTGGGGAGTCCCAACGGAATTACCCCGGAACCGGGGACGGGGCGCTTCATACTGGTCCCGTGGAGTGGCGGGGACTCGCTTCGGGCCTGGGAACCAACCACCGGGAACGTGGAGATGGTGGCCCGGACCCCCGGCGGACGCTTTGACGGTGTAGAGTATCTTCACGGAGTCATGGTGGTGGCCAGCCAGCAGGACTCCGCTCTGCACGTGGTGCGCAGCGATGCAGATGCAGGCGTGCCCTACCAGAAGGTGCCGGGCAGCCCGGCGGATATCGCTGTGGATACCCGCCGGAACCGCGTGGCCGTGCCCTATATCCGGCTGAACCGGGTGGATGTCTTCCCTGGCGTGGGCGTGGAGCGGGAGATTCTCCGTCCCTGATCCCCGGCGCCCCTGAGCTGGTTGGCCTTCACCCGGCTGTCATTTCCAGCGGATCAGTGCTTCCACCGTCTCAGTTCCGCGTCAGGCGAATCCCTCCATTTGTGGTAGACGCCCGTATTTCGGGTCCGCCCTCGCCCAAAACGCCTGTGAGCCGCCTGCCGATACGGCCCTGGACGGTGATGGGAAAGTCCGTATTGATGCCTCCGTTGGTGGTGGAGGCGTCGATGCGCGCCGACAGCCCTTCAGGCAGAGCCAATTCGATGCCCCCATTGGTCGTGCGGAGCCGGATATCGTGACGCAGCGGTGTCTGACTGCTGAGTTCAGCCCGGATTCCTCCATTGGTGGTGCGGGCCTCGATGGGCCCTACCACGCCGCTCAGGCGCACCCCTCCGTTGGTGGTCTGGGCCGAAACCCCGGCATGGGTATCGGCCACGGTGATGCCTCCATTCGTGGTGCGAAGGTCCAACTCGGTGCCCATGGGGACCTGTACGCGAACACTCACACTCCACGATTCGCGACCCCGTGTGCGGGGGCCTTCCGCAGAGACGGACCCGGGGCGGGCCAGGACCTCCACCTCCTGGGCCATCTCTCTCGCCGCTGCCTCGTTCCGGGCTCGGGTCTGAACCCGAGCTGATACCCGGACGTCCGACCCGGTCCACCCCTCTACCCTGATACCACCGTTGGCGCCCACGTCCACGCTGAGCCGACCATCCCGGGTGTCCAGGGTGAGTTCCCGAACCTCGCAGTGAGCATCCTCGTTGCGGTCTCTGCTCTCGCTACACCAATCCTGGTTGCCCATCTGACCTGAGCCTGGCTCCGGGGCCAGAAAGAGAGAGCTTGCCACGAGAGTTGTTGCCAGAGCCATGCCCCCGGGAAGGATCGGCCTGGGGAGTAGGCCCCGACGCCGATGTGGCCGTGCAGGAACGGAATGAAGAGAGGGCGTGATCATTGGGTTTCGTCCTTGGATGGAGGTGGGCCGCTGACCCTTCCTACGAGGGGAGCCTTCCCGGGGATTCAGCCTCATCCCGGGGGTTCTGGCTCCGGGTCTCTTGTTGTTGGACGCTGGAAGCGGGAGAAGGGTTTGAATCGCAGCTGGCTGGCCCCGTCCTCCCCAGACACCTATCCTGACACCATCGGTTGTTCGTCCTCCCACCACTCGTTGCCCCTTCTGCCACCGCTCGTTCGCCTCAGGCTCCCCCCCTCCAGCCCTCTCTGAAAACATGCACCTACGCCGCGCTTTTCCGACTCCCCTCCTGGCCCTGGCCCTCCTGACATGGGTGGTGGTATCCCCATCTCTTCCGTTGGCGGCCCAGAACGCCATCTCAAACCAGACCGAGTCGGTCAATCACAATCCAGATGCCGACGGCTATATCCAACCGGAGGAAGGCATCCAGCGCATCCTCCAGACCGACCGCAATCTGGCGTCTTTGGAGTATCTCAGCCCGGACGGCGATCACTTTCTGGTGCCCCATGTGAATGAGCTCTCCACCCTGGAACTCATGTCGCGAACCACCTATCGGCTGGCCGAGTTGGAACTCCGCCCCGGTACGGATCGGGATTGGCACCTGGACACGTGGGGTATCGATGGTTTTCGCTTCTACTCCGTGAGTCGACGTAGCTTCGTAGATGTGGAGCTTCCCCAGGGGAGCTTCGCCAGTGACTTCACCTGGTCACCGGAGGGCGAACAGATGGCGTTTCTGGCCCACCTCCCTACCCACACCGAGGTTTGGGTGGCGGATGCCGCCACAGGACGCACCCGATCGCTGAGCGGCTCACCCGCGATGGCCACCCTGGCCACGGGCTCGTCAGGACAGGGGAGCCGCGCCTCGTCCATGCTCCAGTGGACCCCAAGGGGAACCCTGCTCACCCTCCTTGTGCCGACAGGACGGGGTGCAGAGCCCCAGCGAAATCCGGTGCCATCCAGCCCGGTGGTACGGCGGACGCGTCCGGAACCCACCCGATCTCCCACCTATCCCAACCTCCTGGAAGATGCTCATGACGAAGCTTTGTTTCGCCACTACACTACCAGCCAACTGGTGGAGTTGGCCTCAGGGAACGTCCGGATGCTGGGGGAACCCCGGATGTACGAATCCATCTCCCTGAGTCCTGACGGTGAACATGTGCTGGCCACCTTCATCACTCCACCCTTCAGCTACATCACCTCCTATCGGGGTTTTCCCCGGACCACTGCGGTTCTGAACGGGGAAGGCCGGGTGGTGTCGGTGCTGGAGGAGGCGCCCCTCAGGGAGGGACGGACACCCCCGGGAGGGGAGCAGGGCCCCCGGGACTTCGCGTGGCGGCCCGATGGCGCGGGTATCAGCTTTCTGGACCGGGCGCCTGAGACGGCCGCGGACTCATCCCGGGCCGGAGAACCCAACGGGGAAGAAGGAACATCTCAGGCATCCCGCCCGTATCGCATCAACCTGCTTCCCGCCCCCTTCCAGATGGAGGAAGCCCAGCTGGTTGGGGAGAGCGAAGATCCCATCTCCGGCCTCGTGTACTCCTTGGATGGCGGCCACGCTCTTGCCACGGTGATGAAAGGAAGCGAGTCGGCGCTGGCCCATTGGCGCCTGGGCGAGGCCCGTGGCAGGGCCGGTCTGGATCTGGAAGGCGCCGGGTCTCCGGCTCCTCGCCGGCTCCTCCGGGGATTCCAGACCACCGACGATCCCACGGAGCTACCCGGGGAGCTCTTTGCCCATCACACGGGGAATGGGCTTTCGTACGCAGCCATCAACTCGGACGGCAGCGCCACGTTCACTTCCGGTCCCGGGTATGCCGAGGATTTTCGTCCCACCCCCTTCGTAGATCGAATAGCTCTCTCCGACGGCGCCGGCACCAGGGTGTTCCAGGGGTCGAAGGAGCGGTTCGAACAGCCTCTGGTGCCCCTGGACAGCGACTTCCGCCGCATGGTGGTGAGGCGGGAGTCCATGCGGGAAGTGCCTGACAGCTACCTGTGGGAGAGCGGAGGCTGGGGTCCCAACCTCACCGCCAACGTGGACCCTTTCCCGGAGATCACCGCCGTCCAGCGACGGGACTTTTCGTTCACACGCCGGGATGGTCTGGAGGTGCAGGGGCGGGTGAGCATGCCCGTGGGATGGCAGGAGGGGGATCCACCGGTGCCTGCCCTCTTCTGGACCTACCCCAGGGAGTACGAACGGCCGGAGCAGTATGAGCGGGCCGCCATCCGTGCCCGGAACGTGAACGCTTTCAACCAGATGAGTTGGCTTCGCTGGTCCGACATCTGGCTGGCCGCGGGTTACGCCCTGGTGGATCCGGATATTCCCATTGTAGGTGAGAACTACAACGACACGTATATCGCCAGCTTGGTGGATGCCATGTACGCGGCTATACGGGCGGTGGATGGCCTGGGAGGCATGGTGGACGTAGATCGGATGGGCCACGGGGGGCATAGCTACGGCGCCTTCGCCACCGCGAACCTCCTGGCCAACGCTCCCTATTTCAAGGCCGGCATTGCCGGGGATGGGGCCTACAATCGATCCCTCACGCCTGACGGCTTCCAGGCGGAGCGGCGCAACATATGGGAGGCCCCCAACACCTACATCGAGATGAGTCCGTTCTTCCGGGCTCATCAGATCAACACTCCCCTATTGCTCTACCACGGTGGGGACGACAACAACACGGGTACCTTCCCCCTCCAGTCCCGCCGGTTGATCAGTGCTCTCACCATCCTGGGGAAGGAAGCGGTGCTCTACGAGTACCCCTACGAGTCCCACACCCCCCGGGCCATGGAGAACAAGCTGGACATGTGGGCCCGCATGATTCAGTGGATGGACGAGCACGTGAAGGGAGGAGGCGAGGGGTAGGGCAGTGGTTCTGGCATCCGCCGGTGCCTAGGAGCGTATCCGGGTAATGGGGCGAGCCGCGTTACGAGCACCACGGGTGCCGGATCCGAGGCGGCACCCCGACACCGTAGCGAAAGCTACGGTGAGGGGCGCCAACGAAGGAGATGGTCCCGTGCTGCCCGT